>CAVUCX010000073.1:0-42691 GCA_963739955.1 uncultured Bacteroidota bacterium | reverse complement strand
CCTCGAAGAGCTAATTGTGTTTGAGGCGCGTCGCCAACCATCAAACCGTTTACGTAAAAATTATAGCTCACTGCTTCGGAACCGTTGGCATAATCCTGATAATAACCTTTCGGGTCGCTGGTATATTTCCAGTAACCGATTGAAAAGGGCACCGTCAAATCTGTAGAAGCGCGAAGATTGATAAGCGGCTTCGAATTCAAGACCTGTATGCAAGGAATTCATACCGGATAAGAAAACAACGCCTTGAGATCCGTCCATATTCCTTATTCCGATTGTCTTAGCCTGGTTTTTCCAGGTAGCATAATAATAATCTACCTTCAGAGTTAAATTTCTCTTAAAAAAGCGGGAATTTAAACTGGCTTCAAATGAGATAAATTGTTCGTTCTTCAGATTTTTAGCAACGCTGTTCGTATTATAGTCAATTACATTATCATAAATAGGAACTTTTGAAACATAACCTGCATTTGCAAATACATCGTAATCAATACTTAATCTGTAACTGGCTCCGCCTTTTAATTGAAAGCCGGTAATATTATTTGCCGAGACTGATAATGCACCGCTGGTATCGGCATTCGGCAGAAAATTATTTGTATACTTATAATTAACCAAAGTCCAGCCATACATGCCGTAAGCGCTCAACAAATCTTTGTTGTATTCACCCTGTACATAAGCTCCGAACCAATTTATTTTATTTGTTTCAGAATAACCGACCTGATCTCCTAATCTTTTTTGCGGCGAAGTATCGAAATAATTTCCACTGAAATTAAAATATGATCCGCCCAACAAATCCCTAACCTCCTGGAAATGATCAATCTCCGCTAACCTCCAGTCGATGCCGAATGAGGTTTTAAATTCATCGGAAAATTTATAATACCCTTTTGAAAGAGCGCCGGCTGTCCACTGGTTATTAACGGAGTTAACAAGTATTCCGAGTGAACCGAATCTTGAAGTCTTGTTTTTAGCGATAGTGCCGTTCCAGTCAACCACCCTGGAGGGTACTAATTGCACCAAATCGGCTCCCGGCGGGTTTAGCCATTTCATCGTACCGTATGTAGCACTTCCACCTCCGTTGCCGCCCGAATAGTATATTGTTGAATATAAACTGAGCTTTTTAGAAAGCTGCGTATACCAGTTCATATTAACAAGAGGTTTATTATAATAATTTTCTTTTTCGTTTATATAATTAGGATCATATCTGTTATGCACCGAACCGCCCCAATACTGCTGCCCGGTATAAGAAGAAGAAACATAGTTCCAATTCTCGTTATATTCCCTGCCGTATGGTGACTGCGGAAATTTCTGTATAGCTCTCGGATCGAATCCGGGGATGCTTTTAGCATAATTGCTGTCGTAAGCTGCTATATTCTGTTTGTAAGAGTTCTGACCGTGGCGCTGAGGAGCACCGATAGCGTAGATTTCCAGACGGTTATCGGAGTTAATATTATAGCTTGCGCCGAAATAATAAGCCCAGGCGTCAGTCCATGTTTTTTGGATAACTCCGACACCTGTTTTACGAACAACTGATCCGCTGAACGCGAATTTATTTGCGATCAAACCCGAGTTAAACGATAATGTCGATTTCCAAAATTCGCCTGCTCCGTATTCTTGTTTATATTTGGCACCTAAACTCAATTGAGTGGGATCGGTAATTATGTTCATTGTTCCGCCGATTGACGGTACGGCAAGATTAACTGCGCTTAATCCGCGCTGAACCTGCACCGATGAGGTAGCATCACCAATTCCGTCCCAGTTCGACCAGTATACCCAGCCGTTGTTCATATCGTTAATCGGAACACCGTTAAGCATAACTCCGACGTTATTTTGTTTGTAACCTCTGATATCGATTCTGGAATCACCCGCACCTCCGCCTTGCTGGGTTGCATAAACGCTTGGGGTAGTATTCAGAATCATCGGAATATCCCTTGAACCCAATTTTGTTTCCATGTCCTTTTTATTAACGTCGCTGAAAGCTACCGGCGTTTCCCGTTCTTTAGCCCTGTCTGCCATAACCGTTACGGAAAGAGTAAATTGATGATCTTTTAGTTCAAAATTTAATTCCATATTATTTTTCAGATCAATTTCCACTTTCTTGGTTTCGAAGCCGATATAACTGCATATTACCGTGTATTGTCCCTTCTGCAGATTTATTTTATAATTACCGTCGGCATCGGTTGCGGCACCAATGTTTGTTCCCTGTAAGTAAATATTAGCCCCAATTAATTTTTCACCCGTTGTAACACTGGTAACCGTACCAGTAAGATTATAGTGCTGTGCAAAATTATTTGAAGAAACTAATAAAACTAAGAGGATGAAAAAGATGTAACCTTTCCTCATAATTCATGTACTCCGTTTTTTTGTTTGCGCATTTGATTAAATATTTTTTGAAGGATTTTAAAGATTCTACCTTTAAATCGAATTGTAGGATATCAAGACAACAGCCCCTACCCTTTATGAACGCGAAGATGATTTTTGTTTGCAATAAATCACACTAAATGAAAAAAACTTTAATTAGAATGCAATCTAAAAATGTGCCCTAAAATACAAAATAGTGTTTTGTCAGGCAAGAAAAATGTCTGAATTAATGATAGCTTAATATTGTTTATTTTTTTTATGATCACGTAACTTATTTTATTTTAGGGTGTTAACTGTTTTTAACCCGTTTGGATTAAAATTATTTAACACTGTTAACTGATTAGATATGATTCTTGTATTAAGAAAATGTTAACAATATCCGTACACTTGTATATAAAGTCTATTGAACAGATATTTGAAAACTATTTTTTATGTTTTATACCAAAACGTAATTGAAACACTTTAAGTATCTATATAATCATCACGCAATAAGGAGAATTTATGAAATTAAATTTTACTCGATTATTTTTCTTTTTAATTGCCGCGGTAGTTTTAATAGCATCGCCCAGAATTTATTCTCAGGGTGCTACTACTGCGTCCATTAACGGAATTGTTACAGATCAGAACGGCAATCCATTGCCAGCAGCCTCAATATTAGCAGTACATGAACCTTCCGGAACACAGTACGGAACAACAACCAGGGAGAACGGAAAATATAATTTGCCCGGTTTAAGAGTCGGAGGACCTTATGAATTAACTATTTCTTTCGTTGGCTACAAAACTCAAAAACATACTATACAGAGACTACAACTCGGCGAAACCTACTCCCTTAATATTAAATTATCCGAAACCGCAATTGAGCTTTCGAATGTAATGGTATCGGCAAAGAGATCCGCAATTATAAACGAAAACCGTACAGGTTCGGTTCAAAACGTAACAGCAAAACAAATAGAAGAAATTCCTACCATATCCCGAAGTTTTTCTAATTTTGCTAAAATGTCTCCCTTATTCTCAGGTACCGGGTATTCGGCAGCCGGACAGAATAATAGATTTAATAACATACAGATTGACGGTACACAGTATAACGATTTATTCGGACTGGCTGGTACGGGCACACCCGGCGGTCAGACAGGAACAAACCCGATTTCGCTGGATGCAATCCAGGAATTTCAGGTTGTTATTGCTCCGTTCGACGTTAGACTGGGCGGATTTACCGGAGGCGGTATCAATGCGATTACAAGAAGCGGTACAAATGAATACCACGGTTCCGCTTATGCGTACGGCAGGAACCAGTCGTTAGTGGGAAACAAATTAGGCGGAGTCGATCAGCCGGTTAACGACTTTAAAGACGAACAATACGGCATAAGATTAGGCGGACCTATTGTGAAAGACAAAGCATTTTTCTTTGTTAACGGAGAATTAACCGGTTATAATCAACCGCTTTCGAATCTTTCGCTAACCGGCACAACCGATTCGGTAGCGCAGAGGATTCAAAGCGTTATGGCGAGTCGCGGAATGAATGTTGGAAGTTATACACCGTATACATCGAAACAACCCAGCGGAAAAATATTTGCAAGAGTTGACATTAACCTTTCTGAAAACCATAAACTGAGCATCCATGATAATTATGTCAATGCAAAGAAAGATGTTCTGGGATATCGTAATTCTACCTCAAATTTCAGCTTTGATTCATATTTATATGTAATGAAAGATCAGACCAATAACCTTGTTGCGCAATTAAATAGTACGTTCGGAAATACAATGTCTAACGAATTTACTTTGGGTTATACTACTATAAGAGACAACAGAGGCCCGGACGGAGCATTAACACCTCAGGTAGTTGTTAATGATGTAAGTCATTATTATATGGGTACAGACCAGTATTCATCCGCAAACAAACTTAATCAGGATATTTTCGAATTGACTGATAATTTTACTTATTATACAGGTAATCACACAATTACTGTCGGAACACATAACGAGTTCTTTTCCTTTTATAATTTATTTATCAGATCATATGCAGGCTACTGGTCTTACAACAGTCTGCAGGATTTAATAGATAATAACGTCGGAACATATTCGGTTGATTATTCAAGAACGGGAAATCCTGAACCAGCCGCTACTTTCAACGTACGACAATACGGATTGTACGCGCAGGATGAGTGGAACGTTACTCCTAATGTAAGACTAACGTTCGGATTAAGAATGGATGATCCCATACTTCCCGATCAGCCAGTGAAGAATGATTCGCTGAGCTATTATTACCCCGGATACAGTACAGCACAAGTACCGAGCGGTAACATACTCTGGTCGCCGAGATTCGGATTCAACTGGGATGTTAAGGGAGACAGAACAACCCAGGTAAGAGGCGGTATCGGTATTTTCACCGGACGTCCTCCGTATGTATGGATATCCAATCAATACGGCAATACCGGTACTTCGATTGCAGAAATTTATACAAAAAATATTAATCAGCCTTTTGTTGCCGATCCGGCTAATCAGCCGAGACCCGGCACCGGAAGCTATCAATCCGAAGTTGATCTCTCGGATCCTAACCTAAAATTCCCGCAGTTATTAAGATATGACTTAGGCGTTGATCATCAATTACCCTTCGGTTTTATTGGAACTGCAGAATTCCTGTATTCGAAAAACATCAACGAAATGACTTATAGCAAACTCAATATAATCAACATAAACAATCCGGGGGTTTTCACAGGTAACGGCCCCAACGACAACAGACCTTTATACGGCGGGACAGATCATAAGAACGGTAATTTTAACGACATCATGTACCTTAAAAATACAAGCAAAGGTTACTCTTATAATTTCACTATTCAGTTGCAAAGGAATGTTGCCGAAGGCATTTCAACCAGTATAGGATATACCAACGGAACGGCTAAAGACGTAAACAGTGTTGCCTCTTCTCAAGCTCAATCACAAATGAGATACAGCCCTATTTCGGGTAACCCGAATAATCCGCCGTTAGCAACATCCGATTATCAAATCAAAAACAGAATTTTTGTTTCGCTGGCTTACTCTCATGAATTCTGGAAAAACGCTTTGACTTCGGTTTCATTATTCTACAACGGACAAACTGGACAGCCTTATTCGTTTACATATTACGGAGATATAAACGGCGACGGTTTCGATAGAAACGATCTTATGTATATACCTAAAGACAACAGTGATATTCTTTTGGGCAGCATAAGTAACGGAGCATATGTTCCGGCATCGGCAAGTACATACGACCAGTTTAACCAGTACATAAATAATAACGATTATTTAAGAACACACAGAGGCCAGATCTCGCAAAGAAATGCGGCAACCGATCCGTGGAATTCATATGTTGATCTTCAGGTATCACAGGATATACCGGTTGTTGACGGACAAAAAGTTACCATTAATTTTAACATTCTTAATTTAATGAACCTGCTCAACAGTAAATGGGGCTGGGTTGAAACAGTAGGCTACAATACTCTTCAGCCGTTAACACCGAAAGGATTAGTAAAGAGCGGCCCGAACCAAGGAAGAGAAGTATACAGTTATTATCCTCCTACAAACAATAATCCGGAATATGCAAGCGACCCGGCTTCGCGCTGGCAGATGCAGTTAGGTATCAGATATACATTCTAGTACTTAATTCATAACAAATTAAAAAAGCCTTTAGAGATTTTCTAAAGGCTTTTTTATTTTAGATCTATTAGTATAGCAGTGTATTCATGTGACATGATGCACCGAGAGCTATTAATAATGTGTTATTTTTGTGTAAATTTTTTTGGGAAGAATCGATAGTCAATATGCTTTGGACTGTAATATTATTGATGTTTTTATTTTGGCTTTTTGGAATAATCTTTAAGATTTCAGCGGGCGGAGTTCTGCATATCGTGTTAATTGTCGCCGTTATTCTGCTGGTAATAAATCTATTAAAAACTGCGAAGACGTAACAAACAAACCGGACAATTCTTTTTTATTTTTATAGACGAGATGCGCACACTATTACTGCCGTCTCACTTCTTAATCTTATATCCGATAACTTATATATTTCTTCACTTTTAAATAAATCAATTTCTTTTTCATCCAGTCCGCCTTCGGGACCGAATATAAAATAAGATACGTCCGATTTATTTATTTTTAACGGATTAAAATTAGCAGAGCAGTTTTGTTCGAATACGAATTTCTTCCCGTGTCTATCGGCTATTTCGCTTAAATTCCCGGTAATTTCTATTTTCGGGAGAAAGCTCCTTAAAGATTGCTTCATTGCGGCAAGAGTTATTTTTTGCCAGCGGTCTGATTTATTTCCTTTCGCAACAGCTCTGTCCGCTTCGTAGATAATAAAATGAGTAATCCCCAGTTCTACGCATTTTTCCAACGCAAACTCAAAACGGTCAGAGCTTTTCAACCTGGGAATACAAAAAATAATATTTTTTAAATTATCCGTATATGCGTATTGTTCATCAACAGTGAGTATGAATTTATCTTTACCTGCATCAATAATTCTGCATCTTGCAATTTTTCCTTCGCCGTTAGTTATAAAAATCATATCGCCATCTTTGTGCCGCATGACTTTTGCCGCATGATAGAAATCTTCGCCTTGAAGAATAACTTCCCCGCCTGTAAAATTATCAGGCCGGGTATAATATAATTCTATGTTAGAAAGATATTCCAAGAGCTAAAATCCATTCAGTTTTTCCAAAATCGTTCAAAGCATATTCAATTCTTAAAAGGTTATACGGCAATATAAGGAACGTTAGTCCTGTGCCGTATCCTGTCTGCAAATCTTTTACACTAAAATTCTGTCCTCTTAACAAGGTGGTACCGGTATCGCAGAACAATTCAAGATAAAGGGCAATTCTATATGAAAGTAATTCTTTGGGAATTACCGGTATAAAATCCAGATTGAAATTCATATCCTTTAATAAAGGATAATTAAACTCTAGAGAGCCGAGGTAAGAATCATTACCTTCCATTTCGGTATTAAAATAACCTCTGATTCTTTCGTTATAACCCAGAAAAGAATAATCGTAGAACGGGATACGGCCTCCGAAAGTGAATCTTCCGGCAAATCGCCACTTGGCTCTTATATCCGAAAAGATAGTGCGGTATTCCCGGTAATCAATATTGGCAACTCTGTAGTTTATACCGTTAATTCCGAATCCTTTAAAAATAAAATCAGCCATTGTATATAAACCCCGGCCCGGAAACTGCGCGAGGTCCCGCGTATCGTGTGTATATGAGATACCAAAAGATAATGTCCTGTCTATTCTGCTGTTTGAAGCGGACACTCCACTTATATAAAAAGGTGTTTCAACATAATTATATCCAAATAGTAAATCCGTTCTATTAAATAAACCAAATCGTTTCCCTATATCAACGGCTGCGCTGTAGAATTTTTGTTCAAACTCGCTCCCGTGAAGAATTTGTGCTATGTAGCTTTTATTGTTGACTTTCTGGTATAGCAGTTCGACTATAAAATCTATACCTTCCTTTTCTATTATATACGGGTATCCATAGTGCAAAAGTAAAACAGGATCATATCCGAGTCCGATACGAGACTGCAGGGTAACGTTTTTTCCTCCGATATTTCTTATACCGAGATTCATACCGTAGGAAATTTTTCCCCAATCCTGATCCCGAAGCTCTGCGAAAGGAATAGGATAGATGTACCAGCTTTCATCAACATTAATTACAACATAGTTTTTGCTTCCTATAGTCTCGGCAGAGATGGCTACGCTGGTAAAAATCCCGAGGCTGTATACTCTTTCTTTATTGTAACTCAATACAATTGAATTTACCGTATCGTTCACGCCGAATGTTAGTTCTCTTTTTATCACATTGGCTGCGGTAGCTTTGTTGCCGGTGATGATGATTGAATCCACTCTTATAGAATAGTTACCCTTGTAAAAAAGTGTATCGGAATTCTGGGCAATTAATAAATTAGGCAGACACAGGAGAATAAAAAAGATAAGTCGGTATTTTTCAGTATGATTAATAAACTACTTCGCTCCTTTAAATAAAAAACGGTGCACCTTCAAAAGGAGCACCGCACAGTGCATTAAGCAACCGATTCTTCAATGTAATCGGTGATAGGATTACAACTGCAGATTAAATTTCTGTCGCCGTAAGCATTATCGATTCTTCCGACGCTCGGCCAGAACTTGCTGAATTTTGTCCATGCCGCAGGATATGCCGCTTTCTCTCTGGAGTATGAATGCGTCCAATCATCCTGAATAACGCTGACAGCCGTATGCGGAGAATTTTTTAAAACATTATCATTAACATCCGCACTACCCAGCTCTATTTCCCGGATTTCTTCCCGGATACATAGCATAGCTTCACAAAAACGGTCGAGTTCGGCTTTCGATTCGCTTTCGGTAGGCTCAACCATTAAAGTACCCGCTACGGGAAAAGATACCGTCGGCGCATGATAACCGTAATCCATTAATCTCTTCGCTATGTCCTCTACTTCAATATGAGCAGATGTTTTAAAATTCCGCATGTCAAAGATTAATTCGTGCCCGACTCTATTGTATTTTCCGGAGTATAAAACTTTAAATGTAGATTCAAGTTTGCTTTTAATGTAGTTGGCATTAAGTATTGCTGCTTTTGAAGCAAGTGTAAGGCCTTTTTCTCCCATCATCCTGATATACGCAAACGATATTACAAGGATATCTGCGCTTCCCCACGGAGCAGAGGCAACCGCATGAATTCCCTTTTCGCGGTTTAAATCAACTACCGAATGCCCGGGTAAAAACTGAACAAGATGTTTTGCAACTCCGATAGGTCCCATTCCCGGACCACCGCCTCCGTGCGGTATGCAGAATGTTTTATGAAGATTAAGATGACAAACATCCGCGCCTATAAAACCCGGACTTGTTAAGCCAACCTGCGCATTTAAATTTGCCCCGTCCATATAAACCTGTCCGCCGTTTTCATGAATTATTGAGCATATCTTCTTTATATCTTCTTCGAACACGCCATGGGTTGAAGGGTAGGTAATCATCAGCGCAGCAAGATTATCTTTGTGAAGAACTGCTTTGTTTTCCAGATCCGATAAATCAACATTGCCTTTAACATCGCAGTTTACAACTACCACCTTCATTCCGGCCATTACCGCACTGGCAGGGTTGGTGCCGTGTGCGGATGATGGGATTAATACAACATTGCGATGACCGCCGCCGCTGCTAATATGGAACTGGCGAATAACCATAAGCCCGGTGTATTCACCCTGCGCGCCCGAATTAGGCTGGAAGGAAACTGCATCAAAGCCGGTAATCTCGGCAAGATCTTTTTCAAGTTCCCTGAATAATTCCATATATCCTTTCGCCTGTTCCAGCGGGATAAAAGGATGGAGATCGGCAAATTCATTCCATGTAATGGGCAGCATTTCGGTTGTAGCGTTTAACTTCATTGTGCATGAACCAAGAGGTATCATGGAATGAGCAAGTGAAAGATCTTTATTTTCAAGTCTTTTCATATAACGAAGCATTTCGGTTTCAGAATGATAAGAATTGAAAACCGGATGTTTTAAATATTGGGACGTTCTTAAAAATTGCGTCGAAAGATTTTCGTCATATATTTTCAGATATTGAAGAAATTTCTTTTTTAGAAATACTGCTTCCCGAAGCTTTGGAGAAAATTTTAATTATATCGTTAACATCAGTTAAAGTAGTTCTTTCATTAAGTGAAATACCGATCGAATTGTTTTTTATATACCTGAAATTCATTCCGGCTTTCAAAGATAACTGCCTGATCTTATCAACCTGCTGAATGTTCCCGTCTTCAAATTCAATTTTTAAAGTATCGAAATAAAACGTATTCATCTGCTTAAAACCCATCAAGCTCAAAGCTTTATCCAGAAGAACGGTTAACTCATGCGTCCTTTCGGCAATATTATAAATACCTTTCGGACCATGATAAACAGCGTACATACCGGCAATTACAGCAAGTAAAACCTGCGATGTACAGATATTACTCGTAGCTTTTTCGCGTCTTATATGCTGTTCCCTGGTCTGCAGCGCCATTCTGAAAGCCAGATCGCCGTGGGAATCCTTTGAGACTCCGATTATTCTTCCGGGTAACTGGCGTTTATATTCTTCCTTTGTCGCAAAATAAGCCGCATGCGGTCCACCGTATCCCATTGGAACTCCGAAACGCTGACTGCTCCCGACTGCGGCATCCGCACCAAATTCTCCCGGCGGGATAAGGATTGCAAGACTAAGCAGGTCGGCCGCGACAACTTTATAAATATTTTTTTCCGAAGCTTTATCGAAGAGTTCTTTATAATCATATACCGCACCGTGATCGGCAGGGTATTGCACCAGCAATCCGAATATTTTGTCCGTTAGCTCGAAAGTACGATGATCTCCGATAATTATATTTATTCCGAGAGGTACCGCTCTTGTTTTTAACACATCGATAGTTTGCGGAAAACATTCTTCCGAAACAAAAAATTCGTTAGCCTGAGTATTTTTTCTCAAAGAATAAAACATTGACATAGCCTCGGCAGCAGCGGTTCCCTCATCGAGAAGAGAAGCATTCGTTATATTCATTCCGGTTAAGTCAATTATCATGGTTTGAAAGTTTAATAGAGCTTCAAGTCTGCCTTGTGAGATCTCCGCCTGATACGGAGTATACTGAGTGTACCATCCCGGATTCTCAAGCACATTCCGCTGAATGACCGGAGGAGTAACCGTAGGATAGTATCCCATTCCGATATAAGATTTAAATACTTTGTTTTTTGCGGCTGTTGTTTTCAGTTTCTGTATGAAATCAAATTCGGAGAGAGGTTCGTTCAAATTTAATTTTTTCTTAAGTTTTATTTGAGACGGCACAGTCTCGTCAATCAAATCATCAAGCGTTTTTACGCCGATTACTTTCAGCATTTCATTCGTTTCCTCGTCGGATGGTCCGATATGCCGGTTTACAAACTGATCAAAATTATTGAGGTTTTTCATAAGAGTTAAAAAGTCCAAACTTTAATTTAATTTAATATTGAAAATTTTATTAGTGAAAAATAATCAAAGTTTATCATCTAAAAAAAATAATTAAACGTATTATAACGGTATTTTTTTTGCCGTCGGCCCGGCTATGGCTTTTCGGAGAAAAACGGCGGTGTCAGGATGTGCTTGACTGATCATTTAGAATTTTCTGAAGTGCAACGTTAGCGGCGTTTTGTTCCGCGGTCTTTTTATTCTTACCCTTCCCTTTTCCATATTCAACATTACCGATTTCAACCTTTATCGTAAATATCCTGTTGTGCTGCGGTCCTTCTTCTTTTATCACGGTATAAACAGGATTGTCAAGTCTATTTGCCTGAGCATATTCAAGGAGCTGGCTTTTAAAGTTTTCATCAATAAGATAAAAATCGTCCTTTGAGTTCGGTTCGATTAATACTTTATGTATAAATGCTTTCGCTCCTTCAAGGCCGCTATCCAGATAAATCGCACCGATTAAAGCTTCCGTAGCGTCGGCAAGTACAGTCCTTGATCCGTTTTTAAATGTGTTGGAAAGGTTTTTACTTACAAGAATAAAATCTACCAAATGAATCAATTCCGCGGCTTCGGCAAGAGCAACTCTATTTACCAGCTTGGCTCTTACTTTTGTTAAAAATCCTTCGTCTTTATCGGGAAATTCCTCGAACAGATATTCCGCTACGGTAAGGCTCAAAACCGAATCACCAAGAAATTCCAGTCTTTCATTCGATACATCATAATCGCTGTTCTGTTCCAGGAATGATCGGTGCATTAATGCCTGAATAAAGTATTCTCTGTTTTTAATGTTAAATCCGACCAGATTCTCGAGCTTCGCAAATTTTTGTGGTGTTAATAAACGGGTGACATATTTTGATTTATTTCGTTCTTCCCGTTGTTTTAATTTTTCAAAAAGCCACGATAGCATTTTACTCAAGGTCATTCCTCTAACTTTTTAAACAGCAAAGAAGCGTTGTGCCCTCCGAATCCGAAAGTATTACTGATTGCACAATTAACCTCTTTAGAAGTAGCCTTCAGCGGGCTATAATTAAGGTCGCACTCCGGGTCCGGATTTGTTAAATTGATTGTAGGAGGTATAGTATTATGTTTAATTGATAATACTGTTGCAACTGCTTCAATTCCTCCGGCAGCACCGAGTAAATGCCCGGTCATGGATTTGGTTGAGCTTACCACCATTTTATATGCGTGTTCGCCGAAAACAGTTTTAATAGCAATAGTTTCGTTCACATCGTTATACGGCGTTGAGGTACCGTGGGCATTAATATAATCTACGTCATTTAATGAAACACCGGCATCTCTTATCGCCTCGCGCATTGAGCGTACGGCTCCCTCTCCTCCGGGCGACGGTGCGGTGATATGGTATGCGTCTCCGGTTAATCCTACACCCGATATTTCGCAATAGATTTCAGCGCCTCTGGATACCGCATGTTCGAACTCTTCGAGTACAATAGCTCCGGAACCTTCGCCCATAACGAAACCGTTCCTGTCCTTATCAAACGGCCTGGAAGCCTCTTTAAATCTGTCGTTCCAGCGGGACAGTGCTTTCATTGCGTTAAATCCGCCTATCGACATCTCGGTAATTGCAGCTTCAGAGCCGCCGCAAAGCATTATATCCGCGCTTCCTCTTTGAATAAGCATGAAGGCATCGGCAATTGCATGAGAAGATGTGGCGCAGGCCGATGTTGTAGCGTAATTAGGCCCTTTTAATCCGTATTTAATTGATATCTGTCCCGCGGCGATATCCGAAATCATCATAGTAACGAAGAAAGGACTTATGAGGCGTGGATTTTTAGATTCGTAATAATTCCAGTGCTGCTGCTGATTAGTCACCATTCCGCCTATACCGCTGCCGAAAATAACCCCGAAATGTTCTTTATCGACTTTGTCAAGATTCATTCCGGAATCGACAATTGCCATATCCGACGCAGCAAGTGCGAACTGAGAAAAGGGATCCAAACGTTTAGCCGATTTTCTATCGAAAAAATTTTCCGGATCGAAATTCTTAACCTCAGCAGCAAATTGTGTTTCAAAATTTGAGGCATCGAATTTAGTAATGAGGTCAACACCGTTTACACCCTTTAGAAGTGCATTCCAGTATTCACTTTTCCCGATACCTATCGGAGTAATTGCACCCGCTCCGGTGACAACTACCCGTCTTTTATTCATATATTTCTCCCGATTAAAAGGATAGCTTTAAAACTAATTGAAGCAATAAAGTGATAGGTAAAGTCGAGAAATAAATTTCTCGACCTGTTTTTATTAACCTAATTTTTCTTTCAAATATTTTACTGCATCTCCAACCGTTCCGATCTTTTCAGCATCTTCATCCGGAATAGATACTTGAAAAGCACTTTCGAAACCCATAACTAATTCAACTATATCCAATGAATCAGCACCTAAATCATTTGTAAAAGAGGCTTCAGGTGTTATTTGTGATTCTTCAACACCTAGTTTATCAATAATGATTTCTTTTACTTTTGCCTCAACGTCCATTTGTATCTCCTATTGGTTTGTTTATATAAATTAATAAATTATACTTACTTATTACATAGCCATACCGCCGTCAACCGAAATAACCTGACCGGTAATATAGTCAGCTTCGGATGATGCGAGAAATGAAACTACTTTAGCAATGTCTTCCGGCGAACCGATTCTTTTTAATGGAATCATTGCTAATATAGCTTCACGTTGTTTTTCGTTTAATTTGTCCGTCATATCAGTCGATATATATCCCGGAGCTACCGCATTAACGGTAATATTTCTTGAAGCCAGCTCTTTTGCAGCTGACTTTGTAAATCCAATTACTCCGGCTTTAGAGGCTACGTAATTTGCCTGACCGGGATTGCCGATAATGGCAACTACAGAAGTTATATTAACTATTTTTCCGTGTCTCTGTCCCATCATCGGTTTTACAGCAGCTTTGGTATAATTATATACGCTCTTTAAATTAGCACTAATAACCTTATCAAAATCATCTTCGCTCATCCTGAGCAGCAAATTATCCTTTGTTATTCCTGCATTGTTCACTAAAATATCTAAACCGCCTAAATTTTCCAAAGTAAATTTAATTGTTTTTTCCGCTTCGTCATATTTCGATGCGTCGGCTTGTAGACTTAAAATCTTTACGCCGAATTTTGAAGCTTCTTCTACCACCGCTTTTGCAGCATCAACCGAACTGCTGTATGTAAAAACAACATTGCATCCCAATGAGGCCAGCTTCATTACAATTCCTTTTCCGATTCCTCTTGTTCCGCCGGTAACTATTGCCCGCTGGTCTTTTAATTTCATGCAACCCCTTTCGAATTATTTGAACCTAGATATTCTTTTCTGTACTCATCCAGTTCAGTAAAACCTTTTTCGCCGAATAAGTGAAGAAGTTCTTCCCTGCATGCTTCGAATATTGTAGTATTTTCCTTGGGGGTACGGTTGCAGGTTTTAAGTCTGTTGATATGATCATCGTCAATTGTTAATGCTCCCTCATATATCGTAAGGGGAAACAAAATACAGTATAAGGGCTTGTACTTCCATTTGTATTCGTCTTCCTGCATAGCAAGTTTCTGAAGTACGCACAGGCCTTCCTTATCGAGAAAGACGCATTTGTTGTTGTGTAATTCGGTTCCAACAGCAACACCCGATTCAAAATCTTCATCCTCTTCCTGCGGCTCAAACCATTTGGAAATATCTTTTGTCTGGCTTTCATCCATCAGCGGAAGGATTTTATCCTTAATACTAAGGATATAATCATGTTCCTTCAAATCGGTGTACACGCCGTAATAGCAGCATTCACCGTTGCATCTGCAATTAAAACTAAAAGTAAAAATAATCGGGTCTATTTTTATCCCGTTAATTTCTTTGGTAAACTCTTTTCCCATTATATGTATTTCTCCACATCTGAATATTTATCTATTCCGTAAAATTTAACATCCGGATTAATTCTTTTTACCAAACCCTGCAGAACTTTACCCGGTCCGATTTCATAAAATTCTTCAATACCGTCTTTAACCATATTGACAATTGTTTCTTCCCATCTTACCGGAGAAGTAACCTGTTCAAGTAATAAGCGCTTTGTCTCTTCTTTGGATGAGACAGGTTTTGCGGTAACATTGGCGTAGACAGGAAATTTCGAATCGTAAATGTTTGTGCTATTTAATTGAATATTAAGTTCTTCTTTAGCTTGAAGCATCAGCGGTGAATGGAATGCGCCGCTTACCACAAGTTCTTTTGCCATTTTAGCGCCGGCGGCTTTACACAATTCCATTGCTTTCCGTACGCCTGCAACCGAACCGGATATTACTATCTGTCCGGGGGAATTGAAATTAGCGCTTTGCACAATACCTTCGATTGATGCCTGAGCGCAGCAGTCGTCAACTTTCTCAGCGGCTAGTCCTATAATCGCGGCCATTGTTCCAGGATTTTCAATACCGGCTGTCTGCATTGCCTTGCCTCTTTCGCGTACAAGCTTTACCGCATCGTAAAACTGTATAGCACGCGAGGCGACAAGAGCGGAATATTCTCCCAGCGAATGACCGGCAGCGGCATCCGCCTCCAAGGTTCTGATCAGACTAGCAAGTATAACACTGTGAAGAAAAATTGCAGGTTGTGTAAACTCAGTTTGCTTCAACTGTTCTTCCGGTCCGTTGAACATTATATACGAAAGATTTATTCCGAGCGCATCATCAGCGGTCTTTACCATCTCTTGTGCTTCAACGGAATTGTCGTAAAGATCTTTTACCATTCCCACATACTGTGATCCCTGTCCGGGAAATATAAATGCTTTTTTGGCCATATTAATTTCTAATTTGATTAATTATTAATCCATGTTCCAAACAATGTACGAAGCACCCCAGGTAAAACCCGCACCGAAAGCGGCTAAAATAAGTTTGTCGTCTTTTTTAACTTTGCCGTCCCTATAATATTCGGTTAAGCATGACGGGATAGTAGCAGCAGTAGTATTTCCGTACCTATCGATATTAATCATTACTTTTTTTCTGTCTATTCCCATTCTTTCGGCAGTAGCGTCGATTATTCTTAAATTTGCTTGATGAGGTACAAGGTAAGCAACATCATCAGAGGTAAGGTTGTTCTTCTGCATTATTTCATAAGATACGTCGGCCATGCCTTTTACCGCAACTTTATAAACCGCTTTGCCGTCCTGATAAAGTACATGCATGTTTTTGTCGACTGTTTCATGAGTAGGAGGATTAAGGCTGCCGCCGCCTTTCATATTTAATACTTCTCTGCCGGAACCGTCTACTCTTAATATAGAATCTATAAGCCCGTAGTTCTGATTTTCCGTCGGCTCCAGTAAAACACCCGCTGCGGCATCCCCGAATAAAATACAATTATTTCTGTCTTTATAATCCACTATCGAGCTCATTTTATCAGCACCGATAACCATCACTTTTTTATATCTTCCGCTTTCAATCAAAGTGCTTCCGGTCTGAAGCGCAAATAAGAAACCCGAACATGCTGCTGAGAAATCAAATCCCCAGGCATTTTTAGCTCCTATATTATCCTGTACCAGGCAAGCAGTAGCCGGAAAAAACATATCGGGGGTAACCGTCGCAACTATTATTGCATCAATTTCTTCGGCAGACGTATTGCTGCTTTTCAGAATATCCTCAGCGGCCTTCGTAGCCAGAAAACTTGTAGCGCCTTCTTTTAAAATTCTTCTTTCATTTATTCCGGTTCTTGTTTTTATCCATTCGTCGGAAGTATCAACGATCTTTTCAAAATATTTATTATCGTAAACGGTTTCCGGCACATACATCCCCACCCCGGTTATAACGGCATTTAAAACTTTTTTATTTCTCATTTATAATTCCACTTAATTTAAATTAGAATATTTTTTTATAGAAGACTCAATCTTCGGCACTAAATCTTTCTGAAACATTTCATTGGCACGAAGCACCATATTTTTTATTGCTTTCGGGGTACTTGAGCCGTGTCCGATTATACTGATCCCGTTTACGCCGAGAAGCGGAACGCCTCCCTGCTCCTGGTAATCGAAATCTTTCAATATGTCTCTCATAGCGCTTCTGACAAGCAATATTTTTAATTTATTTATGAGTCCTTTTGAAGCAAATTCTTTAAACTTAAATCTGAGCAAACTTAAAACACCCTCTCCGAATTTCAAAACAATATTGCCTACAAAGCCGTCGCATACAACAATGTTTGCGGTTCCGGCCAGTATATCCCGGCCTTCCACATTGCCTATAAAATTCAGATTGGTTTTTCTTAACAATTCCGCAGCGGCTAAAGATAGATCGCTTCCTTTGCTTTCTTCCTCTCCGACGCTTAAAACACCTATGGACGGATTTGCCACTCCGTATATTTCCCTAGTAAAGATCGTACCCATAATAGCATATTCGAGCAAATGCTTGGGTTTTGAATCAACACTTGCGCCTACATCGAAGAGCATTGCAACACCCTTTTGATTAGGCATCATCGCGCCTATGGTAGGCCTGCCTACCCCGGGGATGCGTCCCATTATTAAAGTAGATGCAGCCATCATCGCACCGGTATTCCCGGCACTTACAAAAGCGTCGGCTTTATTATCCTTAACAAGCTTGGCTCCGACAACAATAGACGAATCCGGTTTTGTTTTTAGCGAATTCGTGGGCGCATCTTTCATTTCGATTACCTGACTGGCATTAATAATTTTATCAGTACCGAATGTTAAATTATTTTCAGCGAGTACTTTTTTAATCTCATCTTCTTTTCCAACAAGAAACAGTTCGAACTGGCCGCTTTCGTTGTAAGCTTGTACCGCACCCAGTACAGCATTTTGAGGGGCGAAATCGCCCCCCATAGCATCGATAACTATTCTGCATTTTTTTTTGTTGGATTCAGAATTGTACATTAGAAGGATATTTATGTATTAGCTTTTAGGTAAAAACATTGATCTTTCATTATAGTAACCACAAGAAGGGCAGGCACGATGGGCTAATTTCATCTCACCGCAATTTGAACAGGTGCCCAATGCCGGAACTGTAGCTTTATAATGTGTCCTTCGTTTGTCTCTTCTGCTTTTTGACCATTTACGTTTAGGATTTGGCATTATGTTTCCGTTTTTTTAATTGATGTTTAATTTATTTTTTAATTCCATGTAACGGCAGCCATCTTTCGTCAATAACTTCTTTTTGACAACTGCACTGTTCTTCATTCAAATCTTTTCCGCAGCCGGGACACAGCCCTTTACAATCTACTTTACATAACTTCTTCATAGGTACCGATAATAGAGCATAATCTCTTACGTCATTATCCAGACTGATTTTATCTGCGTTCGGTGCTAAAAAAGTAATGCTAATATCGCCGTTTTCTTCATCTTCCGAACTGAACAAATATACCATTTTATAATTACCGGGTAGTATAGTTTCAAATTCTTTAGTACATCTGTCACAGATGAATTTTACGTTTGCCTTTATATCAGCTTTCAGAATAATCTGATTATGTATTTTATTAAGTTCTACTTTAACTTCAATTTCACCGATAAACGGCTCTTCAAGCTGTATTTCTTTTGCATCTTCTTTGAATTCAAAATTATGAATGCCTTCGCTTAGATTAGAAATCTTAATAATCATCATAAACTTCCCAGTAAAGAGCAAAAACAACCTAAAATATAGATATACTAACTTATATAATCAAATATTTCGAATATTTTTACTGTTTATTTGTTTTATATTTGGCATTACTAATTGTTAATGCAATTAACCAAAAGGGATAATATATATATTATTTTTTCAATTCTGAAATATGTACCGGAATTATTTATATTAGGTCGAATGTTTTCAAAAAAAATTAAAATATGCTGATTGTAGAAAACTTAACAAAAAAATTTAAAGATGTTACGGCTGTTGATAACATATCCTTTAAGATAGAAAAAGGGAAAATTTTCGGTTTACTCGGACCGAACGGTGCGGGTAAAACTACGACCATTAGGACCGTACTAAATATAATCAAACCGACTACCGGAAACATTACTTTCGAAAATAAGCAAATTACCGATGAGTTTTTCAATGTTATCGGCTACCTTCCCGAAGACAGGGGATTGTATAAAAAAAGCAAGGTTATCGATGTAATTGTATATTTTGCAAAATTAAAAAATATGTCGTACCGCAGCTCAATTAATGAGGCTGAAAGATGGATGAAAACCCTGGATATAATTCATCTCCGCGATAAAAGGATTGATGAATTATCGAAAGGCAACCAACAGAAAATACAGTTTATAATAGCTGTAATTCATGACCCAAAACTTATAATTTTTGACGAACCGTTCAGCGGATTTGATCCCATTAACCAGCAGACAATTAAAGACATACTTCTTTCATTAGTCAACTCAGGTAAAATCATTATGCTTTGCACACATCAAATGGATACTGCGGAAAAATTGTGCAGCGATATTCTCCTAATAAACAACGGTATGGAAGTATGCGGAGGTAAACTATCCGAGTTAAAGAAAAATTTCGGGAAGAACAACGTAAGAATTGATTTTGAAGACGGCGGCCGGTATTTGATAAATCACCCTTCGGTATTGCATATCGACAGTTACAGCAATTATGCAGAAATAGAATTAGACGAGAATATTATGCCTTACGATTTTTTGAAATCGGTTATCGACAATGTAAAAGTAAAAAACTTTATTGTACTTGAACCTACGCTCAACAAAATATTCATAGACGTTATAAAACAAAACCGGCGTAGTTAATGAAAAAATCTTTAATTATTGGTAAGTGGGAATATCTGGAAAAAGTAAAAACAAAAACTTTTTTGATATCTCTGTTTATTACGCCGGCTATTATTATAGTGTTCGCCATTGCACCTACTTGGTTGTCAAACGAACCGCCGTCAACAACAAAAGCGGTGGGACTCATCGATACATCCAGGACATATATCCAAGATATGAAAAAGCAGTTGTCACAGTACAGACTGCCTGACGGGCAGCCCAGTTACATTCTTATCAATTTATTGGAAAGCTATAAGACAGTTACTCAAATAAAAAATGACGCTGATCAATATATTGCGTCCGGAAAACTGGACGGATACCTTCTGATTTCAAACGCAGGTACGGACTCCGTTGAGGCTTATTACTATGATAAAAACACCGGCGATTACAGAACACAGGATGATATCGCGACGGCCTTCAACGACGCAAGAAAGCTCTTGATACTTTCAGCAGATAATGTTGACCCTTATATTATAAATGATATCGTTAAAAGAATAAATGTTCAGCATTTAAAAATAAACGTCGGCAGCACGGAAGATCATTCGGACTTTCTGTTCTATTTCTTTACATCTTACATTTTTATAATCCTTTTAATGATGATGATACTTTCTTCGGGCGGAATGCTGATCAGGAGTCTGATGGAAGAGAAATCGACCAGGCTTATCGAGATATTGATTTCAAGCTGCAAGCCCAATCAGCTTTTAACCGGTAAGGTGCTTGGATTAAGCTCTCTCGGGATAACGCAGGTAATTATCTGGTCGGTTGTGGGTATATTTCTGGCTGCCGCCGGAATCATACCGATGCAGGTATTCAACAACCTCATCCCGATTTTTGTTTATTTCTTATTGGGATTTGTATTTTATTCGGCAATCTTTGTGGGAATTGGTTCGATAGTAACATCCGAACAGGAAGCTCAGCAAATTACCAGTTATTTAAGTTTCATTTTAGTTCTTCCTATTGTAATGACTGTTCCGGCTATTCAGAACCCGAATTCATTCTGGGTGCATCTGCTATCTTTTATTCCGTTTACCATTCCTTCGATAATGATTGTCAGGTTTAACGTAGGTCCAATTCCACAATGGGAAATATTTACTTCTGCTTTAATTATGATTGTCTCAATTTACCTTGTCGTGTCGATTTCCTCAAAAATATTTAAGATAGGAATACTTTCTTACGGCAAAAAACCTTCGATAAGGGAGTTAATCGAATGGCTGAGATCATGATTAAATATAAATTAAGTTTAACTATTTAATTAAATTTATTTATATGCTGTATTTCGCTTCGGCTTTAGCCGCTGTTTTACCGATGTTTATTTATCTGGTCATAATCTGGAAATTCGACAGATATGACCGGGAACCGTTTGGACAGGTTCTTAAGAACTATTTGTGGGGCGCATTAGGCGCTATTTTTTTCGCGGTAATCGGCAGTGCTGTTTTATCGGCCGGACTTTCGACTTTAATCTCTAATAAAGCAGATCTTAACAATGCCCAGACTATTTTCATAGCTCCGTTTGTTGAAGAAATAACAAAAGGTATTTTTCTGCTGATCACGGTTTCGAATAAGAGATTCGACAATATGACCGACGGGATAGTTTACGGCGGAGCTATCGGACTCGGCTTCGGTATGACCGAGAATTTTTTATATTTTATCGCCTTCGGGCAAAATCTGCATGAATGGGTAACCATAGTTATTATCCGTACGCTATTTTCCGCCGTAATGCACTGCGTTGCCACAGCTACTTTCGGAGCATTTTTGGGTTATGCCAAATTTAAAGGATTTATTTACAAACTAACTTTTCCGGTTATAGGCATGGCTGTTGCCATATTTATTCACTTCGCATGGAACTTCAGCGTTAGTTTTCAATCAACCGCGCTGCTCGGTTTTGTGTTTATGTTCTTTACCGTTATAATTTTCATTACAACTTTTTCGGTTTCGGTGTGGAGCGAAAAAAGGATAATATACAAGGAACTTTCAGAAGAAGCAGTAAACGGATTAATACCAATCGATCACCTTGAAGTTCTTAATTCGGCTAAAAGAAACCAGCACGGCTGGGTTGATGAAAGCATCAGGAAATTATATATTAGGGCTGCTACAACATTAGCGTTTAGAAAGCTCGAACTGAAAAATTCTTCTGGGTCGAGCAGAAAGTTTTACGAGAAAGATATTGAATATTACAGAAACTTTATACATAACTTGCTTTTACAATCTCAGAATAACTGAATTATGAAATCAAACTCTTGCATTTATTTAATTGCGCCGTATCCGGTATTCAATATAAATGAAGTCCCGGAATTCGACGGCTTTAGCAAAAAAGAAACATCTACTCTTTATTCCGCATTATTGAATAACCACAGACGAAATTTCATATCTCCGCAGAAAAACAATCAAATAATTTATTATTTTGACGAAAGAGACAAAGATTATATTCCGGAAATATTCAACGGCCTTTCCCTCATCCAGTTTTATAATTGCAGAGATAATGAAACGTCATTGCGGCAAATGGCGGAAAAGTATTTCAACAATTATTTAAATAACCTGATAGTATTCGGAAGATCAATCGGTTTTACTTCAGGAGAAATCAACAGAGCATTTGATCTTTTAACAATAAATGATGAGGCTCTGGTTCTTGGCAAATGCATTAACGATGCTGTAGCCTTTCTGGGCTTTAATTCATATAACCAGGAAATATTCGATTCGGTAAATTGCTCCTTCAACAGTTTCGACAAAATCCTTGCGGAAGTAAACAAGCACGATAACTTCATTCATGTAATGGGAAATTACCAGTACATCAAAGAAATAGAAGATTTTAAAAAACTGTATACGGAACTGTCAAAAAAGGAGAGCTGGTCATATTGTAATCAGGAAATGCACGAACAGTTCACCCATCTTTTTATAGAATACAAGGAACTGCTGAAATGAGCGCTGTCGGAATATTCGGGGGAACCTTCGACCCCATTCATCTGGGTCATCTTATTACCGCACAGGCAGTTCGTGAATTAAGAAAACTTGATAAAATTATTTTTATTCCTGCTTTTATTTCGCCTCATAAAACGGAAGTTCATGTCCTGGATGCCGTACACAGATTAAATATGCTGAAACTGTCGATTGAGGATACCGAATATTTTGTGTATTCCGACATTGAATTAAGAAACGAAAAGATTTCCTATTCAATAGAAACAATCAGGCAGTTGAAAGAGAAATATAAAAAGCTGGAACTTATAATCGGTTATGATAATATCTTTGATTTTAAAACCTGGAAGGAACCCGATGAAATAATCAGACTAGTAAAGCTTGTGGTTCTGAAAAGAAAAACATCGATTGAGCCTGATTACAAAGACAAATATTATCAGTCGGCTGTATTTGTCGAAACCCCAACAATAGAAATAAGTTCTAGTGAGATTAGAAGACGAGTATTAAAAGGTTTACCAATTACTCACCTTGTTACTGATAAAGTAAGAAAATATATCAATGATAATAACTTATATATGGAGAAAGATACATGAAAATTCTGGTAACCGGCGGTGCAGGCTTTATTGCTTCGCAAGTTTCGGATGCGTTTATTAATGACGGTCACGAAGTTTTTGTTTTGGACAATCTTGCGACCGGCTTCGAAAGGAATATCAACCCCAAAGCAATATTTATCAAGAAAGATATCGGTGATAAAAGTCTCGCCGAACTCTTTGAGAAAGAAAAATTCGATGTTGTTAATCATCATGCAGCTCAAATGGACGTAAGAAGATCGGTCGTCGATCCTGCTTTCGATGCCAATACAAATATAATCGGTACGATCAATCTCCTCCAGAATTGTGTAAAAACCGGAGTTAAAAAATTCATGTTTGCTTCAACCGGCGGCGCCGTGTACGGCGAGCAAAGCTATTTTCCCGCGGATGAAAGTCATCCTACCTCCCCTCTCTCCCCTTACGGTATTTCAAAGCTTGCGGTTGAAAAATATTTATATTTTTATCACGCCCAGTATAAAATGAACTATACGATACTTCGTTACGCAAATATTTACGGCCCCCGCCAGAACCCGTTCGGCGAAGCAGGCGTAGTCGCAATCTTTACCAGCAAAATGCTTAAAGGCGAGCAGCCGGTTATAAACGGTACCGGAAAACAAACAAGAGATTATGTGTTTGTTGGTGATGTGGTAAAAGCAAATCTTCTTGGATTAAAAGACGATGCAACAGATTTTTACAATATTGGAACAGGCATAGAAACCGATGTTAATCAGTTATTTCATTCTCTGAATAATATAATCGGCAAAAATATGGAAGAAAAGCACGGTCCCGCTGCAGCCGGCGAACAGATGAGAAGCGTTATTTCATCTGATAAATTATTTAAAAAATTCGACTGGCGCCCGTCAACCGGTATAAATACGGGATTGGAAAAAACGGTAGAATTTTTCAAATCATTCAAAGCATAATTCATGGAAATTACCAAATCAACGGGATCAAGATATGCTTGAAGAGGCGTTCATAGAAAAAATTCTTAATAACGACAGACGATCGGTTGCCCGTTCAATTTCGATAGTTGAATCGGATAACGAAACCTCGGAGGAATTGTTAAAAAAAGTTTATCATAAAATAGGTAATGCATACCGCATAGGCATAACTGGCCCTCCAGGTGCGGGTAAAAGTACTGTCACGAACCAGCTTACAAAATATTACAGAAGTCTGGGCAAACGGATCGGCATAATAGCCGTCGATCCCACGAGTCCCTTTACAGGCGGCGCACTGCTCGGAGATAGAGTAAGGATGAGCGACATTGGACAGGATCAGGAGGTTTTTATCAGAAGCATGGCTACGCGCGGAAGCCTGGGCGGATTGAGCAAAAAAGCGAACGATGCGGCTGATATACTAGACGCGGCCGGATATGAAATTATAATTATGGAAACCGTCGGAGTCGGTCAATCGGAATTGGATATTGCCGGTGCAGCCGATACTACGGTTGTTGTTCTTGTTCCGGAATCAGGCGATGCTGTTCAGGCAATGAAAGCGGGCCTGATGGAAATTGCCGATTTCTTTGTAGTAAATAAAAGCGACAGACCCGGCGCTCAGCAGGCTGTTTCGGCATTGAAAACTATTTTAATGATGAGATTGCACGACTCATCGTCATGGATGCCGAATATCCTTAATTCCACCGCATCCGAAAATAAAGGTATCAAAGAAATAGCCGATGAAATTCAGAGGCATAGAAATTATTTAACCGGGAATAACAAACTAATCTTAAAACGCGAATACAGAACTAAAAAAAGGATCAAGGAAATCGTAGAACAAAAAATAAAGAATCGATTGTGGAAAGATGCAGGAAGCAGTTCGCTTAACTCGACTCTCGAAAAAGTTATTTTAGGAAATTTGTCTCCATATCACATTGCGGATGAAATCATAGAGAATTTCAAAAATCAGTTATAACTTCCACATGGATACAATAAAAGATATAAAATAAGTCCAAAAGACCGTTTTTTATATTTTGAACTTACCCGACAAAAAATGGTTGAGTCATTAACTCCAAATGAAAGGAAGTCCAATGGAAAAATCTGAATCCCCTTTTCTTACCGATCTCAGCGAAAACCAATTAATTATTCGCGATACCATCAGGCAATTTGCCGAAGAGAAGATTCGCCCTGTTATTATGGAATACGACGAATCTCAGAAATTCCCTGTTGAAATATTTAAGCAGCTTGGCGAGCTTGGATTTTTAGGAATACTTATACCAGAAGAGTACGGCGGGGCAGGTTTGGGATATAAAGATTTTGCAATCGTAATCGAAGAACTTGCAAAGGTCGATCCTTCCGTTGCGCTTTCGGTAGCCGCGCATAACGGTTTATGTACAAACCATCTTTATACTTTCGGCAATGAAACTCAGCGTAAAAAATATTTACCTTTTTTAACTAAAGGTGAAAAAATAGGCGCCTGGGGGCTAACGGAACCTTCTTCCGGCAGTGATGCAGCGGGACTGAAAACCACCGCTGAAAAAATTAATGGATATTATATTATTAACGGAAGCAAGACTTTTACCACTCACGGCACCGTCGGAGAAATTGCGGTAATTATGGCCATAACCGATAAATCAAAAGGCAAAAAAGGGATTTCGGCCTTTATTCTTGAAAAAGGCATGGACGGATTTATTACCGGGAAAAAAGAAAATAAAATGGGAATGAGGGCCAGCGATACAACCCAGCTTGCTTTTGATAACTGCAAAGTTCCGGAAGAAAATCTTCTGGGCAAAGAAGGCGAAGGATTTGTTCAAGCAATGAAAATACTTGAAGGAGGAAGAATTTCAATTGCCGCGTTAAGCATCGGTTTGGCGCAGGGTTCCCTGGATGCGGCTGTTAATTACGGCAATACCAGAAAACAATTCGGCAGAGCGCTGAATGATTTCCAGGCTATCTTATTTAAACTTTCGGATATGTATACAAATATAGAAGCGGCCAGGCTGCTTACATATAGAGCAGCCGCAATGAAGGACAACGGCGTTCCTAACACTACAGAAGCCGCAATGGCCAAATTATTTGCAAGCGAGATAGCCGAAAAAGCCGCCAGTGAAGCAGTTCAAATTTTCGGCGGATACGGATTTATAAAAGATTATCCGGTGGAAAAATTTTACCGCGACGTTAAGCTTTGCACCATAGGCGAAGGAACTTCTGAAATACAAAGAATCGTCATAGCAAGGGATCTTCTGAAGGATTTTTGATTTACGATTTTCGATTGACAATTGACTAGTAAACAGAAACTTAAAAAAAATTTTAATATTTATGGCAAAAATAGGTTCCCCAAGAAATGAAAATGAGTCTTTTTTGAAAAGAGAAGATTATTATAAAAATATTATCAGAAGACTGAATGCCGAAAAACAAAAGGTAATGCTGGGCGGGGGTAAAAAAGCGATAGAAAAACATAAATCAAAGGGAAAGCTTACAGCCAGGGAACGCATAAATGAACTGGTGGATAATCCAAAAGAATTTATTGAACTTTCGACATTTGCCGCATACGGAATGTACGAAGAATTCGGCGGTGCTCCTTCATCGGGAACAGTATTCGGCATCGGAAAAATAAATAAGAAACTTCATGTAATTGTCGCCAACGACGCCACTGTAAAAGCAGGCGCATGGTTCCCTTTAACGGCAAAAAAAAATCTGCGCGCGCAGGAAATAGCTATTGAAAACCGGCTGCCTATAATTTATCTGGTTGACAGCGCCGGTGTTTTCCTTCCGTTGCAGGAAGAAATATTCCCTGATAAAGAACACTTCGGAAGAATCTTCAGAAATAATGCGGTAATGTCGTCAATGGGCATCCCGCAAATAGCGGCAATAATGGGTCCGTGCGTTGCCGGCGGCGCATATCTGCCAATAATGAGCGATGAGGCTTTAATAGTTGAAGGCGAAGGCTCGGTTTTTCTTGCAGGCTCTCACCTTGTAAAAGCGGCGATAGGTGAAGTGATCGACAACGAAAGTCTGGGAGGCGCAAAGGTTCAATCAAATATTTCCGGAGTGACCGATTATATTATGAAGAATGATTCCGAATGCCTCAGCCAGATCAGAAGTCTTACCGGGAAATTCGGTTATAAAGGAAAAGCAGGTTTTGACAGAATCGAAAGTAAACCTTCTCTTTATGAGCAGAAAGACATTTACGGACTTTTGCCGGAAGATCCGTTAAAGCCGTACGATATGTATGAGATAATAGCCAGGATAGTTGACGAATCGGAAATTGACGAATATAAAGCAGGTTTCGGAAAAACAATCATAACTGCATACGCAAGAATTGACGGCTGGGCTGTGGGAATTGTAGCTAATCAAAGATCCGTAATTAAAAATGAAAACGGCGAAATGCAGGTAGGCGGCGTAATATATTCGGACAGTGCCGATAAGGCTGCGCGTTTTATTATGAATTGTAATCAAAGAAAAATTCCTTTGCTTTTCCTGCAGGATGTTACAGGCTTTATGGTAGGCAGCCGCGCCGAACACGGCGGAATAATTAAAGACGGGGCAAAGATGGTTAATGCGGTTGCAAATTCGGTAGTACCTAAAATAACTATAATAGTCGGGAACAGCTTCGGTGCCGGCAATTATGCAATGTGCGGAAAAGCTTACGATCCGCGTTTTATTTTTGCTTACCCGAATGCGAAAATAGCAGTTATGGGCGGAAGTCAGGCAAGCAGTGTTTTGCTGGACATAAAATTAAAACAGTTAGAGAAAAGCGGTAAAAAGTTCGATGAAAGTGAGAAGAAAAAATTTCTTAATGAAATAACCGAATCGTACGAAGAAACCAGCACACCGCTTTATGCCGCGGCCAGGCTATGGATAGATGAGATAATCGATCCGGCATTAACCCGCGAATATATTTCAATGGCCCTGCAGTCCGCAAATAATAATCCGAACATACAAAAATTCAATGTTGGAGTAATACAAACTTAACCGGATTTTAGAATCAATTGGGTAATATTCTTTTACAACATTGAATTGTTATACCAGCTCGAAGACATACCGTTCAATTAAGAATTGTTTAGACTCTTTATAATTAAGCTTTTGTTACTGAGGTCAGGATAGTTATATCTGTTTTTCAGTTTTGTTACTAAGGTTAGAACAGACAGTATTGTCGTATGTCTCTTATTACCGAGGTTCGAAAAGACAATCCGGGTGTGTATCTTTTGATTTCTGCTTTAACCTCAGTAACAAGCAAACGCCTTAGATATTGAACTTATTACTTTATTCTTGGGATTATGTAAAATGATTAATTTATGATTACTGCTGATTATTTTTGTCCTCATTATTGGGCTCTACCCATATGTAGGTCTAAACCATAAAATTTTCTGTAAATCTTATAAGTTTAAAACCGTCTGCGGCAAATTAGGTAATAAGGTTGTTTTAAATGGTTTTATTTTTTGTTACTAAGGTTCGGACAGAGGATGATGGTTTATTATAATCATCCATGGATTCAATTTTTGTAAGCATGTTCGTTAGATCTTTTTTAGCGGCCGGGGAAGGATTATTATTTGCTACATGTTATTGAGGTTCGGATAAAAGTAAAAGGAGAAAACTTACACTATAATAAATTCCACTTCCTAACCTCAGTAACAATGTGCGAAATCCCTTCAATTCAAACCTTATAACCTTATCCGTGGAATTTGGTAAATAAAATTAATTATTAATAACGCCGATTTGTTTTTGAATCTCATTGAGGAACTCATTTATTTGGAGATCGATAACCAAAGCATCGTTTGTGAAATTTAAAGGTTGAATCCGTCTGCGGCAAATGAGGCAATGAGGTTCTTAACCTCAGTAACAAGCAAACGCCTTACATATTTACCTTATTACCTTATCTTCCGAATTTGGCACCTTGAATCTTACATTTACAACATTGATTTGTTATACCAGCTCGAAGATATTCTGTTCAGCCTAGGCAAAATCCTATAATTAAAATTTCCTATCGCTCAAAATTTATCCCGAGCATTATATTTCTTCCCGGCAGCGGATACCCGAAATCAATCTGGTAATTTTTATTTAGAATATTACCGCCCTTAACATATAATTTTACATAATCACCAATCTTATAATTAATATTAGCGTCCAATAGGAAATAACTTTCTGTGTTAAAGTCCAGAACGCTTGTGTATAACCCGGATACTTGCTGAAGATCTGCGGAAATGGTAACGGGGCTGAATGAATAATTAAGATGTAAATTTATTTTATGCTCCGGCGCATATAATGTAGGCGAATCGCATTTGAGGAAGGCGTAGTTTACGGACATATTAAAATTGCCGGAAACTATATAACGTCCGCCGAATTCTATTCCTTTATGGATAAACCTTCCTGAATTAGAGTTAGTATTAAACGGCGGAGACACAACAATAAAATTATCGCCTTTATCATAATATGCGGTTAGTGTTACGTCAAGCAGATTATTCATCATATATTTATCAACACTCACCTCATAATTCCACACATGCTCGGGTTTTAGATTTGGATTCGCAACGGGAAATAAATAAAGTTCGTTAATTGTAGGACTACGGAAAGCTTTGGCCGCAGAGATTTTCAGTACGGTCGATTTGTTTATTGTGTAGGACATTCCGAAGTCCGGAGTAAGATCACTGCCGGAGATAGAATTTTTTGTGTAACGAAGTCCGGCTTCAACATTAAGCGGCTTAACTATCGAATAGTTAATTAACCCGTATACAGCGGTTTCATCGGCAGAGTGATATACTCCCAATCCTTTTGCCACGAAAGGAGGCAGCCCTGCTTGCGTTCCGTTCCCGCCGTAATTTTTGTAATCGACCCCGACAGTAAAAATATTATCGTCTGAATATTTAATATTCTGGTAAAACGTTACACCTTTCATTTCATCGGTCGAATGCCATCCGTTGAAAAAATTATGGTCGCCGTAACTGTAGAATAGTCTCAAAGCCCCGTCAACATTTGAAAATTTATTTATCGCAGATATCGATCCTCTGGTTCTTAAATATTTATAAAAATTATTTATAGTCGGGCTAAAAATTGTTCCAGGGTCATAAAATTTTGAGTTACTGATATTTCCGTCGGCAATAAAACTGAACGCGCCTTTCGGAGTTAAAGACAATTTCAAATATCCGGCGCTTGTCCTGAACCCGTCCTGGGCGTCGGTTCTGCTTCCGTCCGTATTAAGATTATTGATCGAAGAAAATATTCCGAATAAGTTGTTCCTGTATCCAGCTGAAGCGTTAACACCGAAAGTTTTATAAGAGCCGTAGCGCAGCGATGCCCTTACGCCCACTTTATTGAGTTCAGGTTGCTTTGTAATAATATTTATAGCACCGCCCATTGCGTTGGTACCGTACAAGATTGAACTGGCACCGCGTATAATTTCGACTCTTTGAATATCCGATGAATTTAATGCGTCAACTATCGGGTGACCGAATATCCCCATAAACTGCGGCTGTCCGTCTATTAAGATCAATATGTTGGAATTCGGACTCCCTCCTATTCCTCTGATAGTTAATATACCCCCGGCGCTGGGACCTACTCCGTACCCCGCAATATTTTTCGAATCCAAAAACAATCCGGGTACATTATTTCCCAAAATAGGAAGAATGTTTACATCATTGGCTTGGGAAATTTGTTTTTGGTCTATTATTGTAATACTGGCCGGAATTTTATTCAATCCCGTTTTGTATCTTGCTCCGGTTACAACTACTTCGTTTAATTTAAATGTTTTAACGGAATCCGATTTCAGTTGCTGAGGCAATGCTGTACTTACCGCCAGTAAAGAAATACTAACACTGATAATTGACTGTAAAAATATTTTTTTTAAGTAAGAAGTTTTATAGGTTGGTTCAATCATTACGCTTTAATTTCCATGGCCAATTAACACACGTCTTAATTTCGGGAAATAATACATAGTCGGCTCTGCCTTTAAAAACAAGCGTGCTTATTTTATTGTCTTTTAAAAATGGATTTTGCCAATTCCATAGTTTTACCGCTAACAGATACGTCGTCTACGATTAAAAGATTAAGATTATTATTTAAGGTTTCTATGCCTTCAAAAAGAACAGGAACATCATACCTGGGATCGTTATTATCGTCCCGGTAATTTATCCTTACGATCTTTAGCTCAATTCCTTTTTTATATGCAATCAAACTGGCGGGAACAATCCCGCCGGTCGCTATACCTATAATCAGATCAAAAGAAGGAAGAATTAAATCGTCTACTCTTCTTTTAATATCCGTAAAAGAAAGATCTTGCATAAAATAGTCCGATTCCGGTATTTATTATTCCTTTTTTAATTTTAAGGAAACATAATTGATTACGGCAAGAAGAACAATGCCCGGAAGCCCGGAAATGAAAGCAACAAATAAGTAATTTGAAGGAACTAAATTCTGCATTAAATAAGGGAAGATCATAATTACCAGCAACGATATTATAATCGAAGCCGCATAAGCTATGATCGCATTAAAATTCTTTAGCACGTTAATTCTGTCCAAAAAACCGGCAGCGATAACAAAAAATACAAGTTGAAGAGTTATTAATGGTATTATTCCCATATGCGGATTACCGGTAATCAATGAATTAACCATTGGTGCGGCAAGACCGGCGATCAAACCGACGTGAAATTTAAAATACTTTATTGCGATATAAGGAGCCCAAAACATCGGTAATAAAATTGCTCCTATTGCTATTCCGTTAAAATCCGGTAAGAAGTGAATTAAAAACGGAATTAAAACCGATAGGGTTAGAATTATTACCGTTTCTTTCAGTTGAATTCTATTGATTACTCCCTGCCTTACGGCGATAGTACTTCCTGATTCCATTGTGACCCCTCGCGTGTTTTTAAAATTTGTCGGGAAATTATTTTTATCCAATTTATGGTATTTATTTATTATCAATAATCAACAATAAAAATAATTTGAGCCTTAAAATGTAAATAGTATGCTTTAAAATCAACTCAAAACAAAATTTTCTGCCTTTAATGTCAAACAAATATTCAATTTCATTGTTTTGAGCGGCTTGAGTTGTTATTTTTATTTATCTCAAAAAATTTGAAATTACTTGAACAGAGTTATTTTATATTTATTAACATCCGCTGTTTTATTACCGGCATATTTTATATATCCTCAAACTACAAAATTGGGTTCGGAAGTGTTCGCAATCTCTAATTATTTGGCATCCAAGGATTTCGTAAGACTAAAAGGAAAAAACGACGATTTGTCGCAGGTTGATTCTCTCTATGAAATGGCTCTGAAAATTACTGACGGAAATCATTCCGAAGCTTTGTTTGCACTTACATTTGCCGCGGTTCCCTATAAATTTGTTCCTATTCAAATCCCGCTAACGGGGATAATAATTAATTATCCGCTTGTATCTGCAAATGATTCTATTTTCAATTTAAAGGATAGAAATCTACCTAAATATTTGTTTTTTGATTCACCGTCAAATAATTACGGCGATAAAGATAAAGTAGCTCATTTTTTCGGTAGCGCTTTTCTGTCGTACTCATCTAATTTCTTTGATTTAGGCGATCTAATTGGTTATTTTGTGGAAGTTTTTGAACAGGACTTTAAAGTTCAGTCATCAATTGATATAAGGGATTTGCAAACAAACGCACTGGGAAATATATTTGGACGTCTGCTCAAAAAGAATAAAAATGTGCTTCCATCAAAGGTAATGCTTATCAGAACACTATTTTACATCAGATACCATTTATGAATTCAATATTAATAATAGACGACGAAAAAGAGATTTGCGAAAGTATAAAACTAATCCTCGACTATGAAGGCTACAATGTAGATTATACTACCAGCGCAAAAGAGGGTATAACGAAGATTATCGGAACTCAATATATGTGCCTTCTGCTCGATATTCAGATGCCGGAGTTGAACGGTTTCGAAGTGCTTAACAAGGTAAAGGAAATTAATCAGGAAATATCGGTGATTATTATATCGGCACACGGCAGTGTTGAGAACGCAATAAAGGCAACTAAGCTGGGTGCTTTTGATTTCATCGAAAAACCTATCGACAGGGATAAACTTTTGATCAGCATCAGAAACGGAGTTGAACAGGCAAAACTGCTTGTTGAAAACAAAGAATATAAAAAAACTTCGTCTGATTCGAGTGAAATCCTGGGTAAAAGCAAACCAATTAAAAGTATTCTTGAATTAATTGGACGAGTAGCGCCTACCGATGCAAGGGTTTTAATAACAGGTGAAAACGGAACCGGCAAAGAACTAGTGGCAAAAGCAATTCACCGGCAGAGTCAGAGAATGGACAAGTCCTTCATTGAAGTGAACTGCGCCGCAATTCCCAACGAGCTTATAGAATCAGAACTGTTCGGACATGAAAAAGGTTCGTTTACTGGTGCATTCCAGCAGCGCATAGGTAAATTTGAATCTGCAAACAAAGGGACTCTTTTCCTAGATGAAATTGGCGACATGAGCCTTCAGGCTCAGGCTAAGGTACTTCGTGCCATTGAAGACGGTAAAATCGAGCGGGTTGGCGGAACGAAAAAAATAGAAGTTGATGTAAGAATAATTTCCGCTACAAATAAAAATCTGCCCGAGGAAATAGAAAAAGGTAATTTCAGGGAAGATTTATTTCATAGACTAAATGTAATACCCGTTCAGATACCGGCATTAAGAGAAAGAACCGAAGATATCCCTATTCTGATTGAAAGTTTTGCGGATGATATTTGCAGAAAGCACAAAAAACCTCAGATAAATTTCAGCGAGGATAGTATAAAGTTTCTTCAAAACATACCCTGGAGCGGTAATGTGCGTGAGCTGAGAAATGCGATAGAAAGGATTATAATTTTAATCGATAAGAAAGAGATTACGAAACATGAAATCGAGCGTCTATTTACTTCGACTAAAAACCAAATAGACAATATTATTGATACAAGCAACTCGTTCCAGGAATTCAAAGAAAAAGCGGAAAAAGCGTTCATCATCAAGCAATTGAATTTAAACGACTGGAATATAAGTAAAACAGCGGAAGTCCTAGAAATTCAAAGAAGTCATTTGTATAATAAGATGAAAAAATACGGGATTGAAAGGGAAGAATAATTATGGGCGATACAATATTTTCCAAAATAGTTAAAAAAGAAATCCCTGCGGATATTGTTTTTGAATCAGAAAATATTCTGGCCTTCAGGGACATCAACCCGCAGGCACCGGTACACATATTGATTATTCCTAAAATCGAAATACCGAAGATCTCCGATTTCAAAGTTGACGAACACTCCCGGCTACTGGCAGAAATGGTAGATGCTGCGAACAAACTTGCCAAAGAAATGAATATTTCGGATGACGGTTACAGACTGGTATTCAACTGCGGACAAAACGGCGGGCAGGAAGTTTATCATTTGCATCTGCATTTATTGGGCGGCAGACAAATGAAATGGCCTCCGGGGTGATTTCGATTTTAAAGAGACTAAACCATTTTTTGATTTTTCGTCTTGTTTTTTCAAACATGTTAAAAACCTCAAGTTTTTCTTCAACATTTTTATTCCCAAGTACATGTATTAGAAACAAATAGCGTGGATGGGAAAATTAAAAGTATATGCCTTCCGGTACAAATTTTAATAGAATTCTTATTTTGAAAATTATTATTCCGTTAACAGTCAATAATCCAATTTACTTCACATTAAGAGCATTATTGTGATATGGATATTTCATTTACCGGTTAATTACTGCTGTCTTTTTATCCGTTCAGACTAATTAACCTTAAATGAATTTCAAAATTCTTAACCGAGATAATTTAAGTTTGTTTCAATTATTTTGAACCGTTTCATTAAGTTTTAAAGAATATTTTCGATAATTAAGTTACTCAAGTTGACCGCCTAAATGTTTTTGTTGTGAAAACCGTTGAAACAGTTACAAAAACCTTTTTCCTTTTCATTAACCCGCGAATTAATTCGCGGGTTAATGAAAAAAATATAAATATTTCAAGCTGTTTCAATGATATATAAAAACAGGCTGTCAACTTGAGTAATTTAATTTGAGTAATTTAATAAAACTACTGGAGGGGTCTCAATTGAAAAAGTTCATTGTCCTGATATTTTTTTTTCTGAGCTTAACTAACGCCCAAACTAGAAATATTAAATTTACACATATTACGACAGACGACGGTCTTTCACAGTCGAATGTTAGATGTATTTTACAGGACCATTTGGGCTTTTTATGGTTCGGGACTTTCGACGGCTTAAATCAATACGACGGTTATAATTTTAAAATTTATAAGGCCGATCAAAACGATTCTACGAGTATTAAAAGTAGTTCGATCTTAAGTTTGTATGAGGATAGTAATCACATTATTTGGATCGGAATGGATCAGGGTCTTATGTTATTATAATTTAGATAAAGATATTTTCACTTCATTCAAACCGGGTCAGGGTAATCCGGAAGGGATCGTTAGCGGTGAAGTTGCTTCCATTGCCGCGGATAAAAACAACAATATTTGGTTTGCGACCAGTAAAGGACTTGTTTGCTTTAACAGAAAAAGTAAAAAATTTGTTCAATATATACATAATCAGGGAGATCCGCAGAGTATATCAGATGATTATGTAAAATCGGTATTTGTGGATTCCAAGGGTAATATATGGGCCGGCACTACTACCGGCGGACTAAACATGCTCGATCGGGACCATAAAACATTTACTATGTTTCCAATTCAGTTGACTGACGGGAAGTTAAAACAAAATTATGAAATCAGAACCATTGCGGAAGATATTAACGGCATATTATGGATAGGAACTTATGGAAACGGACTAGGCTATCTAAATTTAAATAGTCTCAATAATAGGTCAGTCTCACTTTTTTCCAATAATCCCGCTGATGAAAACAGTATAAGCAATAATCTGATACTTTCTATCTGCCCGGACGGATCGGGAAATTTATGGGTCGGAACCGATAATGGCGGTATGAATTATCTGAAAAGCCACAGCCGTAATTTTATCCATTATAAAAACAACCCCGATATTTCCTCAAGCCTGAACAATAATTCAATCTATTCAATTTATAAAGACAGAGCCGGAGACCTGTGGTTCGGAACATTTTCCGGTGGAATTAATTATTTGAATAAAACAAATCAGGCATTGAACTGTTACAGGAATATTCCAGGTAATAATAAAAGTCTGTCTGTCAACACTGTACGGGACTTTTCCGAAGCAGAAGACGGAAATATTTGGGTTGCCACTGACGGCGGCGGACTCGATTTATTTAATAAAAACACAAATATTTTTACACACTATAACACGGCTAATACTAATTTAAACAAAGATGCTATATTGACGGTTTTTAAAGACTCCCGGAACAACATCTGGATCGGAGCTTGGGACGGAGGTATTAGCATGTTTAATCAAAATAATCATACTTTTAAATCTTACACTAAAACCAATTCTTCCATTCAAAGCAACAATGTTTTCGACATTGATGAAAGCAAAGACGGCAAATTGTGGTTAGCTACCACCGACGGCTTAATTAAATTTGATCCTGAAACCCATTCGTTTAAAATGTTCGATGTTCAAAATACTTCTCTCCCTGTCAATCATATGGAAGTTGTTTTGGCAGACAGCAAAGGCTATATTCTATGCGGAACTACACAGGGGCTGAGTGTTTTCGATCCGAAGACGGAAAAGATCATTCATACCTATACGTCCGATCCCAAAAGTCCCAAAGGTCTGTCAACCGGATTTGTCACCGCCATATATGAAGAGTCATCTTCACTTTTGTGGGTTGGTACGATAAACGGTCTAAACAAAATAGACAGGGAAAACGGCACGATTAAAAAATATTATGAAAAAGAAGGCCTTCCCAATAATTCGGTTAGAGGAATTCTGCAGGATAATTCGGGAAATATTTGGCTTAGTACCAATCGGGGATTATCAAAATTTGATCCGAAGAAAGAAACTTTTAAAAATTATACTAAACTTGACGGTATTCAGGGAAACGAGTACGTAATCAATAGCTGTTATAAGACAAAAGAAGGTAAATTATTGTTCGGTGGCGTTAACGGATTCGATTATTTCGACCCGTCGGAAGTTAAGGATAATGATTACATACCTCCGGTTGTTGTTACGGATTTTCAAATTTTTAACAAACATGTTAAGCCTGGACTGAAAGGTTCTCCTCTTACGGAGGATATAAGTGAAACACATAATATTGTTTTGTCTTATAAAGAATCGGTATTTTCATTTGATTTTACGGCGCTTAATTATCGTTCTTCCGCCAAGAACGAATATGCATACATGCTGAAAGGTTTTGATAAGAACTGGAATTATGTGGGCACGAACCGAAGTGCTTCCTATACCAACCTGGATCCGGGCGAATATACTTTTCTGGTAAAAGGATCAAATAACGATAATATATGGAATGATAAAGGGACTTCGATCAGCATTTTAATAGCCCCGCCTTTTTGGGCCACCTGGTGGTTCAGATCTATTATAATTCTTCTCATGGCGGCGATAGTTTATTATTCGATAAAAAGAACCATAAACAAACGTAGGTCGCTTGAGGAAATAAATAAAAAGCTGGAAAACGAAATTAGACATAGCAAAGAAGCCGAAGAAGAAAAATTCATGCTTGCGGAAGAAGCTCGCCGCAAAGATGAAGAAGCCAAAAAAGTGCTTCAACAGCAGCAAGAATTTCTTCAAAACGGTTTCGATACTCTTCTTGCGAAAATGAACCGCTTTTCGGAAGGCGATTTAAACGTAAATATTGAAATAGACTCGGATAACTCTTTTACAAGGCTATTTGCCGGTTTCAATAAAGCGGTTAAAAATTTAAAGGACATAATAGTCAGTTTGATTGACGCTGTCGAATCTACCGCAGCGGCAGGCGATCAAATAAATATAAGCGCTGAGAAAATTTCGGAAGGCACAAAAGAGCAAAGCAACAGATCAGATGAAGTAGCCATTGCAGTGGAACAAATAACATTAACCATTAACGACAGCAGTAAGAATTCCGATAAGGCGGCTAAGGCTTCGGTTAAGGCAAAGGAAACCGCACTTGAAGGCGGAAATATTGTACGGCGGATGGTTGACAGCATTGGTGAAATAAGTAATGTTGTCAATCAGGCAGCAGATACGATTAAAAAACTGGGAGAAAGCAGCAATGAAATCGGTGACATTATACAATTGATTCAGGAAATAGCGGATCAGACAAACCTGCTTGCGCTGAATGCATCCATAGAAGCCGCAAGGGCCGGGGAACACGGCAGGGGCTTTGCCGTCGTAGCCGATGAAGTTCAGAAATTATCCGAACGTACTACTTCCGCAACCCAGGATATAGCAAAAATGATAAAGAAAATTCAGGCCGATTCCAGCGGTGCTGTGGAATCCATTTCCGCGGGATTGGAGAAAGTTAACATGGGAAGAGATTATGCATCCCAGGCCGGTACATCATTGGATAATATTATAGAATCGGTTACTCAGGTTTCCGAAGTAATTGAACAGGTTGCGTCCGCTAACGAAGAACAATCTGCAAAAGTAGAACACATTAATAACAGCATAATAACTATTAACGGTGTTTCGAAAAATAATGCCGAAAGAGCTATACAGGTAAAAGAAGCTATGGAAGACCTGAAGAAACTTACGGAAAGTCTGCAGAATATAATCAACAAATTTGATATCGGGACAGAAAAAAGGATTAAACCGCCATTGGAACCGGTTATTACTTATTGAAAATGGTAATATTCATTTGATTCCGACGGTTATAACTTTAAAGTTATATTTATTCCTTATAGTATTTACCGCTCTTAGTAACTTTTTTCTTTTATTTTCGATGTCTTCGAATAATATCTCCTGCTCGCAGAATCCGTTAAATTTTGTGAGCCCCACACCTACCAGCCTTACCGCAACGCGTCTAGTATGCGCTTTTCCCAGTAAATCCATAACAATATCGTAAACAATTTTATCGTCGTCGGTAGGGTGCTTTACCGTTTTGGAGCGTGTAACTGTCTGAAAATCAGAATACCTGAACTTAAGTGTAATAGTCGAGGTCTGCCAGTTATTATCCCTTAACGTCTGACATACTTTCCCGGTTAGGTTAAATAACGTACTCTCGATAATATTGTTGCTGACAACATCACGGTCGAATGTGGTTTCTTTTGAAATACTTTTTTGTCCGTATTCAACCGTAAGGTATTCCCGGCCTTCGCCGTTGGCCTTTCTCCATAGATCAACGCCGTATTTACCGAATGCCGCAGAGAAATAATCGGGAGGAAGATTTGTAATATCGCCGATTGTATAAATGCCTTTGCTGTTTAAATCCCGCTGTGTAACCTTCCCTACTCCGGGAATTGTTTCAACCGGCATTGGCGACAGAAATTCTTTTTCCATACCGGGAATTATGTACGTAATCCCTTTGGGTTTCATACAATCGGAACCTATCTTGGCGATTGTCTTGTTGCTTCCTATCCCGATTGAACAAGGCAGCGACAATTTTTCCCATATTTCACTCTGCATTCCTGTCGCGAAGGCGAACATAGAACCGTAGAGTTTTTCGCATCCCGTAAAGTCCATATAAAATTCATCCACCGAAGCTTGTTCTATTACAGGTGCATAAGCGGAAAGTATGTTTTTAACGGCTTTGGAATAAAGCGTGTACTCTTTAAAATGTCCCGATAAATATATTCCCTGCGGACAGAGTTTAAATGCGGTCCTTATCGGCATAGCGGAATGAAGCCCGTATTTTCTTGCTTCGTAGGAACATGCCGCTACTACGCCCCTGCCGTACGGGTCTCCGCCTACAATAACGGGCTTTCCCTCCAGGGACGGATCAAATATACGCTCTACAGAGACAAAAAAAGCGTCAAGGTCCAGATGAAATATCGTTCTCATAAGTTTGTCCCGATGGCACGCTGATAACGCTGATTTAGCAGATCCGCGCAGATAAAAAAATAATCTATTATCATTTGTTTGAAAATATTTTTCTTCTTATTTCAGGCTTTTTACCAAAATTTAATAAAAGTCCAATTTCAATTTTTGTAGATTTTAAATAATTAATTAATTGTAATTCATGTTCCTTTATTAACGATTCTGCCGCTTTTAATTCAATAATTATTTTGCCTTCAATAATTAAATCAGCATAATACTCTCCTACAATATTTCCGTCATAATATACTTTTATCTGCTTTTGCCTCTCTACTGAAAAACCTGCTTTCTCAAGTTCGATCTTCATCGCGTTTTCATAGATCTTTTCAAGAAAACCGAAGCCTAAAGTATTATAGACCTTATAAAAACACGAAATAACCCTTGAAGTTAAATTTCCCAACAAATATTCTTCCATGTTCCCCCCCTTTTAATCCTGCGAAAATCTGCTAAATCAGCGTCATCTGCGTGCCGTTCTTCGCCAGTCTGGGGTAGGCCTTCAGTATTGTTCCGGGCATATCAACCTTAGCTTTCTCCTCAAGCAGATGAATCAGTTCGAACGCGTTAGCCACCGCATCCCCCTGCGGATGATTATTCATGATCACGTAAACCTCTTTTACTTTTTCCTGCACGGACTTAATTTTCTGATATATCTCAACAAGTTCTCCGGGAGAATAAAGATATTTGTAACGTTCGTTCTGTTCGTCGTACGATTGTTTTTTGCCGAAGTTATTAATCGACTGCATCCATGCATCGGCATTTCGGCCGTGAAAACGAAGATACGCTTTGCCGTTCGTAATAACGGGATCGAATTGAATTGCCTTGCCAACCTGCGGCTGATCTATAGTGCAAAAGGTAAGGCCCAATTCCGAAAACAATTCCATCACATTATTATTGTTCCATGACGAATGGCGCACCTCAACAAACAAACTGTAGCTTTGAAATAATTCTTTAAGCCTGCGTATATAATCGGCGGTTATGTTATTAAACGAAAATGAATACGGAAATTGGAGAAGCAAACCGCCGAGCTTTTCTGATCCGGCAAGCAAATCAAGGTTATAGCATACCGCGTTGATCTTCTGCCGGTCAAAGATCTTTTTATGGGTAAAATCCTGATGCAGTTTAACCGTAAACATAAAATCCCCGGAATCGGAAACTTTATCAATCCAGCCCTGCACTACTTTAGGACTTAAGTAAGCATAATAAGTTGAATTAACTTCCACGCAGTTAAAATAATGCGCGTAGAAACTCAGCCAGTCAAAGCTTCCGGTTTGAGCTTTGGGGTAAAAGGCCGGCACCCAGTCTTTGTACGACCATCCGGCCGTACCTATAAAAAATTTAGCCATTTTTAAATTTATCCTCCGACATTGAATTTTATTCCCGTGGTGATCCATCTGCCCGGCAGCGGAACACCGCTTATTTCAGAATAAGATTTATTAAGAAGATTTGTTGCTTTCACAAAAATTTCAAAATTTTCAAACTGCTTGTACAATTGAGTATCTACTATAAAATGATCTTCGAAATTTACGCGGTTCTCGTACCGCAGTTCCCAGTTTTGCTTAATGCCGAACCACCATGAGTTATTTACATCCATCAGAAATTGATGCCTCATATAATCAAGCAGGTACTGGGATTCGAACTGTTCGGTATTTTTATCAGAGCTTAAGTAAGTATATCCGAGACCTATTGTTGTTAAGGGAAACCCGTTAAATACTTTATCCGGCCGTACCGCAAAATTTATTTCAGCTCCGTTAGTATTTAAAACGGCTATATTTCTTGCCGTCCACGGCGCGGCGTTATTAAGTCTCACCCAGTCGATCAGATTTTTTCCTTCCTTCCTGAACAAACTGACTTTCAGATTATAAGCTGAAAGGTGAAAATTAATTCCGGCTTCGTAATTAAGCGTTTCCTCATATTTTAAATCCGGATTGCCCTTACTCGCGGGAGAAGAATAATAAAGTTCGGTATAAGTAGGTATGCGGAACGCTTTTCCTATCGATCCGAACAGACGCAGATTTTCCGCAATATTATATGCCATATCTAGTCCCGGCCAAAACTTCCATCCTATTGATGAATAATCATATGCATAGGCATTTGCAATAACCGTAAGATCTTTAACCGGCGAAAATTTTTGCTCGGCAAAAATACCCTTTCTAAACCGGGAATGATCGCCGAGATTATTGCTTTTTATTTTATCGGATGTATATTCACCTCCGAACGAAGTAGTACCGATACCTGAGACGATGGATGCCTGAAGCACAAATACGTGAACCTGAACGAAGCAAACAGGAAGGAT
>CAVUCX010000072.1:0-79292 GCA_963739955.1 uncultured Bacteroidota bacterium | reverse complement strand
TAAAGACACACCCAGAACCGGCAGAAGTATTATAAAAGTTAAATAGAATACTTCCTTTAATATTTCAATAATTAATTCTTCAGTCATCTATGAAAAACTCCTTACTAATGAACCGACAATCAAATGCCATCCGTCAACGAGAACGAACAGCAGTATTTTAAAAGGCAATGATATTAAAGTAGGGGGAAGCATCATCATACCCATTGACATAAGGATGCTCGCAATGATCATATCTATCATAAGAAACGGAACAAACAGGAAAAATCCGATAATAAATCCGGCTCTTAGCTCGCTTAAAACAAACGCCGGAATTAAGACATAGGTAGGAAGGTCGACTTTGTCTTTAGGTCTGTTGAGGTTTGCCAGGCCGATAAATAATTCCAGATCTTCGTTGCGTACATTCCTGAACATAAATTCGCGTACCGGTTGAATACCTTTATCATATGCTTCCTGCGCTGAAATTTTCCCGTCCATTAACGGTTTTATAGCCTGGTCGTTTACTTTACTCCATGTTGGAGCCATAATAAAAAAAGTCATAAACAATGCAACACCTGCCAATAATTGACTCGGAGGCATTTGGGGAGTACCCATAGCCGTCTTCAGGAAGTGAAAAACAATTATTATTCTAAGATAGGATGTTGTCATTATCATAATTGACGGAGCCAACGAAAGCACCGTCATAAGGAAAAGGATCTGAAGTGTAACGGATATATCGCTCGGGTTATTCGAAGTTCCTACATTGATTCCGATCTTAGGAAAGGCAATGGAAGTAGATTGCTGCGCCAAGGAAGTGTCGGCGAAGCATAATAAAAAAAATAAAATAAAGATGAAGAGGGCCTTTTTCATTTCATTCCAAGATTTTTCTTAAGCAGGTCTAGAAAATTATTTTTATCGGTTTCAAAAGAGGGCTTCGACACAGCTTCATAAGGCTTATCCATTTCCTTAAGAAAAGTAATAGACTGATCACTTATTCCCAGAACAAGAAGTTTGTCTTCTACTCTTACAATCGAAATAAACTTTTTAGGCATTATCATTTGTGTGCTGATCACGTCTATTGAAACTGCTCCCGATTTTTTTCCCCTTACCGAGATACCGTATCTTTTAACAAAGACAAGCGCACCGTACAGCAGGCCGACAATTAATAAAAGAGGTAATAGTGCTTTTACAATATCTAAAAACGACATTAGAACATTCCTTTGATTCTGTTGTTAGGCTCGTTGAGATTGGTAATTCGTATTCCGAAATGTTTATCGATAACAACTACTTCGCCTTCGGCAATTTTTTTATTATTAACATAAATATCGACAGGTTCGCTCGCCAACTTATCCAACTCAATAACATAACCTCTTTCGAGCTCAAGAATCTCTTTGATGGGCATCTGGGTTCTGCCGAGTTCAATGAATACATTAAGCTGAAGGTCCTTCAGAAAATTCAATTTATCCGAGCCGCCGCCGGAATAATTTTTAGATTCGTCAAATTCGTCAAACTCAGCCAATCCTCCGATAACTTTTCCGTCATGTAAGGAACTTTCCGGATTCGAAAAAATTTCCTCTTCCACATTATTTTCCATATTCTGGTTGTTATTTTCTTGTTGTGTTGAATTTTCCATGTTTCCTTACCTATTCTATTTTATTGTTCAAATCTACTTTGCGGGTAATTTTAATCGCTTTATGTTTATTTACCACACCGGTCCGGCCGTAAAACAGGACCTTTTCACCTACCTTTATCGGATGTTCGTCGCTGATCTTGGTATCCAGTTTTATTATGTCCCCCTTTTCTAAATCGAATAGGTTTTGAACGGATATTTTTGCTTTTCCGAACTCCGCGACAATAGGTAAATAAGTTTTATAAAGATGATTTTTAATTATCTCGCCGGAAGTAGTACCCGAATACTTTGTGGGTCTGATTGTAGATAATTTCTGAGAATTTAATTTTGAAAGAATAACATCAAAAGCAAAAGTAGCGAAGCAGAGGTTCATCATGTAAGTCTGGTCGCTGATCATGATCTCGAAAGAAATTAAAAGCACGGATTCGCTTTGTGATGTAATCTGCGCAAAGTCTATATCGGATTCGAATCTTTCCATCCTGAATTCGAGATTGTCAATTATCTGCCAGGCTTTTCTCAGATCAAGCATTACTCTTTCAGCAACAATGCTCAGTACTCTTTGTTCAATCGGAGTAATTAAATTGGCTTGTTTTGCGCCCACGCCGCTTCCGCCGAGAAGCCTGTCAACCAGCGTTAAAGCAAGGTCCGGGTTAAATTCCAGTATTCCTTTTATGTCGGTATTTTTAATATCAAAAGTATATAAACAAGCGGGATTGGATACCGATAAGATATATTCCGAATAATAAATTTGATCTATTGAGGTAACATTAATATTTACGATTGTCTGAAGTTTTGACACCAGAAACGAGCTGAAGCTTTCTGCAAAGTTCTCGTTTATATTGCTGATTGTCCTGAGCTGATTTTTAGAAATTCTGTTGGGCAGTCTGAAATCGAATAAAACTGCTTCTTTTTCCGAGCTCTGGGCAGGTGTCTGTTCGTTGCCGCTTTTAACATTGTTAAGCAGCAGGTCTATTTCTTGTTGTGAAAGTACTTCTGCCATATTTTATTGTATTATATATTTACTGAAATATACAGTGTTAATTCCAACGTTTGGAATTAGCTTTGTGAGCTGACCCGCAATCTCTGTTTTTAAGGTATCCCTGTAATCCGTATTATTTAACTGATCCACATTCTTGCTCGAAAGTGTTGATATAATAACATCTTTCACAAGTGCTTCCCTGGTTTTTAATTCTTCCATCATATTGGCGGCTCTTAAGTCTATGCCGAGAGAAGTTAAAAGTAACCTCTTTCCATCGGTGCCTGCAGGATTTACGATAATATCGTCAACCGGGAAAATGAATTTACCCAGTTCAACTTTATTTTTTTTGTGGGAAGAATCGGCCTGGCCGACCACCGTACTGTCTCTACCTCCCACTGCCGCCCTGCTCTCGAATTTTTTCATCAGAATATTCGCGGTAATAAAATAAACAGCTACAAGCTGAACCATAAATACCGGAATGCCGAATATAAATATCTTCATATTCAATCCTGACTTGGCAGGTTTTACCGGGACTCCTTCGCTCTTTGTGTTGTCTATTTGTTCGTCTGGTAAAGGCATAATAATCACTTTTTTTCTTTTATTTTGCTCAATTGATATGCCAATTGATTTTCGACTGGTTATTTGATGGATTGAATAAGTAAAGCGGGAATTGAATGGTTATTATTGAACACTTGGTTGAAATCAGGAAATGAAAAAGGGCCGTTAAATTGTTATTTAACAGCCCTTAAATAAACTAACCTTTAAGTTAATAATTACCTAACCAGGTTCGTGATTTCCTGCAACAAACTGTCCGCAGTTGTTATAACCCTGGCGTTAGCCTGGAAGCCTCTTTGAGAAACGATCATCTTCGTGAATTCGTTTGATAAATCCACATTTGATTGTTCAAGAGCTCCCGACTGAATTGTTGTATTTGAAGTTGATCCGGGTACGTCAATTCTCGGATCTCCCGAGTTGGCAGCGACATTGTACATGTTATCGCCGACGCTTACAAGACCGTTTAAGTTCGTGAAAGTAGCAACCATTATCTGAGCTAAGTCTCTTGACTGACCGTTGGAGAATATACCTTCTACTTTTCCGTACTGGTCGATGTTTATATTCGATAAAGAAGCAGCCGCCGAACCGTCTTGTGATAAAGCTGATACGTTTGAATCGGAAGACGTTTGAGTTATTCCCGATGTACCGGAACCGAAATCCAGTTTAATTGTCTGTGTATCCGCACCGCCCGAAGGAGCGTAGGATAAAATTATCGGGTTCGGGTCGGTTGACTGAATAAGACCGTTAGCGTCAAAATTTACATAACCGGTATTGTTTGATAATGTACCGTCGGTTGAAGGTATGGAAGCGTTGAATTTCCATTGTCCCTGATCGGTTTTAGTATACTTCAAAGTTAATGTATGAGGATTACCCAAAGAATCATAAACTGTAACCGAACCGTTAACGATGGTGGGCGTTCTGTTATCGTCAACTATGAAACTTAATGTAGAATTGCTGCCGGTTCTTATCGCAGAAACATCTAAGGAAACATCACCGGAATCAATAGTAACACCTGAAGCCGTATTGGAAATACCGGGTATTGTATAAGGTCCGACAGGTGTTCCCGGAGCAGCACCTTTATATGGAGGATTATTAGCATCTATGGTTACTCCGGTATCCAATGTGCCGCTCCCCATTGATACTCCGCTGGTGCTCGAAACATCATAGCTTACATCGTAAGTATTTGCGGCTGTTTCCGTATATGTCAGAGACAATGTGAAAGGATTTCCGTTTTTATCGTAAATAGTAGTAGTTTTTACTGTGCTTGTCGGATAGGCAGATCCGGGAACCAGAGTACCGCTTTGAACTATATCCTGGCTTTGAGTTATCGACGAACTGCTTTGAAGATTGCCGCCCCATGTAGTGTTGGCAGTTTTCACGGCCGGTATTCTCAAGTTTTTATCGATCTTAACATCCTCAATTGTATTACCGGAAGGTATAACGCCGTCAACGGCTACTTTACCCTGAACAACCGCACCGTTCTGGGGATTAACCAATTTACCGTCGGCATCAAAAATAAACGCGCCGGCTCTGGAATATAACTGCTGTCCGTTGCTCTTTAAGATAAACAAGCCGGGGCCTTGCAAAGCCAAATCGGTAGTTGTACCGGTGCTTTCAAATGTACCCTGGTTCCAATCTCTGTCAATAGAATTTATTTTTGTACCCAAACCGATCTGGAACGAGTTTGTACCGCCTGATGAACCTGAAGGGTTTGTACCGGATTTAATGAACTGATTGAATGTATCGCTGAAAGTTACGCGTGAGCCTTTGAATCCGATGGTATTAACGTTAGCAATATTATTACCGATAACGTCCATCATTTTTTGCAGATTCTGCAAACCGGAAACGCCTGAGAATAGAGAATTAAGAAGTGCCATTTTAACCTCCTATGGTTTTTCTTATATGTGACCCGGCTTCAGTCGGTCGGCCGGATCCTGCCTGCCGTTAGGCAAGCCAGAGCGTCCACAAAAGGTCCCGCTCTGTATTTATTTATTAAATTTAATTTTACAATCTTATCATGAATTCATGCAACCATGCACTCATGCATTTTTTACTGCGCAAATACTACGCTGTCTATGTTCGTGAAGATATTATCTTCGCTTTGCTCAACCGGCAACGCGGTAACCACTGTTTTATTAGGTATATTTACTATGTACGCAGTGTTATTCATCATTACCAGTGAATCTTTCGATCCTTTCATTTCCGCTTTTTGAACGGCGGTTTGTATCTTATTTATATCAGTTTCCGTTAATTGAATGTTTCTGTTTTCCAGTCTTTTCATCGCATGGTTCGAAAATTTCAGTTTTGCCAGTTCTTTTTCGAAAATCGAACTGAAATTGTCCGTCGGTGAATTAACTTTTGAAGAACCGAAACCTTCATTTGGAGTAATAGGAATAAACGGAACACTTATTCCATTTACTTCAGCCATTTTTTAATTACCTCCGCTGGTACCCAGTATTTCCTGAACATCCGATAATTGGTACTCAGTATTATTTATTACTAATTGTGTACCTGAACTGGTGAATCTGATTCCGGATATTGTACCAAGTGTAAAAGGATCGGCTTTAATATCGTTGCCCGAATTATCCTTTGCCGCTATCTGGAACGTATATTCACCTTCCGGCAGTTTATTACCGTTATTATCGGTAAAATCCCAGGAAAGTTTATTGTCGCCATACGAAGTGGCAGAAGAATCCATAGTTTTTACCAAATTACCGCTTACATCGTAAATATTTATGCTTACGGACTTGGCATTGGACGGTAAATTGTAGCCCAACTCTACCGAATCCTGTCCGGCGTTCGATATGGTGGAACTTCCCATTTTAACGTCTTTACCTATCAGCGTTGATGCTAATGTATTATTTATCGATTGAGTTAATGTCAAATTGGCATTTATACTCTGGGTCATCGACGTATTCAGGTTTTGCAGTTGTTCAAGTGAACTGAACTGAGCAAGCTGCGCAGCGTATTGTGTGCTGTCCATCGGGTTCATCGGGTCCTGGTTCTGCATCTGGGCAATCAGCAATTTCATAAAATCATCTTTGCCCAAAGTGCTGTTGCTTCCCGCCGCCGTAGTTGCTGCACTGCTGGCTGTTTGTGTAGTTGCAGTCGAATTTAACGCATTTATCATACCTTACTTCTCCTATATTAAATACTCGTAAGTATTATATCCCATATTCCGCGAAGCCGATGTATCCGGCTCCTCACTTATTTTAGTGTTCTTCCCCGTATAATTAAATTTCTTTTTCGGACCGTACGACTTGAATGATTTCTGCTGTCCCCCCGATAACGATACGTCTACCGTGCTAAGCTGCAGGCCGCTCAGATTTAATGAATGTTTCAAAGCATCCAAATTTGATTGGACCATCTGCTTTGCGGCTTCGTTTTCAACTTCAACCCTCGCATGAACAATATTGTTTGTAACATCGATCGAAAGTTTTATTTTACCCAAATTTTCGGGTTTTAACTGGAGAACAACACTCTTGGAATCTTTCTGATTAATGATGCTCGTAAATTCTTTTGCGATGTCGGATGCATTTATAGTTTTAGCTGGCTGAGACATCTGTCCTGATTTATCGGGAATTTTATCCTTTGCAGTTAAAAGTTTTTCAAAATCGTTAACGGACTGGTTTCCCGCGGTTTTGAAATCAGCGCCTTTTTGTTTTTCTTCTTCGGATTTATTACCAAGTTCACCGCCGGAATTATCGGAAGACGCAACGGGTTTATCAATCTCACCGCCGGTTTGGTTAACCTGCTTTACAGCGGAACCGGAATTATTGTCATTTATTTTTTGAGTACTGCCGGCATTTTTTGAGACTGAACCTGCCAGTTCGCCGTTTGCAGAATCCGTACTCTTTTTAACTTCCTGCCCTGCATTATTCGAATTTAATTCTGTCGGCGATTGAAGATAATCGGTGAAACTTTGAATATTTTCCGAACTGCCTTTATTTACTACTGAATTATTTTTCAAACTATTTTGACCTGGCGCCGGATTTGTTTTTGCGGCTTCAACTTTAATTTTACCTGCACTGTTTTCGGGAACAAATTTTGAACTCTCCGCACTTTTATTATCAACGCTTTTAATCTGCTGCTTAATAGAGAGCTTCAAGGTAATAGGAGGATTAAATAATTCCTTTACCGGAGCCTGGGTTTTATCGGTAAAAAGTTGTATCGCACTTTCGCGCTTATTTATGTTTAAAGTAGTTAGATCTATATTTATATTCTGATTTTGCGCTTTAACGCCTGCAGTTTCAGTCTGCCCTGCCATATTATTCTGAACACTTGAATTTTGAACCTCAGTAGCGCTTTGCGGAGTATTTACCTTTATCGACAGAATATATTTTTGTTCTTCCGCCGGTACAACTGTGCCGGTATTAACGGTAGTATTAGTCCGGACGCCGTTTGAATTATTATTTACCTGTTTGCCTATAATATTTTTTGCGATATCTTCTAATTCAGTTTTCACTGCCGGCATTTTCGCAGTATCGCCCGGAACCGTATTCTTGACCTCGGCTGCCGAAGGTTGTGTTTTTTCGGCTGCCTGATTTTTTAAATTTTTAGTAATGTCCGACGGTGCATTAACGTTTTTACCATTAGTTTCTGTAATAAAAGAGGCATCTTTTTCGGAAGATGCTATTATATTACCGGCAGAATTTCCGGTTGTCATGTTATCGTCAGCGGTTACTTTTATCTCAGGAATTTTTCCTTCGGCGTTTTCCGTTTTAACTTTTTTAATATCAAAATTTTTCAAATCCGCTGTCCCGGAAATATTAACCGCATTGTCCCCGGCTGCCGCTTTAGCAGTGCCTGCAGTTCCCGTATTTTTAACGGCATCTGAATTTGCCACAGATACTGCTTTACCGGCAGTACCCGATTTATCTGCGGCATTGTTCAGTATTTCCTGAAAACTTTTTACAATGTCATCGGACTGTTCGCCGGCCGATTGAGTAATCTGACTGCCGGGCTGGGCATTGTCCGCACTTTGATTTTTTATAATGGTCTTATCCGAATTTGTTTTTAACTCGTTTACATCTATTATACCGGTAGTTCCGGATTTTGTATTTCCGTCGCTGCCGGATATTTTTTGAATTTCTATTTTAAATTGTTCATTACCCAGATTAAAATTCAGGATAATATTATTATTGGTTTGAAGCAGGTTAACTATTGCGTCTTCGACCTGTTTCTTTTGATCCTGACCGCCGTCGCTTGTTTTTCCGGATACCGGTTTTACAATAAAGTTTTTATCTCCTCCCTCAACCATTTTTAATTCGGGTAATAAGCTGAAAAGCTTTTGAAGAAAACCGTCAAGGTCCCCGCTTGTGGTCAAAAGATGAATATTTTTATCGCCTGCTTTGGATAAATCGCTTTCAAGCGAAGCAATGCTTCCCTCTTTATTATTTTGAATGTTTGACAGTAATTCTTTCAAAAGGTCATTCAGATTCAGTGTTGTCTTAGAATTATTTGAATCGGCAATTTGCGAGGTGATGGAATTCAAGTTAAAACTGTTGAGTAAATCATTTTGTACTGCACTGCTGCCCGATGAATTTTGGGAGGTTAATGCGGCAGCAAGAGGATCGGATAATTTATTATTATCGCCGATAACACGAATTATATCAGAGAATAAATAAGATGTGTTGCTCAACTTGGATGATTTTGGCATCTCTATCGGATCTGTACTGACCCCTATTTGAACGAAAAGAGGATTAAAAAGCATTTGATTTCGCCTGTGTTATTCTATTTGCAGTTTGAGGATTAAGTTCCGATAAAACTTCGGCAGCCTTTTTTTGCCTCATCGAATAAATAATGTCTCTGGCTATATTATCGGAATAACTCTGTATAATTTTAGCAGCTTGTTTAGGATCCATTGCTTCATATAGTTTTGCGGTCTGATGCGTCCAGTTTATATAGGCACTATCGCTCTTGGTTTTTTCATTATCTTCATTAATTTTCACCTGCGTATTTTTCGCTTCCTGCTCCGCCAGTTTCCGGTCAATTTTATTTATGATCTTTCTCAAATTCTTCACGCTGTCGGCTAAAGACGAATCTTTTTTCACTTCCGCAACAACCGTATTCTTTTGCGGCGCGGAATAAACTTTCTTCAGGGAATCAACCAGATAATTTTTAAATTCGGTTTGAATTACGTTTTTAAGTTCATCCATTGATACATTATTGGTGTTAAGATTTTTATCATGGTTTGAACTGTCTTCATGTTTAACTATAGGCTTAAAATTGAGCTTGAATATATCGGTGTAATTATTATTAAGATAAATAACGCTTCCGGTAGTTATCAGAAATATTGTTAAGAAAACGAATATGTAAATGATTTTTTCTTTCACTTTTCATGCCTTGCAAATTTCTGAGTCGCTATCTCGTTTATTTGATCAAGCTCGAGTTTATTCTGTTCGATATTAAAAGTATTTAGATGATGCTCTTCCAGAATATTAAAAATCTTATGTTCTTTACCTCTGGTTACAAGCTCATCAAGTTTAAGTTTTCTCTTTTCATTTAGCTTGCTGATTTTCAGCGTAATCAGCTCTCTCTGCTTTTGAAGAAATTGCTCATAATTTTTTATAAATTGCAATTCACCAACGGAGACGTGAACCTTAACAAACTCTTTCTTGCTTTTTAATTCCAATTCGGTCAGCCTTTTATACTCGTCTTCCAGTTTCTTAATTTCAAGATCAATTACTGCAATTTCCTTTTGAGCTTTTTTCTCAAGGGCTTCTTTTACCTTTTTAATTGCTTCGAATTTATAGTGAAATTTTGCCATTATTTTATTGTATAGGTTCTTCGATAATTTCTTTTAATTTGGAAACAGTCTCCTCGTATGTTGACTTTTCCAGCATATCCTGTTTCAGAAAATTCCTTAAAAATCTAATTTTGGTAAGGGAATGGTCAATTTGCGGATTGCTTCCCTTTACATAGGCTCCGATATTAATCAGATCTTCGGCTTCCCTATATGTTGCCAGTATTTCATTAAATGCTATAGCCCTTTTTCTATGATCGGTCGTTACTACGTCGGGCATTACACGGCTAACGCTTTGAAGTGGATCAACTGCAGGGAATTGTCCTTTATTAGCGAGTTTTCTCGACAGCACAACATGTCCGTCTAGAATTGATCTTACTGCGTCGGCAATCGGCTCGTTCATATCATCACCGTCAACCAGCACCGTATAGAAACCGGTTATTGAACCTTTATCCTTTGTACCCGCTCTCTCAAGCAACTTGGGCAGCATCGCAAAAACCGAAGGAGTATATCCTTTGGTTGTAGGAGGCTCGCCGACCGTTAAACCGATTTCCCGCTGCGCCATTGCGAACCTTGTTACCGAGTCCATCATCAATACAACATCTTTTCCTTGATCTCTGAAATATTCAGAGATAGTTGCGCCGATAAATGCGCCTTTCATTCTTATTAAGGCAGGTTTGTCGCTGGTAGCAACTATTACAACAGATTTTTTTAATCCTTCGGGACCGAGATCCTTTTCAATAAATTCCCTTACTTCACGCCCGCGTTCGCCGATTAAGGTAATCACATTTACGTCTGCGTTGGTGTTACGCGCAATCATGCCTAAAGTAACGCTTTTCCCGACACCGCTTCCCGCAAATATTCCCAACCTTTGTCCTTTTCCAACTGTAAGCAGACCGTCCAATGCTCTTACACCCGTTTGCAGCGGTTCTGAAATCCGCGCTCTTGTTAACGGATTAGGAGGATCGTTATGAATACTTCTGTAAGAGTCGCATATAATTTCACCTTTACCGTCTATCGGCTGACCGAGTCCGTCAATAACTCTTCCCAGTAATTCATCTCCCACCCCTACCGTAAAACTTCTTCCGGTTGCAATTATATCGCATGCCGGCGATATGTTATGCACTTCTCCCAAAGCTATTGAAAGAACTTTCCCCTCTTTGAAGCCTACTACTTCTGCTTTGCAAACCTCACTTCCCTCCCGGTCAACTATAATACAGACTTCGCCTAGCGAAACTACCGGTCCTACGGATATAATTACCAGCCCGATTACGTCCGAAACTTTGCCGTTAACTTTTATAGGATCAATTTTGTTAATGATCCTCCTGTATTTCTGAATTATGTCTTCCCCGAATTCCATTAATCCCCGCTATCCGTAAATACCGATTCTAAACTTTTTTTAACTTCATTGAATTGGGAAGATACTCTTCCGTCTACGTTCCCGATTTCTGTTTCCACCAGACACCCGCCGCGTTCAATTTTTACGTCGGGCTCAAACTTTATTTTAGAAAACGAATCGTCTTTAAATAATAAATTGTCTTCCGAATTAAGCTCTTTAAGATCTTCGGGATTTATTTTTACAATTATTCTATTTGCGCCCATCACTCTATGCAGCGATTCCTGAAGCACTTCGCTTACAGCCGAGCTTTGAACTATTTCCTTTTTTACGATCTTTTCCGAAATTGCCAAAGAAAGGCTAATAACGATCCTCTCAAAATTGTCAGCGTATGCAATCATATTCCCGTCTACTTCATTAAGAATTGTCTGCACTTCGTTAAATCTTCTTAACAACTTGGTTGAAAATTCTTTTTCAAGTTTTTCCTGCGCCGCTTTCTGCCCCTCCGCGAACCCGTGTTCATAGTGCTGTTTTAACTGATTCTGAAAATAATCTTCCTCCTTCTCGGTTTCGAAATTATTCACTTCGAAAGGATTCTTTAAAGAAACATTAAGTTTCTGTTTCTTCATATTTAATTTTATTATCTCAGACATATACTTCTTCCGAGTTTCCTCTGAGGTTAAGACTTATTTCACCGCTTTCCTCCAAGGCTTTTACAACATCTATAATTCTTGCCTGAGCGCCTTCCACTTCTTTTAATTTTACCATGCCCATATATTGAAGTTCTTCTTTGAGAAGATCCGCGGCTCTTTCCGACATATTCGATAGAATTTTTTCTTTGAGTTTTTCGTCCACGATTTTCAAAGCCAGCGCCAGATCCTTTCTGTCGACTTCCCGGAGTATTTTCTGAATATCCTTGTCCTGTATGTTTACTACATCTTCGAACAGGAACATCAGTCTTTTTACCTCGCCGGCAACATCGGCGTCTTTTTCGCTCATGTTGCTGAGAATTTCTTTGCTCAAACTAACGTTAGTTCTGTTCAGGACTGCTGCAAGACTTTTTGTGCCGCCTATTTTGCTTAGCGACTGTCCCATACTTAATCCGGCCATATCATCCACAACCTTCTCAACATGCTTTAAGGTCTGCGGAGAAATTTTCCCAAGGGTCGCAATCCTGTAAACCACATCTGTACGTAAAGGCTCCTGCATTTCCTTAAAAACTTCGGCTGTTTGATCAGGAGGCAGATGCGATAGTATTAATGCTATTGTTTGCGGATGTTCTTTATTAAGGAAACCAATTAACTGTACGGAATCGGCCTTTCTTAAAACATCGAAGCCTCTCAATGTTGTAAGGTTTTTTACCTTTTCAATTATTTCGACCGCTTTATTGAACCCGAAAGATTTCTCCAGAACAGCCTGTGCGTATTCCAGGCCGCCCTCCAGAACATATTCCCGCGCGGTAACCATGGCATAGAATTCTTCCATGACAACGTCAACGGTATTTGAAGGAATATTTCGTACTTTGGAAATTTCGGTTGAAATCATTTCAACTTCGTTTACATCAAGATATTTGAATACTTCCGAAGCGCTTTCAACATTAAGTGCTATCATCAGCAGGGCTGCTTTTTGTATTCCGTTAATTTCCAGCGGTTTTATATTTTCTTTTGACATAGCTTTTATTAAAATTCGTCTTCATGTAACCAGGAGTTAATTAATTTTGCCGCTTCAACGGGATTCTTGGAAACATAGTTAGAAATTTTATCGTGCTGGGTCTTCTTTCGTACCGCCTCATCGGATATTTCATCTTCCAGATCACCTATGGGCAGATAGTTTTTCTTAGGAGCGCTCCCAACCTGTTGAGCATTTCTAGGTTTCAATAAATCCGGACTCGAATAGCCGTTAAGCGCCATTTGATTATTATCGAAGGTACCTATCATAATTTTTTCGGTTTTCAATTTTTTCATCAGGCCTTTTAAAAGGAATATTGATGCTGCAATTGCAATTATCATAAGAGCAGGGTTTGACCATTTGTTAACGTCGTCTACAATTCCCGGGCTTTCCACCTGCACATCCTCGTCTAATGTTTTCGGTTGAAATGGTATATCGACTAAAGTAAACTGATCTTTTCTATTCGGATCTATTCCTACCGCATTTTTAACAAGCTCTTCAAGTTTATCAAGTTGTTCTTTCGGGCGGGGTTCGTAAGTAACTTCGGTTTTTCCGCCTTTTTTTACCTCTTTGGGAACATCATTAATTACGGCAGCAATGCTTAATCTTTTTATGTTTCCGGAACCGGAAATTACTTTCTCTATGGTCTTACTTATTTCGTAGTTTGTTGTGGTATTCTGGCTTGCTTGCGCCGTTGAGTCGCCTAAATTTTTACCGTTGTTCTGCGTCTTAACAGTTTGCTCGCTGATGGCAACCTGAGAATTCGGATCGTAAGTTTCCATCGTTCGCTGAACCTGATCGAAGTTAAGGTCGGCGTTTACCTCTACCATCGAATTACCGTACCCGAGTACGTTATTCAAAATGCCCTGAGCTTTTTGCGCAAGATACTTTTCAACGGATCGTTTAATTTCATATTGCTTTGAACTTGAAATGGCCAGCGGATCGTCATCGTCCTCTCTCGATAAAAGTTTTCCTTCGGTATCGAGTACGGTTACTTTGCCGGGTTTCAAGCCTTCAACGCTGCTTGAGACAAGGTTTATGATGGCCGCAATATTGCTTTTGGAAATCATGTTTGCGTTTCCGAGCTTCAGGACAACCGCTGCTGTGGGAAGTTTTTCTTCGTCTTTAAAAACCGATTTTTGCGGAATAACAATATGTATACGGGCCCCTAGCACCCCGTCAATTGTCATTACCGTTTTTTCAAGCTCTCCTTCCAGCGCTCGCTGATAATTCAGCTTCTGCATGAATTCCGACATGCCCATTGTGGACTTGTCGAATATTTCATAACCGACTACGCCGGAACTCGGTATCCCTTTCCCGGCAAGCGTCAGGCGTTCTTCATATACTTTATCCTTCGGCACCTGTATTACGCTTCCGTTGCCGGTTATTTCATAAGGTATTTTCTGAGCGTTTAACTGATCCACTACTTTGGAGGCATCTGCTTCCGAAAGATTGGAATACAGCGGAACATAATTCGGCTGGTTCAGAAAGAAAATTAATGTTCCAAGTATAAGTACCGTTAATGCTACCGAACCTCCCACTACGAGTTTCTGCTGAACGGTAAACTTATTAAATATGTTTAATAAAGAACCTAGGGGATTATCTTTCATAGTATTTATATCTGCATTCTGGTTAATTCATTATACATATCGATGGCTTTGTTTCGGATTTCCATCAATAATTCCAAACTTGTTTTTGCTTTTTCGCCGGCGACCATTACATCCTGAATTTCAACATTATCGCCCTTAACAAAATCCTGTGTCACTTTATTGGAGTTTAATTGATCCTGATTGACACTTCCGATAAAATCGGTTAAAACATTTGCAAATTTCTCGTTACTATTATTGTTCGCTTTGACTGAATTTGTTAATTCAGGAATATGCAGACTAATCGAATCAATATTCATATTATCCTCTCCTATCGATTATGGAACCGATTTTAACACCTGACATTTCACCGCTCCGGTTATAAAAGTGATGATCGGTAATCTCATTTTTCTTATCCGGATACATATCCGCAAAAAAGTTTTTTTCTTCGGAAGTCAGGTTTTCAGCCTTATTCGGAGCTACGTTCTGCAGTTCGAATTTCGGCGAGGTTTCTTTTGTTTTCCCGGTCGAGTTTACATTATGTGCAATATGCGGGCTGTAATTTCCAATCATATTGGTATTTATTTTCATCCTTTTAAATCTCCAATGAATCTTTAGTCATTTCTTTAGAAGAATTAAGTGCGGTAAGGTTCGCTTCATAACTTCTGGTAGCAGAAATCATATCCACCATTTCGGTAACTATATTAACATTTGATTCCTGTACATAACCGTTCGCGTCTGCATTAGGATTATCCGGCATGTAAACTACTTCGCCGGGAGTTTTATCTACCGTTTCTTTGGAGACAAATCCGGTAGCATTTCCTGCCGGAGTTACTCCTACATTTGCAATATTAGAAATATGTGCTTCGTCTGTTGTTTCCAATTTAAGCGTACTTGCCTGTATCAGATTATTGGAGAAAGCATTTTGCTTTTGGGAAACCGTAAGGAACTTTCTTTTATAGGGTTGTCCGTCTGCCGTTCTTGTAACATCGGCATTGGCGATGTTTTCCGCAATAAGGTTCATCCGCTTTCTTTGTATGCTGAGTCCTTTTGCGCTAATATCGAATCCCGGAAAATTTCCTCCTATTTTCATTATGCATTCCCTTTAATTACCATTTGAATTTTTTTGAAATAATCGCTGATTCTGTTTGAGGCGAATTTAAAATTAAGAGTATTTTCGGCAAGCGATGCCATTTCTTTGTCTATATCAACGTTATTTACTCCCGAAACGTTATCTTTACTCGGATCTTCTTTTATATCATATCCGGGAAATGTTTCTTGATTGGTTCCCCCTATATGCTTGCTGTCGGTAGTTTTCAATTTTGCAGTCATATTATCGTTTAACATATCTTTGAAAACAATTTCTTCCCTGCGGTAATTCTCGGTACCTACGTTCGCAATATTTTTGCTAATAACTTTATTATTCACCGCGCAATAATCGGCAAAATCTTGAAGCATTTTTATGGGAGTACCTGACATCTTGACACCAATATTTTTCTTATCGGTGGTTCAAAATAAATGCCATTGGTATTGAAGTGATTTAAGCTCTTTTAGGCGGGTATTTCATGAAAAAAATGGCTAAAATTGTGCATCTGCAAATTATTATTCAGTGTAATCCAGAACTATCGATTTTGTCTGGCCGCACGAACATACAAATTTGATCTCTTTTATAACATCGTTAGAGTCTTTCTTCAGAATAACTTTTACACCATCGTGACTCTCTTCTTCAATGGAAATTCTGGTCTTACCTACTATAGTAGCGTCTGTTGCTTTTATAAAACTTTTATTTGATTTATCTTCAGATAAACTGAACTCTCTGAATAACGGTTCTTCAAAATTGTCTTTCATAATATTGCTTTGTTTATTACTTCCGAAATATTCTCCAGCGGTGATATTACATCGGCCAAACCGCCGTCTACGATAGCTTTCGGCATACCGTACACAACGCAGCTTACTTCATCCTGTGCGATGCAGTAACCGCCTTCTAATTTTAATTGTTTAATACCTTCAAATCCGTCCTTGCCCATACCGGTCATTATAATACCCATCGCATGTTTACCGTATATTTTGACAACCGAATCAATCATAACATCTACCGCCGGGCAATGCAGTGTATCCGAAGGTTCTCTGGAAATACGTATTTTTTCCCTGCCCGATTCGCTTTTTATAACGGTCATATGAAATCCGCCGGGTGCGATATACACAACACCGTTCCTTATAATCTCGTTGTCTTCAGCTTCTTTAACTTCCACTTCGCTTAGATTATTCAAACGCTCGGCGAGAGATTTAGTAAATTTAGGCGGCATATGCTGCACGATAAAAATCGGAATATTTATATTCTTATCTAATCTTGGAATTACTTTCTGAAGCGAGAACGGACCGCCGGTAGAAACTCCGAGCGCAATTGCCCTGTATCCTATATGCGGCAGACTCTTCAATGGTGCGGCTGGTGTAATGCTCTTTTGTTTGGCAGGATTTAAACTTTCGTTTACGCGTTGAATCCTTTTCAGTCTTTCACGTAAACTGCGCTGTTTAACTATCTCTTTTACCTTGTTTATCAGATCGTCTTTTATTCTGATAATGTTAACATTAATATATGATAATTCTTTCGGAATAAAATCTGCCGCGCCGTATTCAAGAGCTTTTATCGTTACATCAGCTCCTTCAGTGGTAAGAGAGCTTAACATAATTACGGAGGTCGGACAGTCCTGCATGATTTTCTGCAATGCGGTAATACCGTCCATCTTCGGCATTTCAATGTCAAGCGTTACTATATCAGGTTTCAAGGACTTAACCATATTATAGCCCTCTAAGCCGTCTTTTGCGATACCTATTACTTGAATATCCGTATCACTTTCCAGCATAATAGAAATAGATTTACGCATGAACGCCGAATCATCAACAACAACTGCTTTAATTTGACTCAATTTAATTCGCTAATTTATTTATTAATTCGCTGATATCAACAATCATTACAACGGTGCCGTCCCCCATAATTGTTGATCCGGCAATACCTTCAATACTACCGAGATAATTGCCTAATGTTTTAATAACTACTTCCTTTTGCCCGCACAATTCGTCAACTTTTATTCCGAACCGTTTCTCCGCTAATCCGACGATAACTACGTATTGCCAGATCTTTTTATCTTCCATGAGTATATCTCTGTATAGCAGATTATCAATACTGATTAAAGGAAGTACGCTGTCTCTCCGTCTAATTGTTTCGTGTCTGTTGACGAAATAAATATCCTCTATATGTACTCTCACAACTTCAATTACCGAGTTAAGCGGAATAACAAGCGTTTCCGAATTGACTTTAACAATCATACCGGGAATTATTGCCAATGTCAAAGGCAGTTTAACTATTATTTTCGTTCCCTGTCCTACAACCGAATCAATACTTATAATTCCCCTTAATTTTACAACGTTGGTTTTAACAACGTCCATTCCCACACCTCGTCCCGATACGTTGGTAACGACTTCAGCCGTGGAAAAGCCCGGCAGAAAAATTAAATTATATGCTTCCTGTCTTGATAGTTCTTTTGCTTTTTCTTTGGTTATTAAACCTTTTGATATTGCTTTTTCTTTAATGAATTCGGGGTCTATTCCTTTCCCGTCGTCTTCAATTGTAATTATTATTTGGTTGCCTTCCTGTTCGGCCGAAAGAATAATTGTACCGGTTTTATCTTTTCCGGCTTTCTCTCTTACTTCAGGATTTTCAATACCATGATCAACCGAGTTTCTGATTAAATGCACCAGAGGATCATTAATTTCTTCTATCAAAGTCTTATCAAGTTCAGTATCCTCGCCTTTTAATACAAGGTTAACTTCTTTGTGAGTCTCCCGCGCAAGATCCCTTACTAATCTCGGGAACCTGTTGAATACTTTTCCGATCTTAACCATCCTTGTTTTCATTACAACAAGCTGAAGTTCGTTTGTCATGAGGTCTATCTGTTTTGCGGCATCGGCAAGATCGCGCGAGATTTTAGTTCCTTCGTATTCAAGGCCTACTTCCGAATTAACTTGCGCCAGCCTGTTTCTGCCCAGCACTAATTCGGAAGCAATATTCAACAGCTCGTCAAGCCGCTCGACATCAACTCTGATAGTGTTTTCTGTTTTTTTATTCAGAAATGCTTTGGTTGTATCTTTGGAAGATTCTTCTTTCTTTTTTGCAGGATTATGTTCATGTTCAAGTTCATGTTCTTCCTGGTCCTCGTTATGTTCATCAAGGTCTTCAGGTTCTGAAATGTTATCAATTTTTATCTCTTCTTCTTTTACTCCGGGTTTAATTTCTCCGGATCCGGCTTTAGCTTTTTCCTTTTCGAGCTTGTCTAAAAGTTTCGTAAGCAAATCGACTGTTTCTTCGATCGGGATATTTTCGTTTAATTCGGTTTCTATATTGGCGAGCAGCTCTTTTATTTTATCGTGAGCCATGAGGATCCCGTCCATCAGTTCGGGAGTTAATACCGCATCGCCTTTTCTTAATTTGTTCAGTATGTCTTCGCATCTGTGCGTAATTTGAGTAAGTTTGTCCAGGCCAAGGAATCCAGACGTACCCTTAATAGTATGAAAAGATCTGAATACATCGTTAAGAAGTTCTGTATCGTTAGCTCTGTTCTCCAGTTCAATCAGATTTAAATCGAGCTTTTCGAGAATCTCCTTCGTTTCAACGATGAAGCTTTCAACGATTTCCTTCATTTCAGGATCGCTGAGCATCGAGTATTGGTTATTGGATGTCATATTATGAAAATAATTTATCTATCTCGTCTTGAGATGTTTTGCTTAGTGAATCGTTCACAATTATATCGGCAGCTTCCTGTCTTTCCGTAGATTTGGTATATCTGGCCTCAGGATCAAACGTTTCGCCGCTGGTCGAGTATACCGTCGAAGTATCAAAATCACGCAGGTCCGATTCGTCCAAATGTACAATAAGTGAAGCCAGTCTTTTCTGTACCGACTCAATTAAATGGTTAACCGCCGCAAGCTGCTGCGAGGTAATATCCTGAACCTGCAGCGACAGGGTAATATTATAAACATCGGTGCGTATTTTTTGGAATATTTCCATAAGCTTCGCTGCTTTTGGAAATAAACTGATGACTGTTCTCAAATTTACTTATAAGCTCCAATGTTTCGGGATTTTCCGGAAGAAGCTTTTTAATTTCGGCCCAGAGTTTTTCTTTGGTTTCTTCCTCTTCCTTCAGTTCAGAGAAAGTATTTTCAATATAAACTACGTCGGCGGAAATTGAATCCACCAAATCGAGAATTTCGGTTGTAGCCAGTTCCGTAGCGCTGGTTACATTCGAAATCTGGTCCTTTGCTTTCGGGATCTTGCTGGTACTATCTGCGATCGAATGATTAATGTCCTCCAAAAGCGGGACTGTGTCCCTCATAAAATCGATTATGCTCTGGATGATGGGAATCAGTTTTTGTCCGTATCTAAAAACAGCTTTTAGATCATTCAGGCGGTCAAACAGTTCGGTCATGTTATTTACTTGTTTCATGGCGTACCTTTTTTATGCTGCATTAATAATTTGCTCTATTTTTTCTTTTAATATTTGCGGAGTAAACGGTTTTACAATATAATTGTTAACCTTTGCCTGCAGGGCTTCGATAATATCTTCTTTCACTCCGCGGGTAGTAACCATAAGTATGGAAAGTTTGGATAACTTATCGTCGCCTCTTATCGATTTAACAAGTTCCAGACCCGATACAACCGGCATATTCCAATCTGTAATTACAAAGTTTATCGAATCGTCGGCGGTTAATTTCTCGAGTGCTTCCTTACCGTCGGCAGCCTCAATAAAATTATCATAACCGAGGTTTTTCAATGAGTTAATAACAATTCTCCGCATTGTTACGGAATCATCTACTACCAGAAATCTTAGTCCCATGTTATAATCCTTAATTTAAAAGTTTTGAAACTTCGTAAGCTATACGTTTCGGATCGAACGGTTTAATAAGATATGAGTTCGCTCCGTAGTTCATTCCCCTTTGAATTTCATCGCTGCCGGCTAAAGAAGATAGGATAATAATAGGAATGTCCTTAAACTCGACGTTATTTCTTATTGATTTAATCAATTCAAAGCCGTCTATATTGGGCATATTTAAATCGGTTATAACCAAATTCACTTTTTGGTTCGGGAGCTTTTCGAGTGCTTCCATACCGTCGGCAGCCGAAATAATTTCGAAACCCTGCATCGCCAGAGCGAAAGAAACAAATTTTCTTATAGACGGGGAATCATCTGCCACCAGAATAACTTTTTTCATCCTTCTTATTACTCCTTTTTATATCCTATAGTCTTAGGAAAACTGACAAGTTTAAATGCTTTTGAAATTGTATGTAATGTCTCGGCATATCCTATAAACAAGAAACCGCCTTTATTAAGCGCATTGTATAAATGCGACACTACTTTCATTTTTGATCTCTGGTCAAAATAAATTAGAACATTCGCGCAGAAGATGATGTCGAAGTTATACATTGCTTTCATGCTTACATCATCGTAAAGATTAAATAACTTAAAGCTGACCAGATTTTTGACAGATTGGTCAAGTGCGAACACGTTGCCGTCTTGATTAAAATATTTTTTCAGATAATAAGCAGGCGTATTGCGAATTGAATATTCTTTATATTTGGCAGCCTTCGCTGTTTCTATAACTGCATGATTTATATCGGTACCGATTATCTCCAGCTCCACTCCGGGAAATCTGGGTTTAATAAGATCGAGAAAAGTCATTGCAACCGAATATGCTTCCTCTCCGGAAGATGTTGCGGCACTCCAGATTCTTAATTTGAATCTGTCGGGACCTGTTTTTTTGGCCAAAATTTCCGGAATTACAGTTGAAACCAGAGCATCTAACTGAGGCTGATTTCGGAAAAAGAAAGTTTCGTTAATCGTTATCGCTTCAAATAAATACTTTTTCTCTGCACCGTTATTCAAATTATATTTTATGTAACCGATATAATCTTCAAAAGAATTCAATCCCAGAAAATTTATTCTCTTTAATATTCTGCTTTCCAGCAAATACTTTTTGTTGTCCTGAAAGTAAATTCCGCAACTGTCGTATATAAATTGCCTGAGAGTACTGAAGGCAGAATCGGACAAAGTCGAAGTCGAGTCGAAATTGCTCTGTAAAGTATTTACCTGCGGTATTGAAGCGTTGGGAAATTGGTTCATTTTAGTTTTCTATTTTCGTTTCAAATTTAGGATCTTCCCTTCGAGAGATGACAAACTGAGCCCGCTCGCTTATCATTTCTTCCGGATCGTTAGCTAATTTTTGAAGAGCAAAGTCTGCTTCTGCCGAACGCACTCCGTCGAGGAGTTCCAGAAGTTTTAATCTGTTCCACATATTATTATCGTCCGTCATTTTATCCAGGAATAATACGGCAACACTGCGGTCAAGCACAAACAGCAGTTCGGTTGCAGTTTTTCGTACCTCTTCGTCGGGATTATCCAGGCACTTTGAAATTGAATCCGTTAACTGCCTGAATTGAAGTGAAGTTAAAATGCCTTTGGGATTGATATTTTCGAAAACTACTATCTCTCTCAACAAATCCAACAGGCTTCTCAGGTTATTAGGATTTTTGTTTATTAAATTCGGAATTGAGCCTAAAGTTGTAGAGGTTTTTATAATGCATTTAGGTTTTATTAAATCATCCATCTCGTAATTGTTACCGTAAATGGTAAGCAGCGCATTTATAACTTCTTCGTCATCGAACGGTATTATTAAATTGACCGCGGCCTTTTGAAATTCGGAATCTGCTTCGTAAATAGTTAGTAGAATTGATTTTTTCATTTTGTCGTCGAAAGGAACATCAAAATTATATTTTTCCTTAAGCTGGAATATAGAGTTCAGTATAACCCAAACGAGAGGTCCTTCGGTTTTATTTAATTCCGAGAGAAGGAAGAAAAAGGTTTCTTCGTCACCTATCAAACCGAGACTTTCTATCATTGAGAATTTTGTCAATTCATCCTCATATGAGAAGCTTTCAATAATAAACTTCACTGCATTTTTAGATCCTATTTTGCCCAGTGCTTCGATAATTGTCGGTCTGAATAATTCGTTCTGCGGGTATATTCGGATCAAAAAGTCGACTGCTTCTTCATATTTCAGATGCCCGAGGGCTTCTATACAAGCGAGTATCACGTTGTCGTTTTTATTTGCCTTCAGCAAGTCGAATATCTTATCGCTGGCAACGGGATCGCCTATTAAACCGAGAACATCAACAATAAATTTTTTATCGTCGTCATTTCCCCTGTCAAGGTATTTCAGCATTGCATCAATAGCATTAGAACCGATCTTTAATAAAATTTCTCCTGCTAAGTTCCTAACGGATATTTCCTGAGAAGAAATATATTTAACCAAATATTTGGGAATTAAAATGCTAAGATTAATCGAAAGTGCTAAATCGGCAGAATTTCGAACTCCTTTATCCGGATCCGTTACTAATTTGCATAATGCATCGGCCGCATCTTCGGATAATTCTTCGTTCATCAGGGCTTCGGCTGCCATGCTTCTGGTCGGAGGATCTTCTGATTTTAGCAATTCTAATTGTTTTTCTAAAAAATTTTCAACCTGGCTCATTAATCGGCGCTTCCCTTATTTTTAATTAAGTTGAACTAAGATATAACTGGTTCTCTTGCTATTATCGAAAGTTCTTTAAAGTTTTTTAATATTTTTCGGAATTTTTTTATATGATATTCAAATGCAATGCCGCCGGTCAAAAAAAGTCAAAAGACCGTATTTTGGAGGCTGTAGCAACCATTCCTGATTAATATTGACCAATTGTTAAAAAAATCCTTTGAGAGAGTGAAGAGGATTTCCTGAGACTTTTTAGCCGATTAGACCGCAGAAAAATATAAGCTTTTAATCAACCGATTTCCCGGTTAGAAAGTTTATAGAAATTCTATTGCATCTCTAAGTTCGTTTGAACCGGAAGATTCCTTTTTCTCTTTAGTGTTTATCTTGCCTGGAAAGCCGGCTCCGTTACGGCTTTTAAAGTCCTTTTTCTTATCTTTCGAGGCGGGTTTAAAACTCATATTTGACGAACGGCCCTCTAAAAAAGAATCATTTAAAACGTTGTGAAATTCCATCAAATAGGCATCCAGTATGTCGTGCACTTTCTTATCCGTCCCCAGCCTAGGTGAAGTTCTTTTTATTTCATCATTTAAATATGAAGATTTCTCTTTTAGCGCGTCAATATTGGCGTAAATATCCGAATCTATTTTTGTTAATGAATTTAGTATCCCGTTTATTTTTAAGGACATAAGGGCAAGATCTTCTTTATTCCCGTCGGTGTTCTTAGAAGTAAAATTATTTCTAAGTTTTTCCGCCGTCTTCATAACTACTTGCAGCACATCTAAAATCAACGCAGTTTGATTTTTGGCGTCAATCGAAAGCTTTTGGATCGATTCGGCAAGAACACCCAGAGCAGCTCCTTCGGAACCGGTGCGGGCGGCTTTTACACTTGCGTTTAATGCAATCAATTCAACTTCAGTTCCTATTTCATCAATCTCATCCACAAATCCGGAAAGATCGGCAATGGTATCGGCTACAGTAGACATAGAAGCTACCATTTCATCCGATATTCTTGAATCCTGCTCGATTGTTCCCGACACAGTTTTAAGATTTTTTGACATAGAAGCCAAAATCGAATTCTGACCGAAGACCGAACTACTTATTAGCTGATGCGTTCCCGCGTTCATCCCGGAAACTCTGTTTTCCATTTTTTTAAAAATGCCTCTGATATTTTCAAACCGGCCGTCTAAACCATCCTGCGCATTCTGAATGCCGGTTATCTGATTTTTCAAATCGGATTTGAAAATATTCAATAATTCAGCCTCTCCCCCGCCTCCGGAAGTTAAAACTTCCGCTAGTTTTTTCTTTGAATCGGCAGAAAGTTTATTAAAAGCAGTTTTAATAAGTTCCAGACTATGCTTTAAAGTATTATTTAGCTGTAACGCATAAACAGCCTCTTCAACTCCTCCGGAAACCTCCAAAGCATTTAAGGAAATGTGTTCGGCCTTTTCGGAAGCCTGCTTGTATTTTTCAATCAGCATATCCGAATTTAACATTGCTTCATCAACTACTTTCGATGTAAACTCATTCTGAGTTCTCATCAGATTCGTAATTGTAATCTTGCCGGTATTGATAAGGTTTAACAGGTATGTTAGTTTTGCCCTGATATCCAAAGATTTTTTAGTTATCATCATCGACAGCTTTTCGACATCTTCAGCCAGATTATAGAAACCCCTGTCTTCCAGACTTAATCTAACACTTTCAATTTTTGTGGAGATTCCCAGCATTCTTAAATGCTTAACCAGACTCTTGAACCCGGAGAGATTATCAACGATATCGCTTAATGTTTTGTTTACATTCGATAATTCGTTTTGCCCCTCGTTGAACCTTAAATTGGTTTCTTCGATGAAACTTTTAATCTGGGAAAGAACACTTTTTAATTCGTTTGTATTTGAAATTAAAGCTTCACCGGAAATTGCGGAACAAATTTCATTAGATGTTTCAACTGCATCCCCGGCTTCTTTTTGAAGTTTCAGGATTTTTTCGTTAAACGATGAAAAATCTTTTTCAGATAAATCAATTGATTTATCGATACCAGCGTTAAAAAGTTCAAATTTTCTGAATACATCCGGCATTCTTGAAACAAGACTGGTTTTCAGATTAGAAACATTACCGAATGCCCCGTTATTATTATCCGGCATTTTTTTTCCAACGGTTATTAGGGAATTTTTAATTTATACTAAATTTAGCTTAGGAAATTCCTGCGTTATTAAAAAAAGAAGAATACTTTTTGTCAGACTCCCCGATATGATGGAGAAGCCATTCTTTTAAAAAAAGCATTACTTCCTGAGACACAACATTTTTACCGGATTTGTAATTTGCAGCCAATTCTTTTACTTGTTTAGTTAGCTTATCGTGTTCGGCTTTATGATTAACATATCCAGGGAAATTTTTCTCTTTCATTAATTTTTCTTCAGCGGAAAAATGAAAAACCGTATAATCGGTCAGCTCATCCAGAATATCGGCCAGCGCTTCTTTTCCTTTAGCCTGACGCATAGCCGAATGAAGATCATTGATTAGAACAATTATTTTTTTGTGCTGATTGTCCAGCGTGCTTACTTTTACGCTGTAACTGTCCGACCATTCCATTAATGCCATTATTTCCCTCAGTAGTTTTGGTTTTTATAATCCGGCAGGCTCATTACACGTCCCGCCTCCTTAAAATACAATTCCCCATAAAACTTATTTAAGCATGTTCAAATTCTCTTGCAAGGCTGGTATTCCCGGTCAATTGACGATTAGCTCTGTAGCCGATATTTTTTTCCTCGTCAATTTTAAAGTGACTAATTTAATCTTTCCAGATTTTGAGTCAAATTGCTCAGATCTTCAGCTGACCTGGCAATTTGTTGTGAACCGGCAGCACTTTGCTGTGTAACACTGCTTATGGATTCGATATTTCTGCTTATTTCTTCGGCCGAAGCAGATTGTTGTTCACTTGCCGCGGCAACCAATGCTGCAACATCTGTAACTTTCTCCGCGCCGGTAATAATTTCTCTTAATACTTCGCCGGCTTTGTTCGCCATTTCTTTACCGTTATCTACTTCCATTTTTCCTTGCTTCATAGAAGTAACGGCATCTTCGGTATCTTTTTGGATTTTCTTAATCATACCGGCAATTTCTTTTGTAGCTTTAGTGGTACGTTCGGCCAGTTTCCTAACCTCGTCTGCTACAACCGCAAAACCTCGTCCCTGTTCACCGGCTCTTGCAGCTTCAATGGCGGCATTTAAGGCAAGCAGGTTCGTTTGATCGGCTATATCGTCAATTACTTGAATGATTTCTCCGATAGCATCACTGCTCTTACCCAGAGCCTCAACTGTTTCCGCAGATTTTCTAACAACTTCTGCAATTCTTAACATGCCTTCAATCGTATCTTCTACAACCTCGCCGCCTTTCCTGGCTTGTTCTCCGGAATTCCTGGCAGTTTCTGCGGCTATGGAAGCATTCTTTGTGTTCTCCAGAATTGTCTTTGTCATTTCTTCAATGGCACTAGCTACTTCAACTGTCTGTCTTGTCTGTTCACCGGCACCGGCGGCCATTTCCTCAACACTTGAAGAAATCTGGTTCGAAGAACTGGCTGTAGCAAGTACAGCTTCATTAACTTTGCGTAATGCCTGCGATAAAGATTCTGTTACAGTATTAATATTATCTTTAATTACCTGGTGGTCGCCCTTATAATTGCCCGAAACTTTGGTTGTAAAATCGCCGTTAGCCATTACTTTTAGTACGCTGGCGGATTCATTTATCGGGGCCAGAACAGCGTCCAGTATCGAGTTTATACCTGAAATGAGTTTTCCCCATTCTCCTTCGAAACCGGAGGCGTTTCCTCTGACTGACAAACTGCCTTCCTCGTTGGCTTTAATCAGTTTATCAGCTTCGCGCAGAAGTTTTTCAATAGTATCAACCTCTTTGTTAAATGAAATCGCTAGAGTATCTTTCTCCGAAGCCAGCTCTACACGGTGAATTCTTCCGGAAGCGATTTCCTCGGCGGCAAATATTTTATTCTTTTGCGCGCTCTGGAGATCCCGCAGCATTTCCGCCAATTGACCTACTTCGTCTTTCGATTTATAATTTATATCAACGTTATAATCGCCGAGTGAAAATTCTTTTACAATATCTTTAAGCTTGTTGAGAGGCTTGGTAATCATCGGAGCAAGGAAGAATACGCAGATTATAAAAGTAATAGTTCCGATTATAATACAAATAATAGTTAAGAATAAAGAACCGGAAACCGAATTCCGTACATTAGCATTTAACGAATTCGCTTTACTCTCAAGCACTTTATTTATTTGCTCAAATTTATCCTGAAGTTTTCTGCCTACATCCTGACCTGAGGAAGTAGAAATATCTGCAGCCATATCATATGCTTTAGTAGCTGACGCACTCATAATTGCATCGGCTACAATACTTTTGTATTGTCCCCAGATAGATTTTACATCCTTCATATCATTTTTAACATCTTCGCCGAGAGAAGAGTTAAGAAGCGAATCAACTGAACTGTCGATAGCTCCTTTTAGTTTGTTGTATTCCTTCACGTTTTCACCGAACTTTGAAGCGAAGGCCGGCATAGAGAACTGCATCATAATAAATTGCGTTTTCTGAAAATTGGAATACACATTGTAAACCTGATCTCTAGGCATTACATAATCACCGAATATTTGATCTTTTAGTCCGCTCATCCGGTTTATTTGAAAAAATCCTATTGCGGCAATTATAGTTGAGATGATTGCCAATAAAGTAAAACCACCTTGGATTTTTCTGACAAATTTTAAGTTTTTAAACCAAGCCACTTTAATACCTTTAATATTTCTTGATAGTTCATAAATAATGTTCTGGAGTTTGAACCGATTCTAATTTTAACTTATATAACCTTTAACTTCTAACCGGTTAATTTAAATTCTATAGCCATTGATAGCTTAACTTTAACAACATTATTCCCGTTCTTAGCCGGTGAAAACTTCTCTTCCTTAATTCCTTTGATAGCAGCTTCATCACAGCCGGACCCTAAACCTTTTACGATTTTAACATCGTCTACACCGCCTTTTTCGTTTATATATATTAATACATAAACCTTCCCCTGAACTCCGGCTTGTTTTGCCGCATCGGGATACTGAATATTTTTATAAATTGCGGCAATACCTCCGACGGGCTCGGGCATTTGTTCTGCAAATGGCAGGTAATTGTCAGGTTTATCCTGTGAATAAACCAGTTGACTCGCCCCCAAAAAAGTAAACAAAATGACAAATAATAGTGTGCTTTTAACAAAATTCATCTTAATCCCTATAAATTTTATGTTTTATCCAATAGTAATTATCGGATAAATCCCAATTTAGTTAATACTTATACATCGATTTTTTTATTAAGAATTTATTTTTTCCAAAAAAATATTTGAGAAGAGAGCCGGAGTAGTTTAAATATGCTGATTTGACTTTTGAATTTCAGGAAAAACATAATGAGCCGGAAGTAATTTTTATTTCTCGCCGGCTCATTTCGATTTATAACAACATACGTTGCTTTATTCTGATTAGATCACCGTTGTCTTGGGAGTTGTTAGTTTTTTTATTTAATCCGAATTAATTTTTAATCCTTGGTTTATTATCGGCATCGAATATTTTTATTTAATTTAGAAGTAATAAGCGCGTCGTATTAACAATAAGCGGGCGTTTGATTAATATAAGCGGGACATTAGGTAAATTGTAATTATTAAGATTCAAACCGGGAAACTAAATACTTGATTGACTTTGACTTTAATTTTGATAATGATTTTCAAGCGGAATCAATTTTAGAGGTTAAAAGAGGTCGTTAATTTTCTTCGTTAATCAGCGGTATTGAGACCGTACACGTAGTGTATTCGTTTAATTCGCTGCTCATTTTTAAATCCCCGTTATAATATTCCAACAATTTTTTTATTGTGACTAATCCGAGACCGTTGCCGGCTTGTTGATATTTCTCTCTTTCATACTGAACGAAAGGTTTGATATTTGATATCTGCAGGTTTGTCATTCCGCGACCGTGGTCGGTCACTTTTAATGTATATTCATGTCCTTTATTTTCGCCTTCAACAGTCAATTTGGTTCCGGGATCTGAAAATTTGACGGCATTCATCATCATTTCATCTACTATGAATTCCAAATCGCTGGGATAAATTTTCATTTTCGCGTCGCTAACGTTCATCTCCAAATCGTTAGCCCGGTTATTTTCATTCACAATTTTTTCACAAATTTCACTGATTATTTTTAAAGCCGGAGAAACTTCTACGGAATTGCCGTTATCGTTCATGCCATTTTGCGATATTCTTATTCTTGCATCCGTATATTTAATGAACTTTTCTATTGTTCGGTGCAAACGGTGGCTGGAATATATAATTTTATTAAGCATGTCAATGGTTTCTTCCTTAGAGAAATTTTCCAGTTCTTCCCTAAGTAATTCCGAATATCCGAGTATTGGTATAAGCGGTGTACGTAGCTCATGAGGAACGTAAGCTGTTATATCGAAATAGACAGAATCGATCGCTTTATCGGATTTTTCTTTTTTCTTGAATTGAGCTTCTACAATTTTCAATAATTCTTTAGCTCTAAACGGCTTGGTAAGATAATCGTTGGCCCCCGAATTCATACCATTTCGAATATCTAAATCATCTACCCTTGCAGTTAAAAAAATAAACGGAACGGTAGCCGAAATTGATAAACTCTGAAAATGTTTTAATACCTGAAATCCGTCAACTTTAGGCATCATTATATCGGAAATAACCATATCAGGAATGTCATTTTTCAAATATTCTATCGCTTGAACACCATTTTCAACTGAAATAGTTTCATAACCTACGCTGTTTAAAAGATCTACAATCGATGTACGTACATCTTTTTCATCCTCTGCTACAAGTATTTTTTTCATTTTCTCTCTGATAAAATTCCGTTTTCCAGTTATTTATCGATACTTTTAGAAATTAGATAAACAAAATTAAATAAACGAGTCAAATATTAAACAAACGCGTAATTTTTGTTATAAATGAATTTTAATACATCTAACGTTTGGTAATTATCTAATCAAATACCTAAGCTTTCTTTACATAAAAAATCTTGACTTTATTTTGCTCGCATACCTTTGGCTGATATAAAATTTTTCATCGGAATTCTTGAGGATAATAATATAAGATCGGATATACCATTTTTCTATTTTTCCAATCTGGTACTAATAGCCTTTAACAGAGTATCCGCTCTAAAGGGTTTTGTAATATAATCATCGGCGCCTTGTTCCATCCCATCTCTGAAGTCGGAAATTTCCGCTTTTGCAGTTAAAAAGATAAAAGAAATATTATAAAAATCGGGATTCCCTTTTAATTTTTTTATTACTTCAAAGCCGTTCATTTTGGGCATCATTATATCACATATAATTAAATTCGGAATAATTTCGTCGGCTAACTGAATTCCCTCATTACCGTCGGATGCCGAAAAGGCCTTATAATTATTGGTTTCTAATAATTCTTTTATCGATGTTCTTACAACATCCTCATCTTCAATAATTAAATTTTTTTCATCGGCTGCTTTTCAATTAAATTTCAAGCTGATCGCTTCCCTTTATAAACTTAAAAAATGGATTGAAATAAGAATTTATTTATCCTTTACCCGCGACTTAAGTCGCGGGTAAAGGATAAAAGAAGCACTTTTTCTCACAAAAATCATTTAAGCGATCAACTTGAGTAAATTATTAACTATTGCAGTTCAATAAAACGGTTATTTTAGTTCCTACGTTTAATTTACTCTCAATTGAAAGTCTGCCGTTATGCATTTCTGCGGATTTTTTTGCTATCGATAATCCAAGCCCGGTTCCGGAAATTTTGCCTACGTTTTCACCTCTATGGAATGGCTCAAACAACCTCTTTTGATCCTCATCGGATATACCTATTCCGTCGTCTGTTACTGTTAGAGAGATATATGTTTCACATTTATCCACATTTAATATGACATTTCCTCCGTTAGGCGAGTACTTTACGGCATTGGTTAATAAATTAGTTAAAATCTGGGTAATTAATTTATTATCCAGGTAAAATATTTTTTCATCCATATTATAATTATAAAGTATTTTAATATTATCCGGCGTGGATAATTTCAGAGTATCGATAATATTAGTAATCAGCTCATATAAATCTATATTCATGGGATTGAATTTTAATTTTCCCGTTTCCGACCGGCTGATTGTTAATACATCCGATAAAAGTTCGGTTAAGTATTCGACCGCGTTCTGAATATTTTTTATATATTCAAAATATTTCGACTCAGGCCATTGCCTTCCGTATAGTTCCAATAAGTCTGCCGACGCAAGTATTGAAGTGAGCGGAGTCCTGAATTCATGCGATGTTACGGAAATGAATCTCGATTTAAGTTCGCTCAGTTCTTTTTCTTTTTCCAGCGAGTTCAAAATCTCCCGCTCCAGTTTTCTGATTTCCGTAATGTCAAGCATTATGCCTACTATTCCTCCGAGGGAACCGTCGGACTTATTGAATGTCGCTTTATAAATAATAGTGTCGTGTATATTGCCGAATCCATCTACGGCTTTGATTTCGTATTTTTGCTGACCGCCTGTTTGAAGAAGTAAATCATCCTTTAAAATAACATCATTTATTACTTCCTCCGGAATTATATTACCTACATATCGGCCGATAATATCCCTTCGTTCCAAACCGTGAAATTCGGCGTAAGCTTTATTGCACCCGGTAAATTGTCTTTTAGAATTCCTGATAAATACCGGACTCGGGATTGTGTCTATTAGTATCTGAAGAAATGTTAACTGATCTTGCAGATTATCTTCAGCTATTTTTTGTTTTCTTATTTCTTCTGTTAACCTCCTGTTCACTTTGTTAAGTTTCTCGGTACGTTCTGCAACAATGTATTCAAGATGATCTCTGTATTCCTCAAGTTCCAGTTCAACAAGCTTGCGTTCCGTAATATCTCTTGTTACTCCGACTAGCGCGTAAGGTTCATTTTCCTCATTATATACCGTTGAAGTTGTTAAATAAACCGGGAAATCGGTTTCGTCTTTTTTTCTGTTAATCAGTTCTCCGGACCAGCCGTTCAGTAAGGTTTTATTATGAACTTCTTCCAAAACCGGATCTTCATTATTGGGTGAACGGATTATTTCGATGTTATGTCCTATCAGCTCTTCTTTGCTGTAACCATATATCTTTAAGAAAGCATCGTTAATGTAAATAATATTATTTTCAAGATCGGTTACACTTATTCCTTCGCCTGCGCTTTTTACTGCCTGGGCAAGTAACTGTGCTTTCTCTTCAGCGGCTTTACGCTCGGAAATATCTCTAGCCACACTGCGGAATTGAACAGCCTTGCCGTTTTCATCGCGTTCTATTCTTGTAATCTGTTCTACCCAGTAAACTGTACCGTCCTTCTTTACGGCCCGGAATTCAGCAGTGACATCGAGGGCTCCGCTTTCGATTTTTTCTTTATAGAAGTTATAAACCTTTTTAAAATCTTTTCGAAAAATAAGAATATACGACGATTTACCGATAAAGAATTCGGCCGGATAGCCGGTAAAAGTAATGATGTTAGGACTTGTATATTTGGTTAGACCTTTTGCGTCGGTTATATAATAAACCTCGTTTATATTCTCGATAAGGTTGCGGTAATTTTCTTCGTTTTCTTTTAGGGCTTTTTCAATTTTAACTCTCTCGGAAATATCCGTTATCATAACAAGTTTTGTCTTTTTCGCCTGATAAACTATATCGTTGCTTGTAATAAATACTTCTATGTGTATGCCGCTTTTATGAACAAGTGTATATTCTTTTGCCGCATAAAAGCCGTTATCTTCAGTTATTCCCGTATTTGTATTTTGATTCAGGTATATAATATCTTTCCATTTAAAAGAATCTTTCATGAAAAAATCTTTATCATAACCGGTTAGGTCAGAACATTTATTATTTATATAAATTATTCTGTTATCCTGATAAATACATATTACATTGGGTAATTGTTCGGCCAGGCTTCTGAATTTTTCTTCGGATTCTTTTAATGCCGAAACGGCTTGAATTTTTTCCGTTATGTCCTCAACTGTACCTTCATAATATTTAACTCCGCCTTCTTCATCATAAATACATTTCGCGTTTTCTCTGACGAAAATTATCTGCCCGTCCTGTGTAAACCATTTGCTTTCGAAACCGGATATTTCTCCCTTACTTTCAATTTCTTTTTAAACTCCTCTCTGGCATATTCATGTTCCTGATAGCCTTCCTGTTCAAGATTCCGCTTTTCCAGTTCGTTAAAATCTTTATATTTCAGCATATTCACTACGGCGGGGTTTGCTAAAAGAATTTGTCCGGTTGGAGTTGTCCGGTATATTCCGATTGGTGAATTTTCAAATAAATGTCTAAAATTCATCTCTGATTCTTTTAACGCCTGTTCTATTCTCTTTTTTTCATCATTTTCAAATCTGAATCTGTATTTTAAAATTCCTATTGCAATGAATACTGTACCTATTACAAAAGATAGAGAATTTATAGGAGGTGTCTTATATCCTAATGCCGGAAGAACAGCTTTTGATATAAAGGCGCTTAATAAGGATAACAGAAAACCAGCGAATATCCATAAAGCTTGAATTTTCTCAGCTCTGTTCTTTTGAGCCGAATAGTATTTAAAAAGAATTATAAGCGCGAGAATCTGACAGATCAAGAAATATATTATTATTGCCGCCGAAAATATATTTTGAGCAGGAATAAATTCCCATCCGTAATCTGTATAAACCGCGCCCCGGTACAATAAGCCGGTTAATATATGAAGAGCCGAAATAAAAATTGCGGGGATAAAAAGGGAAAGATTGACGGTTTTATTTTTATTTAATTTATCGCCTGCCAGCACCATAATAAATTTTAAGTACAGAAAGGGTAAGAAGGGCCAGACGAATGAAATTTTCTGCCAGATATTAGCCAAATGAAATGAAGGTGAAGCGACATAAAAAAACTCACAGAAAGCCGTGTATGCGATAAAGAGATTTATTAAAAAATAAACTTGATTTAACCTGCTGGAAGAATTTTTTGCAAGGATATAACTTCCCGCAGAAGCGGCTATAAAGATTGTTAATATATCGGTAAAGGGGAAAAAATACATCGGATATTTTAATTTATTTCAAACCTTTTTCTTGCGTAAAATACGCCCCCATATCTGTTCGGACATAATTCGATTAATTATCGAAAATTATTTGGTAATATTAAAGATAGGGACTGACTAAAAAGTAATTTTCAATTTTAAAATCCGCGAAAATCCACTGAATCTGCGTCGTCTGTGTACCATCATTTTTAAAATCATTACTTTTAATCAGTCCCATTTCCGGCGTATTTATACCCCCTTTCAATTTAGTTTATCTTTTTCAACTGTGCTTTCTCATTCCCCGACAGAAGGCTGCCTAACTCGAGCAATATTAAAAGCTTATTTTCCAGTTTTACAATTGAACTGATAAAATCGTTGTTAATAGCGGAAGTAAGTTTCGGCGGAGCTTCGCTGCGTTTCTGGTCAATGCGGAGAACCTTACTGACGGAATCAACTATAAATCCGATACTGCTTCCGCCGTTTTCAACAATTATAATTCTCGTGTCCTTATCATATTCTCTTTTAATAAGCCCGAGTTTGGTTCTTAATTCAATCAGAGGAACAATTACTCCCCTCAGGTTAACTATACCTTCCACGAAATCCGGAGCTTTAGGCATTTTTGTAATCTGCGACAGTTTATTTATCTCGCGCACTTTCATTATGTCAATACCGAACTCTTCATTATCAAGTAAAAAGCTAACAACTTGAATCTGAGAATTATCTTTTGAATTATTTATTATCTCATTCATTGTTAAAGTCCTTAATTATAAATTTCCAGCTTATTGATTTTTTTTGAAGAGATGAGGTTACCGGCTTTTTCAATTTCAAATTTTGAAATTAATTCTTGAAGGTTCAGAGTCAGTCTGTTCAAATCTTCTGTAGCCCGCGCAATCTGCTGTATTCCGGAGGCGGATTGATGAGTAACAGCGGTTATCCCTTCAATATTTTTACTTATTTGTTCCGCCGCCGATGATTGTTCTTCGCTTGCGACGGCGACCTGTGAAATTATATCCACAACTTTCACGGAGCCAGATATAATTTCCTGCAATGAACTTCCCGCCTTTTCCGTTAAAGTCTTTCCCTTAGCGACTTCTTCGGTTCCCAGACTTATTGAACTAACCGCGTCCCTGGTATCATTTTGAATTTGTTTAATCATCTGAGCAATTTCTTTTGTAGCCTTCGTAGTTCTTTCGGCAAGTTTTCTAACTTCATCGGCAACAACCGCAAACCCTCTTCCTTGTTCGCCTGCTCTAGCAGCTTCAATGGCCGCATTCAACGCAAGAAGATTTGTCTGATCCGCGATATCGTCAATAACCTGTATTATCTCACCGATTTGCTTACTGCTCTCGCCGAGCTTTAATACTTTTACGGAAGCGCTTGCCACTATTTCATCAATTTTTTCCATGCCTTTAATAGTATCGAAAACAGCCGTGCCCCCGTCTTTTGCAATTGTTCCCGCTTCTTTCGCGGCATCTGAAGCAGTATGAGAATTAAGCGAGGTCTCCATAATCGTTTTTGTCATCTGTTCAACAGCGGATGCGATCTCTGTTGTCTGCGAGGATTGTTCCTGCGATCCGGCAGCTATTTCTTCGGCACTTGATGATATTTGTGTCGCGGCGCTTGCGGTTGCTTCTATCGAAGAAGTTACGTCAGCAAGAATATCACATAAAGATTGCGCTGTTTCGTTGACACTGTCTTTCAATGATTTATATTCACCGCTATAATTACCAGACATCCTTACTTTTAAATTTCCCGCCGCCATTTTTCCAAGAACAATGTTAGCCTCATTAAAAGGCATGCTTATCGCGTTCAGCGTATTATTCAATCCTTCAATAACTTTTCTGTAACCGCCTTCAAATTGATTTACATTACCGCGCGTATTAAGCTCACCTTTTAAGCTGGCGTCTACAAGCTGATTCGTTTCGATGATTAATCCAGCCACTTTGCCTATCGCTTTTTCAACAGATACAACCGTCTCCTGTACCATTTGAATTATACTGTTCACACTGCCGGCAAGAAGCCCTATTTCATCTTTTGTAGTTATATTAAGCGGCTTGGTTCCCGTTTCAATTTTTACATTCAAATCGCCTTGTGCCATTTTCTCCGAGCCGTTTTTAAGATTGAGCACGCAGATATTCCGGAGACTTTCAATACGGTCAAATATTTGATTTATTCCCTGAAGAAATGGAACGTGAAATATAAACCGCTAAGAAAAACGATATTACTATTCCGGCTAATAAAAATCCTGATAAAGTCCAGATTATCGTATTCGCTTCGGAAGAATCAGTCCGGTATTCACCTATTCCTTCATTGTTATTTATTCTTACTAAAGTAGACAATTGGTTTTGCGCGGATTTTGCCGTCGGGTTTAATTCGTTATTAAGCAATAGCTGCGCTTTTTCTTTTTGACCTGAGGTTACAAGCTCCGATACCTTATCGCTGTTGCTTAAATAATTCTGATAGTCTCTTTTAAAATTATTAAAAGCAACTTTTTCGGAATCGGATGAAACCGAAGGTTCAAAATCGGCTATTAATTTTTGTATTTTTGCGTCATAACCGCTCACCGTAATTTTGTTTTGTTTTATATCTTCGTCCGAATTAGATAAGATTATATCACCTATATTAACGCGTATTCTCTGGAAGTAGTTGGTCATACCGGTTAATTGAGTTATGGGGACAAGATTACCTTCGTATAATGCCTTTTCTTTTTGGCTGAACAATTTTAAATTCGAAATACTTAGATATCCTATTATCAATGTGATTGCCACAAGAACCGTAAAACTCAGCATAAGTTTTGTTCTGATTTTCATATTCATTAATGTTTTCATATTCTTTCCAAATAATTAAGTTATTAATTAGAGTGCTATTTTAATTTTAATTTTTGTGAACTTTTCTTTTTCACTTTCAATTTCCATTGAGCCTTTATATAATTTCAGCAATCTCTGAATTACACCCAGGCTTAGTCCGAGACCGCTTTGAAAATATTTTTCTCTTTCAAACTGTTTTAATATTCCTATCGCTTTAATTTGTTCGGAGGTCATACCGATACCGGAGTCGGCTATCTCGAGAACAAAATTCTCATCATCCCTGTTTGTAGTAATTTTAATAGATGAGCCTGCTTTTGAATATATACAGGCATTTTTCACGAGTTCTTCAACGATAAATTTTAAATGTTCGTAGGGAATATTAATTTCCGCCTCGCACAGCGTCATTATAATATCCTCACTTCTATCGTTTTCCGCGACAATCGATCTAACAAAGGAGTATATAGCTTCTTTCGACGGGATAATATTATTCCCCGGATATTTTTTCAATTGTGATTTATCGTTATTAATCAATTCCAGTTCATTGAAAAGAAGAAATTTCTCAATGATGCTAAGCAGATTGCCTCCCGAATTTCTGATGCGCCCGACCATATCGATAATCTCTTCGAGTTTCAGATCTTTTTTATTATCGAGTATCAATTGTGAAAATCCTATAACGGAGACGAGAGGGGTCCGCATTTCATGAGGAAGTGATCTCGCGATATTTAATTGAAGCTGTTCAAGCTTGTTTTCTAAATACGTTTTTCTTGACAGTCTTGATCTTACCGCGTTAATAAGGTCATCCGCTTTGTAAGGCTTTGTAAGGTAATCATCGGCTCCCAAATTCATTCCGTACCGGATATCGGTATTATCCGCTCTTGCGGACAAAAATATAAAAGGTATGCCGGATGTAGTCGTTTCCTTTTGCAGTTCTTTGAAAACTCCGAATCCGTCAAGCTCGGGCATAAGTATATCAGATATGATCAAATCGGGAAGAAATCGTCTCGCAAATTCCACGCCTTGAAGGCCGTTTTCAGCGCTTATTACTTCATATTCTTCTTCGGTTAAAAGATCGATTAAACCGGATCTTAAATCATAATCATCTTCAATTACTAAAATCTTTTCCATTTTTTCTCCAAATTTATTTGACCAAAAATAGTCAGATTCGGAGCTCAAACGGCCCGGATATGCAATAAGAGGTATTAGGATGTAATAAAAGGTCAGTAAAAAAAATAAGCGGATATAATTAACAATATACCTGCGGCGAATCAGCCGTAATTAAGCCTGTGCTTAATAGCCGAAGCATAGCGCCGGCTTATTACAAATTGTTCGTCGATATTTTTAAGATAAACAACCATTGAATTGTTGAACCATTTATCTGTTTTAACTATGTAATCGAGATTGATTATTGTAGATCTGTGGATTCTAAGGAAGGAATTGTCGGGAAGAATTTTTTCCCAAACTTTCAATAATTTTCTTACAAGCAGTTTTTCCTGATTAGCCGTATAGACCGTTGAGTATTCGGCTTCTGCAATTATACATTTAATATCTTTTATTTTTAGAAATTTCGGCTTATTGTTTACTGTAACATAAACGTACTCATCGTTTTTTAGTTTGTCGTTTTTTCCGGATTCCTGCTTCTGTTCGCTGTTGTTTCCCGCCGCCAGTATTATTTGTTTTTTCTTTAATCTTGATTCAACGGCTCTAAGCAGTTCGTCAAGTCTGAACGGCTTTGTCAAATAATCATCGGCGCCTAGTTCCATACCGAGTCTGACATCGCCTTTTTCAACTCTTGCCGAAAGAAATATAAAAGGTATCACAGCGGTTTCAGGTTTATTACTTAGTTCGTTGATTACATCGTAACCTGTCTTCCCCGGCATAATTATATCTGAAATGATTAAATCAGGCATAACTTTTTCGATTAGTTTAACACCGTCGGTTCCGTTATCGGCAATAGATACCTCAAAACCTTCGCTGCTTAGCAGATCGTTAATGCTCTCTTGTATATTATTATCGTCTTCAATCAAAACTATTTTTCTCATAACCACATATATATTAATTATTCAACGGCAGGGTTACATAAAAAGTTGTTCCTTTGCCACTTTCACTGGTAAAATTTATCCGGCCATTTTGTAAATCTATACTCTTCTTTGACAATTGAAAGCCCCAGTCCTGTTCCGGAAATATTACCGATATTGTTTGCCCTGAAAAACGGCAGAAACAGATTATTTTGATCCTCTATCAGGTATTCCCATGCCGCTGTCGCTTACGCTTATATCCACAGAACCGTTATTTCTTCCTACTTTCAATTCCACTTTTCCTCCATTGGGAGAATATTTTATCGCGTTGCTCAATAAATTTATAACAACCGATTTCAAGCATTTTTTCATCAAAATTACCGGTAATATTATCTTCTTCAGTGTCGAAAATTAAACTGTGTTGTTCTTTTAAAAGCGGTCTTACTTCTTCGAGAATATCCTTTAGGAAAGAAATTAATTCCAGCTTTACCGGCATATAAACAAGTCTTCCCGACTCCGCTCTGTTTAAGTCCAGAACACCGCTAACCATCTCATTCATAAATAAAGCGGAATTTTGAATTCTCTTAATAGTAGTTAATTTCTTTTCGTTGTTCCATTTTTCATTGTATCTCAAAATCAATTCGGCTGAGGCCAAAATTGAAGTAAGAGGGGTTCTGAATTCGTGAGATACGGTTGAAACAAAGCGCGACTTTAGTTCGCCAAGTTCTTTTTCTTTTTTAAGTGTTTCTTTAATTTCCTGTTCGGCAATATACTTCTCGGTAATATCATAAAGAGATCCGGATGTTCCGATTATTTCGCTTTTTTCGTTAAGAATTAATCTGGCGAACACTTCTATCCATTTTATTCCGCCGCTTTTCGTAATGTATCTTATAACATGGCGGCAATAGTCTTTACTGCGGCATACCAGTTTCTCAAACTCTTTATTATTTTTTTCCCTGTCTTCAGGATGCACATAATCAAGAAATAACTTTCCGATGCTTTCTTCCCTCGAATACCCCATTATTTCTTCCCAGGCCGGGTTTAGGAATTCCCAGATTTCCCGCGGCATCAGTTTTGAAAATTATTTCTTTTATATTATCTACCACCAGCCTGTATCTTTGTTCGCTTTCCTTAATTGCCAGTTCATGTTTCTTTCTTTCGGTAATATCATTTATAATAGCAAGAATGTAGATAGGATAATTATCATTATTTTTTACAAATGAACAGTTTACCTCACTATTTATCAAATCACCGTTGAGATTCTTTAGTTCAATTTCTCCAAACCATTCTTCATTCTTCAGTAATAGGGGAATATATTTATTTTTTACGACCTCAATATCATTGTCGGAAATAAAATCAAAAATCACTCTTCCTTTAAGTTCAATATCTGCCGACACGTTCATCATTTGAATAATTGAAGCGTTGACATACTGTACAGAAAAATTCAGATCGAAAAGAACGACTCCGGAAGCAGATGATTCAATTGCCCTATTTAAAATAATATTTTGTTTTTCTATAGATTTTCTCTGCGTTATATCCCTTATTACTGTTCCGATCATTATCCCTCTGTCGGTTATAATAGGATATACGATGCTTTGAAGCGATTTTATTTCACCGTTTTTCAACATTATTTCATCATCAATTGTACTGTTGAAATTTTTCGTACCTCTCTTCTCAATAATTTCGATAATTACATTTTTTAACCTGGTACTGCTTTCCTTGAGATTTTCGCTTTCCGGAGCTTTGCAGAATTCCGATTCGGTAATTGATTTTCCGATTGTATCTTTTTTTGAAATTCCGGTGATTTTTTCCAGGGCATAATTCCATTCCACAATAACGCCAGCTTCGTCAATAAGCATTATTCCGTCAATTGATTGTTCGACAATACTTCTGAATTTAATTTCGCTTTCTTTTATTATTCTTTCATCGTCCATTCTGTCGGTAATGTCTCTTTTTATAGCCAGATAATTCACAAGCTTACCGCCTTTACTTCGGATAGGAATTATCCGGATTTCATTCCAGAAAGGAGTGCCGTCTTTTCTATAATTCAAAATAGTTACATTACATTCTTCCTCTTTTTTTAACGCATTTCGCATTTTCTCAACTGTTAAACGGTCAGTTCCGATTCCCTGTAGAAACCTCGGATTACGCCCAATTACTTCTTCAGCTTTATATCCGGTTATTTTTTCGTAAGCCGGATTGCAGAATATAACCGGATTATCCGGCTGTGTAGGATCTGTAATGACGACACCGTTGATAGTCCTCTGAATCGCCATTTCCTGCAAATGTAATTTTGCTTCTGATTCTTTCCTTTCCGTTATATCTCGTCCGATAGCCTGGATTTCGATAAAGTTCCCGTTTCTGTCGAAAATAGCATCGCTTTCCCATTCAATCCATCTCCATCCGTCTACTGTGTCGGCCCGTTGTTCAAGTATAATTCTGTGCGGCGGCTCTTTTAGGTTTTCAATTTTTTTTAGTGATGATTGCAGATCTTCCGGACGAACCAGCGGCTGAAACTGAGTACCCCGCAGCTCATTTTCACTTTTGCCGAATTTTTTACAATATGTTTCATTCGCAAAAACAAAATTACCTTCAAGGTTAACTCGAACTATCGGGTAATTCAATGATTCGATCAGTTCTTTAAATCTTGTTTCGGTTTGATTGTTTACATCCGCTGCCTTCGCGGGACTAATGCTTTTTGCGTATTTAATAAAAAGTAATATAAAGGCAGGCACAAATAAAAAGTTGAAAACAGTAAAAAAAACGGGAAGGTTTGTCTTGATATGAAAAAAGAAATATGAAATGTTTACAGTTAATAAAAATATGAACAATAAAAATATAATTGGAAAAACGGGTATCGAATACAAAAACTTTTTATTTCCGGAATCCATCTTAAACAATCGATTTTCAGCATTTAACAAAAAATTCACACGGCCCATATCATATTGTCTTTCAGGATATAATTACATATAGCGGAGGTAATAAATTACCCGGAATAATTTAAAGATTTGTATTTAGATAATATGCCCCAAATACCGGAATAGTCTTCTTTAATATTATTTAGAATTAATCGACTTCTTGAAGTTCATTTTTCTCGTGAGTGGATAGCACTTTTTCGAGATCAATAAGGGTAATCAAGCGGTCTTCAAGCTTACCAACAGCCATAATAAAATCCGAGTTTACACCGGAAACAATTTCCGGAGGAGCTTCTGTTATTTCTTTTGGTATTCTTAATACTTCCTTTACGGCATCAACAATAAAACCGACGGTATTTCCGGCAACTTCAACAACCACAATCCTCGTATTTTTATCATGTTCTTTCCTGGGCATTCCTAACCTGGTTCTTAAATCGATTACCGGAATAACACGGCCTCTTAAGTTAACCACACCGTCAACAAAGGCAGGCGCGTTCGGTACTTTTGTAATCTGAAACATTCGATTAATTTCCTGCACGAACAGAATGTCCACGCCAAATTCTTCATTCCCTATAGTAAAGCTGACCAATTGAAGCAATTCCGAAGATTCTTTTTTCTCTTCTTCCAAAGTTGCCATTACTTTTCTCCTAAATTTTAGCAGTAAGTTTGAAAATAAAACAATTATTCCATTTTAATTATCGTAAGTAAAAAAAAATATTTTAGCTCCGTATTAAAAAATAAAATATTGTTGCATCGATTTCGTACCTTCGCCGTCTGCCGAATTATTCAATATTGCAAATATGGCTAATAATAGCCAAACATGGCTTAGTGAATTTTTGTATTATTGGAAAAAACCTCCTTAATATTAAAAAAATTGATTTTTTTATTCCTCATTTTTCGTCGATTCTGGTATTATAATTGCTAATGATTTATGATTAAACAAGTTACCCTAATTCAGATTAAAAAAACATAAAGTTAATTTTCTTTTTCATCGCAGTTCAATCAGTTAATATTTTTTTGAAGGTCGTTGAATACACTTTTAGAGTGATATAATTTCATTTATTAGAGATAAAATGAAACTGGGAATTCAAAATAAACTCACAATAAATTTTACATTGTCGATCCTGTTTGTTTGTTTGATAGGATTCTGGTTTTTTATTGTAAAATCTAAAGAAGATCAATATAATAACCGCATATATAATTCGCGCATCAGTTTGGATCTGCTCGAAACTTCGATCTCATATCAATATCAGGCTCTGGAATTATTCAATGACTTTTTAATTACGCGGGATTATGAAAAAATTAAGGACTTAGATTTTTTAAAGAGCGAACAGTTAAAAAATATCAGGAAACTGATTGTTCTGCTCAAGGACGATCCTTTAACCGTTAAAAACGTTGCATTGCTTGGTAAAAAAATAAATAGCTCATTCGATTACTACGACTCAACTTATACAAAGATTAAAAATAATACTTTAATTGCGCCAATTGCGCTTCAGATTATGGTAAAAGCAAAGAGCAATACCGGTGATCTGCATAATATCGTCGAAAATATTATTCATTCAGAAAATACGACGGTTAACGAGTTGTCAATTCAAATTGAAAATTTAGAAATAACGAATTCGGTAATTCTCTTTTTGGCATTATTCTTTGCAATAGTTTTCTTAATCGTCTTTTACAGAAGTACTAAAAAAGAGCTTGCTATAAAATTAAAATCGGAATATGAACTAAAGGTGCTCGGCCAGGCAATTAAATCAATCAATGAATGTGTAGTTATAACCGATTGTGAAAATAAAGTCCTTTTTATAAACGAAGCCTTCAAGAGAATATATAAGTATTCAGAAGAAGAGATGATAGGCAAAGATATAGAGAAAATATATTCGAAGAGAATACAGCAGCAACGGGTCCGTGAAATATTCGGATATTTGCTTCGCGATGGCTGGTCCGGCGAGATTTTGCATAATACGAAAAACGGGTCCGAAATTATAGTACAGGTTTCGGGATCCCCGGTAAAAAACGAAGATGGCAATACAATTGCGATAGTAAGTGTAATAAGCGATATTACGGAGCGTAAAAAGACGGATGAAGAAGTTGGACGTTACATCGAAGAGCTTCAAGTAAATCAGGATCTGCTTGAACAAAATGCGGAGGAACTGGTTGAGCTAAATGTCAAACTTTACCAATCGGAACAACAGTTAAAAGAACTGAATGAAAACAAGGATAAATTCTTTTCGATAATCTCCCATGACTTAAGAAGTCCATTCAGTTCACTTATCGGGCTTTCGGACATTTTGGTTAATGATATAAATACATTATCAAAAGAAGAAATAGTTTATTTCAGTCAGAATATTTACAATACTTCCAAAAATGTACTGAATTTAGTCGACAGGCTTTTACAATGGTCAAGGCTGCAAACGGGAAGAATAGATTTTGTTCCGAAATTAATTCCTTTAAACAAAATAGTTAACGATGTATTCGAAGTTCTGAAGGGAAATTTAATAAGGAAGAATATAGTCCTTCATAATGAAATAAGAATGAGTACAATGATATTTGCGGATGAAAATATGATCACGTCCGTTATTCAAAATCTTATCTCCAACGCATTGAAATTTACAAATGAAAACGGCTGCATTGAAATTTCGGATAAAGATGCCGATAATTTTATAGAGGTTTCAATTGCCGATAACGGCATCGGCATGTCCGAAGAAATGACTAAAAAGCTTTTTCATATAGAAACCAATTCAACCACGCTGGGTACTGCGCAAGAAAGCGGTTCTGGGCTGGGTTTGATTTTATGTAAAGAATTAGTTGAAAAAAACAGCGGCAAAATATGGGTTAAGAGCAGCGTCGGCAGCGGTACAACATTCAGCTTTACCGTTCCTACAGAAGAGATTTTTCAGAAGCAAGTATAATTATTTGGTTTTATGTTAAGTAAAAGAGATTTTATTGAAAAACGGGAATAATTACTTAAATTTATGTCAGAGATTGTTAAGCTTGCTTAGCAATATATTGTTTTTCCAAACGGGGAAAAAATGAAGCGTACAAAAATTTTAATTGTAGAAGACGAAGCTGAAATTGCGGAATCGATAAAACTGATTCTGGAAGACCGGGGTTATACGGTTGTTGGAATAGTAACGACCGGTGAGGATGCAATTGAAGCCGTAAAAAACAAAGACATTAATCTTGTACTTATGGATATAGTACTTAACAGCGAAATGTCAGGCACAGAAGCGGCAGTATATCTAAAGACGCATTACGATATACCGATTGTGTTTTTGACCGCATACCTTAATGAGTATATGCTTGAACGCGCCAAAGAATCCCTTCCTTTCGGTTATATCCTAAAGCCTTTTAACGAGCGCGAGTTGTATGCCACCATAGAAATGGCAATATATCACGACAGGATGGAGAAAAAGAGAAACAGAATTAGTTTAATGCTGGACATCTCCAACAGAATAAATAAACTCATAAACAGAAGCCGCGATAGATCGGAATTAATTTCGAAGATATGCGATACATTTTCAATTATACCTGAATATTTAAGTTCTTTTATCATTTTGTTGGATGAAATGAATAATGTAACCGAAACAGCCGAAAAAGGTTTCGGCATTAAATTTTCGGAAATTGTACAAAGTCTTAATAAGATTGAATTTCCTCAATGGTTCAGAAAAGCGATTACGTCAGACGGAATTATACAGGAAAACGGAACCCCGCTGGAGATGAATAACGACAAAAAAACGATATTTATTAAATTAGAACTCAGCAAAAAAATTTTCGGCATAATCGGTATAATAATTAAAAGCCGGTATCTTGAAGAAGAAGAAACTAAATTATTTAAAAGCATTGTGCAGGATATTACTTACGCGCTTGAACGGCTTGAGCTTGAAGTAAAAAGTAAATCGATGGAAATGGCTCTTGCCGAATCGGCCCGAAAGTACAAACAAGTTATTGAAAATGCGGTAGATGTTATATTTACTTTGGATCTAAAAGGAAATATATCATTTGTTAACGATGCTGCTTCAACTAATACAGGTTATACAAATCAGGAAATACAACAAATCGGCTATTATGATTTAATTTTACCGGATCATAAAAAAGAAGTGCAAAATTTCTATCATAAACTTACTTCTAATAATAAAACTCACGCTTACATTGAATATCCTATTATGACAAAAGTAGGCGAAATAAAGTGGTACGGTCAAAACACAAATCTGCTTTATAATAATACGGAACTTGTAGGCTTTCACTGTATTTCAAGGGACATCACGGAACGGAAAAATATTGAGACGGCGCTGTTTGAAAGCGAAAAAAGATACCGCCTGCTGGTTGAGATGTCTCCTGATGCCATAATTGTTTATAAAAAAGGAAAAGTCATTTTCGCGAACGACGCGGGAATCAAACTATTCGGCGCTCAGGATGAAAATGAATTAATAGGTCTTTCAATTACCAATTTATTTTACCCTCACTCCATAGATGTAGCAAAAGCCAGAGTAAAAAATATTTCCGAAGACGATTCAAACGTACCGCTTCACGAAAGACAAATTAAAAGGCTGGATAATACTTTAATTAGCGTTGAACTAACCGCCAATAAAATTCTATATCAGAATGAAGACGCCTTTCAAGTAGTAATCAGGGATATTTCGGAGAGAAAAAGAGTTGAACGTGAATTAAGAAGAAGACAGCGCGAAGTTACAACTTTGCTTGATACGCTTCCAGCTTACGCGTTCTTTAAAGACAGCAATACCAGATATATAACGGCAAACCAGAAATTTTGCGACGCGGTGGGATTTTCGAAAGATGATCTGATCGGCAAAACGGACTTTGAACTTTTCCCAAAAACTATCGCGGAGAAATTCAGAGAAGATGACTTGAAAGTTATAAACTCCGGCGAAGTTGTTTTTATCTATGAAGATCAGATGTACGATCACGATAAATTAATTTTTGTAGGCACAAGCAAAGTTCCTCTAAAGGATGAAAGCGGAAAAATAATAGGATTAATAGGATTAGCTTTTGATATCTCTGAAAGAAAAGCCGCGGAAGAAGCAGTAAAAAAATATACTATTGAATTAGAGGAATTAAACGCAAACAAAGATAAATTTTTCTCGATTATTTCCCATGATTTAAGAAGCCCTTTTCAGGGATTATTAGGGTTGTCGAATATACTTGTAGAAGAATTTGACAACCTGTCGGTTGATGAGATTAAGCTGTTTGCATCAAACATTCATAATTCGACAAAGAATCTTTTCAATCTGCTGGAGAATTTACTTCAATGGTCGAGAATACAAACCGGAAAGATCGATCTTAAGCCCGTAAAAGCAGATCTGCAGGAAGAAATATTATATAACATTAATCTGCTCAACGGCAATGCGTCAAAGAAAAACATAAAATTAGTGAATGAAATCAATGATACCCTGCTGGTTTATACCGATTTAAATATTTTGAACTCGACACTGCAGAACTTAATTACCAACGCCATTAAGTTTACTAATACCGGAGGAGAAATAAGAATTCGTTCCGAAGAAGCAGGCGAAAATATTGAAGTAACAGTATGCGATACTGGTATAGGAATTTCTGAAGAAGACATGGGCAAACTTTTCAGGATAGATACCCAGCATACAACTATAGGAACCGACCGCGAAAGCGGAACCGGCCTCGGCCTGACAATCTGTAAAGAACTGCTGGAAAAACAAGGCGGAAAGATTTGGGTAAAGAGCGAGGTGGGAAAAGGCAGTTCCTTTACTTTTACTATTCATAAATATAAAGAATAGTTCATCCTTTAAATATTTTTAGTGCTGGATTAACCCCGGAAATTACCCGGATAAAATCGTATTAATTTTAATAACCCGGACTCGATATACTTTAATGTATAAAAATAGAATTTTAATAGTAGAAGATGAAGCAATTGTCAGTAAACATTTGGAAAATGCTTTATTGAATCGCAACTATGAAATTGCAGGGAAATTTTCTACCGGGGAAAAAGCCATCGATTTTATAAAGCATAACATGCCCGATCTTGTTTTAATGGATATCCGGCTTGACGGGAATTTAGACGGTATTGAGACTGCAGCTTTAATAAAAGAATTATTCGATATTCCCATCATTTATTTAACGGCATATTCCGACGATAAAATTTTAACACGCGCAAAAATAACCGAACCGTTCGGATATATAGTTAAACCTTTCGATGAAAAAGAGCTATATGGTACAATCGAAATGGCACTTTTTAAATTTAATGCGGAAATAAAAGTCAAGGAAAGCGAGGAAAGGTATAAGGCGCTTTTACATAATTCCTTTTATCTTGTATTTGTCCACGATTTCCTGGGCAATATAATAGATGCTAATCCGGCCGCTTTGAAACTTCTGGACATTCCTCATTTCGAAATTAATACTTATAATATTTCGGAATTTATTCCTGCCGAAAACATGGAAATTATTTTCGGTTTAATAGACGAATTAAAAGATAAAAACCCGATAACCGAAATTTCCGAAATAGAGTTGAAAGCCAGAGACGGCAGAATTTTTAATCTTGAAATAAATGCCTCGCTTGTATTTAATAATAGCCAGCCGGCGGCCTTACAAATAATAGGCAGGGATATAACGCAGAGGAAAAGAACTGAAAAGGATCTTAAAAACAGCGAGTTCAAGTACAGAGCATTAATCGAAAGAATGAACGAAGGCGTTATACAAGTTGACAATAATGATAAAATTGAATTCGTTAATTCAAGATTCTGCGCCATAGTCGGGTACAGTTCAGATGAAATTCTCGGGAAAAAATCTTTAGAGATATTTGCTCTTCAGAAAGACTGGGATTACGTAAAGCAAAAAAACAGGGAAAGGCTTTTACTAAAATCAGATAAATACGAACTGCAGTACAAAAAAAAGAACGGGGAAATAATCTGGGTTGAAATAAGCGCCGCGCCTGTAATAGATGAAAATGAAAAGATTAAAGGATCATTTGCGTTATTAACTGATATCACCGATCGAAAGAAAGCAGAGTCGGCTGTTTCTCATTTAGCAGCTATTGTCGAGTCATCGGAAGATGCTATTATCAGCCAGACACTGAACGGCGAAATAATTTCATGGAACAAAGGAGCCGAATTAATATACGGCTATACCCATGCAGAAATTTTAGGAAAACATTTTTCGTTTTTAGTGCCGGCTGTAAGAAGAGACGAACTTGAAATAATTTTGAATAAACTAAAGAACGGTTTCAGGATAGATAATTTTGAAACCGTTAATATGAAAAAAGACGGCAAACTGTTTTTTGTTTCATTAACCATTTCCCCAATTATTAATTCCGCCGGCGAAATTATAAGCATCTCCTCTATTGCCCGGGATATTACCGAATATAAAAAAGCGGTGGAAAGCATAAAAGATTCCGAGCAAAAATATAAAGATATAGTTGAGTTTGCTCCTGCCGGAATCTTTCAGGTTGATCAGGAAGGCAATCTCATAACCGCAAACACTACCTTTATGCAAATCCTAGAATGCGAATCGCCGGATCTGATTACAAAATTAAACCTTGCCAAGGAAGTGTTTCTGGAAAGTGAAAACTTTTTCCTTCTCTCAGTAAAAACCGCAAATACCGGTCTTCCGGTCGATATCGAAACCCGTTGGAAAAAATTCAACGGCGATACTATCTGGATTCAGTTAAATTTCAGATTTGTAAAAAACCGAAATAAATCCAATTCTTATTTCGAAGGCTTCGTAAGAGACATAACTTCGCACAGAAATGCAGAACAGGAATTAATAGAAAGAGAACAGAGCTACAGAACTTTAATCGAAACCTCTATTGATGCGATTTACGTTCTACAAGGCAGACAATTATTGATGGTTAATCAAGCATGGGAAAAATTATTCGGATATTCGGATTATGAAGCGACATCTCCCAACTTCGATATAATGAAAATTATTTCCCCGGAAAGCAAGGCCGACATCGAAAGAAGATTCAACCGGCAGCGTACCGATTATAATACTTCAGCCATTTCTTCCCGTTATGAAATGACCGGAATTTCAAGACATGGAAAGAAGATATATCTTGAAGTTAGTGCTTCCGAAATATTATGGAAAGGTAAACTGGCCGTGCAAGGCATTTACCGCGATATTACTGAAAGAAAAATTGCCGAAGAACAGATAAGAATGCTTTCGATGGCTGTTAAACAAAGCTCCGCTTCTATAATTATTACCGACACTCAAGGAAAAATTGAATATGTGAATCAGAAGTTTTCAGAAATTACCGGTTATGATTCGAACGAAGTGATCCGGAAAACCCCGGCTATTTTGGCTAGCGAGGATTTTAATGTAAAGAGCAAACATATAATTCGCTCAATACTTTCATCAGGAGAAGAATGGAAAGGAGAATTCCTCAACAAGAAAAAGAACGGCGAATTATACTGGGAATCGGCAACCATTTCACCTATATTCGATGAGAACGGAAAGATCAAACATTTCTTATCCGTACAGGAAGACATTACGTTGAGAAAAAAACAGGAGCAGCAATTAATAATAGCTAAAGAGAATGCGGAAAAATCCGACAAACTAAAATCCGAATTTCTGGCTCAAATGTCGCACGAAATACGTACCCCTCTCAATAATATCTTGACATACACTTCCGTTTTAAAAGATGAGTTTGAAGATAAACTTCCCGAAGGATTGGAATCTACTTTTCAAGTTATAGACAGCAGTTCACAGCGTTTAATTAGGACAATCGAACTGATTTTAAATTTGTCAAGAATTCAGACGGGAAATTTTGAGGCTAATTTCGAAAAACTTGATCTCGGCAAAGACCTTATCGAATACATTCTTCTGGAATTTTACACAAAAGCAAAAAAGAAAGGTCTCTCAATAAATTACGTTAATCAGGCCGGAAGCAGCATTGTATATGCCGACAAATATTCTATGGGCCAGGTATTTATCAATATAATCGATAACGCGCTTAAATATACCTACGACGGAGAGATTGCAATTCGTATTTATAATACCGATGAAAAAGTAAAAGTGGAAATTAAAGATACAGGCATCGGCATTTCTTCGGAATACATATCCGAGTTGTTCAATCCTTTCACACAGGAAGACATGGGAATGACAAGGCATTTTGAAGGAATAGGCTTAGGTTTGGCTTTGGTAAAAAAATATGCTGAAATAAATAACGCCGAAATTAATGTTAGAAGCGAAAAAGGAATAGGAAGTGTATTTACGGTTTCGATAAAAAACTTCAACTTGAAATTATAAAATATTCTTAGTCACTTCAATTCCGAGCTGTTCCATTCTGTATCGCAATTTAGATCTTGATAGTCCCAATATTTTCGCGGCTTTCACCTGGTTACCGTTTGTAATCTTTAACGTCTTCTGAATAAGAGAGCGGAGAACCAGGTCTATTTTTACCCCCGAGGAAGGAATCTTTAAAACAAATTTATCGTCGTCTTCGGTTTTGGCTATTGAATTTTCCAGTAAAAAACTGAGGTGGTGTTCTTTCAATTCGTCTTCTTCCATAAGTATTATGGCTCGTTCCATAACATTTCTAAGTTCTCTGATATTTCCCTTCCAGGGATAGGACTCGAGAAGCTGCAAAGCATTTGCATCAATTCCCCTTATGTTCTTATCGAATTTGACCGCAAACTCTTTTAAAAAGAATATGCAAGCATAGATATATCTTCTTTTCTTTCCCTTAACGGCGGAATATTTATTTTGGCAACGTTTAACCTGTAATACAGATCTTCTCTGAAATTTCCTTTTTTTACTTCTTCTTCAAGATTTCTGTTTGTTGCGGCAAGCACTCTTACATTTACCGATATTTCTTTTTCTCCTCCCAACCTGTAAAATTTTCTTTCCTGCAGAATTCTTAATAATTTTACCTGGAGGTCAAGAGATAATTCTCCTATCTCATCGAGCAGAATCGTGCCGCCGTTTGCAAGTTCAAATTTGCCTAATTTCGTTTTTTGAAGCGCACCTGTAAATGCGCCTTTTTCATGACCGAACAGTTCGCTTTCGGCCAGTTCCTTCGGAATAGCGGAACAGTTAATTTGTATAAACGCCGAATCGCTTCTCGAACTTTGCTGATGAATAAATTTTGCGAACTCTTCCTTCCCCGTCCCGCTTTCCCCTTCAAGTAAAATCGTAGTATCCGGGCTTTTGGAAAGTTTTTCAACAGACGTTATTAATCTTCTAATTTTGGGACTCTTGCCGAAGAACTCGCGAGAAAGGATATCGTCAGATTTGAGAAGCTGATGAAGTTTGTCAACTTCCGATCGTAGAGTAATGCTGTCCAGCGCTTTTTTTAATACAACCTGAAGCTGCTCAATGTCTATCGGTTTGAGAAGGAAGTCAAATGCTCCTGATTTGATGGCGGTTACGGCAATTTTTACATCGGAATATCCCGTTATCATAATAACCGGAATATGATGAAATTTCTGCTGGAATTGTTTTAAAAGTTCAAGGCCGTTGTGAGTAGTTAGGTAAATATCCAGTAGGATAATATCCGGTTCAAAATCTTCAATTTTCTCGAAAGTTTCTTCGCCGTTTAAACAGATATCAACATCGTAGCCAAGTTTTATTAATAATTTTTTAAGAGAAAGGCAGACTAAATTATCGTCATCTATAATTAATATTTTGAATTTCATTTCTTCCCTGTAAGAGGTTTAAATTAAATCTTATAAAAAATCTCGTTCCTTCGCCCAAAGTGCTTTCGAAGTCGATTGCGGCATTGAATTCATCCAATATCATTTTACAAACGCTTAACCCGAGTCCGGTTCCTTTTTCTTTATTCGTATAGAAATCGTTAAATATTTTTGTTTTATTTTCATCACTGATTCCCATACCAGAATCTTTAATTTCCCAGACAATAAACTCGGAAGAATCGCCATATGTTTTAATCAGTATCTTTCCGCCGTTTATGCATGATTCTATTGAATTCGTAACAAGATTTAAAAAAACCTGCAACAACTTGCTCTTATCAAAGTTAACTTCCGGAAGAGAATCATCCAGTTCCGTTTTTATTTGAACATTTTTCCTTTCGGCGTCGTATTTCACAATTGAAACCACATTTTCAGTAATTTCATTTATTGAGCAGTGCTTATCGCCGTTAAAATTTTTTCTTGAAAAGGTAAGGATATTATCAACTAAGTACTGTATTCGGAGGAGGGCATCTTTACAATATTCCACAGATTCTACAGCTTCACCGGGCAGTTCATTTTCAATCATTTTCAGATAATCCAGATTCAGTTTGATGGCAGAAAGAGGATTCCGAATTTCATGAATCAAACTAGCTGTTAACTTGCCTAAAATACGTAATTTGTTTTCTTGGTAATTATTGTCCGCCATATTCCATAAAAAGCTGCTAAATATTAATCAAAATCTTGGAGTGTAGTTTAAATATTATAAAATAAATTAGCAACCTTTATTCTAAAATACAGGCCGAATTCGGTAAGCGAAAAAATACGGTAAGGAAGGTAATAATTAGTTAATACAAAATTATTGTTTCAGAGTATTTAAAATTTTGTCCGCTACTTTTGATATAACCGCATCGGAGTTATAATAATTTTGACTGATCTTAGCCTTTATTTCATCAAGGTTTTTGGTATTTGGAGTTGAATTTTGAATTTTTTTTGCCTCATCAGAAAGTTCTAGTTTATCTTGAATTTTTGATTCTGAGCCTGGTTTTTCCTTTGATTCGGAAACTTTTCCAGATGAATTTTGCTGATAATAATTACTGTTGGATAACGGTTTAATATTCATTTCTCACCTATGGTAATTTACTAATTTCTTCTGATTTTGCACAAATTTGATTCTTTCTGCCAGTATCATAAGTTCTGATTTTTTTTTCTTACCGATATTATCGAATATTTCGGAAACTTGTTTAGTGAGTTTAGTCAACTCCGGCTCAAACTGCTCTAACTCGGCTATTGAATACTTGGATAACAGGTAAATCTTATGTTCGCGAGACTCCTTTAAAAGTTGCCTGACATGAGCCAGTTTTTCATCGAAGTCCATATTCGTAGCAGAAAGCATTTGTCTGCCGGCTTCGGAAATAAGATACCGTATTCTCTCCACCCTTTTTGTTACGTCACTCATGAGTTAAAATAATCCGTTAATGTTACTCCGAAATAAGTCTGCGCGGTATTCGTTAAATCAACAAGCTGCGCTTGCAGTTTTTCGTACTGTGTTCTTAGAGAATCGGTGCTTTTGCTTATTTTTGTCTGGGCAGTAGTTATTCTGTCACTATAATTCTGAACGTTGCTGTCAAATCCTGATTGTGCAGTTGTAATAAAGCCTGTAGCTCCGATATAAGGATTAATAGAATTGTGCAGATTATTCGCAATACCATTTGTTGAATTAAACAGGTCTTTAACCTGCGACATGTTATTCGTGAGCTGCTGATTCAGCAACGTACTGTTGGATATGCTTAAACCGTTTGTAGTGTCAAACGAAATACCGATTGATGAAAGCATATTTAACGAATTCTGCGGCAATCCGCTTACAGACGAAATGGCGGATGAGGTCATTATACTTATGAGAGAACTTGCGGTTGAATCACCGGTAAGAATACTTCTTCCGGTAGTCGATGAAACAGCCGAATTGGTTTTCAGATAAGTATAAACGTCGTTAAAGTTTTTAATAAAAGTATTTATTTGCGATGTAATGGATGTTGTATCGGTATTTACATTCACATTTACATTCGGATCGGACGATTGTTGAACCGAGTTAAGATTAAAAGTTACTCCGGCAGCTAAATCGTTAATTGTATTTGAGTTTCTTTGAATTTCCAATCCGTTGAAATTAATTTTTGCATTCAGCTGGTTTGCATTCAGAGTTGTATCGGAATAAACATAACCGGCAGTATTCGGCGAAGTTGATTGGTCGAAAGTCGGTCTGCTGGATCCAAGGTTGAAGCCAATAGAACTTAATGCGCTGCTTCCCGAAGAGTCGGAAATATTTTTAATTATATAATCCAGTCCGGTATTTTTCGAAGTCAGTGAAAACTGGGATAATCCGGTTGACGGTGTAAAAGATGAAGCCGAAACCAGTCCGGAAGCTCCTACTAAATTAGAAGCAGTAATTCCAAGATCCGAAGCAAGTGTGCCACTTGCATCTGATATTGAAATACTTTTGGAAGTATCGGTGACTGTAATTTGCAGCATTTCATTTGCAGAATTATTCGGATCAGTAATTTTTTGTGCGGATACACCGGTTACATTTGCATTTATATTCTGCACCATTTCATCCAGTAATTGGCTGTTTGTTTGGCTGCCTGCTCCGCCGGCATTAACGCTTACGGTAGTTGCAGTACCGCCGACATTAAAAGTAATTGAACTCGCCGCCCCCGCATAATTGACCGTGGGATCGAGAGAACCCGACTTCACTACCGCCTGATTTGAATTTATTGCTTCGGCAATTTTTTGCATCACGGTTTGATTTGTTTCGCCGGTTCCGAATGTAACGCTTAAGTTGCTCGTTACATCACCGGTAGGCGTACCGGTAGTAATAGAAAAATTATGAGTCCCGGTGATGCTGTTAGCGTCTGAGGAAGTCATGTTTTGTGAAACCGCGATATCACTTTTAGCAAGCTGTTCAACGCGCATGGAATAGTTTCCTATTGACGCGGAGTTTGTAGCCGAGGCTGTAACAAAATTCGTATTTGAAGAAGAGGCGGCAATTGCTGCAAACACAGAACTGCTATCTGTGGATGTAAATCCGGATAGCCCTGTAATCAATGTATTCACTTTTGAACTTAAAGAAGAGTAAGCGGAAGATAGATTTTTATATTTTGATTGAATTGTTCGCAGCGGTGATATAAACAAACTAGTTTGCTGCGATTGGTATGCGCTTACCAGTGAATTGATGCCCGATGTTGTTAAAATACTCCCAGACATTTTATATCCTTACATATTAAATATCGACAACCATGAATCTCTAAGTTCAGTTAATATTTTATATACCATTTCGTAATTCTTTTTTCTCATTTCGTCCTGACAATACTGGTATAGCTTAAACAATCCAGCCGAAACATTCGCAACGGCTTCCCCTTCCCATTTCAAAGAATTAATTAATTCTTGAAGAGCTTGATTGGTTTTCGCTAAATTCTTTCGCTGACAATTCAAAATGGCAAAGTCATAGATCTTAATTAAAAGCTGCTGCGGAGTCGCTTCCATAATTTCTTTTACAAGATATGGATTCAATTTATTGGAGTTCGATCTTGCCGGTGTCGGGTTATACATAAAACTTTCCTCAAAAACTCAATTTAGTTGTAAAAAATCCCTCTCCCGTTTAAGGGAGAGGGGAATTTATCTTAATCTATTATCTGAATAATGATAACAGATTCTGCGGGGCTGAGTTCAATTGAGACAACATCGATGTAGCAACTTGTTGCTGAATCTGACCTTTGGTCGCGTTCAACTGTTCCTGAGCTATGTTAGAGTCGAACAATCTTGATACCGATGACTGTGAATTTGTAATAGCAGATGTCAAGAAGTCGTTTTTAACACTTAAACGTTGATCGAAATTACCTATGCTTCCCAAAGCTGTGCTTACTGCCGCTTCGAAAGTATTTAACGAAGTAACTAAACTTGCAATGGAGCTGGTTGTAGCAGTACTGCTGCCGTCAACTGCAGCTAAAGTTTGCAATGCGTTAGCCACTGCATCACTAATGTTCGAAATCGTCACACCGCTTAAAGTGGCTCCCGAATTTCCGGTTAAGGATCCGGCTTTTGCATAATCAATGCTCAGCTTATCGGTATAATCGGCACCGGTCTGAAATGAAAATGTTCCGCTGTTGGCAACAGAAGATAATAATGTTGTATCATTATATTTTGTTGTAGAAAAAATGTTCGCAATTTCATTTGCCAGAGCTTTAATATCATTAGCTGTGTTCGTATTATCGGTAGCAGGGTTAGTAGCGTTAGCTACTTTAGCTTTGATCTGCGTGATAAGATCTTTAACGTTACTTAAAGATGATTCAGCAGTCGCGAGCATATCCTGAGCCGAGCCTACGTTAGATTGTGCAGCCTGCATAAGCTGTACTTTTTGGTCAAGCGCTTTTCCTACCGCATAACCAGATGTATCATCAGCAACTGAATTAATTCTTTTACCGGTTGCTAATCTTAACTGCGCTTTTTCGGTATTCATGTTAACTTTAGCTAAGGCGTTATACGCTTGCAAAGCATCGATATTGGTGTTAATTGAAAAACCACCCATAATAAACCTCCATGTTTATTTTATTTTGTTGATTACGGATATCCTTATCCGTTTCTTTTATAAAGAGAATATTTTATTCTCAAGTTTATTATCGGAAGGTGTTTTTAATTGTTTAGTGCATTAACTAAAATTAATAGAAGAGAATTTTAGAGTTGTCTAATAAATAAAGTAAGTATAACGAATGTTATATCAAACACAGTATCTTTTTTATGAGTAAAACAGCTTATTTATTATTGTAATAAGGCTTTATTGGCCTAATGTAGCCTAAGCTTAAAAGATGCTCATACTTAATAATTTTCTATTTATTTTTTGCCTTTAATATATATTGAAAATGCTTTGATTCCCCTTCCAGAGTATCAACATTCATATCGGCTTCCCGCATTGCCGATATTAAATGAGGAGTAAGACCGCTCATCTCTATCACGTTGCACATCAGATTTGTGATTTGAAGACCGGCATTGTCAAACATTTTGAATATTGACTGCCGTGTAAAAAACCTCAGATGTGTACTGTCCATTATACCCCATTTTTTATATTCCCAGTTTCCTTCAAGTAATTCTTTGACAACGGACCAATGTCTTACGTTTGGTATGCTTGCAATTATCTCCCCGTCCGGCGCCAGTTTATGTTTAATCTCATTAAGAACCGTATAAGGATCAACAAGATGTTCCAATACGTCGGCAAAAATAATTGAGTCAAAGTAATTGTTGGGAAGATCATTTATTGAATCTTCAACCGACCCCGCAATAACGTTATCTAATATTTTGGCGGCAGATTCTGCGGCTTCATAATAATATTCAATTCCCCATACTTCGGCACTCAATTTTTCTTTTAATTCGGATGCCATTGCCCCCGCTCCGCATCCGACATCTAAAATTGTTCTCGCGGAAGGCGCCACAATTGCCTGAATATCTGGCCGCTTGTTATTATAATATTCGTTTTCTTTTATTCTCATTAAGCCGTCGTTCCGTGAGGCATTTTCCGCATCCGGAGTTACTTCACCGGTATGTATTTGATAATCCGGATCCAGTTCGCGTATCCTTTCAAAAACTTCAAGTGCTTCTTCCAGCCTGTTGGCTTTATATATAAGAAGACCAAGTTTCTCAAGTATCTCTTTATCCTTAGGATATTGCCCCGATAATTCTTTCAGAACATTTTCAGCGTCGGATATTTTATCTTGATTGATAAACTCTTCCGCCTGTTTTAACAATAAGTCTTTTAGATAGCTTTCAAGAAGAACCGAATCATCACCTTCGAGATAATTTATTCCTTTCCATTTGGTCCAAAATAATTTTCTGTTTCGCTCCAGTATTTCGTTCGAGGTTTCCTGTTTATTAAAATATTGAATCGTACGCAACGCTCTAATTGAACCGCTCCATTCGTGCTCAAAACCGTTAACCGGAACAGCATATGATTTTAAATCATTCTGCTTGATCTGAAGTCCGAGATCCCACTCTTCGAAATAACAAGGAGTATATTGATTGTCAAATTTAATCACACTGCTGTTGAACAACTCGGTTTTCACCGCAAATAAAAATCCTGAAACCGCATCGACAACCATTGGATCATTAAATTTTCCTTTTTCAAGATAAAACATGTCTTTCGCCGTTTCAAAGTTGAAGAATGAGCCCTGCGGACCGACGATAGCGGCATCCGGAAGCCGGAGCAGATATTTTTCCATTTGTTCGATGGTTTCCTTACTGATATGCAGATCCGAATTCAGAATGAAGGTAACCGGAGTTTGAGAAATATTAAGCCCTATATTCCATGCTCTTGAAACCCCTACATTCATTTTCATAGACGCGTAATAATCTATTCTGGGATGATCCTTAAGCTTCTCCGCCATCTCAAGCGAATTAAAAATTATAATTACATCTCCAGGAATATCTTTCAAATTATCCAGCAGTTTTACAATATTGTACGGGCTTGCCGGCGACATATCAAGAACAGGTATTACAAAACTTCTTTTATTCTCGATTGTAGACCTTGATGAATCTAATCCGGCATTAACCGGTACTGAAATTTTACCTGTCGAACGTGAACGCCACTCTTCAGCAGTAGGAGTTGTCTTTGTTTTTCCGAGACATACATTTAATATTTCGTCTACACGATGAGAATATGTATGAGCTTCTTGAATTATTTGTCTGCCCCGGTAAGCTATTTTTTCCCTCACCGCTTCATGATCTAAATAATATTTTACTTTATCTATTATATTTTCGTCGGAATATATTCCCAGATCTTCTCCGTCTTTAAACATTTCATCCTGTCCGCTGTTCAGTGCAATGTCCGTCAGCAAGAAGGAACCAGTAGACATTGCTTCGAATAAACGCATATTCAAATCATTTCTTATAGCGTTATTAAATACTATTTTGGAGGCTGAAAAGAATTCGGCCATCTCATCTAGCCAGCATCTTTTATAACTTACTTTTACTACGCTGTTTATTTTCTGAAGTAATTCCGATCTTCTTTTGTGAAATTCCGAATTTACCGATCCAACAAACCCGACATCGTAAATTTTTTGAACATTTTTCGGAGAATGTACTTCCGGATCAGCTCCCAGGGGCAGCCAGTAAACATTTTCAATTCCGGCTTTCTTAAAATCAGGGATATACTCTCTCTGTGCAATAAATACATAATCAAAATTTTTTGCCCATTGCAAATGCCTGCTTAAACTTAAATGAGAGTCTATAAGATAACATGCTGTCGGGAAGCCGTTACCTTTTATGTTCAGGGGAAAATAACCGGCGGCCGATTCCACCCACAAAAATAAATCCGGGATAGCATTCTTGGGAATAGAGTTTAGAACGGTTTTAAAATCCCAATCACCGAAATTCGTGTTGACGTCAAGATCTTTGGATTTTGCTTTTATGTCTTCCAACTGCCACTGCTTTACTATTTGCTCAGGTAATTTCGGACCGCAAGTAATAACATTATGTTTTTTTCTAAGAGCATTTTCAAAATAAACTGCGGTAGTTATCGGAAATGATACATATGAAAGCCAAATTGTTGGATTGTTTTTCATCAAATTTCCTTGAGATATTATCCGGTTTCACTTTTTTGATTTTGCATCGGGAATTAATCGCATTTTCCTTTTGCGTCCGACGATAAGCACTAGTTGAAAAATCTAGTATTCCGTATTTCCCGTACTAATTTTATGCCATACAAAAACTTAGATCAAGATTAAAAAAAGGCTTTTTACAAAGAGTGGTTGGCTATTATTAGCCATAGTTGGTTCCCCGGGCAGATTTAAAATGTTGAAATTTTTCTGTAGGTTTTTGCAGTTTGTTTTAGTTACACAAGATTTAGCATACCGCTTTGAAGTTACGGCAAGTTCTTTCTGATATTTTCACAAAAAATAATTTCCGATAACTTTCACAAATAATTTTTAAATATCTTATAATAATATTAAAGGATATATTTTAACAGTGTTTCTGCCGATTCTTTCCAGGTAAGCTTTTTCATATACTCGCCGGCATTTCTGCCGATTTGTTTTACTTTCTCTCTATTAAGATAAGCATATTCAAGTTTCGAAATTATTTCATCGATATCAGGTTCTTCCCAATCGGCAATTAGTTTTTTATTATCATCATATAGTTTAAACTCATGCATGTGTTCGAGCCGTAAAGAATTTTCGGGAGTAAGTATATCTTTATGCCCGCTGTTGTAAGATGCGATAACAGGATTGCCGCATGCCATATATTCCATTAAAACGAGATTTGTACCGCCCTCACACCTATTGGGAAATAAACCTATATCGGAACTTAGGTACAATTCCCTTAACTTATCATTGGGTGTTATCGGTAAGGTTAGTACTTTATTACCGTCAATTTCATTTATTTTGCATAGATGAACCATGAAGTTTTTCCAGGTTTCTCCCTTGTACTCATAATTTATATTTTTCGATGCAGCCATAGAGTGCATAGTATTAGGCCACATATTGTACCAGGCATTAATCAGTACTACATCAGAATATTTCTGCTGTAGAATTTTTATCGCTTTAAGTACCAGGTCCTGTCCTTTACGAAGCTCGAATTTTCCGCCGGAAAATATGACAAAAAGATCATTGCTTTTTTGTTTATCCCCAGGATAAAAGAGTTTCGGATCAACGCCTTGTATCAACACTCCCGTATCTTTTACCCCTCTTGCTTTTAGCTTTTGTTCATTCCAGGTGGAACCGCCCAGAACTATATCGTAATTGACAGCGTTCTTAACGGCATTTTCACTGAGCTCATATTCAAAAAAAGTATAACCTATATTTTTTGTCCCTCTTACAGGAAAAAGCCCGCTGAAATCGAGATTGTTCAGTGCATGAAACAATGTGCCGTTTACTTTTCCCGCTTTTACTAATTCTTCGTGTTCATCTATATTTATGACATTAAGTTTTTTAGAAAGTTCGCTCTTCAAATATTTGCTGCAAACCCCCCATCCGTAATTTTCGCCTGATGTCAAGCCCAAATAAATCTTTTGGTTATTTTCATTTTGAGCTGAAAGCTCCCAACCGTTATTTTTTATTTTTTTATTATTAACTAATTCAACAAGATCCTTTTTTAACTTCACGAAAACGGAATCCCAGTCTCTGAACCCTGGCTGTCTATAAAGTTTCATTGTAGGATACCAAACTGTTTCTCTCGCCATCTTCAAGCCATCTCCAGTCGGGTACGTAAGGCAGCAGCACCCAGGTTTCCTTTCCCATCGCGCCGGCCAAATGGGCCACTGAAGTATCGACGGTTATTATAAGATCCAGATTTTCCATTATCGCGGCGGTATCGGCAAATGAGTTTATATCATTACTCAGATCCGTTATCATTAACCGGTAGTCATTCGCCTGCGCCGCCGGGATGCCTTTTTGCAAACTGTAAAAATTAGTTCCTTTAATTGAAAATAAAGAGGCTAACTGACGAAGTTTCACCGAGCGATTTCTATCGTTTGTATGCGCCGGACTTCCGGCCCATATTATTCCAATATTAAGACTGTCCCCTACTTTTATTCTTTCAGACCATTTGTCAATTAATTTACTTTCCCCACTTATGTAAGGAAAGCTAACAATTGTTCCCGGTTCATATGTCTTTAAGTATAGCGGTAGGCTTAAAAGCGGTATTGCTAAATCATATTCGATAACCGGTTCATCCGTCAGATTACGTTCAATTATTTCATCAATTCCTTTGAACCCTTGAATTAATAAATGCATTTCTTTGTCACACTCAAAAATAACATAGCACCCTTTTTCCTTTAATAACGGTATATATCTTACAAATTGAATAGCGTCTCCCAATCCCTGTTCTGCAAAGACAAGCACCCTTTTATTTACCAAATTATACTCTTGTTCAACAATTTTATTGAACTTCCTCTTACCGAATTCTTTTCTGTCAATCCTCCATTCATACTCTTTCAAACCTTCTTTAAATTTTCCCGTAACCAAAAGAGCCTCAGCCAAATTATAATGAGCAATAATATTCTCAGGATCTTTTTCCGCGGCCATATTGAAATATTTCAAGGCTTCTGTAATATTCTTTAATCTATAATATACTAATCCGATATTCGTATAAGCCATTGAAGTTTTCTGGTCAATCGGTTCTTCCTTTAAGAATATAGACAAGGCTTTGCTGAAATATTTCATTGCCTCATCGAACTTATCACTATTTAATTTAATGCCTCCCAAGTTCAATAAAGTGTTGGTATAATCCGGGTTATACTTAAGAGCCAGCAGATAATATTTTTCAGCTTCAACAATATCTCTTAAACCTCCATATATTAGGCCTAAATTATTTAGTGCTTCTATATTTTCCGGTTTAATCTCGATTGTTTTTTTATAATATTTTAGAGCTTCTTCATTTTTATCCGAATACTGACAGCAAACTCCCAGATTATAATTAATTTCAGCGTCGTCTTCATTTAATGATAAAAGTTTTTTGAAATATTCGGAAGCTTTGTCGTATTTTTTCAACTGGAAATAAACAATGCCCGAATATTTTTGCAGTACAATATTTTCCGGATTTTTTTCGATAAGATTAAGCAGAAGTTTCTCCGCCCCTGAATAATCTTTTTTGTGTATTAATTCATATACTTTCCGGCCTTCGGCAGAACTGTCTTTTGCTAATGTAATATTGGAAAGGTTGCTGATAGCATTATTATTATCCGGTTTTATCTTTACGGCTTTTTTTAAAGCCGATTCCGCTTCATCATACTGTCCCATTTCTTTATAAATAATCGCAATATTGTTATGAGCTTCCGATAAAAAGGGATTAATCTCTAATGTTTTCTTATAAAAAGTTAAAGCCTCTTCGTTTTTATGTTCATTGTGAAGGCATAAGGCAAGATTATAACAAGCTTCAGTATGGTTCGGTTTTAATTCAAGAGTTTCCCTGTAAAGAGGCTCAGCACCTGCATAATCACCAAGTATAGATCTTACAACAGCAAGGAAATATGATACCTCATAATCATCAGACCTTTTTTGTCTGAGGGTTAATAAAATTTCCTCGGCGGTTTTGTAATCTTTCATTTCAAAATGTTTAACCGCTTGTTGATAATTTTCTCTCATGTCTTTTCCGTTTTTCCCTTTTACTTTTTCTTTTACTAATATTTTCGATTGCCCGCTTTCAATAATTGCATCCGCATATAATAGTTTGGGTTCAACCGTTAAAAAGAATACTCAATTTCTTCTTTAATATTTCAAACTTCTCAGCAAACTCCGGAACTCCGCCGAATTCCCTCTCAGCGAATATCAGTAATTCCGGTATTTCCTGATATTGATTATTATTTATTAGAACTGAAATATAATACAATACGGCGGAAGGATCTTTTTCTTCCGGCTTCAAAGATTCTTTAAACTCAATAACCGCATCATTGAAAAAATTATTCTCCGAATATAACAATCCCAATATTTTGTGAAATTTGGAATTTCCGTAAAACTTATTCTTCAATAATTTTAATATTTCCAGCGCTTTTTTCTTATCATAATAATTAGTTATCATTGCTAAAAACGCCTCAATAGTATCCGGAGATATTAGACTATTAATCTGCTCGTTATTCAATTCTATAGATTTATAATTATTCGTTATGACATTAAATAATTCGTATAGCGGTTTATTAAGCTTTTCTAATTCATTAAAGAAATAATTCAAATAGTTTTTATTACCAATTATTAATGAATAATAGATGCCTTTAGACAAAATGACTTCATCTTTTAATTGTACGGCCAGAGCAGTTTTGCTCAAGGTGTTTTTCAGGTCTCTGTTTCTTATGAACGCTTCCCGGCAGTATTTAATTGCATCGTCGCTTTTCTTTAATCTGAAATATATATCCGATCCCAGTAAATATAACGACGCATTGGCGGAGTCTTCCTTTAAGCCTTTATTTATATACTTAATAGCTTCATCAAGGTTATGATTTTTTAATTCATAACCGGATAAATTCAGGTAAGCATGAGCTTTATACTCGCTCTTCAGATCGCCGTCTATTACCGAACTCAAATAATACTCTTTGGCATTTTCATATTCTTCCAGGATAGAGTATGTATTCCCGAGCTGAAACGCGTTATAAGGCGACTTGTTTTTTCCGTATTCTTTTGTTAATAGCTTAAGGTTCCTTCTTGCCTTATTTAAAACTTCTTGATGAGATACATTATATCCCAAATGAGTTATTTCAATACATGTTTCTTCTATTATATATCCATTGGAAAGAAGTGAATTTTCTATCTGCTCATGAACGGCGCCGCTGAACTTAATCCCCTTTTTATTCCGGAAAAGTCTGACATATTTCATGTAATGCGGCTTTCCGCTATTATCATCCGGACTTGTAACAAGACATCTGCAACCGGATAATTTATCCTGCGCCGTAATTTTTCCAAGTTCATCTAAAGAGTCTTTGGTTAATCTTTCATCCGCATCAAGATATAATATCCATTCGCCTTCCGATTTGCTTAACGCATAATTTCTGGCCGCCGAAAAATCGTCAGACCATTCATACATGTATACCATTGCGCCGAATTCATTTGCGATATTAATAGTATTATCCGACGACCCGGTATCCACTATTACTATTTGGTCTACAACATCTTTAACGGACTCCAGGCATCCGCGCAGGTATCTTTCTTCGTTCTTAACAATCATGCTAAGAGTTACTTTAGGGAAATGACTCATTGTAAAATATTTTAGAGTAATGAATTATTTTCTTCCGGCAGTCCTAAAATTTTATTTACTTTCTCGAGTCCGCCGATAGCAAATTGATTATCCGGATTATTTTTTACCGAAAATTCATACATAGTTTTTGCTTCCTTATCTTTGCCATCCAAGTAAAAAAGCTCGCCCAAACCGGCACAAGCCTGAGATGATAGCGGATTGATGTTCAGTGCTTTTTCAAAACTATTTTTGGCAAGGTCTTTATTATCAAGGCCAAGGTAATTAAAACCTCTAAGGTTCTCGAATGCAGATATAAGTTCTTTACTATCCTGCGAATAAAAGGCTCCTTCGGATTTTTTTAATGTATCCAAAGCTTCGTCAAAATATTTTAATCCGAAAAGATCAAAAGAAGATTCCAATATTTCATTTAATACGGATTGAAGTCTCTGAGAATCGGCTTCGGATAAATTTTCATTCTCAGGTAATGAATGAGTTTTATTTTCTGCGATATTATTATCAGGTTTTACAAAATACCAGCTTTTACAATATGTTTCCTCTGTTATAAACAGTTTTGCATTTATATGATGCGCATAATTATCGACAGCGCTTTTTACTCCGAAACTTCCCGCGGTATATTCACCGTCGAGATAATCATGCCCGGCAAAAATTCCACCCGGTTTTAACTTTTGATACCAGGCATTCAAGTCGTTGCCGCATCCTTTCAAAGAATGATCGGCATCCAGATAGATCCAGTCGAAATATTCATCTGGGAACTGCTTCGCCGCCGCCACGGAATCTTTTCTTATGATATTAACGCTTCTGTCGTCGGCAAATTTTGAAACAACTGATAAATAATATTCTTTTTGCTTTTCATCAGGAATATTAGCAATATCTTTATAATCGCTTTCATATTTCCAGCGGTCAATTAAATACAATTCTTCGCCTTTCCATGTTGAACGAAGGATCTTGGAAAAGATACCTTCCTGAACACCTATTTCAACACCTTTTCCGTATAATCCGAGTTTATTGAATAAATGTCCGAATTCATCCCTGTGATTTATCTTTATATCCATCAGGCTTTCAGTTTCTGAGTTAAGCGATGAATGATTTTCCGGGTAACCCAGAAGTTTATTAACTTTTTGCAAACCGCCGACGGCAACCATATTATTCGGATTATTCTTAACGGCCCACTCAAACATAGCTTTTGACTGTTCATCGTGTTCGGTTAAATATAAAGTTTCTCCCAAACCGGCGCAGGCTTGTGAAGATTGGGGATCAATGGATAATGCCTTTTCAAAACATGACCTTGCGTTGTCCACATCGTTCAATCCCAAATAAATAAATCCTTTCATATTATGGAAAGATGAGGCAAAACCTTTATCGGATGGATTGCTTAAATGACCATTAAATAATCTTTCGGCAGTTATCAGTTTATTTAGTGCGTTTTGAAATTCATTTTTATTGAAATGTTCATATGCCTGTTCAATTAATATTTCGGCATTGTCAAACTTTTGATTTTGAACAGCTTGATTTGCCGGAAATATTTCCGTGTTTTGATTCGCAGAATTATTTAATTTTTGGTTGACTTTCAGGATTCCTTCCGAAGCGGCTTTATTATTAGGATCGTTTTTCAGGCTCCATTCATACATTGTTTTAGCGCCTTCGTAATTACCGGAAACAAACAATACGTCGCCGAGTCCGCTGCAGGCAAGCGGAGACGAATTGTCTTCATTTAAAGCCTTTTCAAAATAGGAGCGTGCGTTTTCAATTTCATTGGAAAGTAAAGAAATATTACCGGCCAGGTTCAGCAGATAAGCCAGATCAATATTATTTTCTTCATGATCGTTTTGATCATAAGTTGCTATGGAATTATCCAGATATTTAACTGCCGCCGTATAGTCTTTCTCTTCAATTAAAGATAATGCTCTTTCAAGGTTTTCAACGAATTCATTCTTGTTCAAAGTGATCATAATATTTCTTCCTTTTATTTGTTTTCCTTTAAGCCAAATTTCTTCAGGGGTTCCTCCCCATTTGTCTACAAACTTCTTTTGATTGATTTCAAGTCTTTCTTTGTATTTGTCCGTACCTTCAGCCGTAAAACTTTTTGAACCGTAATGATGAATAAAAACGTCCTGCGCGATTATTGTTTTGAAACCGGCAATCTGGGCACGCAGACAAAAGTCGTCGTCTTCATAATTTCCGGGTGAAAATATCTCATCAAGTCCGCCTATCTTCTCTACAACATCTTTCTTTATCAAAGTGCAAAGAAAAGCTACGCGGGGGAATTCGAATGTTTTCCCTGAATTGTTTTTACGTATTTTCTTTGCATAGCCGTGCATGGTTTTTATATCGGAATAGTTCGCGTCTTTATCTAGCTGAACGCCGCTTACCGCGTTGCTGACCGGCCCTACGATACCGATTTTAGGATCGGATTCGGCAACTTCAATCATTCTTTCCAGCCAGCCTTCTGTTACTACAATGTCGTTATTTGCAATTAACAAATAGGCACCGGCAGCAGCTTTAAGGCCCTGGTTTATTCCTTTTGGGAAGCCGAGATTTTCCTTATTAAAAACAGTCTTAATTCTTTTATCGGATTCGCTGATTGATTTTATATAATCAACAGTCTCATTATTGCTGCCGTTATCGATCAAGAGTAATTCAAAAGGTGTCTTAGTAAATTCCAAAACCGATTCGACAAACTGTTTGGTGTATTCGGGCTGGTTGTACGACAGGGCTATGATAGATACTAAAGGTAATCCTTCTGTGAAATCTTTTTCCCAGATAGCGTTAAATTCTTCAATTATTTTATTCGCATTGTTGATTTTCTTAAGTTCGCCGTCATACTTCTTGTATATTATTTTTCTTGACTTGTCAAAATCTTCAGCCTTCGACGAGGTCATAGTAGAACCGTCGTCTAGCCAGTTGACCTGCACAGTATTTACTTTTATATGTTTGAAATCAGTTAACGATGACAATTTCAGCCAGAGATCCCAATCTTCCAATACTTTTAGTCCTTCATCAAACATGCCTACTTTTTCAGCTAAAGATTTTTCGAAGACGAAGCAATTTACCGGTGCAATATTGCCGATTAAAAGCTTGTCGCGATTGAAATCAATAGAATACGGTACTGATTTATTTACTAGTATTTCTTTACCTTTTACGGTTTTATAAGAGCATCGTACCGCATCGGTATAAACCGCTTTAAAATTATCCGACAAATATTTGACAGCGGTTTCAAGATGGTTTTCATAGAAAATATCGTCGTCGTCTAGCAGCGCAATATATTTGCCGCTCGCAGCTTTTATCCCGGTATTTCTGGCAGCGCCAAGACCCTTATTATGGTCATGATTGATTAATTTGATCCTATGATCAGTAAACTCATCAATAATGTTTTGAACATCCTCGCCTGCATCGTTTACTACGATAACCTCGTAATTTTGATAAGTTTGTATCAGCACGCTCCGGATAGCATTTTGCAATTTATTTTTCCGGTTATGTGTAGGTATGATAATCGATATTCCAAGATCATTAGATTTTTGGTTTTTTACAGTTAAGAATAATTCTGCTTTTTTAACTGTATCGTCCGGGTAGACTTCTTTATTATTAATTATTATCCTTGCAATTTTCTCACGTTCACCTTTAATGGCTTCCTGGAATAAGCCGTTATCGTGGTAACGATAACAGAACAACGGTTCGCGAATAAGTTGTCCAATATATCCTCTTGCGCCCATCGCAATCCATAAGTCCCAGTCTTCCAATCCTTTCACATTAGTTCTATAACCTCCAACATCCGCCCATGCTTTTTTCCGGAATAACGATGCAACGGAAATAATATTTCTATTTTTCAAAATGTTAAAATCGTAGTCTCCCGTTTCGACAATGCGATCGACACCATCAAAGTCCCTCCGATAGGTATAGACAATACTTATCTCGGAATCTTTCTCTAAAATGGAAACGCACTTTTGTAAATATTCCGGAGCTATTTTATCATCCGCATCCAGGCACAAGATAAATTCACCGGCGGAAATTTTGATTCCGTTATTTCTGGAAATAGCGGGCTGTCCTGAATTTTTCTGATTTATTACTTTTATCAACTTCCCTTTGTATTTATCCGCCAGTTGTTCTGCAATTTCCTTCGTATCGTCGGTACTTCCATCGTTAACGATAATGATTTCAAAGTTTTTATATGTTTGGTTGATTATGCTTTCAACTGCTTCGGATAAATATTTGCCATAATTGTAGCAAGGAATAACAACCGATACCAGATTATTTGTTTGCCGGCTATATTTTTTACTTACCTTTTCCCATTCTGGAATAAATTTTCCCCAATTTTGATCTCCTCCCTTTGCATCTTTATGAAATCTATAATTTGCAACGGTTTTATCTATGTGACGGAATGTGTTTCCTAAAGCAAAACGCAGCCACAAATCATAGTCCATCGCGAAAAATAGTGACATATCCAGCAATCCCTTTTCTTCAAGCAATTTCCTTCTGAAAAAAACGGCAGGCTGCGTAGGTATTGAACGACTTACCTTGTATTGTTTAAGTTCTTCGAATCCTCTTTCCCCGTTTATTACTTTATCGAATATGTTCCCGTTTTCATCAACTAAATTACAGTCGCCCATTACAATATTTTCATCCGGATTGTTTTCAAAATACACTGCGACGGCGCTAAATGTATCCGGTTCATACCAGTCATCAGAATTTATCCACGCGATTATATCACCCGAAGCTTTTTTAAATCCTTTATTTAAAGCATCGGCTTGACCGTTGTCTTTTTCGGAAATCCATTTTAAATGAGGATATTTTTTTAGAATATCGATTGTTCCGTCAGTTGAACCGCCGTCAACAACTATATGTTCAAAGTTGGGATAATTCTGACTTAGAACGCTTTGGATTGTCTGCTCAATATATTGTGCTTGATTATAGGACGGCGTTATAACGGAAATAGGCGGCGATATTTTTTTGTATTTGGGAGTATCAATAACAAATTCAGATTTCAATAGTTCAAGGATGCTAAGATTATTGCTAGATATTGCTATATTAGCTATTCGAATAAGTGATAATTCGTAATTACACCAGCACTTTTCTGAACGCTTAATTGAAAAATCCAAACCATCATTTATAAGTGAAGTTGCATCATATTTAATAATAAGACTAGAATTTTGGTTATTCTTTTTTTCAATACCCGAGAATTTTTTTATTTCATTTTCAATAATTTCTTCAGCTTCCGAAATATATTTTTGCCTCTGAGTTGAAGATTTTTGATCGTCATGTCTCCTCCAAGCACCTAGTAAAGCATCGAAACTATATAAATTGGTAAATCTAAAATACCTTATCCATAATTCAAGGTCCGCGGCCAGATCAAATTTTGGACTTAAATATCCTCCAGCTTTATTCCATAGTGAACGTTTCCAGAAAGTGCTTTCCTGCTGAATAAAAGGATCGTCGTATTTTTTTTGTAAAAACTTGTCTCGATTCCAAACCGGCATAGAAGGATGAATCGCGATTATATCTCCTGAAGAATTTAAATATGTGGGCCTTCCGCATATCCATTCTATATGCGGATATTCCTTAAACAAATTTGCTACTTTGAACAATGAATTAGGTTGCAGCTTATCATCGGAATTTAACCAAGCCAGAATTTCTCCTGTGGATCTATTTAATCCATCTTCAATGGCCCTGTATTGCCCTCCATCCGGTTTGCTTTGCCAGTATGATAAATATTTTTCGTACTTCTTAATGATTTCAACGGACCCATCATTACTCCCACCGTCCATAATTATGTATTCCAGGTTGGGATAATTCTGGCTAAGAATTGAATCTATAGTCTCCTCTAAAAATTGAGCCTGATTAAATGACGGGGTAACGATTGATATTTTTCCGAACTTATTAGAACGAATAAAATTAAAACCGATATCAGCAGTATTTGTTTTTTCGTTTCCTAGGTCTAAAGGTTTTTGCAATTGAATTTTTTGTCCAAATATTTCATTATAGACATTTATAAAGCGTTCTGTCGTTATTTCACGAGGAACCTCACTGATGCTGAAATATTTTTTCTCAGCAGGTTTTTGACTTAAGACATCTCCATACAAATTAAGGTATTGATCGTTAATATTTTTTAGATCGTATCTTTTTAACATGTCTGTTCGTGCTTCGTTTCCGAACTTTTCCAATAAGATTTTATCAGCGGCTAATTTAATAACCGCTTCAGCTATATTACTTGAATTCTTATATTCTGAAATTATACCCGTCTTCCCATTAATTACCATCTCCGGGATGCCGCCGGTATTAAATGACACAACAGGAAGTCCGCATGCAAGTGCTTCAATTACGACCAAAGGTGCATTATCTGCAACGGAAGTAACTAATAAAACATCCATCAGAGAATAAATTTCTGCTAAAGAAGATTCGTCTTTTACCGGAGGGATATTAAAAATCCGATTGGACTGACTTGTATTCCCAGATCCGATATTTAGAAATACAGAATTAGGGATTGCATCAAATATTTTTTCAAGCGCTTGCAGTGTATAGTCTCCGCCTTTCCACGGATTTTTTAATGTTCCCGCATTTGCTGCGCCACCAATAATAAAAACATTCTCCGGTATGCTATATTTTTTTCTTAGTAAAGATTTATTACCCGGTTTAAAAGCTTCCTGTGTCAACACCATTATAAATTAGTTCACATCTATGGTTCTTGAGTACACTTTTTTCTACCTTAGTCTTTAACCATGTTGATGGAACAGTTACAATAAATTCCGAATTATTATATATAAATTCTTTATCCTTTAACAGTTTTCTCGTCGAGTCTTTTATAATCTCTGGTGGAATATTTAACGAAGGACATCCTCCGCAACCGATTTCCCACTTATTACATTCAAAGGAATGCGCACAATGGCCGGTGATCGCCTGCATATCATGCAGGGTCCACACCAAATTATTTTTTTTCGACAAAAACAACATGGAAAAAGGATTGAAATAATCCCCATGAAGGTTATGCAAATGAACTATATTTGAGTTTTTTACTAATTGGTGATTGACCAAATTATGACTGCCCTGGTATTCATAATAAAGGTAGCCTTTCAATTTGAATTCACTTTGCGGTAATGTATCCAGCTCCGGTAGGATTGCTTCTGAAAGCTCAGCTTTGTCTCCTTTAAATGCAGCGAGAATACGAGAATAATGTCCTATTTTATTTTGTGTTTCCATTAGTCGCCAGGCAACTTTTGCAGCACCGCCGACATTATCATGAGTATTTATATGCGTTATTTTATATTTCTGCAAGTCTTTTCTCATCAAAATATAGGTTTCGTTTATTTAGTTCAGTTTTTTCAAAATCTGATTTATTTGGTGAAGTAACCCAACTAGAAAATGTATTCGAATTCCAGTTTCTTACCAAAAACCTGGGAACTTCAAATATTCTTGTTTCGCTTGACAATTTTCCAGGATAATTAGAAAAAGCAAAATCATAACCGGCATTTTTTACAAAATTAATACTTGCTTCATTATAATCTGATTTAGTTCCGAATGGATATGAAAATGAACTTATCTTTTTATTTATAATTGATTCAAGAAAAATTTTAGAGGTAACTATTTCAGCGTATAATCTTTCCTCATCAAGTATGCTTAACTTTGAATGTATTTCCGTGTGCGAACCAATTGTAATTAACGGAGATCGTGCTAAGGATATAAGTTCGTCTCTTGTCAGAAATCTATCTCGCGCCCTATACAGTTTTTTAATATCTAGTTGATTAAACAAATAACTAATTATATTGTAAATTTCGCTTTGACTCTTATCTTTAAGTAAATCAAGGAATATATTGAGCAACTCGATTTTATCGTCCTTTGTTTCAATACTGAATTTTCTATCACCCAGAATTATACTAAACGGTAAAAGATGACCTCCTAAAAAGATATATTCAAGTTCATCCCACCAGCTGTTTTTATTTCCGTCTATAAAACCGGATGTAACAAAAATTGTTGCGGGGACAGAATATTTTTCTAAAATTGGCAAAGCGTTTTTATAATTATCATAATATCCGTCATCAAAAGTGATGGCTACTTCATCACCAGTTAATGAATTTGTTTTAATCCTCTTAATAATTTCAGCTGTGCTAACTGGAGTAAAATTATTTTTAATTATTTTAAGATGTTCTTCGAAATTTTGGGGAGAAACTGCAAGTAAATTGTAATCGTAATCCAACTCTGCAACTCGATGGTATAAAAACACAGCTGGCGAACAAACATCTCTTTTTAAATTACTATTGCTAAAGTTATTTAAGTAGAGCTTTTCAACGGGTTTTACCACTTTAGCACAAATAAGCAATTGGTAATCTTTATCGTTATAATCTATTATATTTTTGTCAAGTTCTTCAGCCGATATACCGTCTAGAAAAGCTTTGGCTGTCGCCACATTGCCAAAAGACTCAACCGCAATTTCGCTTTTAACATCAATCTCTTCCAGTAATTGTTGAAGTGATTTTGTTGTAAATCTCCAGTATTCCCCCCACCTATCCATATCATATCTTGATATCTGACTAATCCCCGAAGCGGTAATTAATAAACAACCTCCAGGTTTTAAAGCGGCATAAGCATGTTTCAGTGCAGATTTCACATTATAAATCATTTGAATAGTTTGAGTAAGAATAAAGCAGTCGAATTTATTTTGAGGTATATTTACTCCGGTAGAAAGATCACCTACAATAGTTGCTCCGCTAGAATTTTCATAACTAAGTATATCGCTTTTTTCTGCATATGAACCAAATTTCTTTGTATACTCATTCTCTGCAATTTCCAGTACACTTCCTTGAATTAAGTTCGAATTCTCATTAAGAAATTTTTCTATATAATAACGGTCTATCGGTGTACCGCGGTCAAGGCCAAAGGAACGGCTGACAGGTTCTTTTTGACTATAGCTTTGAAAAGAAATTTCTATTGCACTTTCAATATCTTCATTAGGTCGAGGATAGGAAGCGCTTTTATTTTTACCGCTTGAGGATAGTATGTTTTTTTCATTTGATTTATCTATGATATTATTGTTGATATGTTTTTTTATTATGGAATCTATTTCAAGTACTTTTTTATTTTCCGAATAATTATCGTGGCATCGTTTTTTCCCATTTTCAGCTATCTCCTGTCTTTCCAGAGGGTGTGAGATATAAAATCTTATTTTGTCTATCAGTTCCTTTTCATTTTCATAAGTCTCTATCTCTTCTCCCAATTTAAAATATTTTTTAAGGTTGGGACTAAATTGAGTTAACAAGAATACACCACTGCCCGTCGCTTCAAATATTCTCATGGTGGCAGTCTCATTTTCCCCCAAATATTTAGGAACATTTGCCAAACCTTTTTCCTGATCATAATATGATCTCACACTTCCCTTTGCATCAAAAGCAATTGTGCCTTCTCTAAGTGCTTTATGCATTTCGATACCGTATTTTGAACCGAATGTTACTGACTTAACCTTATTGGGCAGTTTATCTACAGCTCCGCTCAAAAAATATTTTACTGCAAATTCATTTCCAGGAGTGGAAGAATTTTTTGCTATATGTTCTAAAAGCTCGTTTCTTGTCTTGTGCTGGTCTAATGTCCATTGACCGCAAAAGACTAAGTCAACAATCGGCTGGATTTTTTTTATAGAGCTATAAATCCAAGTTGGAAAGCCAGGCATAAAATGTTCGGCATTTTTAGCACCATATTTTAAGGCTTCTTCTCTAAAAAGTTTTAATGGGGATAGTATTACATCAAACTCACTCCAATCAGTATTTGGTGGTATATCAGATGCTTGAAATCCCATTATTAATTTCGGTCTTATAAACAAAGAACGCATAAACTTGCTGTTGAAGACCATAGCATTTGTTGTAAATATAATATCTGGCTGAAATGCTTCTATTTGGTATCGGGCTATATCCAAAGTTAGGTTTGAAAAATTTCTTATATCAATATTATTTTCTTGCGCCCATTTAATTTGTGGAAAATAAGAATTCCCAACAATCCAGAGATGTTCGTAACCGATCTCACCCATATAAGGAGCTAAAGTATGAACTGCAGCAAAACCATCTAATTGAAGTGCTTTCATTTGTTCAAAAAAACTCGCTTGTCTCAAAATGTGATTTTGCGTGTAAAAATCTTTAAGATAATTTTCATAGAATGTGTCTATTTGTAGAAATTTCAATCTTCTACCAGTAATATTACTTTTCATATTTAGGTTTAATCCATCGATGGGTTTATTTGATTTAATATTTATGCAATTTAAATAATCAATTTTAAATCATTTTTTTCTTTCTGAACAGAACTTAAGCTTACATAATGTCGACTAATGTCATTTGTCCGCTGCTTTTGCTCAACTTTTTTCCTAAGTTTGCAAAAAACATCTCGCCAATGAAGAGCCAATTTTTCCGAAGATAATTGATCAAATAATAAATCGATCAATTCAGAAGAATTTAAACTGGAAGTATTTACGAAAGATGTAAAATCTAAGTTTTTAATTTGTTCAACATCACAAAAATTTATCCCGAATCGAGCATAATGTTTATATGTTACCGTGTCTTTTCGGATAAAAACTTTTTTTTGTAAATACAGCAAACCGAGAATACTTCCTAATCCTTGTTGCCGGTTATGATTCATTACCCCAATGTCAATTTTAGAAAGTAAATCTGCGTATTCATCTTGAGAAAGTAAATTAAACAGCGGGATGAACTTTTCGCCAAATATTTTTTTACCCAATTTTGCAATTTCAATACCGTAATTCCGGTCGCCGTAAGAAAGAGGACAATAAATTTTAATATTTTTATCTTTAAATTTTTCTAGCCATTCCATTGCCTCAGCATGCTGATTGGAATCGCTTGCGGAATTACCCAACAACAAGTTAATTTCACCCGTATTGTTTACATATCCTCTCAAACTCTTAAGATAATTGATATCAAGAAGAATGGGATAGTGTGCATATACATATTCTGCTTCGGTTTGGTAAACATCCTTAGCTAAATCAAAGTCCCCTTTAATGAAGCAACTTATCATCCCCATCTTTCTGATTACTATTTTCCTTTTTTCCTCCAATTCAAAAGGATTGTACTGAGAACCTTTTTCCCTGTAAGAATACAAGTCTCCTCCCCAAAGCAGCCAATCAGATTTAGTTAATAAATGCTGATTTTCATAAAGTACATTAATTACTTCCCAGTTAAATAATCCGTGAATAATTATGCCCGTACTATCTTCTAAAATTTTTAAAACATCAGGGGAATTAAACGATTTTAACTTTTTCCCGTTGAAAAAAATAAAATCTCTTGAAGGTTCCATTGCCGATTTGCCTGATATCAAGAACAGATGTTCGGATATATTAAGATAATCATGAATCATCTTATTGTAAGCTAAAGTATATTCAGATTCAAAGACTATATGAACAAACATTTTATTACCTTTTTAAAAAACATGATTACCTTCCTTTATAGTGTTGGTTATATAACCCGCAACTATTATATCCGTGTTATCAGCGTATAAGTCGTCAGTAATTATTAATTCATAGTTAAATATAGTATTCTGCCGTAGCATTCTTTCAATCGTATTACGAATATACTTTTCATGTTTATACGAAGTACATATTATATTTACTAGAAATTCTATCACAATCATTTAGCAATTTTTTTAATCATTAAGAAAGTAGTTTCGTCTTCTTGCTTTATCTTAAAATCAAATTTCTATAAAGTCCGATTGCACGAAAATTGTTTTTATTATTAAATCAGATATTTCATTTTTTTGCCGTTAAAGTATAATGTATAGGCATAAGTTTCCTACCATCTGTTTCCAACTGAGCAATTTTTACGGACTTAAAATTCTTAAATAATTCTCTCAAACCGTGTTCTGTAAATCTCCAGCAATCCGGTAGAGGACCATGGATTCTAAAATTAAATGGAGTACTTACAACTGCAACTCCATCTATTTTAAGCAAACGATACATTTCTTTTACGGCACTAAATGGATTCAGTGTATGTTCTAGAACTTCTGTACATATAATTAAATCAAATTGATCCGGTTGTAAAAAAGATGAATTATCTTCACACAGATCGGCAATAATATCTGCACCAGAAGCTGGGTCCATATCAAGCGATTGAATATTTGCTATATGAAAAAATTCTTTAGCACCTTTATGATCTTGAGGTGCAATATCTAAAATGTTTTTATTATGCCGATCAAATTCGTCAGCGTAATATTTTATTAAATTTTTTAACATTTTTCCTTATTGTTTTTAGGTTATCTATATCTAATTGGCTTACTATTATTTTCCCATCCATAATATTCCCAACTAATTATAATAAACTTTCTATCATATCAGGAGCAAATACATGGATATTTTTGTTTTTTAGAACATTCTTCCTTTCGGTAAAAGAATCATCAATAAATATTGATTCCTGGATAGAGATATAATTACTTTTTTCTTCGTCTTTGGAAATGGTTACAATTTTATCAAATATGGATTCAAGTCTGTATTTATTCAGTATTTCTGAGGTATTGTTTTCATGTTTCGTTAATAAAATTATTTTTTTCCCATCATTTAAGGATTTATAAAGAAAAGCTATCAAATCATAGTTTACCTTTCCATCAATAATAAGACAGCCATCAAGGTCTACATACACTGTTGAATATGCAAAATCCATTTTATATTTGACATCCAGAGAACGGTCAAGCTCGATTCTATAATTATTTTCAATAAGATCAACATCAATATTAAAAGCATCAAAAACACTTAATAAAGCAAAATTAGCACCTAAACCTCTAAATAGAGCGGAAGAACCTCCTAACCTCGCTGCTACTTCTAAAAGCACTAATTCATCATTAATGTTTTTCTTTAATTGAAAAAACCAAGCCCCCCTCAATATTAAAGAAGCATTTATTACCTCAGCAATTTCACGAAATATTTTAATGTCCTCTTCTACAGGGTTAGTATTAACACTTATACCATTTTTTATTCTATTTCTTTTACGAGCGTGTGAGAAACGAAGTTTTCCATATTTATCCGTAAAACAATCAACTGTAAATTCATCCCCCGGTAAAAATTCGGTAATTATATAATCTTTTTTTTCTTTTTTATAAAAGAAATAATCTAATTCTTTAACGTCTTCCGCAATAAGAATATTCCTAGCCCCATATCCGACATCCGGTTTAATAAAAACAGGGTAATTTTCTATATCTTCTAAAGAGTTGTATACTTTAGGTACTTTGATTTTATTTTGAAAAAATTTATAAGTTTCATTTTTAGACAAACATATTTCAGTTGTTTCTGGAGGTGAAGAAATTACCTTACACCCTAATTGGTCCTCATTGCTTTTTAACTTCCAAATTACTTTATCCATGGTTGGATAAATTGCATCAATCTGATTTTCATTTACTAGATTTTTTAAATATTGTACGATATTATTTGAACTAATAAATGGGATATTTGGGATATAATTTTCATATACAAACTTTCCATGGTCATCTATACTATTACCACCTATAAGTTCAATATGTACGGAATATCTTAAAGAGCGATAGACTTCAAGACCAATTTCGCTCCCACACGGAAAAACAAGTATCTTGTACTTTTTTTTCATAGTGCAAATTTTTTTATTAAATTAACTATAGTCGATATATCTTCGAAGCCAAGGCTTGGGTAAATTGGCAGGCACAAAACTTCATTTGTTATTTTTTCTGCTATGGGTAAATTTTCCGGTCTTGCTGATTCTAGTCCTCTATATGTTGGAAACTGGCTTATCAAAGGATAAAAATATCTGCGAGCATAAATATTATTTTCTTTAAATTTGTTATATAAGTTGTCCCTGCTTGTACCGTATTTATCCTCATCGATGAAAATTGCGAAATAAGCATAATTGTGTTTAACACTTTCTATTTCTCCCAACATTCTTATTCCCTTTATACCCAATAATTCTTCATAGTATGTTTGAGCAATCTTTTTTCTTTTTGAAATATATTCGTCGATATATTTTAACTGCAGTAAGCCCAGCGCAGCCTGAAACTCATTCATCTTTGCATTAATTCCTGGCCCGACTACTGTCACTTCATCTGCAAATCCGAAATTTTTAAAAAATCAATTCTCTTTTTTGTCTTTTCATCA
>CAVUCX010000071.1:0-18815 GCA_963739955.1 uncultured Bacteroidota bacterium | reverse complement strand
ATTGTTGCCGCGGAACATATAGATCCTACTATACAGCAGAAACAGGGAACCGGCAAAGCCGATGTAATACTGTTCACAATGACCAGCGGCAACCTTGTAAGACTATCCGCTTACGAGAAGTCAGGCGGTTATCTCGAAAAATTATTCATAGATCATGTCGATCATGAGTTCTGTTTAAGATTAAATAGGCACGGGTACAATATTATAAAAGCTTCCGAAGCAATATTATATCATAAAGTCGGAAATGCGTCTAAAAAGAAATTTTTGAATCATTATTTGTATCCTACTAACCACCCGCCCGTAAGAATTTATTACAGAATGAGAAACCGTTTATATGTCGATCATTTGTACAAAAAGGATTTTCCCGGATATGTTCGAGATGACAGAAGGAATATGATAAGGGAAATATTGGAAATATTATTATACGATGATTACCGAATAAAAAAAATTATGATGATTATAAAGGGATTTCTTCACTACAAAATTAAAAAACTCGGTAAGTATAAAAATGCCGAATAAACCCATGAGTAATTTAATATGGTAAAAAATCTTTAATTAGGGAACTTGTAAAATTAGTAAATCCGAAAAAATTGCTTTAAATATGATAATTATGTAGCTTAGAAAAGTTAAACTATTTGTGGGGGCAATATTGGTTAACTTCTTTGATTCGGGGAAAAGTATCTCCATCCTAAATTTTAAAATCTCCTTTATTACACAGTTAATAAGATCCAAGAGTCTCTTATCCGGACGGGCTCCGGTCATCTTTTCGTATATGAAGCTGACGGAATGCAGTGAATAAATGTTGTTGCACAAATAGTATAAAACAATAATTAGAGGTTAAAATACGAATCATGAATAGGTTATTTATTGCTCTTATTATAATTTTCTGTTCGCGGATTTTATTTCCGCAGAATATTCCCGGGCTGGCTAATTATAAGATGCTGGACGCGTTTGCATCCGGTTCTCCTAGTGACACTTTTATATCGGCGGAATTTTTATCCGCTACCGATACCGTTGGTGTTCGAATAGCATATTACTTTGCAAATAAAAATGAATGGCATGTATTAATAAGAGATACGGCTGGTATTAATTATGCCAAGTATTCAGGCCAAATTGATACTGGAAAAACCGTTAAAATTATGAAATTGTTCAATTATAAAGGCAAGAAATATCTGGCACTTCTTAGCAAAATTAAATCTCCCGCAAGTGGCTACTTGGTTAATATGGGCCTTTTTATTATAAACGTGAGTAGTAGTCAAATTGTCAACAGCATAGAAATAGATCCGCTGTATTATACCGGTTATAATTTCCCCTATAACGAATTGCACATTAATCACTTAGTAATTTTAGATAAAAATACTGGAGCTAAACAGATTTTAATAAGCTATACGGGTAGCGGTTCCGGTACTGAAATTGGAGAAACTCAATGGTATGCAAGTGAATCAAAAATAATGATTTTTGATTTTGGCGATTCGTTATCATTTTCTAACTATTTAGATAATGCGTCAAATATATTGTCTAAGAGTAAAATTATTTTTGGTTATAAAGGGAGCTCTTCAAGCGGACCATGGGGCAATAACTCTTCCAATATTTTTTCTGTTTATAAATTTGATATGGTCGATACTATAAAAAAGGGGGAAACAATATTTCAAGATAGTAGTAGCATGGATTTTAATTTGGTCTCTTCTGATGATAGTACTAATTGGTCTCATCCGCTTATCTTTATCGGATGTGCTTATTTGTATGCTATATCGCTTCCCGACGGAATTGCGATTTGGCAAAAAAATTTTTATGGCCTTAATTCTTGTGGATTTACCGCATCATCAAATTTAACAGTTAACAATCACTTTTATTTTATTGCTTTTAATAAATATAGAATGTGGGTCTTCAACAGAGACAACGGACAACAATTATATTACGAATACGGGGCCATTTCGCCTATAAAAATACTCGAGTCTGAAGGAAATAAACTTTATTACCTCGTTAAAGCCGGACAGCAAACATATGCATTATATGAAATGGAGAATTTTAATAACATCGTATCTGTAAAAAAAAGTAAACCGGATGCTCCGGACAAATTCTCAATATCACAAAATTATCCCAATCCTTTTAATCCCTCTACTACTATAAAATATTCTATCCCTCGAGCGACTCATGTTAAGTTGATGATATATGACGCTTTAGGAAGGATTATTAAAACTCCTGTTGACGGAGAAAAATCCGCCGGAAATTATTCAGTGAATTTTGAAGGAGGTAATTTGCCCAGCAGTGTTTATTTTTATCAAATCCGGGCCGGCAAATATGTCGAAACTAGAAAAATGTTGTTGCTCAAATAGTATAAAATGATAATTATAGATAAATACTAATCATGAATAAATTATTTTTTACTCTTATTGCAATTTTATGCTCGCGGATTGTATTTCCGCAGAATATTTCCGGCCTGGCTAATTACAAGATGCTGGATGCGTTCGTTTCAGACTCTAGGAATGAAACATTAATATCCGCTGGATTTTATGATTATAACAACAACGGCAGCGAGCAAATTGTATATTATTTTGCACTTAAAAATGAATGGCATGTTGTTATAAGAGATAATTCCGGAAAAGAATATGCTCGGTTATCCGGAGAAATTGATTCGGGCAAAACAGTAAGGCAAATGACATTATTTCGTTATAAAGGACTCAATTTTTTAGCCCTTCTGGCCCAAATAAAGAATTCTGAGACAGGCAATCCTAATAAGTTCGGTCTTTATGTCATTGATATGTCTAACGATAAAACAATCGATAGTCTTGAAGCTTATACTTGGGATTTTTTTGATTACCCGTCAGATTACAAGCAATTGGATTTGATATGCCTTAAAGCGTTAAATACAAGCGACGGCCTTCAGATTTTTGTGGGTGTTGATGCAAAGGATAATGGATTCGGACCGGGAGAATATCAATACGAATGGAGTATGACCAAATCTTTGATATTTGGTTTTAATGATTCTTTGAAATATTTGACTTATTGCCCAAACTCCGGGATTATTCTTCCGAAGAGCGGAATTTGTTACGGCTTCGAGTCTGGGTGGTCCAGTACTATAGTAACTAATAATTCCAGTTATAGTTATTCCATTTTTAATTACGATAGTTCAAAAATTATTTCGGAAGATTCCCTAATATATTTTAGCAAATCTTTCGGTTATAACCTACAGATATCTTCTGACGACAGCTCAAATCGTTCGCATGCTTATGTTGTACTGTGGTATAGGGGGCTGATCGGATTGTCACTTAAAGAAGGAACCATTATGTGGAATTATAATTCAGACGGTTTTAGAGTTAATGTCTCCGCTAATTTAACTGTTGACAATAAATACTATGTTATTTGTTTCTATGGTTATCAGATGTGGATAATAAGACGAGATGACGGTCAAGGCATGCACTATGAATACGGTACAATATCCCCGATTAGGATTATAGAGGATCCTAACGGTAAGTTATACTATTTAATAAAAGCCGGACAGCAAACTTATGCATTATATGAAATGGAAAATTTTAACAGCATCGTTTCAGTAAAAAAAGATAAACCTGATACTCCGGGTAAATTCTTAATATCCCAGAATTATCCTAATCCTTTTAATCCTTCTACAATTATAGAGTATTCTATCCCTCGCGCGGCTCATGTGAAGTTAATATTATATGACGCTTTAGGAAGGATTATTAAAACTCTTGTTGACAGCCAAAAACCCGGCGGAAATTATTCCGTGAATTTTGACGGAAGTAATTTACCCAGCGGCGTTTATTTTTACCAAATCCGGGCGGGCGTTTTTACGGCAACCAGAAAAATGTTACTATTGAAGTAATGAAAATTACAAATTTTTCCCGGTCGCCGATCTCTGGCTCGGTTATATTATATAATCCCGACGACAATGTTATAAAAAATATTGTCTCTTACCTGGAAAAGGTAAATTATCTTTACCTTATTGATAATTCCAAAAATACTGCGAAATGTATCACTGATTTCATTAAAGAACATCCGGATAAGGTAGAGTATATTTTCAATAACGGAAATCTGGGCATAGCTGCCGCCTTGAATATTGCAGTAGATAAAGCTCTGAAGGGCGGGTACCGGTATTTATTAACTATGGACCAGGACAGCTGCTTTGAGCCCGGATCCCTGGAAAATCTTATCGATAGTATAAATGATGAAGAAAATACCGGAATTTATTCTCCTTTCCATAAAAACAGATTTTTTACGAATCCGCCTAAACACCCCGGAACCGAAGAGGTCTCCGACGTTATGACTTCCGGTAATATTTTAAATCTTTCGGTAATCGAAAAAATTGGTAAATTTAGGGACGATTATTTTATAGACTATGTGGATATCGAATTCTGCTTGAGACTGCGGAAAAACGGCTTCAAAATAATAAGGGTAAATAATTCTTTTCTGGTTCACAACGAAGCCGAAGTTAGTAAAAAAAAGTTTTTCGGTTTAACGGTTTTTCCACAGAACCATCAGGCAGTAAGATGGTATTATAAAATCCGTAATTATCTGTATCTTAGGGACGAATATTATAATACTTTCGGGGAATATTTCGAAAAGGAGAGCAAAAATGTACGCAACGGAATAATTAAGGTATTATTATTCGAGAAGATGAAGATAAAAAAAATGATCATGATATTAAGGGGTTATATTCACCATCGCAAACATATAAAAGGCAAATACCCGTTCTGATATGGTAATTTCAATCATAATAATTAATTATAATCTGAGTAATGAGGTTAGGAACTGCATAAATAGTCTGATCAGTGCTGCAAGGGGGATTGATTACGAAATTATCCTTGTCGATAACCGCTCCGAAGACGAATCTATATTAAAAATCGCGGAAGAACTATCACGTGATCCGCAGATTAAATTTACCTTTTTAAGAACGGAAAAAAATATAGGCTTCGGTAATGCCTGTAATCTCGCGGCTGGAAGAGCTGCCGGAGAATGGCTGTTTTTCTTAAACCCGGATACTGTTATAAAGAGCAATATTTTTCCGGATATAATAAAAGAATTCGAGGATACTTATTCGGACAGAGGAATTTTCGGACTTCACGTTAACGGCGGTAAATATACTGATTATTCGGCCGGATTATTTCCTAATTATCTGTTCGAGATTTTTAATATAATTTTGCTCGGAAGAATTTTCGAGGCGTTTTTTATCAATTTAAAGAAAATCCTTTCGGCTAATAAAAAATTAAAAGTGCAATGGGTTATGGGAGCAGCGCTGTTTATAAGAAAAGATCTCTTCGATGAAATCAAGGGCTTCGATCCGGATTATTTTCTGTATTTCGAAGAGATGGATCTTTGCAAAAGGGTAAGCGACAAAGGACTTCCGGTAACTTATCTTTCATACATCGGGATAGATCATCTGGGCAGTGCAAGTTCCAAGAAAAACTATTACTTTTTCACAAAAATGTTCTACAAGGGAAAACTCCTATTCCTGAAAAAACACACCGGGAGTGTATCTTTTTCTTTCTATAAACTTTTATCATTTTTGACTATTTTATCGCAGATGATTTTCTGGCGGATTATGAAATTTAATGACAAAGAGAAATCCGAAGGTAAAATCAATGCTTTTGCCGAGGTAATCAGAAATCTGGGTACTCCCGAAGTAATAAATAATTTGCCTTATAAGAAATGAAAGTAGCCGTAAATCTTTTACCTTTCAGAAAAAAACTTGGCGGTGCGGGAAAGTATGCTCATAAAATAATCTGGGAACTCTCCAGAAGCGATACTGAAAACGATTATTACCTTTTCGTGACAAAAGAAGGAAAGGCCAATTTCAATATTCCCGCTGCGAATTTTCATTTTATGAACACAGGATTTAACCCTAACTTTTTCTTATACAGAATATTTTGGGAACAGCTTATTTTTCCGTTTAAATTAAAAAAACTTGAACCCGATGTCTTGTTCACTCCCTCTGTCGCCGTTCCCTTTTTATATAAGGGAAGGTTATTTACTACCGTTCACGATCTTGCTTACAAAAAAAACAAACATAAATATTCATTTCTACGCCGTACTTATCTTGCTGCGGTCACAGCAATAGCCGTAAAAAAATCCGATTTAGTATTTACAGTCTCCAATTTTTCTCGGAAAGAAATCGAAAAGGAGTTTTCGATTAATAAAAACAGGATCGTGCTGACATATAACGGCGTGGATGAGATATTTTTAAAAGAATACGAAAAACAAAAAATTGACGAATTTAGGAAACAATACAGTCTACCTGAAAATTTCATCCTATATGTAGGGGCGATAGAGCCGGGAAAAAACCTTGATAAGCTTTTTACCGCTTTTTCCGAATTGAAAAAGAAGTATAAACCGGAATTAAAACTTACAATAACATCCGGCGTCGGTTGGAGCAATCAAAAATTATTTGACCTGATAAAGGGGCTGAAGATTCAGGATAAAGTAATTTTTCTTCCCTATATTTCGGAGGAGGATCTTCCGCTTTTATACAAAAGCTCAGCAATGCTTGCTTATTTGTCTGCTTATGAAGGGTTCGGTATACCCGTACTGGAAGCTCTGGCTTCCGGAACTCCGGTACTTACTTCAAAGTCCGATGCGGTGATGGAATTTTCAAAAAATGCGGTAATCTCAATAGAACCGGAAAAAATCGATGAAATTGTGGAAGGTATGTATAAAATTTTAACGGATAAGGAATTTGTTGCGGATAAAATAATCAAAGGCAGGAAAGAGGCTGGAAAGTTTAAATGGTCCGACCCTGCAAGGGTTATCCTTAATCGAATATCTTCATTAAAAAATTAAATTCAGTCAAATTTTATTAAAATTACAAATATTCTAAATGTTAAACCTAGTAATAGTAACTCAGGACGATCCATTCTATATCCCGATATTTTTCAAAGAGCTCTTTAAGAATAATTTATCGGATAAATTTGTTCTTAAGGGTATAATAATTCAGCCGCCGCTTGGGAAAAAGACCATTAAAAAACTGGTCAGGCAGATGCTTGATTTTTACGGTCCCCTGAATTTTTTTATGATGGGGACAAAATTCGTAATTTATAAATGTTTAAATTACGTAGCCGTAAAAATATTTAAAGGCTGGTTTCCCGGTGTATTCTCCGCAGAACATATAGTACTTAAAAATAAGATAAAAATTCTGCGTATAAAGAATATCAATTCGAAAGAATCACTAAATACGTTAAGAGATTTTGATCTTGATGTGGTTTTCTCAGTAGCTGCCAGCCAGATCTTTAAGAAAGGAATTCTGGAATTGCCAAAGTTAGGCTGCCTTAATATTCATACAGCTAAACTTCCCAAAAATAGGGGGATGATGCCGAATTTCTGGTCTCTGCTTAATTATGATCATGAGCCATTTAGTGCAATTACAATTCATAAAATGAACGAGAGACTGGATGACGGTGAAATTCTACTGCAGAAGCAATTTAAATTGAACTCGGAAGAATCTTTGGAGGATTTAATAAAAAGAACAAAAAAAATGAGTGCTGAAATCTTTATGAACGCGATGGAAAACTTAAGCAAAGGCGAACAGAAATGGGTTAAAAACGACTCTTCTTTTGCATCCTACAATACGTTTCCGAATAAAAAAGATGTGAAAAAGTTCAAAACCAAAGGCTTAAGAATAAGATGAAAACACTACTAAGTATTGATGTTGAAGACTGGTTCCAGGTGGAAAACCTAAAGGAGGCTATCGATATAGACTCCTGGAGCAAAAAAACTTCCCGAATCGACAGAAATATTAATCTTATTCTTACAATTTTAGGAGAAAGAAACATAAAAGGAACTTTCTTTGTTCTTGGATGGATTGCCGAAAAATATCCGTATTTAATTAGAAAAATTCATGATGAAGGTCATGAGATTGCTTGTCACGGGTATAATCATGAACTTGTATATTCTTTATCTTCGGATAAATTTCATAAGGATGTTCTAAATACAAAAAATATTCTTGAAGACATTATTGGTGAGCAAATAATAGGTTACAGGGCACCCAGTTTTTCAATAACCGATTGGGCTATAGATATACTAAGTGAGCTTGGTTTCAGATATGATTCAAGTTTATTTTTAACCATTGCACATAATCGATATGGCAGACTTAAGAATTTTTTGATCCCGGATAAACCATTTTTGAAATAAAAAAAGATTTCTATCAAGTCATGTTGTCTTCGCTTGATCTTTTTGGGATTAGGTTACCTTGGTCGGGCGGCTTTTATTTCCGCATTTATCCCTTATTCAATATTTTCAAGTTTGGCATTAATAGAATTATTAAGAAAAAAGGTGCTTATTTATTTTATATTCATCCATGGGAATTTGATCCTGCTCAGCCTAAAGTAAATGAATATTAAACTCAACTATAAGTTAAGCCATTATGTGAATCTAAAAAGAACAGAAGAAAATTTTAAAAAACTTCTTTCCGATTTTAATTTTTGCCCAATTAAAAATATATCCACTCGATGCAGGTATTAATCCCAATAATAAATTTTCAATCTGATAGTAATAAATGGGAAATATATCTAAACCATTGTTAGTATAGTAATGCCTACGTTTAACCGAGCAAATATAATAGGTGAAGCGATTAAAAGTGTTTTAGTTCAAAACTACAAAAACTGGGAATTATTAATAATTGATAATGAATCGACGGATAATACTAAAGAAATAGTTGAGCAATATACTCAAGAAGATAACAGAATAAAGTATTATTTTGTAAAGAAAAGTACAATCCCTAGTCTCGCTCCTTATCTGAACTATGGAATTAAAGTTGCCGAAGGCAAATATATTGCAAGACTTGACGATGATGACGAATGGTGTGATAAAAATAAATTAACTAAACAGGTTAATTTTCTTGATGGTTGCGGTGATTATAATCTTGTCGGAGGTGGTGCTATTATGGTTGATGAGAAAAAAAAAGAATTGTTTAAGTTTTATAAAAGAGAAACGGATGAGGAAATAAGGAAGAATGCTCTGTATGCAAGTCCTTTTTGGCATAATACAGTAATGTTTAGAAGAAAAGTGGCGGAAGAAGCCGGAGGGTATAAAAATTTAAGGTTCGGTGAAGATTGGGAATTATGGCTCAGGCTGGGCAAACTTGGTAAGTTTTACAACTTTAAAGAACACTTTTCTCTTTATTCCAGCGCAGGCGACAGTTTCTCCGTTAAACATCAGAAATTTGTTGGTAAAACCATTTTGGGAATTATAAAGCAGTACAAAAAAGATTACCCAAACTATAGAAAAGCAATTATATTAAATTTTGTACAATACTTATACTCATTTAGTCCTTTGTTCATTAAAAAAAGGACCCAGTTATTTTTATCTTTTATTAAAAGAAATTATTTCTGAAGAATTCAATTCTTTTAACTTAATAAAATGAACAAGAAGCTCGAAAAAATAATAATCCTCCTGATAGATTTTGCAACCATCAACCTTGCGTGGATAATTTATTATCAGCTGAGAGTACAAACGGGGTGGTTTAAACTATTACTCCGTCCCGAACTGATTATACCAATGCTTATAATTTATTTTTATTGGCTGATTATTTTTACCTTTGTCGGAATGTACAGAACCTGGTTTGCTTCTTCAAGATTTGATGAAATATCAACTCTCTTTAAAGCTACTTTTGTCGGAATTTTTATACTATTTTTCCTGATCTTTGTAGATGATTACCTACATAGCGTCGGTTCAAATTCAAGAATTCTTATTTTTATTTATTGGGGATTGTTCTTATTGCTTGTAGGCGCCGGACGATTATTTATTCGCGGACTTCAAAGACGTCTTCTGGTAAAAGGTTACGGAAGAAAAAATGCATTGATAATCGGTTTCAATTCTAAGGCAAATGACGTTCATGAACAAGTGGTTAAACACCCCGCGCTTGGTCTGGATGTTATTGGTTATATCCCGCTGAGGAATCCTGAGACGATTAGAGAATATAATGGTATAAAGACAGTCGGCTCACTGGAAAAAGTAAGGGAAGAAATAACCGAGTATAATGTTAAAGAAGTTATCATCGCGCTTGAAAAAGAAGACCGGGATTACCTGGTCGATATCATCGCAAAGTGCGAGAATCAAAATGTAGGGCTTAAAATAGTACCGGATCTTTATGAGATTTTAAGCGGTCAGGCGAGAACCTCGCAGATATACGGTATTCCGCTTATCGATATTATGCCGCAGTTAATGCCTGAATGGGAAAAGAAACTTAAAAGAATATTCGATATCATAATCTCTCTCATTATTCTTTTAATAACTTCTCCGGTATTAATTATTACGGCACTAGCCATTAAAATAGAGACAGAAGGAGAAGTTTTTTTCAGGCAGGATAGGTGCGGAATAAATGGTTCATTATTCCAAATTTTTAAATTCCGCTCAATGAGAAAAGATGCCGAGAAACTTACCGGACCGGTTTGGTCGCAAAAAGATGATCCGAGAATCACTAAAGTCGGTAAGTTTATAAGACGTGTCAGAATAGATGAAATACCTCAGATGATAAATGTTCTCAAAGGCGAAATGAGCCTTGTCGGACCTCGTCCGGAAAGACCTTTTTTTGTTGAAAAATTATCCGAAGAGATTCCTTACTATAAAAGAAGATTGAAAGTTCGTCCGGGTATCACAGGCTGGGCCCAGGTTAAGCATAAATATGATGAAACTATTGAAGATGTTAAAGTAAAATTGAGGTACGATCTGTTTTATATAGAAAACATGTCGTTGAGAATGGACTTCAAGATTCTGCTCAGAACCGTTTTTGTCGTACTGCTGGGAAAGGGGCATTATGAGTGAGAGAGGATGAGGGCAAAGGGCTTGGAGCGGAGAGCAAAGGGCTTGGAGCGGAGAGCAAAGGGCTTGGAGCGGGGAGCAAAGAGCTTGGAGCGGAGGGCAAAGAGCTTGGAGCGGGGAGCAAAGAGCTTGGAGCGGAGAGCAAAGAGCTTGGAGCGGAGAGCAAAGGGCTTGGAGCGGAGAGCAAAGAGCTTGGAGCAGAGAGCAAAGAGCTTGGAGCAGAGAGTTATTGAGGAATTGAAAAAGAAATATTTTCTATTTGTTTTCAGTTTGATCAATTATATTTGAGTTTGAAAAGAATTACTAATAAGTAAATTTAAATTGGGGGGGATTCAAATTGAAATTTAGATTTCAAGATTTGCAAATCTGGCAAATTGCGATTGAACTTTCTGACGATCTTTTAGATATAGCTGATTTACTGGAAGTTAGAAGATTATACCGATTTGCCGAGCAATTAAGGGCTGCAACAATGAGCATGAGTAACAATATTGCCGAAGGCTCCGGTTCTACTTCTAATAAGGATTTTAATAATTTCCTAAATTATGCCCGGAGATCAACATTTGAAAACGCTAATATTTTGATAATCCTAAACAGAAGAAAATTAATTACAAAAGAAAGATTAAATGTTCTTCTGGAAAAACTTGATGTCGAATGCAGAATGATAACAAATTTTAAAAGACTTTATGACTATAGTTCATCAGACTTAACGCTCTAATTCAAAGCCCTATACTCAAGACTCTATGCTCTGTGCTCATGACCTTTTGCTCTTTGCTCAAGACCCTTTGCCCTATGCTCATGGCTCTGTGCTCTTAAATAAAATAATAAAAACAAACAATTACATGACATAAATGCCTGAAAAATCTTTAGTAATTATTCCCACTTATAACGAACTGGAAAACATTCAAAAAATGATTCCGGAAATATTGGAACGTTATAAAAATAATCTGGATATATTAATCGTTGATGATAATTCACCCGACGGAACCTCAAACTTCGTTGAGGAATTTTCTAAAAACTCCGAACGCGTGCATCTTCTTAGAAGAGAAAAAAAATCAGGTCTAGGTACTGCCTATATAGCGGGTTTCAAATATGCGCTAGAAAATAATTATGATTTTATATTTGAAATGGACGCAGATTTTTCACATGACCCGAAAGAACTAAAGAATTTTTTAAAAGCTATAAAAAATTACGACCTTGTCCTGGGCAGCAGATATATAAAGGGCGTTAATGTTGTAAACTGGCCGATGAGAAGATTACTCCTGAGTTATTTTGCCAATATTTATACACAAATTATAACCGGCTTGCGTATTAAGGATGCAACAGGAGGGTTCAAGTGTTTTAGGCGGAAGGTACTCGAAAGTATTAACCTTGATAATATCAAATCAAACGGTTATGCTTTCCAAATCGAAATGACTTATAAAGCATATAAAAAGGGTTTTAATATCGGAGAAATTCCTATCATATTTATAGACCGAACGACCGGGACATCAAAAATGTCTAAAAAAATTGTACGTGAAGCCATTTTTTTGGTCTGGAAACTTAGGTTGCGAAGCATTTTCGGACTACTATAACAGGATGCTAATTTGGATCTATCAATCGTCATAGTTAATTATAATGTTAAGGAGTTTTTACAGAACTTAATTCATTCAATTGAAAAAGCTACTCGTAATATCGAGTATGAAATTATAATTGCAGATAATGCTTCCGACGACGGCAGCGTAGAGTTTCTAAAGGAGAAATTTCCTCAAATTAAACTTATCGCCAACAAAAACAATCTGGGCTTTAGTAAAGCAAATAACCAGGGGTTAAAAATAGCTTCCGGGAAATATCTTCTTTTATTGAATCCGGACACACTTATCCGCGAAGACACTTTCGAAAAGATGATAGAATTTTTTGAAACTACTCCCGAAGCCGGAATGGCAGGCTGCAAAATTCTTAATCCCGACGGAAGTCTGCAGCTAGCCTGCAGAAGAAGTTTCCCGGGACCATGGACATCATTCTGCAAAGTAACAGGGTTAAGTTCTTTGTTTCCCGGAAGCAGAATATTTGCGCGGTACAATCTCACTTATCTCGATGAAAATAAAACTTACGAAGTTGACGCAATTTCCGGTTCCTTCATGATGCTTAGAAAAGAAGCTTATAAAAAGGTTGGAGGATTGGACGAAGAGTTTTTTATGTACGGCGAGGATCTTGACTTCTGTTACAGGGTTCAGAAAAGCGGTTATAAGGTATTTTATGTACATAATACTCAAATTATACATTATAAAGGAGAGAGTACCAAACGGAGCAGTATTGATGAGACAAAAGTATTTTATGAGGCGATGCACCTATTCGTAAAAAAACACCTTTCCAATTCTTTTATTGTTGAAATAATTTTAAGATCGGCAATTGTCTTTAGAAAATTTTTTGATTTTTTATGGCGGAGAAGATTAATACTTATTGCAGTACTTTTGGATTTCATAGTCTTTAATTTATCATTATTGGCGGCCGATAAATTCTATGGAGTTTTCAGTCACTGGAAGGGATTTCCTGTTGAAAGCTATCCGGCATTATTCACTATTCCTGCATTTATCCACATTCTGGTTGCAGCGTTTTTAAAGGTATACAGAAAAGATTCACTTTCGGTCCTTAAAAATCTGTTCGCGATATTAATAAGTTTTTTCATTATTTCTTCACTAACATTTTTCTTCAAACAGTACGCTTACAGCAGAGCCGCGGTGCTTTTAACTTATTTCATCCTCTTTTTCAGTCTGTCATTTTGGCGAGTTTTTATTAAACTGGCTTTTAAGATAGGGATGAGAGGCGATGATTTTACACATAAAAGATCGGCAATTGTCGGGACAAATAAATCTGCGTTAAAGATTGCCGAAAAATTAAAAGCAAAAAGTACCGAGTTTCATCTTGTATCTGGTTTGATTGCTTTAACCAGTAAAGAAATCGGAAGGGTATTGGACGGTGTTGAAGTAATCGGAAGCATAGAGAATATTAAAAAAGTAATTAAGGAAAAGAAAATAGATGAGATAATATTTTCTTCCGAAGAATTATCTTATAACCATATGATGGCTATTGTTTCCGCATGTCAATCCGAGAATGTGGATTTTAAGGTTATCGGCAATAATCTGGATTTTCTTGTTGGGAAAACATCCGTCTCGATGCTTGACGATTACCCTCTGATTGAAATAAAATATAATATCTCCAATCCTTTAATGCGGATGTTAAAATCAATTTTTGATTATTGCCTTGTAGCAATAGTTTTGTTTTTTTTATATCCTTTCATATATTTGACTAATAAAGTGAGCGGAAAACAAACAGAGTTTAGAAAATTCATACTAAAAACGCCTCTCATACTAAAAGGAAAGGCCAGTTTTGTCGGCCCTCAAAAAAGCAGCAATGGAATTCAGTTGTTTCTAGGCAAAGTAGGTTTGACAGGTTTTTGGTATATTGAAAACACCGAAGTTATGAATAAAGAAAAATTAGATCTATATTACGCTAAAAATCAAAATATTTGGCTGGATCTTGAAATTCTGGGAAAAACAATAATTAAAATGTGGGGAAATCGGTCGTAGTTATGGCTAAAACAGTTTTGGATTTTGAAAAACCGATATTTGAGCTTGAAGCTAAACTAAAGGAAATGAGAAGACTTTCGGATAAGATGGATATTGAAAACGAAATTATTAAGATTGAAGAAAAGGTCAAACAGTTGAAAGAAGGAATTTATAAAGACCTCACGCGCTGGCAGAGAGTGCAACTAGCCCGTCATCCCGACAGACCTTATACCCTCGATTATATATATTTAATGACGGAAAATTTTATAGAACTTCACGGCGACAGGCACTTTGGCGACGACAAGGCGATTGTCGGAGGATTTGCTTCAATCGACGATCAAAAAGTTATGATTATCGGACATCAGAAGGGGAGAGATACAAAAACAAACGTATACCGCAATTTCGGGATGCCCAATCCCGAAGGATACAGAAAAGCGCTTCGTCTGATGAAATTAGCCGAGAAATTTAATAAACCTATTATTACAATGATTGATACCCCCGGCGCATACCCGGGTCTAGAAGCCGAAGAACGCGGACAGGCGGAAGCCATTGCAAAAAATTTATTTGAAATGAGTAAGCTGAAGGTTCCGGTTCTGGTAATTATTATCGGTGAGGGAGCCAGCGGCGGAGCGCTCGGTATAGCTGTAGGCGACAGAATTTTGATGCTTGAGAATTGCTGGTACTCGGTAATCAGCCCGGAATCATGTTCCAGTATTCTCTGGCGCAGCTGGGACTACAAAGAACAAGCTGCCGAAGCGTTAAAATTAACCGCTCCGGATTTACTTGAACAGCAAATCATTGACCGCATTATACCAGAACCGCTCGGGGGAGCGCATACCGACCATACTGAAACCGCAAAAATATTAAAAGCCGTCATTAAGGAAGAATTGGAACAACTCCTTAAAATAAAACCCGAAAAACTTGTAAATATGAGACGCGAGAAATTCGGTAAGATGGGCTCGTTCATTGAGTGAGAGGTTCTACTTTCTTATTCCTAACCGAATTTTCACCTTTTATAATTAGAGCATAGGGCGAGGGGCAGAGAGCGATGAGCAAAGGGCAATGGGCAAAGAGTAAGGGGCTGAGAGCAATGAGCAAAGAGTTATGAGTTGAGAGCAATGAGCTGAGGGCAAAGAGTAGGTTTTTCTATTTGTCGTTATTCTTTAATTTGAAAATGTTTTATCGTAAATGCTTTTAAGCAAATCAAATAAGTATTGATGAAAAAAAAATTCTTCTCGGAATAAAAATTCTCCCCCCTTTTTTATAAATTTGTTTTTATAATTCTAAAAAGAAGCATGAAATGATCGGTCATAAAACTGAAATTCGTGTACGTTATGCGGATACGGATCAAATGCAGTTTGTTTATAACGGTAAATATCTCGAATATTTCGAAGTCGGAAGAACCGAAATGATGCGCGCATACGGTTTGCCTTACTTTAAAGTTGAGCAGGAAGGCTTTCAGCTTCCTCTTTTAGAAGCTCATATAACATATTTATCCCATGCTGTATACGACGATATTCTCGAAATTGAAGCATACGTTAAGACTTATCCCGAATTCAGAATCCATATAGATTATAAGGTTACACGGAAAGGTACGGCTGATGTAGTTGCCGAAGGATATACGGTTCATGTTTTCATAAAAAAAGATTCTAAAAGACCTGTGAGACCGCCGAAGTTTTTTTCTGAAATTTTGAAACCATTTTATACTTAAGGTCATATATGCAAAATGAATTTGATGATGTAATTAAACTTGCATTAAAAGAAGATATAGACGGCGGCGATGTCACAACTTTAGCTACGGTGAAAAACGAAATTGTGGGCAAAGGTGAATTTCTAGTTAAGCACAATGGTGTTATTGCCGGATTGAATGTTGTCGAAAGGCTTTTTCAGATAATTGAACCGCTGCTGGTTTTTAAAAAACTGGTATCTGACGGACAAAAAGTACAAAAGGGTACAATTGCCGCAACTGTTCAAGGAAGCGCTGCTTCTATTTTGACCGGGGAAAGAACCGCATTGAATTTTCTTCAGAGGATGAGCGGAATTGCGACAATGTGCCGTAATTATGCGGATATCATTTCCCATACTAAAGCGCAGATACTTGATACGAGGAAGACCGTTCCGGGGTTACGCATGCTTGATAAACTTGCGGTTAAAATAGGCGGTTGCCGCAATCATAGAATCGGTTTATATGATATGTTTCTGATTAAGGACAATCATATAGCTGTTGCCGGATCGATTACCAATGCAATAAATGCGTGTAAGGAATATAAGTCTGAAAATAATCTTGATTTACAAATCGAAGTTGAAACTACGAATCTGTCCCAGGTTAAAGAAGCGCTTGAATGCGGAGTGGATATTATAATGCTGGATAATTTCGATATAAATGAAATGAGAAAAGCAGTTGAAATGATCGGCGGTAAAAGTAAAACAGAAGCCTCCGGCGGAATTGATTTCAATACAATTAAGTCAATAGCTGAAACTGGAGTAGATTATATTTCCGTCGGCGCTTTAACTCACAGCGTAAAAGCACTCGATATCTCTCTTGATATAACTACAGAAAAATAAATGTTCGATAAACTAAAACAACTTTCAAAAGATACGGCAGTATACGGTATCAGTACTATAGTCGGAAGATTCCTTACGTTTCTGCTGGTTCCGTTCTACACGAATGTATTCTCTCCATCGGATTACGGAGTTGTCTCGAACCTATATATATTCATTGCCATATTTAATGTTGTTTTAATTTACGGAATGGATGCCGCCTTTTTAAAATTCGGTTCGAATATTATTATAGGCGACGAAAAAGATAATTTTTCCACTCCATATTTATCAGTACTCGGAGTTTCTGTAATATTAGCATCGGTTATTATATTCTTAAAAGTTCCGATTTATTCTCTGCTGGATATTCCTTCCAGTTTTTATAAGTTGATATATTATGTCGCCCCGATACTTTTCATCGATTCAATTTGCGTACTGCCTTTCATAAAATTACGGCTTGAAAGAAAAGCGAAAAAGTTTGCTCTCTTTAAAACAACAAATATTATAGTTAATGTGGGTCTGAATTTATTTCTGATACTTAAACTCAAATGGGGAATAGAGGCAGTATTCTTCAGTAACCTGATTGCTTCAGCTGTATCGTTTATTCTCGTTTTCCCTTCTGTATTAAAGTATATCAGATTAAGTATTAACAAAGTACTTTTCCGCAGAATGCTGAAATTCGGTATCCCGTATTTACCTGCCGGGCTTGCGGCGATGCTTATTCAGGGAATAGACCGGCCTATTTTAACTCACCTTACGGACTTAAGCACTACCGGTTTGTACAGCGCAAATTATAAACTCGGCATATTCATGCTTCTTTTTGTAAACATGTTTCAATATGCCTGGCAGCCTTTTTTTCTGCAGACGGCAAAAGAGAAAGAAGCAAAAAATATATTTTCAAAAGTCCTTACGTATTTTACTCTGGCCGGAGCGATTATTTTGGTTTTGGTTTCGCTGTTTATAAATGATCTTGCAAGAATAAGCATTCACGGTCATACAATTATCGGAAACGATTATTTAGGCGGATTAGTCATTGTTCCGGTTATTTTACTGGCTTATTTGTTTAACGGAATATACGGGATTTTTACCGCGGGAATTTACATCGAAGAAAAGAGTATTTATGTCCCTATTATGACAGCTATAGGCGCCGCGGTAAACGTAGGATTTAATTATTGGATGATACCTGTTTGGGGAATAATGGGCGCCGCGTTCGCAACGCTGGCAAGTTATTTTATTATGGCTGTCGGTTATTTTATAATAACCCAGAAGATTTACAGAATTAATTATGAGTACGCCAAGATTGCAAAAATATTTATATCAGTATCTTTAGTAGCGGTATTTTATTATATACAGCTTCTCGGTAATCATATTAATTTATTAAATGAATTTTTAATGTTATTATTTTTTATAATACTGCTCGGTATTTTTAATATCGGGAAAGAAGAAATATTATTTTTAAGAAGACATTATTTTCAAAAAAGCTGATTAAACTTGTAAAGGATAAAATGAAAGAGCAAATTCAAATAAGATTCAGAAGAATAAATAATAAATTCGTAGATATAGCATTGCCTTCTTACACTACTTCCGGAGCTTCGGGAATGGATATCAGGGCAGCGGTAGATAGCGAGTTTGTCGTTAAAAACGGAGAAGTTGTTCTGGTTCCTACGAATATTTCAGTAGAAATACCGGAAGGGTTTGAGATCCAGGTTAGGCCCAGAAGCGGGCTGGCAGCCAAATATGGTATCGGCATTCTAAATTCGCCGGGTACCATAGATGCCGATTACCGTGGCGAGGTGAAAATTATAATGATAAATTTCGGTAAAGAAGAGTTTAAGATATCAAGAGGCGATAGGATTGCTCAACTTGTCGTATCTAAAGTTTATCACGCGGATTTGATCGAATCGAATGAACTCGCCGAAAGCGAAAGAGGCGAAGGCGGATTCGGTCATACCGGTCATAAATAAT
>CAVUCX010000070.1:0-11930 GCA_963739955.1 uncultured Bacteroidota bacterium | reverse complement strand
ATTTCTGGAATTTGGTGAAATAATTAATTCCTAATCACCGCTGATTTGTTTTCTGAACCTCATTGTGGAACTCTTTTATTTTGGGATGCATAAACCAAAGCATCTTTTGTGAAATTTAGGGCTAACATCCGTCTTCGTCAAATTAGGTAATAAGGTTGTTATAATTGTCTTATCTATGGTTACTTAGGTTCGGAGAGAGGATGAATGGTTTAACAAAATTATTAGGAATTCAGTTTTAATCAGCGTGTTTGCCGGATCGTTTTTTAGCGGACGAGGGGAATTATTTAACTTCTGTCTTTACTGAGGTTCGAACAAAAGGGTAAATTGTTACTAATGTTCGGACTAGTATATAGATCATTTCCAAAACTATACGGACGTAAAGTATAGTTTTTATGCTTCATAATACGTGTTTACCGATCAGGTCTGCTATGAGAAATTTTTTCTTGAAACAGCTTCAAAATCCGATCTACGGTTCATATTAAAAAATATATCGTTTTTATAAAAGGGAAGTGATTCTGCTTCAATTATTTCGGCGCCCACAGAGTTTATTAATCCAAGTACATTGCAGCCGCGTTTTATTTGCTCTGTTTCCCGGCCTTCCTGCAGCAGATTTGCCGCTAATATATTTTCGGCATAAGTAATACAAGATTTACTATAAACACCGCATAACTGCTGAATAAATCCGTCCGCCTTTGCAATTGTAACCGGTTTTGCAGTCTTAAATTCCATCAGGTATTTTATCATTTCGGGGATCATCAAAGGGATATCGCAGGAGATGAAGAAATTTTTATCGGTTGCTGAATATGTCAATCCGGAATGAATGCCCGCAAGCGGACCCATTCCCGGATAAATATCTTCGTAAATATCAAGATTTAAAAATGAATACTCATCCGGTTCATTTGTTATCAAGATTACTTTTGAAAATAATCCCAGCATTAAATCCCTGACGTGCTCAATCACTTTTTTATTCCCTAGCCGCATAAGAGATTTATTTTCTCCCATCCTGGAGCTTTTTCCGCCGGATAAAATTACTCCGGTTATATTATCATACATTCGGCGATTTCTCCTTTTAAAGGGTTTTTCCTTTCTTCCTCAACGATAATCAGACAATTCGATTTTCCCATTTCCGCCAGATTACCGGATGCTTGCGAGCCTATTTTTTTTACGTAAAATTTCCCGTCGTCACCGTAACGATAAACACCGCGCATAAAATGACGTTTTGCATCTTCCTTCTTTAAATCGTCTTCCAATACGGCTATAAACTTTTGACTGGAAGGGATGTTAAATGTTTGAAGTATATTCTGCTGAACGAACAGAATAAAATTAACAAGACTTGAAACCGGGTTTCCAGGCAGACCGAAGACTAAGGTTTTCACATCTTTATTAACATACGTCCCGAAGAAAACTGGTTTCCCGGGTTTTATATTCACGCGCCAAAACTTTGATTCAACACCCAGTTCTTCAAAAACGGATTTGACATAATCAAATTTACCGAACGACACTCCGCCTGTAGTAATAATCATATCCAGCTCGCTATCGAGAGCCCATTTCAGCCTGTCAAAAATTAATTGATGATTATCTTTGGCAATTCCGAAATTTACCGAGTGCATATTAATGTTTCGAATTGCCGAAATCATAGAATATAGATTTGAGCAGCGGATTTTATCTTCAGCAGGAGTTTCGTGAATATCCACAAGTTCATCTCCGGTTGCGAGAACTCCGATTCTCAATCGTTTGAATATTTTCAAAGTCGAGCGTCCGCAAGAGGCCGCAACAGCAATATGATGCGGTTTTAAGAGAGTAAATTTTTGTAGGGCAATTTTATCCTTTAAGAGATCTTCGCCTTGTTTCCTAGTATTAATTCTTTTGGAAAATCTAGCGCCTTCTTTTAAGGTTACAAAATCATCTTTTACATCCGTATCTTCAATCGGTATTACCGTATCGCAATCATCAGGCAGTTTACTGCCTGTCATAATACTTACCGCTTCACCGTGATCCACAACGAGAGGAGCAAAATTGCCTGCAGGAATTTCCCCGATTATTTTCCATTTTTTAATATCGCTTTTAAATTTTACGGCAAATCCGTCCATAGCCGAATTATCAAATGGTGGAAGGTTGATATCGGAATATACATCCTCCGCAAGCACTCTGTTTACCGAACCTACCAGGTCAATTTGTTCGGTATGCAATTTCAGAGAACCGAATTCGGTCTGAATTATTTTTTGAGCGTCGTTGTAGGAAATCATTTTATCAATTCTCTTTTAATTATTTTATTCAAGTTGACCGTCTAAATGTTTTTGGTGTAAAAACCCATTGAAACGGTTACAATTTTTTAAAACCCATAAATAAATTCACGGGTAAATCACAATAACTTCATCACCTTCAAATATTTTCCCGGGTTTAATTACCTTTGCGAAGATGCCTTCTTTCGGCATAACACAGTCGCCGACTTTTACAAATATAGCACATTTTGAGTGACATTCTTTTCCTATTTGTGTTATTTCAAGTTCGGCTTCATTTCCCATTTTTATTACGGAACCTATTTTCATATTCGGGATGTCAATAAATTCGGTAGTAATGTTTTCGGCGAACGCGCCCGGTCTGAGTTTCGGAAGTCCGGCCTTTCTCATTTTATCTATGCTTTCCATCGCGAGAAAACTTACCTGTCGGTGCCAGTTACCCGCATGAATATCGCCTTCTATTCCGTGATTCTCAATCAAGTTGGCAAAAGGTACATTTGTTTTGGGGATTCCCTTTCTCTTGCTCACTGAAATTGCAGCAATTCGTCCACGTTTTGAGAGTAGGGAATTATCTTCATCTGAGTAATTTAAGTCCATTACTTTGCTCGAAATATTAAGTTAAAAAAAGCAGCTTGAATAAGGTTAAAAAATAACATTAAAAATATTTATCATTTATCTTATACTCTAAAAGCTCGTTGTTAAATAAAATACACACTGAGATATACCGCTGCATTCATTGTCTTTGTGCTATTCCCCAATATACTCTCCGCTTTTGCCCCCGGTTTTTGAAAGAAGTCTGATTTCCGATATACGGATTGACTTATCTATCGCTTTGCACATGTCATATACGGTAAGTGCGGCAACGGATACGGCTGTTAAAGCTTCCATTTCGATTCCGGTTTTGGCTTCGGTTTTGGCAAATGATCTGACCTCAACGCATCTTTTCTCTTCGTTAAGTTTTAGTTCGACCTGGATTTTAGTTATCAGAATATTATGGCAAAGGGGGATGAGCTCGGAAGTCTTTTTTGCCGCCTGGATTCCGGCATATTTAGCAATTGAAAGGACGTCGCCTTTTTCAATTTCGTTTTTCCCGATTTTCTCGAAGACTTCGCCGGATACATAGACTTCTCCCGCCGCCGCTGCCGTTCTTACCGAATCATTCTTTAACGATACATCAACCATTTCAGCTTTACCTTCACTGTTGATATGGGATAATTCTTTCATTTAACCGCCTATGCTTAACATATTATTTTCTTCTAGCTTCAATAGTTCCTCTACATCCGGATGAAATTTTGCTTTTGCCGATAACGATCCGGAAATTAAATCACAGATATCGTCATCCGAATAAGACGGATTATTTAAAATCTTTTAAAATTTAATTCATCCGCTCCGTTTGAGAACAAACATAATTTCATTTTACCCCGCGAGTCTATTCTAAGCCTGTTGCATGATTCGCAGAAATGGTTTGATATTGAGCTAATAAAACTGACCTTACCGGTATGTCCAATTATTGAATAATCTTTAGCAACGAGATTATGAATATCGGTTATTTCTTTAAGCGAATATTTCTCTTCAATTATTTCTTTAATTTCTTTGTAGCCGATGAAACCCTGGCTGTTCCACATATTGTTCCCGAACGGCATGAACTCTATAAAGCGGATATTCATCCTTGTATCTTTAATAAAATCTACAAAATTCAAGACCTCATCGTCGTTAACGTTCCTTATTATAACCGCATTTAATTTAAGCGGATCATATCCGAGACTATTCGCTTCTTTAACTGCATTGATGACGTTATTCAAGTTACCCGTCCCGGTTATATATTTGAATCTCTCCGGCCTTAGTGAATCCAGGCTTATATTCAGTTTATCCAAACCGTACCGCTTTAGATCTTCTAATTTATCGGAAAGTAAAGTGCCGTTTGTTGTAAGCGCAATTTCAAAACCGTACCGGAGCTTTAAAGAATAAACGGATTTAAAAGACTCAATAATATCTTTTCTCACCAGAGGCTCGCCCCCGGTAAATCGTATTTTTTTCACTCCTAATTTCTCGGTGAAAATTTCTATTATTCTTAAAAGCTCATCAAAGGAAAGAAGTTCATTCCTGGACAATTTTTTAATACTGCCGCCGGAAGGGTTACAGTATATACAATTCAGATTACATTTATCGGTCAAGGAAATCCTGAGATAATCATGTATTCTGTTAAAATTGTCGGCTAACTTTTGCATTATTTTAAGAATGTTGTTTTTTAATTAAACTGTTAATTAACGCAGGGAATTTAGTAGTAAGTAACAATGGAATTAAATTCCTATTAAATCATTTACTACTTTGCCAGATCACTACTGTTACTAATTTTTTTCCACTACATCATCTATCCAGCTAAGTGCCGCCATTGTCGACGGAAGTCCGATTGTAGGCATAGCCAGCAGAACCGCGTGCACCATTTCTTCTTTAGTTACTCCGGCGTCTACTGCTTTTCTTACATGAGAATGAAATCCGCCTTCGAGTCTTGCGCCGGCTGAAATACCTAATTTAATTAAAGCTCTTGTTTTGTCGTCCAATGGTCCTGCTCCGTGAACCGCGTTGCCTAACGATTCGTATGCCGATGCTACTTCCGGAAAATCTTCTTTGAATTTCTTGTATCTTTTGGGGATCGCCATGTCTTTACCTTCCTGACTTATTAATTGTATTTTGATTTTATGAGATATAAATAAAAGGAAAAAAATACTTTTAAACTTAACATTTATAAATATCAAGTATTTTGCCATATCGGAAAAATTTGATTTTGATTTGAATTTGAGGTTTTGAGCTGTTTAAATTCTCAAGTATAAGAATTGTTTTTTATTATTTATGAAACGGCACACGGATTACACGCCTGCCTACCGGCAGGCAGGAACAACGCGGATTTTCACTGGAATTTTATTTTATTCCTTTTTACAATAATAATGTTAATTATTTCGTATTAATTTTTTAAAGGGGAATTTAAAATGTTATATGAAGAAATCACTTCTAAAATTATAAATGCTTTTTATACTGTAAATGATTTTCTAGGATATGGATTTCTTGAAAAGGTTTATGAAAATTCAATGTACATCGAATTAAAAAGAATGGGTTTTATAGTCGAGAAACAAAAAGCTATTAAAGTATATTATAAAAATCTTATTGTCGGAGAATATTATGCCGACTTAATTGTAAATAATTTAATAATAATAGAATTAAAGGCCGTAGAATCAATATGCAAAGAACACGAAACTCAATTATTAAATTATTTAAAAGCAACAAAAATAGAAGTAGGTTTATTATTAAACTTTGGTCCCAAAGCGCAAATCAAAAGAAAAATATTTACTGCCAATTTCAAATAAAACCGTGATAATCCGTATCGTCCCTGCCTGCCGGCAGGCAGGCGTGTTGTCCGCGGGCCATTGCATACTTGATCGTCATCTACTCCACTCCGGCAGCACGCATTTGCTGCTGACCTCGGGCATTCGTCCTTTATCCAGGTATTCCTTTATAGGTACAGAGTCGGGTTTATGGCAAGTTAAGCAGGCACCAACCGTCAGTATTTTTTTCTGTTCCTGAACGGAGAAAGGTCTCACGTTAGTTCTGGTTGCGTAATAGTTTTTTCTTATCCCTAAAAAAGGTATCCATGCGTCAAGCGGCAGACCGTCGTATTTGCTGACTTGATACGCGGGAGTAAAAACCCATTTACCCGTAGATCCTTGAATAACAAACTGAAGCCTGCCCCTCCCGTAACCGAGAGCTAAAGGATTATTATGGCATGATTCGCAAGAGCGGCTTTCTTTTGTGATCGTATGCGGATAAGCCGGAGCAAATAATCTTCTGAAAATAATATTGTTTTTGTTGTCGTCCGTTCTAATATCTTTTTTCTGAATTGTCAAAATCATTCCGGGAATGAAAGTATCAACAGTTTCAATGTTATTTCCGTTTTTATCTTTTGTTATTTTTATTCCGAGAGTAGGAGGGCCTTCGAGATAGTCGGAAGGAGTTTCATCCCATCGCCCCTTTACTTCTTTGTTATTAAGTAAATCGTATCCCTTTTCATCCTGATTATATTGTGTATGACATCCGATGCATTGCGGCGCCCATGATGAATGACAGCTTCCGCATGAGAGATTTTCATGTCCTTTCCCTTCATTACAAACAGACGCGGGCGGTTTCAAAGGCAGTGTTTGCCCGGTTAATTTAGTTACAAGTTCAGGTTGTGATTGATTATTTATATATGTGTTAATTAACGGATAACCGGATTTCTTCACAGTTAAATATTTTCTCCCTTTTTCATCAAACTTTCTTAGATAGATTATACGCTGTGATTCGGCATCTATTTGATCAATACTTTTTGTTTTTGCTTTACCGTTAAAATGGCAGTCGGTGCATGTAACTTTAGTTTGATCTTCTTCATGGAAATAATATTTACCGTCGCCCATAACCTCATGAGAGGTATGGCAGTCGATACAGTCCATTCCTTTTTCATGATGAACGTCCTGCTGAGTTTTAACGAATACGCGCCCGTCCTCCAAAACTCTGTAATTTGTTGTATCCTTAAGCTCACCCGGTTTTAGAAGAGTATCATGCCAGCCTTCGTAATTGGTAGATATTCTGCCCGAACGGCTATGGCAGCCGAAACAATGTTCGCTTTTTATATTTACGGATAGTGAAGGATGAGTAAAAGATGAATCGCTGATGAACGAATTATTTGTCTTGAATTCGGCGAGATCATTTAATGATTTATTATCGTAATTAAGATGGCATGCATTACAGCCGCCGCCACGGGAAAGCTGGGTTACCGGACCGAATTCGGTCTTCCTTCCGCCGAGATGACATGAAGCGCAGAGATCTTTCAGATGATTATCCGACGGCGAATGGTCGATATTATTAATATTATGCAGTTTGTTCAAATCTATTGTTTCGCCGAAAGCATAACGATCGACGCTAATCATACCTGACAAGGTGGTCATAATAGTTTTGTTTATTCTGTCGGTTATATTTCCGTGACAATCGGCAGTGCCGCAGCTTCTTTTTGCTTCATCAAGATTACCCGGAATCAGGAACATACCGGCATGAGCATAAACTTTATTGATTGTAAACGGATTACCCGAATGGCATGAGACGCATCCAATTGCTTTAGGATTATGAGCGGGCGAAAAACCTTTCATATTCTGATGACAGTATAAACATCCTTCCCGACGGCCGAGTACTAAAGGTATATTTCTTTTTTCCAGCTCCGCAGATGAAACACTTGAAATATTATCAAACGGATCGAACCGGAATTCTGTAACTGCCGGATTATTCCATGGCAGGGTAAATTTCCAGTCTTCACCTCTGAAAAAGAATCCGATTATAATTAAAACCGAATATAAGAGAGCGGAAGCGAAGGTTATTCCTTTTATAAAAGATGAAATTCGCCGCGGCAATCCGGGAATTAAAGCAAAAGCTATTAAGTAAACGAATATTAAAATCAGAATAATCGATGGAAAGGAAAGCCAGTGAAGAATTTCCTGCAGCCCCAGAAAATACCAGGGGCCTTTTATAACCTGACTAAAGCCATCGTGCAGCCGGGGAGGAAATAAATACCCGATTAATATTAAAAGGGGAGTTAAGTACAAAACTAATTTCAGTTTTGGCCAAATCGATTTTGCGTGCTCAATGATAATTACTAAAAGAATAATTGTAGCCGTTGCGATATGATGAACATAAATAAGCTGATAGCTGTTCCCGGTTCCTAAAATTGAGGCGGAAATTTCTTTACCGAAAAAAGGAATAAAATCAATTAGGGAAGTAATAATTTGTTTTGCCTGTGCCGCATCCGCATCGCCTTTAATAATAAAACCGGATATCATGACAAAAAAAATCACAATCAGGGAAAAAGTCAGCCGAAGCCAGATACCGTTTTTCACTTCACGTTCGGTGGACTTCCTTAAATGATCGTAGATATGAAGAATTGAAAATATCAGAAATACCTGAGCGCTCCAATAATGAATATTCCGGAAGAATACTCCGCCGGGATTTGTCAGCAGCATGTAACTTAATGAATCAAAAGGAGATTGTATATTAAAGGGGATGGCCAGGAATATGCCGGAAACCGCTGCAATTACAAAAGAAGCAAAAGAAATTTGACCGAACGTAAAATTATAAATTCTTGCGTAACGAACGGTTGTGTCATCATCTTTAATATTTTTATGTCTGTACTTCAACCGTTATTTCCCCGGTTTGAGTATTTATTCTGAAGGGTAATTTTTTCAGGGCTTTATTTGCCGGGCCTTTTATGGGATTGCCGTTCTCGGCATATTGAGAGCCGTGGCAGGGACAGATCAAGATTCCGTTTTCGGTTTTGTTGATCGTACATCCGAGATGAGTGCATTTTGACGAAAATATATTTAATATTTCCTTTTTCTTTCGACACAATCACCGAATCGTAAAATGATATTCCCGGGGAAATATTAGCAGGTATTGTAATTTTTTTGATCTGTTTTTCCCTCAGTTCCGATCGCTTTGAAGTTGAATACCAAACGCCGGCTAAAGGAATTAAAGAGGCAAGTCCGATTCTTTTAAAAGACTTTTTCCTGGATACGGGTTCTTTCTTATTGCTATTTTCAGACATAAAGTTATCTAATTTTATTTTTATTTATTGGCGGCTCAACCTTATATAAATGCATGAACGCATGCATGCATGGTTGCATGAAGATATATGTTAATTATTGTATGCAATCAAGACTCTTTCCATGCAAATATGCAATCCTCATGCTTTCATGCTTCATTCGCATCGGTCTAATTCTTGATATTTATAAATATCAATTATACTGCCATAGACAAAATATTAAAATATTTAATTTATAATTTGTTTATTAAAATTATATTTTCCAAAGGCAAGAATTAACTGCAATAATATTCTTTTTAACGGGAAATAAAGTTTTTACTATATCAACTATTTATAGGCGTTTAGTATGGTCTTTTCAAAATATAAAACTTTCTTCCTGCTTATTTTATTTTTTGCATCAAGTATATGGGCCCAACAAAAACTAACAGTTGCGGCAGCGGCAAATGTTCAATTTGCGATTAAAGAATTGAAAGCGGAATTCAAAAAAGGAACCGGTATTGACATTGCCGTAATTATAGGATCCTCGGGACAATTGACGGCACAGATAAAAGCCGGCGCGCCGTATGATTTCTTTATTTCGGCTGACATGAAATATCCGCTGTCTCTTTACGATTCCAAAGCTGCGGTTGATTCGCCCAGAATTTACGCATCCGGTTCTTTAGTAATATGGTCAATGAAAAATAATGTAAAATTCGATAATAGCCTGCAAGTTCTTACAACTTCGAGCATCGGTAAAGTTGCGGTCGCAAATCCTCGAACCGCTCCTTACGGTACCGCGGCAATTCAAGCGTTAAAGCATTTCGGAATTTACGAAAAGATAAAAGATAAACTTGTATTCGGGGAAAGCATTGCCCCTACGAATCAGTTTATTTATACTAAAGCTGCGGATGCAGGATTCACCGCAAAATCTGTGGTTATGTCTCCTCAGATGAAAGGCAAAGGTATATGGTATGAAATACCTCATAATGTTTATCAGCCGATAAATCAGGGGTGTGTTATCTTAAAATACGGATACGATAATCATCGTGAAGAATCGGAGAGATTCTTTAATTTTTTATTTTCCGCGAAAGCAAAAAGTATTTTATTAAAGTACGGATATTCGGTAAAATGAATTATGAATAAACTGGTAGGACATATAAAAGCAATAAAGCACGATGATCATATGTCGATAGTGGAAATGGAGATCTCAGGCTATACATTCAAGACAATAATAATAGAAACACCATCGACTGCTTCTTTTCTTTATAACAGGGCTCCGGTAAATATAATGTTTAAAGAAACTGAAGTAAGTATAGCAAAGGATTTCAACGGACGTATAAGTCTTCAGAATAAAATTGCATGTGTTGTTAAAAAAATTATTAAGGGGACTCTTTTAAGTAAAATACTTTTAAATTTTGACGGTAATGAGATTATTTCCATAATAACTACCGCAGCAGCGGAACAACTTGAGTTAATCGAAGGGGATAATGTGACCGCTTTAATCAAAACAAATGAAATAATTATAGCGCCGATATGACGGATTTTCAGCCGATAATATTGAGCCTTGAACTAGCTGCGGTAACGACAGTCTTATTGTTTTTTATTGCGGTGCCAATCGCATATTTTCTGGCCGAAAGCAACTTTAAGCTAAAGCCTGTTCTGTCAGCGTTGATAAGCATGCCGCTTGTTTTACCGCCTACTGTTCTCGGCTTTTATCTTTTAGTTATATTATCGCCGGATAATTTCCTTGGCGGACTAATTGAGAAAATATTTAATATCAGACTTGTATTTTCATTTGAAGGTTTGATATTTGCTTCGATGATATACAGCTTGCCGTTTATGTTGAATCCCATCCAAGCAGGATTTGAGAATCTTCCTCTTTCGCTTAAGGAAGCGTCATATACATTAGGCAAATCAAAAACACAGACTTTATTAAAAGTGCTTCTTCCGAATATTAAACCTTCATTACTAACAGGCATTGTGTTAAGCTTTGCTCATACAATAGGTGAGTTCGGAATAGTATTGATGATAGGAGGAAACATACCGGGTAAGACCAGAGTCGCTTCTCTGGCGATATACGATGAAGTGGAATCATTAAATTATCATAATGCAAATGTATACGCCGTGATATTGTTCGCAATAACATTTTTAATTCTGCTTACGGTTTATATTTTTAATAGGAAATATTTAAGATCGGGCAGATTATGATTGATCTCGAGTTGTATAAAATATTAAAAACTTCAGGAGGAGACCTGCCTTTAGATATTAAACTGCATATAAAAGAAGGAGAGTTCGTAACAATAGAAGGGCATTCCGGAGCTGGAAAAACAACTCTATTAAGAATAATTGCGGGCTTATTGGAACCCGATCGCGGGACAATAACAGTTGATAATAATTATTGGTTAAAAACCGCTGAAAAAATTTCTCTTTCTCCTCAAAAGCGGAATGTTGGTTTTGTATTCCAGGATTATTCATTGTTCCCTAACATGAGTGTCTATGAAAATATTAAATTCGCTCTGAACAATACTCATAATAAAACGCAATTAGATGATATCATTCATATAATGGAAATTGAAAACCTGGTGGACAGGTATCCTGATACTTTGTCCGGCGGACAAAGGCAGAGGGCCGCTTTGGCTCGTGCAATTGCGAGAAGGCCGAAAATACTGCTGCTTGATGAACCGTTGTCTGCATTGGATCCTGAGATGAGACTTAAACTGCAGGATTATATTTTAAAAGTGCACAGATATTTAAAATTGACCACGATACTGGTTAGCCATGATATTTCAGAGATTTTCAAAATGTCGGATAGGGTGATAAGACTTAGTAATGGCAAAGTTGTTAACGAAGGTTCCGCGCATGAAGTTTTTCAAAAAAAATACATCTCAGGCAAGTTCAGATTTATAGGAGAAGTGCTCGTTATTGAAAAAAATGATGTTGTTTTTATAGTGAGCGTTTTAATAGGGAACAATATAATTAAAGTTATCGCCACAGAAGAAGAAGCAAATGCCTTGACTGCCGGAGATAAGGTTATGATTGTGTCTAAAGCATTTAATCCGCTTATTATCAAGCTTTAACATTTCTTACTTACATTA
>CAVUCX010000069.1:0-31270 GCA_963739955.1 uncultured Bacteroidota bacterium | reverse complement strand
AGAGAGAAGTCAAAACTAAAATTCGAAATATTCTATACAGGCGGCGCCGCAGTGCCTAACGACGAAGGTATAATTTATCTTGAACAGATATTGTCTCTAATCAGTCATAAAGATACTCCGGGTGTACTAAGTAAGAGAGAACACTTTAAACTCGACGATGTTTCAACAATAATGTTTACCTCAGGCAGCACGGGCATGCCTAAGGGACTGATGTTCTCCAATTATAATCTGCTGACAAAAAGATTTGCGAGAGCCGCCGCCCTTCCCGACGTCGGAGACAATGAAGTTCTTTTATCCTTTCTTCCTTTATTTCATACGTTCGGGCGGTATCTTGAAATGATGGGAATGCTTTTCTGGGGCGGCACTTACACTTTTGCCGGAAAGAACGATATCGATTCGCTAATACAGCAGATGAAATTTGTTCAGCCGACAGGTCTGGTAAGTATACCTCTTAGGTGGAAACAAATATACGACAAATATCAGGACGAGCTTAGTAAAGGAAAATCTAAAAATTCTAAATCAGCAGTTTTCCGGAATATTGTAGGAAAAAATTTGAGATGGGGTTTAAGCGCTGCTGGATATCTGGAACCTAAGGTATTTAAGTCCATGAATGCGAACGGCGTAATATTGTGCAGCGGTTTCGGAATGACCGAAGCAACCGGCGGCATAAGTATGACACCTCCCGGCGAATATGTGAAAGACTCGGTTGGGATTCCTTTACCGGGAATAAATTGCAGGTTTTCGGAGGAAGGCGAACTTCAAATTTCCGGTCACTATGTGGCAATATATCTTGACTCAAATGATGCCGGAAAAATAGATCACTGGCTTTCTACCGGTGATCTGTTCAGGGTTGATAACGATGGTTACTTTTTTATTATTGATAGGGTAAAGGATATATATAAAAATATAAAAGGCCAGACAATTGCTCCTGCATTCATCGAAAAAAAATTCGATGATATTCCCGGGCTTAAAAGAGCTTTCCTTGCCGGCGATATGAAACCTTACAATACATTGCTGGTTGTTCCCGACTTTGATGAACCTTTTATTCAAAAAGCAATCTCGCAAAACAGGCTGAGAGACTTCTTCAGCTCCATGGTGGCAACGGTTAATGAAAATTTAAGTCCCTACGAAAGAATACTTAAATTCACAATCCTAAAACGGAATTTCGAAGAGAGCCGCGGCGAGTTAACGGCGAAGAGGACATTTAAAAGAAAAGTGATCGAAGAAAATTTCCGTAAAGAGATTGATGAGCTTTACGGTAATTCAAAACTGCATTTTGAATGCAACGGAATCGAGGTTATAATTCCATTCTGGATATTAAAAGATCTCGGCATAACCGAAGAAGATATAGAATGCACCGGCAGTGCGCTGCGTAATAAACAAAACAATACTATACTCAAAATTGAAAACGGAACTAAACCGGACAGAATTCTAGTCGGTGATTATGAATATACGGTTAGTTTAAAAACTTTGGACCTGGGTATATTTGTCAGACAGCCCGTTCTTTGGGTAGGTAACCCGTCCATGATAAATTTTGCGGTCTGTAAAGAAGATTGGGACATGGACTTTAAAGGCATCTCATCCCAAATTTACGTAAGTCTCGACCATCGAAAATTTAATAGCAAATTTAAACCCTTGCTGAACACGGGAAATATTGATTCTAAATTGAAGGAGATTAATCAGGAAATAATTAAAGCTATTTTCGGCAAAGAAGAAATTTCGTTAAAAGCGTTAAAATCACTCGACGGTTTCCTGCACTCAACCGATTATAAAATAGAAAACCTGCTCAGCAGAAGAATTGAGGCTCTCGCTAATCATCCCAAATTCTCAGTAAGAAGCGCCGCGTATAAGATTCTTCTGCTAAACCAGCCTCATGTTGATTACAACAGATATCTTCCCACTTTTATCAACAGCAGTAAGCAGTTTCTGAACAAGGAAGTAATAGAAGAAATTAGTTATAACCAGGTGGAAGGATACAGACTGCATGCTTTAAGTCAGAGACTTGAATCATACCGAAAAGGTTTAAACTGGCCCGTGCCCGAAAGAGCTTTGACGCAGTTTAAAAGAATTCTTGATATGATTGTCAGAATGGCCTACAGCAATCCGGAGTCATATACACTAGTGCGAGCGGAGCTTATATGCTGGATTCTGCACAAGAAAGATCCGGGAATTTCCCGGTATGCGAAAATATTGTTCAAGGAAATGGCAGCATGGTCCGAAGGAAAACTCAAGCTAAATCAATTTGAAAAAGATGAAGCCAACTGGAAAGCTAAACTGGTTTACCACGATTCGATATCCGCAAAAGAAATAAACAGAATCGAAAGTATAATAACAAAAACAACTTTTATGAAAGAAGCTTTTATTCTGATATTCGACCAGGCGGTTTTTGACCTTCAGAATGTGCAGGATCAAGGCATATATATTTCAAAAATCAGTTCTTCTCCTACAAATTTATTATACCGTATGAGTATCAATACTTTTAGCTACAAACACTTCGACATTTTACTTTTAATCAAACCGAATATAACCAGGAAAAAAGTTCTTGAAACTATTTACCTTACGCTTAAGATAGCTCATAAATCAACCGGCGTTTCGATTCTTCCCAAATTAGGAAACTTCAGATCGAAGCTCGGTATCATTTCGTTTGATTTTATTAATGATCTGACAGTATGGGAAAGAATCCGGCAGCTTACTTCAACAGGTACTTCTTCCAAAAAGCAGGAGGTGCAAAGACACTGGGAGCTTTTATTCAAACGGGGTATGGCGGCATTCTTTACAATGCTTAAGAACAGCGATTATACTATCGTTCCCGGAAATATCGCCCCATCAAACGTAGTTGTGCCGGAACCGCCGTTTAAAGAAGGAACTAAAATACTTTCAATTACCGGCTGGAAGAATTACGACAATAAATACGACCTTATAAAACCGCTGATCAATAATTTTTATCTTCAGACTTTTTCTAATTATCCGTGGAGCCGCGACCATTTAAAGATAGACTGGCTATTCGATGCCTGTCTTGAAGGCATGGGTACCGTCGAGGGGGCGAAATTTCTTAATGAACTTGCGGACCGGCTGAAAGAAAAAAACCTTTACGTGTTCGGACAAAATGTGCTTGCCCTTCTTATGAATTATCTGGAAAAAATGAAAGCCGAACCTTTTATAAACTCTTATATACTAGGAGCCATTAATAATTATCACGACTGGCTCATTGAAAACAGCAATTCAACAAAAAAAGCAAAATCGGATTTTGTGCATAACCTTTATAACATGTATAGAATGGAAAGATACCCGGATATTCTTCGTTATGTTTTTTACAGTGAAACATATTTCTCCGATATATCGCATGAAGTAAACGCGCTATTTAAAAAATTAATTTCAATGCTTCACAAATATCCGAATCAGCTCGCAACGAAACGCCTGGAACTTTTAGAACTGCAGGATTTGCTGACCGATAAAAATGATAAACTCGTACTCCACAAGCTCGTATTTCCCAAGCTTGGCGCAGAGACACAAATGGAACTTGCCGTATCCGACGAATCGGAACAGCCGGATATAGTATTGAAAAGCCAGATTAAAGATGCGCTGGGTACTTTGTATATAATTAAAAATACGATTTCACCGTTCGAGATCGGCAGCCTGCATAAATTATTTATAATGGACAGCTATCCGATACAACTTGACAACGATTTAAAATACCTGATCCTTACCGACGCAGAAGAAGAGGATAATACAATAGGCGGCATATGCTATAAAATCTTATTCCCTAAAATCGCGCACATTGAAGGGATCGAGATTTCACGGCCTTACAGAGGAAAAGGAATAGCAAGCAGGCTAATAGAGGATCTTTGTAAACGGCTGAGCACCGAAGGAATTAAGACAATAACTACACATTATTACCTGAGAGCTTTCTTTGAAAAATCCGATTTTAAGATGGATAGCAGATACGGAGGATTGGTCAGGTTTTTAAAATAAAATAGGCGGATTCAACATCCGCCTATTTATCATCGTTCCAACATTATTTATACATCATAATACAAAGAAAATTCATACGGATGAGGCTGTAAAGCCATCGGTTTGATTTCTTTTTCGGTTTTATACTTAATCCATGTTTCAACAACATCAGTTGTAAATACATCACCCTTCAACAGATATTCATGATCTTTCTCCAGAGATGCCAGAGCTTCGTTGAGGCTGCCCGGTGTTGATGGAACACCCTTCAACTCTTCCGGAGACATGTCATAAATATCCTTATCGAGAGGTTCGCCCGGATCGATTCTGTTTATAACACCGTCAAGACCGGCCATCAGCATTGCGGAGAAAGCCAGGTACGGATTTGAAGAAGCATCGGGGCATCTGAACTCAACTCTTTTTGCTTTCGGGCTTGCGGAATACATAGGTATTCTGATTGAAGCACTTCTGTTTCTTTGAGAATAAGCAAGATTGACAGGTGCTTCAAATCCCGGGACAAGTCTCTTATAGGAGTTTGTAGTCGGATTAGTAAAAGCAAGAAGTGATGATGCGTGTTTCAATAAACCGCCGATAAAATAAAGACCCATTTCACTCAAACCTGCATAACCTGTGCCTGCGAATAGGGGTTTTCCCTTTTTCCATAAACTGGAATGAACGTGCATACCGCTTCCGTTATCGCCGAAAATAGGTTTCGGCATATAAGTAACAGACCTTCCGTTCTTCTTTGCGGTGTTCTTAACAATATATTTGAAAAGTAAAAGCTGATCGGCAGCCTTTACAAGAGGCTGAAACCGGAGATCGATTTCACACTGACCGCCGCTTGCAACTTCATGATGCTGTGCTTCAACATCGATACCGCTGTTTATTAAGTTAACAACCATTTCATTTCTTAGATCCATCAATGCATCGGTTGGAGGTACAGGGAAATACCCTTCTTTATATCTCGGTTTATAGCCGAGGTTCGGTCCTTCGTCTCTACCCGAATTCCATCTGCCTTCAACAGAATCAACCATATAGAAACTTCCGTTGGGTTTTGAATCGAATCTTACATCGTCGAATATAAAAAACTCAGCTTCGGGTCCGAAATAAACCGTATCGGCAAGTCCGGTTGATATTAAATATGCTTCCGCTTTCTGGGCAATATTACGCGGGCAGCGCGAATATTTTTCTTTTGTCGCCGGTTCATAAACATCGCATATCAAACTTAACGTAGGTACCTGAATAAAAGGATCTAAAAACATTGTATTGGGATCAGGAATAATCAACATATCGCTTTCGTTAATTGCTTTCCATCCGCGAATAGACGAGCCGTCAAAACCGAACCCGTTTTCGAAAGAATCGGCATCAAACTGACTGACAGGAACAGTAAAATGCTGCCACTGACCCGGAAAGTCCATAAACTTAAGGTCGATAAATTGTATACTCTTATTTTTTATATATGCCAGAACACTATCAACGGGAGAATTAGTCTTTGCCATATGCTTTACCTTTATTTTTATTATTGATTAATAATTAAATTTCTATCGTTGTTGTTTCTTTGACGGTAGAAAGAACAAAAGTGGTTTTAGTAGCAATAACACCCGGCCACGATTGAATTTCGCCCAGAAGTTTTTCCAATGCTTCCGTATTTTTTACAATAGCTTTAAGTAAGTGAGAGCCTTCTCCCAGAACGGAATGACATTCGATAATCTGATTTACCTTTTCAACTTTAGCCGCAAATCCCTTGTAAAATTTTGAAGATTCCATCGTGACTAAAATGTAAGCCATAATGTCGAAGCCGAAAGCTTTTTTATTTAGCTTTGCGTAATACCCTTCTATAATCCCCCTCTCCTCAAGCTTGTGCAACCTTTCGCTTACCGAAGGAATTGATAATCCTATTGATTCGGCTATTACATTTCTTTTTGTTCTTCCGCCTTTTTGGAGTATATTTAAAATTTTAATATCTAAGTCGTCCAGCATTTTGTGCCTTATTTTTTAAGGGAAAATGTATATATTAACTTTAAATATAAGGGAAGTAATTGTATTATGCAATATGAAACTTGTTATTAATAGTTTTTTTTTGATTTGTGATATGCAATTATTTGTAATATTATCGAATACTTAATGAATTCAAAAATACCCGGATAATTTTACACAGTATGCGTTTGTGATTATAACTTAAACATTAAAGGAAATCAAGGCTTAAACTAAATTAAGTTTGCCAAATAGAGTTAATGTATAATTATGGTGTCGGAGGTCACAAATTTAATTTGACAGCATGTTAAAACGATTATAGATTTTTATCTCTAATTTTTTTAATACCGTAGCCGGTAAAAAAAATATTTTTGATCTGCGTTTCTCTGAATAAGGCCAGGTTTTCTTCGGGCCTTTCCTGAAGTTTGTGGTATAAATGATATTGAACGGCAATATTGTTAAGCGACTTAATACTAACACCGCAAAGAGACAACCGGTATTCAACATCGGTATCCTCGCCTATCGAAGGAGCTTTATATCTTTCATCAAAGCCGTTTATTTTTAGCAGGTCGGCCGTATGAACCGAAAAATTACAGCCGAGAATTCCACGTTTCTTTTTATTAAAATATGTTCTTAAAAATTCGCTTTGGAAATAAATTCCTTTTTCAATGTCGAATGACTTCCCGAATAAACCGTCGTCAATTAACAGAAGCAAATTTTTTTCGAGAAAACCCTCCTTTATATTAGCAGGCGTTAACATTGAAGTAATCTTTTCGGATAAATTAACTCTTCTGCCGGTCAGACAGCGGTCCGGGCCTTTGTGAAGCAGGTGTTCTTTTACAAATTCCGAATGGGGCACACAATCGGCGTCCATGAAAATTAAATATTCGCTTTTTGCCGAGGTAACTGCTTTATTCAAAATTAAGTTTTTTCTGAAACCGGTATCTTTATGCCACAAATGAATAAGCGGAAAATCAAATTGCCGTGAAATTTTCTCTATTTCTTCGACGGCTTCGGGATAGGAACCATCATCGGCAATTATAACCTCAAAATCTTTTATTGTCTGCCTTTCAAGACCGGCCAGCACAAGTTTCAGGTAATCAATCCGGTTATAAAAAGCCAATATTAAGGAAGCTTTAGGCATTTTATGCTACTTTTCTTCAAGCCCTTTTTTCGCGATTTTATCTTTTTCTTTTTTTCTGCTGTAAGATTTTTTCCCGGCAATAATTTTCGGCGGCTTTTTCGGAACCGGAATTCTTTTCTTGGTGTTGATCTTTATCTCTATTTTTTCTTTTTCAACCGGCATATAATTTTTCTTCGAAATGAAATTCTAAGCAAAGATAATGATTTTTTATAAAATTAACTTATTTATGGTTATTGAACAGACCTGACCGAAAAATGTATTGAAAATAAATTCAGGAATTTTATCTTAAGAATCAGGTTCCAATTGCAATTCATGAAGGCTAAATAAAAATGTTTTTTTGAAAGGAGAGCTTATGGCAAAAGCAATGTTGAATAATAAAATACTCGCGGAGAGTAAAAAAATAAAAAAAATAGAGGGTATTACTTACTTCCCGCCTGATTCCGTCGACAAAAAATTTCTTAAGAAAAGCTTCACGCATTTTGTCTGTCCGTGGAAAGGCACGGCAAATTATTACAATATTGACGTTGACGGTAATATATATTGGAATGCTGCGTGGTATTATCCCAACCCGGCCAAAGATGCGACTTCCATCAAAAATTATATCGCTTTTTCAAAGAATGTGGATGTAATAGGAGAATAATTTTTATCGTGCTCACTATGGGCAGTATTCTTCGGAATGCTGCCCTATCTTGCCGAATCAATATAATCAATAAGTTTTTTCAAATAAGCTTTTTCGCTTTCGGATAATTTATTAATTACAATATCCCGCGCTATTAAAATCCATCTTGTATTTAAATGCTTAACAGCGTACTGGTATTCTTCTTTATACTTTTCGGGATCGTTAAAAATAATTTCCGCAAATTTAACGGCGGCTTTGATAGACACTATATTGGGAATAAAATTACTATTTGATATTGTTACCAGATCACTTACATTTTCAAAAGAGCCGGCGCATAAATCGACCGCTTTCATGCCGGCGTCTTTCATCAAGTCGACTTTGTTTAATATTCTTAATTCTTTGTTCGTTCCTATTTTAATCAGTTCGGTGATGCTTTCATCAAGATACATTTCATTTTTCAACGCCTTGCCGTATAAGGTTTGTATGGATTTGTTTACCGCAGCATCTATATTTTCCTTTGCTTTTTTCATCGCATCGAAACCGGATTTTATGTTGCGTGATACCTGAATAACTTTTTCGTAATCGCCTTCGGAAATTATTTTATCCAACAATACAGCGGGGTCGATTTGCGGAGTTTCTCTCTGCTGATTAAAACCTGATTGATTGTTTTTGTAGTGAGACTGGCTTGATTTTTTTTTACCGGGTTCGTTTAATATTGAAACCGCTCCGACTGTTTCCAACCTTTGCATTACCGAATCGTAATGACGTTCGTTTATATCAAAACTTAAAACAACATCGTCTCCGAGACGGCCGACTCTTATAGATTTTAGTTGTAAATCAGGGGTGTTTTCCTGCAATCTTTTGAGTTGTATTTTTATCCCGGGTATATCTTCTACATCTATCTTTACTATTACCTTTTTACTCAAATTCTGTTCTGTTCCGGAATTCATTTCCTCGGATTCCCTGCTTCTGTTTATTAATCCTATGATTTATTCTTATAATAATATAAAAATATCTTTTAAAAGGTGATTAAATATTCTTATAACTAAAAATTTATATTATTAAGTATTCCCTCTTTAGTAATAATCGTAAATATAAGAAATTTATTAAATTATATTACCCATGCTTTACAAGAGGAATTGTTCCCGGCATCAACTATTATTGCCGGCAAGTGACATTTTTTCGCTTTATATTTTCTAAATATGACATTTATTTTTATCTTCAAAAAACATTTAATTTTAAAATGTTAAACTTTGTGGAAAGTGTTTTACATGAAAATTCTTGTCGGATCACAAAACCCCGTAAAAATGGAAGCTGTAAAAGAAGCTTTTTCAAGATATTTTAAAAGTCCGGAAATAATTTGTTACGCAACGGATTCAGGAGTGCCTCCACAGCCGGTGGATAGAGAAACATTCGAAGGCGCAAGGAACAGGGCTTCCGCACTGTTAACTCTAAATAAGCAAAATAAATTAGACGCCGATTATTTTATAGGAATAGAAGGGGGCATAATAAAGATATTCGATAAATGGTTTGCTCTTGGATTAATGTGTATATTAAATAAACAAGGTCTTGCCGGATACGGCACTTCGCCTTTGTTTGAACTGCCATCCTTCGTGATAGAAAAACTGCTTGCCGGCAATGAGCTGGGTACGGTAATGGATGAATTAACCGGCAATGAAAACACTAAGCAGAAGGAAGGAGCTATAGGTTTTTTCACTAACGGAATAATGGACCGAAAAGAATTATACGTCGGCGGATTGATAGCTGCATTAGTGCCATTTAATCATGAACAATTATTTTTTAACAATTCATTTTCCGGCAAATAAAAATGTGTTTGCTACTCATATCCTATAAATCCCATCCCGAATTCAAGCTGATTGTAGCCGCGAACAGGGATGAATTTTATAACCGGCCGGCTTTAAAAGCCGGCTACTGGCAGGAAGATAATAATATTTTAGCGGGGAAAGATTTGCTCGGAGGCGGTACCTGGCTTGGTATTACAAAACAGGGTAAGTTTGCGGCAATCACTAATTACAGGGATATGTCGGACATAAAACCTGATGCGCCGACCCGGGGAGATTTAACCCTAAAGTTTTTATCCGAAAATATTTCCGCTGAGGAATACGGTAAAAAAATATCAGAGAATGCATCCGATTACAACGGTTATAATTTAATCTTCGGCAATATTGAAGATATGTTTTACTATTCTAATAAATCTTTGAAATTGCTGAAGCTGACTCCCGGAATTTACGGATTGAGCAATCATCTGCTGGATACTCCCTGGCCTAAAGTCAAAAAGAGTAAGTTATCTTTCAGCGAAGTTCTGAACAGCGGTGATGTTACCCCAAATGATATCTTCAAAATATTATCCGACTCGTCAATCCCCGCAGATGACTCTCTTCCTAATACAGGTTTATCGCCGGAAATAGAAAGAGCAGTTTCACCGGTATTCGTTCAAACTCCTCTTTACGGTACGCGCTGTTCGACTGTAATATTTTGGAATAATAACGACGAAATAAGTTTCGTTGAAAAATCCCTTACATCAGAAGATAAACAATGGATCACTTCATCGTACAATTTTAAGATAAAAGCAGGGTAAGGAATATATGAGATTATTATGTTATTAAATGTAAACTTTTTATTTTGTCAACGGTCTAATATCTGAAAATTATTTTTTATATTTTAAGTTACAAATGGATATTTAATCTTTTGTTAATATCAATTCCGGGGAAATAAAATGAAAATAATAGAATGCGTTCCAAACTTCAGCGAAGGAAAAAAAGAAGAGACTTTCTTGAAAATGAAAGCTTCCGTTAACCAAGTGGACGGATGCAAATTACTGGGTCTGGAACCGGATGCGGATTATAACAGAGTAGTTGTTACATTGGCCGGCGATGAAAAAGCTATTCTGAAAGGCGCATTAGCCATAAGTTCGTGCGCCGCCGAAAATATCGATATGAAAAATCATAAAGGAGAACATCCGCGTCTCGGCGCAATAGATGTAGTACCTTTTGTACCGGTTAGGGATGTTACAATGGAAGAGTGCGTTAAAATCTCAGAGGAGTACGCTGCCGCAATATCAAAACATCTGAATGTCCCTGTATATCTTTATGAAAACTCTGCCAGAAAACCGGGGAGAAAAAATCTTTCAGCCATTCGAAAAGGAGAATACGAAGGACTCGAAGAAAAGCTGAAAGATCCTGCATGGCAGCCGGATTTCGGCACAAATGCATTTAACTCAAAACTGGGGGCGATAGTTACAGGCGCGAGGTTCTTTTTGATCGCTTACAATGTCAATATTAAATCAGAGGATCCTTATTATTCCAAAGAAATCAGCGAAACTTTAAGGGAATCCGGAAGAGTAAAACGCGACGCTACCGGCAAAGTGTTAAAAGAGAACGGCGAGGCGCTGCGGGATCCCGGCCGTTTGAAATATGTAAAAGCAATGGGAGTATCTCTGGATAAATACAGAATCACTCAGGTATCAATGAACCTAACAAACTATAACGTAACCCCGATTCATCTTGCTTTCGAAGAAGTAAAAAAAGAAGCTGAAAAATTAGGGACAAAGGTATTCGGAAGCGAAATTGTGGGCCTTGTTCCTCTTGAAGCGCTTTTAATGGCCGGAAAATATTATTCGGAAGGAAGATACACCGACGAAAATTCGCTTGTTGATATCGCAATTGAAAAATTAGGATTGAATGAACTTAATCCATTCAATAAACAAGAAAAAATAATCGATTACATGATTTAATTAATGGAAGCAAAATGAATCTACAAACATCCCTTGAGATTTACTTGAACGACCTGACCTCATCGTCACCCACTCCCGGAGGCGGGAATGTATCGGCGTTATGCGGAGTTCTTTCCGCTTCATTAGGTCAGATGGTTTGTTCTCTTACCATAGGGAAAAAGAAATATATCCAGGTTGAGGAAGAATTAAAAAAAATAAAGGAAAGTTTAAAAGAATTAAGCAATGATTTCCTTAAACTGGCGGACAGGGATAACAAGGCATTCGAAAAGGTAATGCAATCATTTAAATTTCCGAAAGAAACCGATCAGGAGAAAAATGATCGTGACGCTGCAATAGATGAGGCAACTATGGACGCCGCGATAGTGCCTGCTGAAGTAATAATTAAATGCGGCCAACTGCTCCCTTTGCTTGAAATAATAGCGGAGAAAGGAAACCGAAATTCGCTTTCCGATGCCGGAGTAGCTATGTCTTTGGCATCGGCAGCAGCCGAAGGAGCTTTTCTGAATGTGGCAATAAATTGTGCCGGATTAGTAAACCGGTCATCGGCGGATGAATTCTTAAAGAAATCCGAAACCGCATATATAAAAGTGAAAGAGAAAACCTCTTCATTAATAACTTCACTGATTACTTCATTAAAAGCTCAGTAATCATTTTGTTTTACAAGTATTCTTCCCCATTTAGCGGGTATAGTAAATTTTAATTTATTGTACCTGCTTTTAAAATCTTCACCGTTAAGCGCATCATTAAATTTATCGCCGTTTTTATTTTCTAATATTATTTCCGCGCTTTTAACCGAATTATTTAGTGCTACAATTACTATCCGGTTATTTTCTCTCCTTGAAAATATATAAATATCCCGCTTATCGTCTTTTAACAGTGTTTTAAAATCACCGGTCCTAAGTGCCGAAAGGCTGTTTCGTATTTTAATTAGTTTCTTATAGTGGCCATATAAACCCTTATTGAACTCAACTTTATCGAATTGCGGTTTTAAGGTTTGATCATGCAGGTATTTTTCATTATCATATTCCATGTCGTTCCATAACATCGGTTTTCTGCAGTCTGGGTCGTTAGCGCCCCACATTCCGGCTTCGTCGCCATAATAGATCATTGGCGCGCCTAAATATGTCATCTGAAATATTACAAGAAGCTTTTGAATCTGAAGTTCACTTCGATTCGGTTTTCTCGTATTATATTGAGGGTTCTCGGCTTTAGAGACAAGAAAATAATCTGCCCAGTTTCTGAATTCATAAAGATCTTTGTTAACTACGTGTGATCCGATTCTGTTTGAATCGTGACTGTCTAATAAATTCTGCTGCACATACGCATACACCGCCGGGGAAATGAATTTTTCAGTTTGCGGAATTTCCGGTCGAATTCCGAAACCGTAATTTTATTTTTTCTGCTTATAAAGAATTCAACGCAGGCAAATGCGAAATTGTAGTTCATTACTGCGTCGAACTCATCTCCCTGTAAATAAGGTTTTAGATTTTCCGGAGTATCTATTACTTCCGCCGTAAGATACGCTTCGGGATTTATTGACTTGACGTGCTTTCTCCAATCCTTCCAGAACGCGTGTTTGATACAATATGCCACATCGAGTCTCCATCCGTCTATTCCGTCCGAAGGATTACCGTCGTTATCCGGGTCCATCCATCTTCTTGTTATATCGAAGATATATTTTTTCGGTCCTTTTACAATCCCGGATTCATCCTGATTCCATTCCGGTAATTCACCGAATCCGGCCCAGCCTTTATAAGAGAACGTAAATGAGCCGTTTGATTTTTTCCAATCAGAAATGTTGAACCAGTTTTTGTATCTCGATTTTATATTATTTTTTAATAAGTCTTTGAAGGCGGAATTATTTATTCCTATATGATTGAACACACCGTCGAAAATTATTTTCATCTCCCTTTTATGAATTTGATTAATTAATTCCATCATCATTTTATCAGCCGATGTCCATCCCCATGTGGAAGGCTTCTCCAAAATTTCGTCTTTCATAATTTCCAGATCGCCCCCCGGATCGGGTCCGAAGTAAGGATCAATATGATGGTAGCAAAAAGCATCATATTTATGACTGGAAGGTGCCGCAAAGACCGGATTAAGATAAATTGCATTTATGCCGAGGTCCTGTAAATAATCTAACTTATCAAAAATTCCTTTAAGGTCGCCGCCGTATCTTCGTCTATGCACATTAAACCAAAAGTCCTTACCGTTCTTTTTTTCATAAGGCTTGAGTTTATACCAATCCGAAGTCCATGGATGCACCTTCCAAGGCGATTCAATATCGTGCGGCCAGGAACCTTTCAACGATTCAACAGTCGGACAGTTTTTTTCATCGCCTTTCCTGAACCTTTCGGGAAATATCTGATACCATATCGCGTTTTTCGCCCATTCAGGGACAAACTCTTTCTGCTTTGCCATCCAAAATTCCGTATTTAGATTTTACGAATTAAAAATATAACCATGTATGTATTAATACAATTACTGCATAATTGTTTTTTATTCTGCAATATTATTACGTTTATATAAAAAGAATGAAATAACTTTCTTTAAAATCTATATCAATATTTTTTTTTATTTTGTACATTAGTTACCTAAAATTCAATTCTTCCGGAAATTAATATATAGGGAAGATTCAACATAAACAGCAGTGCTGTTTCTTTTTTTTATTTTCATTTTTAATACTGAGGTAAATTAAATGAAAGAAGATCTAAATAAATACAGCCGCAGACTCACACAGCAAACCTCTCAAGTCGGGTCGCAGGCAATGTTATACGGCATAGGATTAACCGACAATGATATGAAGAAACCCCAGGTCGGTATCGCAAGTATGGGCTGGGAAGGCAACACATGCAACATGCATCTTAATGATTTTGCCAAACTTGTAAAAAAAGGCGTTATCGATACCGGATTGATCGGTTTAATTTTCCATACAATAGGCGTTAGCGACGGTATTGCAATGGGCACCGAAGGAATGAAATATTCGCTTCCTTCAAGAGATATTATTGCGGATTCAATAGAAACCGTTATGGGCGCGCAGTGGTATGATGCTTTAATTACAATACCGGGATGCGATAAAAATATGCCTGGCTCGGTTATGGCTATGGCGAGAATCAACAGGCCAGCAATTATGATATACGGCGGTACAATAAGGGCCGGTCACTTTAACGGAAAGAAACTTGATGTTGTTTCCGCGTTTGAAGCTTACGGCCAATATTTGTCGAAAGAATTTACTAAAGAAGATATGGAGAATGTTCTTCATCATGCATGTCCGGGAGCTGGCGCGTGCGGCGGAATGTATACCGCTAACACAATGGCAACCGCAATTGAAACATTGGGATTAAGTCTGCCGTTCAGCTCTTCCTGTCCGGCTAACAGCGATATGAAAGCAAAAGAATGTTATGATTCGGGTAAAGCGATTCTAAATCTTATGGAATTGGATTTGAAGCCTAAAGACATTATGACCAAGGATGCTTTTAATAATGCAATAACATTAGTAATAGCGCTCGGCGGCTCTACAAACGCCGCTCTTCATCTTATTGCAATTGCAAAAGCAACGGGAGTTGATCTTACATTGAATGATTTTCAGAAAATATCGGACAGAACACCGTACTTAGCCGATCTGAAGCCTAGCGGTAAATACGTAATGGAAGATTTATATGAGATAGGCGGAGTTCCGGCAGTTCAGAAGATGCTTCTTAAAGAAGGCTATTTGAACGGTGACTGCATAACTGTAACCGGAAAAACATTGGGAGAAAATATTGAAAAAGTATCCGACATGTCTGAAGGACAAAAGATAATCATGCCTATTTCAAGCCCGATTAAAAAAACAGGTCATCTTCAGATCCTATACGGCAACCTTGCCGCGGAAGGAGCGGTAGCTAAAATTACGGGTAAAGAAGGAGTTAAATTCTCCGGACCCGCAAAAGTATTCGATTCGGAAGAAATCGCTTTAACGGCTATAGAAAACAATAAGGTAAAAAAAGGCGATGTAGTGGTAATAAGATACGAAGGACCCAAAGGAGGTCCGGGTATGCGAGAAATGCTTGAGATAACCGCCGCAATTATGGGAGCCGGGTTAGGAAAAAGTGTTGCATTAATTACCGACGGAAGATTTTCCGGAGGCTCGCACGGATTTGTAGTCGGTCACATTACACCTGAAGCCCAGGTAGGCGGAAATATTGCTTTACTAAAAGACGGCGACGTTATAACTATCGACGCTGAAAAAAATACTTTGGATGTAAATGTTCCCGATGCTGAACTAGCCGAGAGAAGAAAAAGCTGGGTTCAGCCTCCGTTCAAAGCAAAAAGCGGAATATTATATAAGTATATTAAAAATGTCGCGTCGGCTTCCAACGGTTGTGTAACGGACGAATTTTAATTTTTTAGAATTTAACTTTCTCAGTCCGAATTTACTTTGTTATTTTTTTAAGCATCCGTAACTATAAAAGTTAAGTTTATGGTTATGCGATGCTTATTTTTAGTCCGGCCTGATACCCGGACTAAATAATTTTTAACTTCGACAATTTGGTTTATAATTCGGCGCGGACCGCCGTCAGGCAAACGCGCTCATGGTTCGACTCCGCTCACCACGATAATAGTTTTAAAAGTTATCAAATTCTTCATATTTTAGTAGTGGGCTAATTTGCTTAAATCTTACTAAAATATTTGTTGTCATCCGGACGGACTTGCCTGCCGGCAGGCGGGGTCGAGGGCACATCGAGAAATGTCATAGTTCGACTCCGCTCACTATGACAAACAAGCAAATTAGCCCACTACTCATATTGTTCTCATTTTATGGAATCGAAACGCTTAAGAATATTAAAGAGGGAACTGGATTATGAAAACATACACAAAAGTATTGCTCGTACTTTTAGTGATAATCGCCGTATTTTTTTTCTTCTCGCAAAAAACAGACGATAAAAGCGTAAAGAACAAACCCAATATTCAGACACAATCCAAACTATCGCTTATAAAAGCAGACGAAGATTTTTACAAAGCATCCCTGGTAAAAGGCACTGGCCGTGCTTTTATTGAGTTTGCAGATTCCGATGTTGTAATCATGCGTCAGAATTCAAAACCTTTATTCGGCATTGAAGCTCTTCGGCAGAGCTATTTTAATGTAGATACCGTTCAAACCACGCTGAGATGGAATCCGGTAAAAGCTGAAGTTTCACCCGACGGAAAACTCGGCTATACATTCGGCAACTGGTCCTATGAAACAATCGACAGGACGGGCAGAATTACAAAATCAGACGGAAATTATATAACAATTTGGCGCAAGCAAAAGGACGGAACCTGGAAATATGTTTTTGACGGAGGCAGCAATTCGCCGTCACAAAATTAAAATCCGACTCGTGAACCTTGTCTCATATCAAACGGCTTATAGACTATTAGAATTATTTTAAAGTAATGGTAAAATTATCGTTACCTGGATACTATTTTCTTTTTAAATAATTCCTAATGAAAAAACTTCAAAAAATTATTTTCCTTTTATTCATCTCCGCACTTTTAATCGACGCTTCTTTTGCGACGGGAAACACCCGCCGGTTTTTGGAAACGGGTGATAAATACTATAGTCAGTTCGATAATAAAAAGGCAGTGGGTTATTTTAAGTTAGCATACGAATCCGACACCAATGCATATGAAACAATTTTTAAGCTTGCAAGAAGCTACAACGATTTAGGCGAAGAATTATTTATGCGGAAAAAAAGTGATAGTTCGGAATCATATATAAAAAAGGGCGTAAGGATGGCAGCCCTAATGGTAAGAAAATTTCCGGACAGCGCCCAGTCTCATACTCTTGAAGCAATGTGCCTCGGAAATCTGACACTTTTTGCCGGAAGCAAAGAAAAAGTAAAACTGGCAAAAAGAATTTTAGACGACGCGAAAAGATCAATAAAAATAGATCCGGATAACTTTCTTCCCTACACAATACTCGGCATCTATTACAGGCAGGTTGCCGGATTAAGCTGGTTCGAAAAACTAATATCAAACGCGCTTTACGGTTATATTCCCGAAGGCAGTTATAAAGAATCGGTTGAGATGTTCGATAAATCATTGTCCATTAACCCGAACGTAGTATCAACGGAATATAATCTTTATAAAACCTACAAGAAAATGGGAAATAAAAAGATGGAAATTGAGTGTCTGGAAAAAACGGTGAAACTTCCGGTAAAAAATTTTAGAGATAAGTATCTGATCCCCAAAGCAAAGAAACATCTGAATGATTTATTGAATTAACTCTCTAGATTATTCGTCTTTTAATCCCAGATAATCCAGAAGTCGCAGGTGCGCGTCCTGAGGAAGTTCGACATCATATTTTTTGTAAAAGTCTATTGTGCGTTCAACCGATTTGAAATAATTTTTACAATCCTGGCATTCGTCCAGGTGATCCTTAATTGCTTTGCACTTGGGTGAATCCAGATCCTCGCCCAAGGCTTTCGCAAATATGGCTCATTACATCTTTGCAGGTTACTTTTTCATCATTCATTTTTTGAATGCCTTGTTAATTTCTTTTCTTAAAAATGCTCTCGCTCTGTGTAATCTGGACTTTACCGCGGAAACGGACAAATCTGTTATTTTCCCGGTTTCCTCCGTAGACAAGCCTTCAACATCCCTTAGCATGAATACGATTCTGTATTCAGGCGACAATTTTTCAATTGCTTTATCCAGTATTTTTTTAAGCTCGTCGTTTTCGACTACGTTTACTGGAATAGAATCCCAGTCGGCAGCGTAATTATTATCGTAAAGGCTGTCGTCGTTATCAATGGAGTAGAATTCATGTTTTTTCTTTCTTGCCTCCATCAGGCAATGGTTTGCCACTATTCTGTAAAGCCATGTAGACAGTTTAGATTTCCCGTCAAACTGATGCAGAGATTTTACCATGCTGAGGAAAGTTTCCTGCATAGTATTCTCGGCTCTTTCGGGATCACGGCAAATTTTAAAAGAAAAATTATAAACCGTTTTCTCGTAACTTTTTACGAGCTCGCCCATTGCTTTTTTATCGCCGTTCTTGGCGGATTCTATTATTTCCAGTTCTTCCATCAGATGCAATTTTTAATTTCAGGATTCAAATTAAAATTAAATTTCTCACAATTCAAATTTTTACGGATTAAAATATCCCTTTATCACTTATAAATTTTTTATTTCAAGGCTTTTCCATAAATACCAGCAGGCAACCGAATTATAAGGCTCCCAATTAAATTGTTTTGAAAGCTTTAGCAATCTTTTTTCATCCGGAAATTTTCTCAATCCGTAAAGATTTTTGGCGGCTTTTCTCAGAGCAAAATCACCTACGGGCAATACGTTGTGCCTGCCGAGAGTAAATACGAGAAGCATATGAACCGTCCAGACCCCTATACCCTTAACGACGGTAAGCATTTCAATTATTTCTCCGTCATTTTTACCGCTAATCCCCTTTAAGCTTATTTCTTTATTTATTATCTTATAAGAAAAATCTTTTACATATTTAATTTTTGCCCAAGATAATCCCAGTGTTCTTAGAATATCATCATCGGCTTTTATAATTAATTCCGGCATAGGTTTGCCGTTGAAATATTCCATAAATCTGATAAATATTATTTGAGCAACATTCGGAGAAAGCTGTTGTCCTATTATTGCTCTTAAAACGGCATTATAATAGTTTTTCTTCGGATGGATCTTGCAAGGCTCGGAAATATCGATTACCTTAGCAAGGTATTTATCATTGCTATAAATATGCCTGATCCCATTTTCTATTTCGGAAGAATTCATTATTATTAAGAAGTTGATTTAATATTATAACAAATATAATTTAAAATAATGTCTCAATACAAAAGCTTAACCGCCATCAACAAAAACAGACTATTCGCGGGTATAAACCCGGAGAGCCTTAAAATTAATTTAAAACAAGGCAATTTTCTTGAGTTCCAGGAAGGTGATATAATATATCAGAAAGGCGATAAAGACGACAGCATATATTTAATCATCGACGGAGAAATAAAGCTGAAGATTCGTGACCCCCTTAGCGGCGTTTCGGTTCTCAGAAAAGGAAGGGAAGACTTTTTCGGCGAAAATGAATTCCTTAATAAAAACGCAAGATACTCTTCGGCCGTAGCAAATACCAGTACTCTTCTGTTTAAATTGAACAGAACAGAAATTGTCGCCATTACGTCCCAATATAAAAATGTGTTGAAGAATCTTAACGGGGACGAAAGTATTTTGGACTCCGAAGAACAGAGTGATAATTCCGAAGTGGAATCAGGTCAGGAAACTGACGGAATAAGTAGTGAAAAGGATGATATAACAGACGGGGCCGATGAAATTGATCTTTCCGAATTGAACAGCGGCGATGAGCAAATAAATTGGGACAAAGATAAATTAGATAATATAGACGATATTCATGAAGAACCGACTCAAGAACAAAATGATGATATACTTTCGTCTTCCGATATGCTGAGCTATGAAAGTATAAAATGGGATAATAGTGAATTTGATAAGATTGATAATTTAAACCCTGATGAGCTTAAGGCAGACCCCGATCTAGAAGATTTAAACTCGGCTGCCGAAGAAAATATAAAATGGGACGAAGAGGGAAATAATAATTTTTCCGATTTATCGGCCGGACATTCGGAAGAAGAAACCGGTGAGGCGGAAAATACTCCGGACAGCTACGGAGATGTAAAATGGGACGAACAAGAATTTAATTCTATTCCCGATTTGCCTGAAGATTCAACCGGCGATATCAATCTCCCTGAAAATATTTCCAGTAATTTGGATGATGTGAAATGGGATGAAAACGAGTTTAACAAGATCGGCGATTCGGAGAAAAAACAAAACGACGAACCGGCTGAAAGTATGAATATCTCCGAAATCGATTCTGAAAATTTAAACGATATTAACCGGAATACCGAAGATATCAGCGGCATTTCCGATGCGCCTGAATATGAAGGAAGCGAACCTGTTGAGAACCCGGAAGAAACCGGCAATGTTAACGAGAACCTGGATGATGTTAAATGGAACGAGAAAGAATTTGATAGTTTCAACGATATTAACAGTGAGCACTCAGATGAGCAAAACTTAGAGGCGGAGAATCCTTCCGGTATTTACGGTAACGAGGAAATTACCGGTGCAGACGAAAAACCAATTAATAACATCGATGATCTGCCGGACTATAGGTTAAATGATCTTAGTTCGGAAACCGAAATTCCGGAGAGTGAGCCGGAAAGCGGGGAAAAGATAAAATGGGATGACAAACAATTCGAAAACCTGGACAATTTACCGGAAGAACCTGTGACAAATCAGGATGAAGATATCTTCTCATCAGACGCCAAACCTGTTAGCGAAGAGACGTCTGAATTTGAAGAAACCCATAAATACGATGAGCCGCTGTCCGATACAGAGGAGAGCACAAATATTCAAGATGAAAATATCTCTAATTTCGACAATCATGATATTACCACTCTATCAGATAGCGAAAATGATTTATTGAACCGGCAAAATGAAGAAGATGATATATATAAAATTAATAACGGGGAGCCGAATAAAGATTACGATAGTATGAATGAAGATCAAAATGAAATTACCGGCGAAACATATAATGAAACCGCAGGAATTCCTGATGAAAGAACATCAGAAGATAATGAAGGAAAACCTGTTGTAGGAATCTACGAAAACAGCGAGTACGGCGAGGCAAAAGAATTAACAGACGAAGAAATTTATGAAAGAGTGCTTAGGGATTTAATTTATCTTTACAAATGCAAAAACCTATCCGACACGGTTGTTACGGTTAAAGAACTGGTTAAAAATTTTACCGGCGCTACGCTTGTTAATCTATACATGGTCGATACTCCGAATAATGAAATGAAACTGCTGGAAGTTGAGGATGATAAAATCCAATACATTAAGTCGAATTTAAGCGACGGTATAATTTCATCAGCAATCATAAATAATGAAATAATTTCCCTTAAAGATCCTGCCGGCGATTTCCGATATAATCATGCAACCGACTCATTCGGCGGGAATGAAATAAACAGCATTCTTTGCTTCCCGGTTAATAATAATATTAATGAAGTTGCCGCATTATTCTCTCTGGCAAACTGCTTATACGAATCTTTTTCGGAAAAAGACGAAAAATATTTAAGAATTTTATCCGATCATGCGCTCAACCATATAAGCAACATCGAGCAGTTTGAAAAAATTCCGGCAAATCTTCAGACAAAATCAACCGAAATATTTTCAAACTTCGTTATTGAGGATATCAAGTCGCCGCTTTTGATAATTAAACATTACGCGGATTTTATTAAGCGAAAAGCGCTTCCTGAAGAAATTAGACTTGTTTCAAATTATATGCTTAACCAGGTTGATTCTGTATTGAGTTTCTCGTCGGTTATCTCCGATCTTATTAACGGCAATCTTTCGCTGAATCCGGAGAGGCAAAAGCTGGACGAATTGCTTGACGAAATACTTGAAATGCTGGCGGAGTATGTAGACACAAGAAAAGTAAAGCTGTTTAAACGTTACGACTCAACCGCGGAAATAAATGCCGACAAATCGAAACTATACCATGCAATGTATCAACTTACAAAGATTTTATGCTCGAATATGCCAGACGGCGGCAGTATTTATCTGGTTACTCTTTTAAAGAACGGAAATGTTGAAATCAGTTTTAAGGATACAGGCAGCGGACTGCCGGAAGGAACGGAAGAAATTTTAACTAAGCAGTTTTCCGAACTTTCAAATATTGACGAGCTGAGTCTGGAATTAGCCATTGCTAAAAAAATTACGGAAGACCATGGCGGCACAATTAAATTGAAAAAAAACAGCGAGAACGGAACAGAGTTTGTCATGATCTTTCCCGCTGCCGATTAAACTTAATTCCGATTTATTTCGTTAAATAGCTTTCGAATGACATATAATTTAATCACGGTTCTCGGCCCCACCGCTGCGGGAAAAACCAGACTTGCATCCATGCTTGCGCGTGAATTTAACGGTGAGATAATTTCTGCCGATTCGCGGCAGGTTTATCGGGGAATGGATATAGGAACCGGAAAGGACTTTGATGATTATATTATTGACGGCATAAGAGTTCCCTACCATCTTATAGATATTAGTTCCCCGGAAGAAGAATTTAATCTCTATTTTTTTAATTCGGAATTTTACAAATCTTTCAGCACGATCTGCAATAGAAATAAAGTACCGTTCCTGGTGGGTGGAACAGGATTATACTTAAGCTCAGTCCTTCAGAATTACAGATTAATTAAGGCGGTTCTTCCAGATGAAGAAAGGCATGAGCTCCAAAATCTTTCATTAGATGAATTAAAAGACATACTTTTTAAGTTAAAACCGGCTCTTCATAATACTACTGATTTATTGAGTAAAGACAGAATTATATCCGCAATCGCAGTCGCAAAAGCAAAAGGACCTATCGATCAATCCTTAAACCCGGAAATAATTTCTTTGAATATCGGCATTATGCCGGTAAGGTCTGAAATTAAAAAAAGGATTACCCAAAGACTAAAATTCCGTTTGGAACACGGAATGATTGAAGAAGTTGCAGCACTGCTGGATAAAGGAGTAAGTTTGCAGAAGCTTGATTTTTTCGGACTTGAATACAGGTTTGTAAGCAAGTACTTAAACCGTGAATTAAACTATAACGATATGTTTCAAAAACTTAACTCTTCGATCCATCAGTTTGCAAAAAGACAATCGACCTGGTTCAGAAAAATGGAAAGAGAAGGAGTAAAAATACACTGGCTTAATTCGCCCGATTATATCAAAGCAAAAGAAATAATCGATTTAAATTATTTTAATGAAAATTAATAAAGATAAAATAACATTACCCGTAGCAATAGACGAACTTCCACACAGGGTAAAAAAATATCTAAATAAATATAAATCCGGAAGCCGGGAAATTGAATGTACGAACAAAGATCTTATAAATTGCACCGTTGTAATTCCTGCAATAAGTGAATACGAGAATGTATTAAAACTTCTTAATTCCTTATCGGAAATGGATAATCGTTATTTTCAAAGTACATTGTTCATTTTTGTAATTAATAACTCCGAAAGCTCAAGCGAAGAGATAAAAACAAATAATACTAAAACTTTAACGCTCCTGCGTAATATTATTTACGGAAATATTAAGGATAATTTTATTGATAAAATTAACTCTTCGGGGTTAAAAATAGCTTTAGTGGATGCCTCAAGTGAAGGTAATGAAATGCCCGCCAATAACGCGGGGGTGGGTTATGCAAGAAAAATCGGAATGGATTTGGCCCTTACCATTTTGAATTATAACTCGGTTGAAAAGAAGATAATCGTCTGCCTGGACTCGGATTGTATCGTCGAAAAAAATTATCTCACCGAAATAATCGAAAACTTTAATGACAAAAACATTTCCGCCGCTGTTATTCAATATTCGCATTCAAAGGCAGAAGATCCGGAAATTGAAAAAGCAATAATATGCTACGAGATATTTCTGAATTATTACGAACTCGGATTGAAATTAGCCGGCTCTCCCTATTTTTTTCACTCAGTCGGTTCAACAATAGCATGCGATTACGAAAGCTATATAAAAGTGGAAGGCATGAATAAAAATAAAGCCGGAGAGGATTTTTATTTCCTTGAAAAGCTGATTAAAAATGTAAGCGTAACAAAGATAAATTCCACAAAAGTTCATCCGGCCCCGCGAACATCCTGGCGTGTGCCTTTCGGAACCGGACAGAGGATCGAGAGGTTTTTAAATAATACACAGAATGAATATCAGCTTTACAATCCGGTTACTTTTTATATATTAAGGGATTGGCTGAAAGTTTTCCTGTTCGGCGAGAACTTATCAGCCGATGAATACCTTAAACTTGCCGGGAAGATTGACAACAGCTTAAATAACTTTCTAAGGAATCAGAAGTTCGAAGAGAGCTGGAATAATATCTCCGCAAATTCATCCGGCAAAGAACAATTGCAAAAGCAAAAACTTCTTTGGTTCGACGGTTTCAGAACATTAAAATTAATACATTTTTTGAGAGACAACGGTTACCCGCAGATAAAAATGTTTGATGCTTTGGATAAAATATTCGCGGAACTGAAAATAAATTTCCCGGACAGGGATAAAAACTATATACCGGATATCAATAAACAAAAAGAATATCTGGAATTGTTAAAAGAATCCATTGAAAATTTCAATTGAATTAATATTTAATAGTATTTTTCTCCGCGGATCTCCGTGAAATTTATATTGACTTTTACTTTTTTAGAGACGTAAATAAACTAGAATTATCCGGGAAACAATAATTCTATATAAATCATGGTTCGACTCCGTTCAACATGATAATAACTTTAAAATATCATTACTGAAACCAAATAATTAGAACTCATAAATATGATAAAAAAAGATTCTTTAGAAGAAATACAGAACTACCTGGTAGACGCATCAAACTATAAAGGCAAATGCAGTGCGGTTTATTTTCCGGAAAACCGGGAAGAAATTTCTTTTGCTCTAAAAGAAGCAAACAAAGAGAAGACTCCCGTAACAATATCCGGAAACGGCACCGGATTAACCGGCGGCAGAGTTCCGGAAAGCGGTATTGTTATTTCAACTGAAAAATTGAATAAAATAATTGAAATAAATACGGAAGAAATGTATGCCGTAGTTGAGCCAGCCGTCATTCTTGCTGAGTTCCAGGCTGCGGTTAAGGACAAGTTTCTAATGTATCCACCCGATCCTACGGAGAGAAACTGCTTCATAGGCGGAACGATTGCTACCAATGCATCGGGTGAAAAGACTTTTAAATACGGTCCGACAAGAAACTACGTGTCAGAACTCGAGATTGTACTTGCCGACGGTGAGGTTCTTTGCCTGACAAGAGGAAAGGAAAAAGCGGAAGGCAGAAACTTAAAACTTATTACTGACTCAGGAAAAACTATAGAATTCAGACTTCCGGATTATAAGATGCCTGCTGTTAAAAATGCTTCTGGATATTACTGCAAAGAGAGCATGGACGCAATCGACTTGTTCATCGGTTCAGAGGGAACATTGGGAGTAATTACAAAAGCTAAACTGAAACTGGTTAAACTGCCCGAAAATATAATCTCGTGCGTGATATTTTTCGACAACGAACAGAACGCCCTGGATTTTATATCAAAGGCACGCGATTTTTCACGGAAAGCAAAACTAAGCTCAGAACTGGGCTCAATAGAAGCTCTGGCTTTGGAATTTTTTGACGACAGATCTTTAAATTTTCTTAAGGACGATTATCCCCAAATCCCCCGCGATGTAAAAGCAGGCGTCTGGTTCGAACAGGAAGTTACCGCGAATAATGAAGATACGTTTTTTGAAACCTGGATGGATTTGATAAAAGAATTTCACGGCGACGAAGAAAGCGCCTGGTTCGCTTTTAATGAGGCAGATAAAAAAAGGATTCAGGAATTCAGACATTTTATCTCGGCGAAGATACACGAATACATTGCGCAGAAAAATTTGAAGAACCTCGGAACCGATGTTGCCGTTCCCGACAAAAATTTTTACGAATTGTATTTCTCATCCAAAAAGAAAGTTGAAGAAGCCGGAATTGATTTTGTAACATACGGACATTTCGGAAATTCTCATGTCCATTTAAATATGCTTCCAAAGGATCAGGCGGAATACGATAAGGGCATGACTGTTTATAACGAGATCTGTAATACGGCAATCAGACTAGGCGGAACGATCTCCGCGGAACACGGTATAGGGAAAAAGAAAAGAGATTATCTTCTTGCGATGTACGGCGAGGAAGTAATTGAACAGATGAAATCAATAAAAAAAGTTTTTGATCCGAATATGATACTGGGAAGAGGAAATATTTTTTACTATGAAGATTAATTTTAACGGGAAACAAAAAAGCCGGACGTCTATGTCCGGCTCAAGGATTTATTAAATATCTGATCGGGTATTCCGAAAAAGGTATTTAGAAGTAAAAATCTCTTACCTCCACTTCCATAGCATCAGGATCGTATTTAATCAGATAGTTAATAAATTCTCGCGCAATTACCTGATCCTGGTTTTCCCGTTTGTACTGCTCAACGAGTTCTTCCAGTTTTTGATGATCGAGTGTACTGTTAAGATAATGCTTTTCTTCCTGGTCATCAAAAAGCCTGTAAATTATACATGTTTTTTTCATTATGGTATCCCTGCCTTTATTTATTAAATTAAAATAATGTCTGCATGAAGAATATCCGAGTATAATTCGCTCTTAATCGATTCGGCATTTTTTCTTGCTTTGGCAACAGCATCCAGAATATATCTGCGCGCCGTGAATACTTTTCGCTGATCTTCGTTAGCCTCCGCCAGAAGCAAGAAACCGACATAAATATATGTGTATAATTCAACCAGGTCTTTAGCAGCTACATCCTGGAGGTTCGCGTCTTTCTTATCTTTAATATATTTCAGCGACTCTTTGAACAATTCCCTGATTTCCAGAAGATTAGTCAATAAATTTGCCAGACTGCCCTTATATTCTTTTTTCGTCCATTCGTTGAAATAATTTTCAAGCACGTCGTTAATTACTCCACCGGAGGCAGCTACAATCTGCATCTGGGATGTACCTTCATAAATATTGGTTATTCTTGCGTCGCGCGCAAGTCTTTCAACCATAAATTCTTTCATGTAACCGGTTCCGCCGTGTATCTGCATCGAATCGTAAGTAATTTTATTCGCGGATTCGCTCAATACATACTTGGTAACCGGTGTAAGCAGGGTAACTATCTTTGTGGCTTCTTTCAGTTTTTCATTCATATCCGAAAAGGGCTGTTTGAGAGCTTTCAGTCTGTCGACTTCTTCTTCGTATTTCTCTTTTCTGTCAAGCCAGACGCAGGTTGAATAGAATAACGACCTGTTAGCTTCGAGTGTTACTCTCATATCGATCAACATGTTCGAAATAACCGGCAGGTTATAAATAGGTTTACCGAACTGTTCCCTGGCTTTCGCGTATTTTAATGCTTCTTCATAAGCCTGCTGGGAAATGCCGAGCGACTGAGCTCCGATACCGACGCGCGCTCTGTTCATTAAATATATAACATATTTTAAAAGTCCGAATCTTCTGGTTCCGATCAGTTGCGCAGGGGTATCGTTAAACTGCAGTTCGCAGGTGGGTGAACCGTGAATACCGAGCTTATGTTCTATCCTTCTCACCTTCACCGTTTCGTCGCCGTAACAGGCTAACATACTTAATCCGCGGGCGTCTTTAGTGCCGGCTTCGGTTCTTGCAAGAACCAGAAGAACTTCGCCGTTTCCGTTCGTAATAAATCTTTTAACGCCTCTTAAAAACCATTTGCCGTTTTCATCCTGGTAAGCTGAAAGTTTAACCGCCTGAAGATCTGAGCCGGCATCAGGTTCCGTTAAAGCCATCGCGCCGGTATATTTACCGCTGGCAAACTCGGGAAGGAATTCTTCTTTCTGATTATCGTCTGCGAATTGAGCAATAGTCTTGCCGATATCCTGGAGGCCGAAGATGTTCATTAATGATGCATCGGCACGGGAAATTAATTCAACGGCCATCATATAAATTGTTGTAGGAAAATTCAAACCGCCGTATTCGCGGGGAAGAATCATCCCAAGCAACTCCGCTTTTGCAAGCATATCTAGGGCTTCTTTTGTTCCTTTTGCATACTTAACCTTACCGTCTTCGAAAACGGCGCCTTCTTCGTCGATACCTGCAGCTCTGGATGCAATATAATTTGCGGCAATATCCCCGACTACTTCAAGAACCCTTTTATAATTTTCAATCGCATCTTCATAATTAACAGGAGCATAATCAAATTTATCTGCCTGTTTAAAATCATTTTCGGTCATCCCCACAATATCTTTGATATCGAGACGGTCAAAATGAAAAAGCAAATCAAGGTTATCCAAAAAATAGTTTGCCATAATCTTATCTCAATTTTTGCTTAAAAACATTTATAAACATCGGGATTATTTGTGCGGCATCCCCCACTATTCCGTAATGAGCAATACCGAATATCGGCGCCTCCGGGTCGGTATTTATCGCAATAATTTTATTTGACTCATTCATTCCGGCTCTATGCTGAATTGCCCCTGAAATTCCGCAGGCAATATACAATTTGGGTCTCACGGTTACGCCGGTTTGACCTACCTGTCTGTCGTGATGCACAAATCCTGCGTCAACGGCGGCGCGGGATCCGGCGACTTCACCGCCGAGTAATGCAGCCAGTTCATGGATTAAATTAAAATTCGCTTTAGTTCCCATACCGTAGCCGCCGGCAACAATAACGGGCGCTCCTTTTAAATTAACTTTGCTTTCCTGCCTGTGCTGTTCAATAATTTTGACTAGTTCATCAACTTCGCCCGGTACATAAGGGTATTCGGTGATCTTACCTTCAACAGGTTTATCTAGCGGTTCCAGGCGCATAACGCCCTCACGTACTGTTGCCATCTGGGTTTCGATATCAGGTGAAATAATTGTGGCAATTATATTCCCCCCGAAGGCCGGTCTGATTTGCAGAAGAAGATCCGGGAAATCTTTTTTAAGATATTTTACGTCGGAAATCTGAAGGTCCGTGCAATCAGCAGTAAGTCCGCTTTTAGTATGCGAAGCAACCCTTGGTGCAAGATCTCTTCCGATAACCGTCGCACCGAAAAGAATTATTCTCGGTTTATATTTTTCAACCAGCTCGTTCATTAAGCGGCTGTATGGCATTGTGCGGTAATGTTCAAGGTCCGGATGATCGATTGCAATAGCTTCAACGGCACCGAATTTAAAAGTTTCCGCGGCAAGTTCTTTAACATCGCGGCCTATTACAACTGCTTTTAAAAGGCCGTTAAGGCTGCCGGCCAGTTTTCTTCCTTTAGACAAAAGCTCAAAACTTACATCGGCAGGTTTTCCGTTTCTTTGTTCGATGAAAACCCAAACGTCTCTGTTTGTATTCCCCATAGTTTTAACCTAAAATGTGATCTTCCATTAATTTATCGATTAAATGATTTATGCCGGTTTTATTAGGCTCAATCATTTCATGATTTCCGCCGGCAAGCACTACCGATTCCACTTTATGAACTTTTGTCGGCGAGCCTTGAACACCGCATCTTTCGGGATCAAGTTTCAAGTCGTCCATTGTCAAAGTCCGGATGTACAGGTTTCTGGAGATGTATTCTTCTTTTAACTGATCGATATAAAGTAAAGAATTTCCTTCCGCCAGTTTTTCCAGCTCCATTAATGTTTTGGCATTTTTATAAGCCATAATTCTTTTGGCTTTGAACGGTCTGGGAAATGCTGCATCTTTAAGAACTGTAATTAAAACGGGCATAGTCGATTCAAGTATCTCGTATCCGCCTTCTATTTTTCTTCTGATTTTAACCGTAGTGTTCGTAACTTCGAGAATTTCTTCGGAGTAGGTAATTTGAGGTATGTTTAATTTCTCCGCCGTCTGAGGACCTACCTGGGCCGTATCGCCGTCGATAGCCTGCCTTCCCGCAAATATAAAATCATAATTGCCTATTTTTTTTATTGCTTCGGAAAGGACATAAGATGTAGCCAGCGTATCAGCTCCGGCAAATTTCCGGTCGCTTATAAGCACTGCTTCATCCGCACCCATATACAAGCATTCACGAAGAACATCGGAAGCTCTGGGCGGACCCATCGTAATTACGGTTACTTTTCCGCCGTATTGGTCTTTTACATTTAAGGCTAGCTCTAAAGCTACTCTGTCTTCATGATTAAAAATGGCAGGTAATTTAGCCCTGTTAACCGTGCCGTCTTCTTTCATTACCTGACCGGATATATTTGCAGTGTCAGGAACCTGCTTTACTAGTACAATGCTGTTGATCCCCATGGATCCCCTCTCAATTTTCGAAACAAAATTACAAAAAAAGTTGTTAGTATAACAAATATTTCATGAGTTTTTAAAATAAACATTAAAGAATATCTGCATAATTTAGTTGCGAATATTATTTAATAGCATCAACTATTAAATACAATAAATATGAAGGTTCGAAAATTTCAACTAATGTTGCTTTTAAATGTAAATTGAAATATTTTGTTATGAGCATATGCTCATAATTTAAAAATATGGCAAGACCCAAAAAACATAGAGAAATTTCATGCGATCCCAGCTCATATTATTTTAAGCCGGCGGGTATTTCGCTAAACGATCTGGAGGAAGTAATTCTTGAAGGCGATGAGCTTGAGGCAATCAGATTAAGCGATTTTATGGGATTGTCACAGGAAGATGCGGCGGTAAAGATGAACATATCCAGGGCTACCTTCGGCCGGATCGTAAATAAAGCCCGGGAAAAAGTTGCGGACAGTATAATTAACGGAAAAGCTATAAAGATCTCCGATGAATTATCCACCGAATTAAAAGAAAAACTGCAGTTCTTTTGTCCGCACTGCGGTTTACAATTAAGATTGAAAAAGAAACAACATTATAATCATTGTCCGAAATGTTCGGAATAAAATACGAAAGGGTGAAAAATGAAAATAGCTGTAGCTTCTAATAACAGCGTACAGGTAAGCGGGCATCTGGGAAGATGCAAATCATTCGTTGTATTCGATATTAACGAAAAAGATATTCAATACAAAGAAATAAGAGAAAATACATTCAAGCATCATGAAGCCGGTCATGGTCACCAAGGTAATCACGATGATCAGAATCATGAGCATCATGGAGAAGGAGAAGGACATAATCATAACGCATTAATAGAAATTATTAAAGACTGCACTTATGTTATATTCCAAAGCGGAGGATGGAGGGTAATAGAAGACTTAAAAGTAAACAACATAACTCCCATACTTACCGACGAGGAGATCGCCGAGGAAGCCGTTAAAAAATTCCTTGCCGGAGAACTTGAATCGAAGGA
>CAVUCX010000068.1:0-50039 GCA_963739955.1 uncultured Bacteroidota bacterium | reverse complement strand
ACTTGTTATTGGCTTTATAAGCTCGCAAGGAAAGATATCAATTCGCAGGACTTTTTACATTTCGTTAATCTTTTCAGTGGGAATATTAATAACAATAGCTTTGATAGGAATAGTTACCGCGTCGCTTGGACGATTAATGGGAGATGTTGGAAGCATTGGTAATTATCTTGTGGCCGGGATATTTTTTCTTGTCGGGCTTTATCTTCTTGATATTATTAAAATTGATTGGAACACTGCCGGAGTTAAACAAACAAAAGCCAAAGGACTGCTTGCCGGTTTAATACTCGGTTTATTATTCGGTATTGCCTTAGGACCCTGTACTTTTGCGTATATGGCGCCCGTACTTGGAATAGTTTTTCAAACGGCACAGACTAATTATTTACTTGCCGTAATTTTTCTACTTGCTTTTGGGATTGGGCATTGCTCGGTAATTGTTGGGGCCGGAACATTAACGGGCAAAGTACAGAAATATTTGAACTGGAGTGAAGAATCCAAGGCGATAACTATTGTAAAAAAAATTTGCGGCGTATTGGTTATATTTGGGGGAGTTTACCTTATCTATCAAAGTTAAATTGATATCTAAATTTATTTAATAAAAATGAACTAAAGAAAATTTATAGCATCCATCAAATTTTGATTTTGTAAGTGTGAATAAATGTGAGTGGTGCTCAAATCTTCATGACCTAATAATTCCTTGACAACATAAAGAGAAATCCCTCTTTGAACCAAAGCAGAAACAAAAGAATGTCCTAGGGAATGGAAGAGTATTTTAGCTTTAACCCGCGACTTAATGGAAAGGAAAGCAGTCCTTTGTAACTATTCTGCCTTCCGGTACCTGTCTACCGGCAGGTAGAGGCAGGTTCAATGTTTTTTCACACCAAATATTTAGGCGGTCAACTTGTGTTATTTAATTATAACGAATTATAAGAGTACTAATATGATTTGTACTTAGCCGGTCGGAGGTCCAAATCCGTGAATTTATACCGCTTATCGGAGCCAGTTCGAAAAATGAAAAATTCGGAAAAAATCGCATTTTTTATGAGCTAATTGTGAAAACATCACAAACTTGCCAAACTTAACCTAAATTGCCCAAGCTTTTTTATCGTAACTATGCCATTTACTATGCCACATTTGCTATCAGCAAATAATTCTTGGGGAGGGGGATTTAGTGTGACTTAGAAACCCATCTTCTTCGAAGGTCGGTATGTTCTTCCGGCTATGTCAGGAAATTACTAATTTTTACATGAGTAAATTTAAGAAATTAAGTCACGTAATATACCGATGTGATTATCACATAGTATGAACTCCGAAGTATAGATTCAGAATATTGGAAGAAATAGTAAAGTGCCCATTAGAAAAAGATATGGAAATGTTAATAGACTGAGCCGGCTGTGAAAAAAAAGGAGTTAAACATCCAGCTAGATCATCTCCAACTGATAGTAAGTATACCCCCTAAAATTTCAATATCCAAACTATTGGGAATACTAAAAGGTAAGACGTCGATAAAAATATTCAAGAGCTATCCAAGACTAAAGAAAAAACCGTTAGGAAATCATTTCCTTGTAGATTCTATTAACTCTAATCAGACTTTGTCCTCCATGCTACACCCAAATGCATAATTTGATGAAACCTAATTGCAATTAATATTTAACAACGACTATCATTGCTGCAAATGCTAACGATAGAGCCATAGAAATTCAGATAATAATTTTTTATTGAATAATATATGCATGTATAGTGGTTGGGAAGGTATCCTTCTTTATGGTGGATCCGATAACAATACAATTCAAACTGATGCGGGCAAATATGCCAGCGGGGTTTATTATTACCGATTGCAAACCAGTAATTTTGTTCAAACAAAAAAATGTTGCTTTTGAGATAGGGAAATGTTGAGTGAAAAAATAACGCATTTGTGTCATTAATTGAATATTTGACATTCATTATTTTAACAATAAGTAAAATAAGGCTTTGCCCTGTTTAAAATAGGTTATTCAATGAACTTTAATATTTCAAGGAGTTACATAATGCGAACATTTACTTTCAAGCATATCACTTTTATGATTTTGCTCTTAGCTATTCCATTTAGTGCATTTGCTCAAATTCATAATACAATCACAACTCAAGTTGGTTCAATTAATCAAAACTTATTAATTAATCCGGGAGCAGAAACCGGAGATATTTCAGGATGGATTGACGTTGATGAAGCTTGGAATGCTGGCGCAGAAATCACACCACATTCCGGAAGTTATTTCTTTTGGCCTGCTAAAAAGGCAATAGGTTACACACAAATTTATCAAGATGTTGATGTATCAAGTTATCCGGCAGATTCTTATTTTCAACTATCAGGGTGGCTTGCTAATTGGGACCAACCTCCGCATGATAGAGCAACATTAGCTATATCAGCGCTTGATATTAATGGAAATCAATTATTATATATTTCAAGAGAGCATAGAAATCCTTTCTGGGGGTATTATGAAATTATTGCTAAAATTCCGGCAAATTGCAAAACATTACGAGTACTTCTAATTGCAACCCGATTTGTTGGTTCAGATAATGACGCATATTTTGATGATTTGTATTTGGGAATCTTAGAAAAGGCACCGGATGTTTTTGTAAATATTGCTTCTGAAAATAATAAAAAAGATGTAGAAATTGATAAGACATTACAATTAACAGCCAATACTTCCGGTGGTACCAACACTAATTACACGTGGTCATCATCTTATGATGCAATTGCATCAGTGAGCGATAGTGGATTAGTTACTGCTCATAGCAGCGGAATAGTTACTATTCAGGCTATTGGAAACGAAACTAAAACTATTGGGTACATTATATTAACCTCTCATCCGCACGATTATATTACATTTACTAATCCGGTTGGCGGTGAAGCATGGACATCAAAAAGCAATAAAGAAATCACCTGGGACCTCTTTGGTGATGTTGGCGCTTCAACACTTTATTTGAGTTATAATGATGGTAGTAATTGGATCGAACTTTCAACATTTACAGATCCATCAGTTGGAAAGTATATCTGGAATATCCCGGATTCCAATAAAACTTTTAATAATTGTTTACTAAAAATGTCATGGCCTACTAGCGAAATAACCAGTTCACGTTTCACAATTCTACCATTTGATAATATACAAGTTGGAATAGATATTATTAAAAGTATTCCGGCAGATTACTTACTATCCCCAAATTATCCTAATCCGTTTAATCCAACAACAAGAATAAATTATTCGGTCCCAAATACTAGCTTTGTAACAATAACAGTGTATGATGAATTAGGACGGGAAGTTGTAAAATTAGTTAATGAACAAAAGATGCAGGGGAATTATAGTGTAGAATTTAATGCTAGTAATCTGCCAAGCGGTGTTTATTTTTATAGAATGTTAGCCGGAGATTTTGTTTCGACTAAAAAATTACTTTTGATGAAGTAAGGGAAATTATCTGAAGAGATTCAAATAGGGTATTTAGCGGTTAACTTGTGTTATTTAATTATAACGAATTATAAGTATATTTATATGATTTTAATCAGCCGGTCGGCGGTTCAAATCCGTGAGTTTATCCCGCTTAGCGGGGCCAGCTCCAAAAGTGCGAAATTCGAAAGGAAATCGCACTTTTTTTTAGAAGTTAATTGTGAATGTAATCATAAACTTACCTAAATTGATTTTCATTTTTTTATCGCAACTATGCCATTTATTATGCCATATTTGTTAGTCTTAAATGATTTTTGGGGGAAGGGAATTAGTGAGATCTTTTTGTGGATTTTTTTCTATTTGCTTTTAGGATTGGCCTTTTGAATTTTAAGAGTTCTTCTTTCATCTTAGAAACACTGATCTGATTGTAATAACGATAAAATTAAATTAACACGCATGTTAATTAAAAATTTTCTTAAATTATAAATGTTAAAATATCAGCTAAACATACCGGAAGCAAAATGAAAAAAATTATACTTTTATTATCACTTCTATTTGTAGCGCAATTATTCGTTGATACATCAGCTCAAGAAAAATGGCCGCTTGTTTATAATAAAGAGAATACCGGCGCGGATTGTCCTGTGCCGTATATGCCTATTTTGGAAAAACTTCCTCTAGTTAAAAATCTGCCTGACCCGTTTGAATGGGCTGACGGCAGAGGCAGAATAAAGTACTACTCTGATTGGAGGATCAAGCGCGAAGAAATCGGTGCTCAGTTACAATATTTTGAGATCGGCGAAAAGCCTTCCCGGCCCGACACGATTACTGCAGATTATTCTAAAAGCGATAGCATGCTTACAGTCAAAGTTACAGTGTATGGACAAACTCTTACATTAACATCAAAAATTAATCTGCCATCCGGAACCGGACCTTTTCCGGCAATTATCGGAATGAATATTCCGGTTGATTTTCTTATTCCTTCAAGCATTTTAAAAAGTCACAATATTCTAACAATGAAATTCGACGCTAATCAAGTAACGTCTTATTGGAAGCCCAGCGACTCGGATCCTTATTATAAACTTTATCCCCATCTTAGCCTTGACAATTCGGGACAGTATAGCGCATGGTCATGGGGTGTAAGCCGTTTAATTGACGGCCTCGAGCTGGTTAAGAATGAGCTTCCTGTAGATATTAAGCACCTCGGAGTTGTAGGCTGTTCATACTCAGGGAAAATGGCACTATTTGCCGGGGCGTTTGACGAACGCATAGCGCTTACAATTGCCCTTGAATCGGGCGGAGGCGGCGCCACCTCCTGGAGATATTCACATACAGAACCCGCGGGTACTGTTGAGGATATAGACCGCACAAACTATAACTGGTTCAAAAATGATATGCGCCAATTTTCCGGCGATAATGTTTATTATATGCCCGAAGATCATCATGAGCTAATGGCAATGGTTGCACCGCGCGCTTTGTATGTTACTGCAAACACCGATTATACCTGGCTGTCTAATCAATCATGTTATGTTGCCGCTAATGCAGCTAAAAAAGTTTATGATGCTTTAGGTATACCGGACAGATTCGGCTATTCAATTGTCGGAGGGCATATGCACTGCCGTGTACCGGACAGCCAGGTTCCTGAAATTCAAGCTTTTATTGACAGGTTTCTATTCGGTAAGGATAATGTTAAAACTAGCGGCATAGCCGATAGCCCGTTTAATTTTGATCTTTCCAAATGGATTACCTGGACTAATCCGGTTTTTTCCGAAGGCACAACTTATTATGCAAATTTAGAATATCCTTCTAATAATCAAATAGATCTCGATACACTAACCATTACCTTTAAATGGAAGAACCTTAAACAAGCAGAGATGTATCATTTCGAATTATCTACAGACCCTTCATTTGAAAAAGTTGATAAAGATTATTCAACAACAGATACTTCAAAGACATTTAACAATTTTACACAGGGTCAGCGTTACTATTGGCGTGTACAGGTTAAGACTACCGAAGGTTTAGGACTGTGGAGCAGTGAGTGGAGCTTTTTCACTAAACGCAGACCATTCCGTTTTGGAAGATAATATTTTATTACTGAGCGAATCCCTATATCATGGGCCAAAACAAAAAATTTGTTTTATTCCTTAAAAAAAGAGTTTGTTATGAAATTATTTTTCATGTTGTTTCTTATCTCGGTTCCTCTTTTTGCGCAAAATCCGGATTCATTAAAAACTAATGTGAATACCAGCGTATCAATCAGAGGAACAGACTTTTATATAAACGGTGAACCTACTTATAAGGGCAGATATTATAATGGAATGAGGATAGAAGGATTATTGCTTAATTCCAGAATGATTCAGGGAATATTTGATGATATGAATCCTGAAACTGTTAATAAATGGAAATACCCTGATACAAAGAAATGGGATCCTCAGCGTAATACGGAAGAATTTGTAAGCGCAATGCCGGAATGGAGAAGAAACGGATTATTGGCATTTACTATTAACCTGCAGGGCGGTTCACCTGAAGGTTATTCAAAAGAACAGCCGTGGTATAATTCAGCTTTTAAACCGGACGGCTCATTAAGAAATAATTATATGTCCCGATTAAAACAAATTATTGATAAAGCTGATCAGTTGGGAATGGTTGTAATACTTGGGTATTTCTATTTCGGACAGGATATGCGTTTACTGGATGACAATGCCGTAATAAATGCCGCTACTAATGCAACGAATTGGATACTCGACCACGGTTGGAGAAATGTTATTGTGGAAATAGCCAACGAATGCGATATCCCTTATCATCATAAATCGCTTGAACCTGAAAACATTGATAAACTTATTGAGTTGGTAAAGAATATTAAGAAAGATAATTATAGATTATTAGTCAGTACATCATATAAGGGAGGTTCCATACCGGAATCAAACGTTGTGCGGACAGCTGATTTCCTGCTGATGCACGGCAACGGGGTTAATGATCCAGGTAGAATTAAAGAAATGGTAAAAGAGGCAAGGGCAGTTAAAGGCTATACGCCTAAACCAATACTCTTTAACGAGGATGATCATTTCAATTTCGATAAACCGGTAAATAATTTGATCGAGGCCGTCGGTATGCATGCATCGTGGGGATTCTTTGATCCCGGGAAGAGCAATTATAAAGACGGATATCAATGTCCGCCGGTAAATTGGGGTATAAATACTAAATTAAAAAAAGCTTTTTTCAACCTTGTAAAGGAAATTACAGGAACTAAAAGCTCAAATTAATTTTTAATTATTAATGACAAATATATAATTCTTAAAGCAAGGCTAATTTGCGATTATTTCCTTTCCAGAATGATTATCAAATATCTTTTAAGTTTAAGTCTCCTGAATATAAGAAGAATATAAAAGGAATATTTTACACCCGGACAGAGGAAAAAGATTAATTTGATTTTTAGTTTGATTCTTATTATGTTTCGTCCATTAACGAAGTGAAATAGTATGAATACGTCAATAAAAGAAAATACAAGGCTCTTTAAGGCTCTTTCTGACCCGAACAGACTGAGAATTTTAAAAATGCTTCAGACCAAATCTCTCTGCGTGTGTGAAATAACTGAAATTCTCAGCCTGGCAACGTCGACGGTTTCCAAACATCTCAGTATTCTACGCGATACAGGCTTTATAATTGAAGAAAAGGAAGGCAAATGGGTAAATTACATGATTAATCCAAGACCTTCCGACCTGAGAATATCATCCGTACTTTCAACACTGGATTTCTGGATTTCTGATGACAACTTAATTATCTCGGATAAGCAAAAGATTCAAAAAGTGGACAGGAATGAAGTATGCGGAAGATAACACCTTTTTATTTAACATTTCGACATTTGGCAAAGTATAGGAACTCATAAATATGAAAATATTGATCCTTTGTACGGGCAACTCATGCCGGAGTCAGATGGCAGAAGGATTTCTAAAGTCATTTGATAATAAATTGGAAGTTTATTCCGCCGGAACAAATCCCTCTTCACAAGTTCATCCGAAAGCTGTTCAAGTCATGCACGAGGAGGGGATTGACTTAAGCAAAAACGTTCCAAAAAATGTTGTACAATTCCTAAATGAATCTTTTGATTATGTAGTTACAGTTTGCGATAACGCGAAGGAGACTTGTCCGGTTTTTATCGGGAAAGTCGGAAAGCAACTGCATATCGGTTTTGAGGATCCGGCAGAAGCAACCGGAACAGATCAGGAAATTCTTTCTAAATTCAGACAGGTAAGAGATGAAATCAAAAATAAATTTTACAAATTATATAAAGAAAATTTAAGGAGTTAAGAAAATGCTAAATATAAAAGTACTCGGTTCAGGATGCACAAACTGCATTAACCTGGAAAAACTTTGCAGAGAAGTTGTAACGGAAAATAGTATAGAAGCCCAAATTGAAAAGGTTACGGATTATAAAGATATAATGAGCTACGGAATAATGAGCACACCCGGACTCGTAATAAACGGAAAAGTTGTTAACAGCGGCAAGCTGCCGGCTAAATCAACCTTAACTCATTGGTTGATGAGTGCAGCGGATGAAAGCAATATCAATAATTAGGAATAATTATGAAAAGAATTAGAGTATTGTTTGTTTGCATTCATAACAGTGCCCGCAGCCAGATGGCGGAAGCGTATCTAAATATTTTTGGTGAGGACCTATTCGAAGCGGAAAGCGCCGGACTTGAACCCGGGAAATTAAATCCTGTTGTTATCGAAGTAATGAATGAAGAAGGGATAAATATTTCGAATAATAAAACTAAAGATGTATTCGAATTCTTTAAAGCGGGCAGAATGTACAGTTATGTAATCACGGTTTGCGATGAAGCTTCGGCGGAACGGTGCCCTATTTTTCCGGGTGTTTGCAATAGGCTGCATTGGAGCTTTGCGGATCCGTCCGCCATCGAAGGTACTTATGAAGATAAGGTTTCCGGAACGAGAATTATAAGAGATGAAATAAAAATTAGAATTAAGGATTGGGTAAAAGAAATTAAAAGTAAAATTTCGGTAGAAGATACGGAGAAATGAAATGAGCGGTTTATCTAAAAGGTTATCTTTTCTCGACCGTTATCTGACGCTTTGGATTTTCAGCGCAATGTTTGCCGGAATATTATCCGGCTACCTGTTCCCGCGAATTGTTGATTTCTGGAATTCATTTCAAAGCGGTACGACAAATATTCCGATCGCGATCGGATTAATTTTGATGATGTATCCGCCGCTTGCAAAGGTAAAGTACGAAGAGCTCGGAGATGTTTTTAGAAATGTAAAAGTGTTGTCCCTATCTCTGATTCAGAACTGGATAATCGGACCTGTATTAATGTTTTTCTTAGCAGTAATATTTCTGCAGGGATACCCTGAATATATGGCGGGATTGATAATGATAGGCCTTGCCAGATGCATCGCAATGGTTATCGTATGGAATGAACTTGCAAAAGGCGATACGGAATATGCCGCCGGATTAGTTGCGTTCAACTCGATCTTCCAGGTTTTATTTTTTTCTATTTATGCCTATGTGTTTTTAACCGTGCTTCCTTCGGCTTTGGGATTAAAAGCATTTAAAGTTGATATTACTATCAAGCAAATCGCGGAAAGTGTTTTCATTTATCTCGGAATACCGTTCCTGGCCGGAATTATTACCAGGTTCAGCCTGCTTAAAATAAAAAGCAAAGAATGGTACGAGCATACATTCATTCCGAGGATTTCACCTGTCACCCTTATAGCGCTGCTGTTCACAATTGTAGTTATGTTTTCACTTAAAGGCGAGTACATCGTGAAAATTCCTCTTGATGTAATTCGCATCGCGATTCCTCTGGTATTCTATTTCATCATAATGTTCTTCGTTTCGTTTTATCTGGGAAGAAAAATCGGAGCCGACTATTCTAAAACGGCTACGCTTTCGTTTACCGCCGCGAGCAACAACTTTGAGCTTGCAATCGCGGTGGCTGTGGCTGTATTCGGAATAAATTCCGGTGAAGCCTTTGCCGCGGTTATCGGTCCACTTGTTGAAGTCCCTGTTTTAATTAGTTTGGTAAATGTGTCATTGTGGTTTCAGAAAAAATATTTTAAAGTTGTTAGTGAAGGAACTGTTAAAGCTCCTAATGTTTGTCCATAAAAAGGATTAGAATGAATTCGTTTGTTGAAATTAATTCACTAAAAAGAAAAAATTTAAAAATTGCAATTTCAGTATTGCTTTTACCCTTATGGCTGCTTCTTTATTTAAGTCTTCAAAGCATAACGGATTTGATAATTTTTGATTTAATAAATCTTCCCGAAGATTCGCATTTAACAAGCGCGATAGGTTTTTTCATTTTTGAAGTTCCTAAAGTTTTGCTCCTGCTGATTTTAATTGTATTTGTTGTAGGAATAATAAGGACTTACTTCTCGCCGGAACGGACAAGAAAAATGCTTGGCGGTAAAAAACTTTTTGCCGGAAATGTTTCCGCAAGCCTGCTTGGAATTGTAACACCGTTCTGTTCTTGCTCGGCAATACCTTTATTTCTGGGATTTGTAGAAAGCGGGGTTCCGCTGGGAGTAACATTTTCATTTTTAATTGCGGCACCAATGATAAATGAAGTTGCGGTTGTGCTTTTATTCGGTTTATTCGGATGGAAGACCGCTGTTCTTTATATGGTTACCGGATTGATAATAGCTATGCTGTCAGGATTTGTAATCGGCCGGTTAAAATTGGAAAAGTATGTTGAGGATTGGGTTTATAAAATAAAAGTCGGTAAAAATGAAATTGAAGAAGTAAAGCCTTCATTTGCGGAAAGGGTAACTTCAGGCATTGACGCTGTAAAAGAAATAGTCGGTAAAGTCTGGATCTATATTGTCATCGGAATAGCGGTAGGGGCGGGAATTCATGGTTATGTGCCGCAGAATTTTATGGCCGGACTGATGGGGAAAAGCGCGTGGTGGTCTGTTCCGATTGCCGTAATGCTGGGAGTTCCGATGTATTCGAACGCCGCGGGAATAATACCGATCGTTCAAGCACTGCTTGAGAAAGGGGCATCCCTTGGAACCGTGCTGGCATTTATGATGTCGGTTATCGGCCTGTCATTCCCGGAGGCGATTATACTTAAGAAAGTTTTAAAACTGCCGCTGATATTTACATTCATAGGTGTTGTAGGAATAGGAATAATAATAGTGGGATATTTATTTAATCTAATCTATTAAGAATGAGGACAATCATGAAAAGAAAAATGATGTTTGTTTCAATCGTCTTCTTTTGCTTTTCATGTATAAATTTATCCCAAAATAAATACAATAAGTATTTTAACCGGTGGCCGGAAGGACAATCGCCTTCCGAAATAGGCAAAAGAGTTACGGAACGTTTCATAGATATTCCTCATTTCAACTACGGTACTCCGGGAATATCTAAGAACATTAATTATCCGGAAGTATGTGCATGGTATGGTGCTCTCCAATTTGCGGATGTAGGTCATAATAAGGAACTTAAACAGAAGCTTATCGATCGTTTTGAACCGCTTTTCAATTCCGGAAAAAAATTAATTCCGGTTCCGAACCATGTTGATAATACCGTATTCGGGGCCGTTCCGTTCGAGATCTACATTCAAACTAAGGATAAAAAATTTCTTGATCTCGGGAAGAGGATTGCCGATGCCCAGTGGACTCTGCCGGACAGTATGAAATCAAACTTACAGGCATCCGAATATGCTAAGGAAGGTTTAACCTGGCAGACGCGACTATGGATTGATGATATGTTCATGATTACCGCGGTTCAATCACAAGCTTACCGCGCTACAGGGGAAAGAAAATATATCGACCGGGCCGCAAAAGAAATGGTTGTTTATCTCGATTCTCTTCAGCAGCCGAACGGATTGTTTTATCATGCCCCGGACGTACCTTTTTTCTGGGGTAGGGGAGACGGATGGATGGCCGCAGGGATGACTATTTTATTGAAAGAACTGCCGGAAAATCATCCCGACCGGAAGAGGATTTTAAAAGGTTATAAAAAAATGATGGCTGCACTTTTAAAATATCAAGACAAAAACGGAATGTGGCATCAATTAATAGATAAGCCTGAATTGTCGTGGCCTGAAACCTCCAGCACCGGAATGTTTACGTTCGCTTTTATAAGCGGAGTAAAAAACGGATTGCTCGATCCGGCTGTTTACGGTCCCGCCGCGAGAAAAGGATGGCTGGGCTTGATGAAATATATAGACGAGAATGCCGATGTACAGGATGTTTGTGAAGGAACGGGAAAGAAAAATAATCTGCAGTATTACCTGGATCGGAAACGCAACACCGGAGATCTGCATGGTCAGGCTCCTATTCTCTGGTGCGCGGCAGCTCTTTTAAGATAATTGTTATTAATTCTAAATAAAATATTCAAATCCAAAAAAAAGCCAGGGGGCCTGAGCCCCTAAAATTATTTTAGTAATATCATCTTTTTAATATCTGTAAAATTCCCCGATGTAAGCTGATAAAAATATATTCCGCTGCTCAAGCCGTCAGAATTGAATTGTACTCTGTAGTTTCCGGCAGATTTGATCCCGTTTACAAGCTGCCTTACTTTTTGTCCGAGTATATTGAACACTGTGATATTTACCAGTCCGCTTACAGGTATTTGATACTGAATGGTGGTGGTGGGATTAAACGGATTGGGATAATTCTGCGACAGTCTAAAAGACAAAGGGGATACGTTTTTAATATCTTTCACAGAAGTAATTATTTGAGATATCGGCTTTTGCCAGACACCGTCATTGGGATACCCGAGAAATAATTTTGAACCGGAAACCGTCATTGTGTTAATATAAGCGTTAGGCAAATTCTTGTTGTTAACAGCAGTCCAATCCTTACCATTATCGATAGTAAAAAAGACGCCGTTATTTGTTGCCTCAAAAATATAATTGCCGGAGGCGGCAATAGAAAAGATGTTATCGTTTGTTTGTAAAACATTATTTAAGGTATCCCAGCTTGTACCGTTGTCGTTAGACCGAAAAATACTATAACCGTCTGTAGCGTAAAAATATGTACCGGAATTAACAAATTCATTCATGGAAGCATTAGAAAGCAAACCGCTGTTAACTCTCACCCAGTTCTTTCCGTTATCGTTTGAAACATAGCTGCCGAAATCGGTTGACGCGAAGACATTACTTCCGGCAACTCCGAATGTTTTTATGCCGCTGTTGAATAAGCCGCTGTCAACATGTGTCCAGCTTTTACCTTCGTCTCCCGATATGAAAATACCGTTATAATTTGTACCGGCAATAATATTAGTATCGGAAGCCGCGAGAGCATTTATGCGGAGATAAGGTAAACTGTTATCTGATTGTTTCCAGTATTCACCGTTATTTTTTGATGAAAAGATTCCGTCATAAAATGCACCGGCAAAAATATTACTTCCGGAAAAGGCCATAGTATTAACAGTTATATCTTGGGTTAATCCGCTATCTACCTGATCCCAACTTGCTCCGTCATCGGTAGATCTGAAAATACTGTAGCCGGCTCCGGTATAGATGACATTGCCTGAAACTGCAAAATCATTTACATAAAGATTTATGAAGCCGTTATTAACGGCAGTCCAATTTTTACCTTTATCTGAGGTAAAAAACAAACCGAAGTCGCTTCCGGCAAATAAATTATTACCTGAAACTGCAAATGCATTTATATGTAAGTCCTTTAAATTATTATTAATCACCGTCCATTTTTCGGCATTATCGGTAGACAGTAAAACACCGCCGTCGGAAGTGCCCGCAAAAATGTTAGTGCCCGAAATAGCAAATGCATAAACATTTACATTCGGAGGCAAGCCGTTATCGGCATATGTCCAGTTTTTACCGCTGTCGGTGGATCTAAAAACATTTCCGCTGTAATCGGAAGCATAAAGGTTAGAGTCGGATGCAGCAAAAGCGCTGACTTCACCGTATGAAGGTAAACTGCTGTCCACAATGGCCCAGTTTGCGCCAAAATTTGTCGAAAGATAAAAGCCTGCGCCGGTTGCCGCAAAGATATTTGTCCCGGAGACGGCGAAAGCGGTAACATTATTTCCTAAAGAAGGAAGACCGTTAGATGCATCATTCCAATTGCCGCCGTTATTGTCCGTTATATAAACAGAATTATTAATTGAAGCCAGAACGTTTGAACCGGAAACAGCAAAAGCGGCAACATAAGAAGTATCTGGAAGACCATTATTTACGGCCGCCCAACTTGCGCCGTTGTCGGTAGAAATATAAATCCCTTTACCATTAGTGCCTGCATAAATATTTGTGCCTGAAACAGCCAAAGCAGTTACGTTTTTATTTATAGGTAAACCGTCATTTGCTTTAATCCAATTGGCACCGTTGTTAGTTGATTTATAAATCCCGTTACCGGTTTCAGCAATAATAGTATTATTTACTACTGCAAGACAACTGATAGATGCTTCATAAGGCCCCGTATTAATCCATTGAGCTATTATATCGTTATTCAAAAATAAATTTAATGAAAGAAAAAGAACTACAAAAAGAATTTTTTCATGCTTCATATTCGCGATCCCTTCAATAATTATTTTGTGAAGGCTGTTTATTATCCGGTTTTTTAAAAAGTAAATAAAAATAAAATGGTATTATTTGAGCGGAGTCATTTTTTTTGTCGGTATAATTTGACATGGTAAGCTTGTAAAAATATTCAGGTATTCAAGTAGTTTCAAGCTCTTTCTTGATCAAAGTATCTACATTTTAATTTTTTCCCTTTTATTTAGTCTCTCAAAATTTTAACCGCATTTTTCGCTGTCTCAATATCCTTAAGAACATCGTTCCTGAGCAAAGCCCAATGGAAGCGAAGATGGTCGTTTTCCTGCCAGCTTTTGCCGTCCTGTTCGCTTAAATGAACCAAAGGCATCTCTTTATAAAGCGGACGGGTTATAGCGATGACTTTATCCCAATAAGTTAAGGCACTTTGCAGATGCTTTATTGCTTCGCGTTTGTATTCCGGTTTACCATTTGTCCGGTATAATTGCAATGCGACTCCTCCTTGTATTTTTTCCGCGAAAAATAATCCTAAATTAGACCAGGTTTTAACGTCGGCAACTTCAAATTTCACAGGAGAATTTTTCTTAACATCAACTTCTTTAACCAGACTCAGGGCTTTTGTGCAATCCTTATCCAGCATGGCGGCTAATTCCGGAGGAGTTATTTTTTTCCCGGCATTTTTTCCGGAAGATATTTCCTTAACATATTCCGCAATAGATACATAATTGGTATCAAGCGGTGGCTGATTAATTTGGCGGTCGACCGAAATATATTCCACCCGTTTGTCCGCGGGATTTAACGCCATAAATCCCTCTGCATATAAAGTGAAATCCCAGGAACAGTCGAATGACGATGCCAAACGGAGAGGTGTTTTTCCAGCGAGAGAGTTCGCTTCGAATAAAACTTTTGCGGTTTTACCGTATCTTCTGACAAATTCATCTTGGAAGATTTTATCCGGTGTGCCGGGATTATACAGCAGTCTTCCCCATAATTTATAAAACAACCATTGTCTCTCGAATGCGTATTTCCAGTTTATTGCCGGATCCGGTTTAGTGAAGTAATCCTTTGCCGGGATATATGTTTCGGATCCTATAATATAACCGCCGACATAACTGTGAGCATTTTCTTTTATATGTTCCCTGATAAAATCCGCTACTCCCCATCGCAGACAGAAGAAATCTTCGTTTCTTACGGTCCAGATAATTTTGTAATCTTTTGGTTCAGGCGAAAAATATGTACCGTACAATTTACCGCCGTGAACTTTAATTAATTTCGGGGTCGAGTGCCCGTGCGACCAGTTGAATTTTAATCCCGCCCAAATAGGCTTTTCAAAGCAATCCAGTTTTGCTTCCTGTTCGATTCCCGCGCGGGTAATTTTCTCCATCTCAACCGAAGTTGCTCCAAGTGAAGCTGTATTTCCCGAAAAAGGAATCCGGTGAATTAATTTTGATTTTCTGTCTGCCAGGCGCATGCCTTCAATAATTGTTTCTTTCATCCAATCTTCTCGCTGCTGAGGTGTCATTCCTCCCATACCTTCGCCGAGCGTAAGTCCGAACCCGGTAAGATTCGGGTATTCATTAAGAACCTGGGTAACACACTCCCGCGTATAACGCTTTATTATTTCGGATGTATCTCCTTTTACATAAAAATCATGCTGCAAATTATACATCTCAACATTATGAGCTTTTGCAAACTCGGGCGTTACAAAAATGTTGAAGGGGACAAGGTAAACCTCTATTCCCCGTTCATGAGCAAGTCTGAAAATCCCGTGGAATAATTTTTTCCATTCATGCATTTGTTTGTCGTTCCATGGACTGGCTTCCGGAAAATTTTTCGGTTTAATTAAAAAAGTATAAGGATGAAGATTCCAGAGCGTAAGAACATTGAATCGGTCCTTGCACATCATGTTAAGAAAAGCTTTCCAGAAATTTATATCCTTGCAGGTTTCCGAATGAAGCGAGAGAGCGTAGCTGTGCCTATAGGTATCCCAGGGAAGATCGAATTTAATTGCCCTGAACGGCAGACGGGGCGACTCTTGTATCGCTTGAATTTTATCCAGCCTGATCTTATTTCCCAGATCTTCGGCAATTGAATTACAGCCGTATATGATTCCCGTACCGTTACCGCCTTTAATTAAAATTTCTTTATCACCGGGATTTATTTCGAAGGCTTCGGGTTTTAAATTCAGCGAGTCGATTTTTAGGGTGATCAGAAAATCCGGTTTATCTTTTACAATTCTGTATCCTTCTTCCGATAAAGCTTTTTGAAGAACCTCTGCAGCATATTTAGTCTGAACCGATTGATAGTCCGAAACTACTTTTACGCTCTGAGCAAAAGAAGAGCTAATAACCGAAATTAGAAAAATCAACAAAACAGAAAAAATTTTCTTCATAATGCAAACCCGAATTTAAATGTTATATCACAAATATAATTCTAAATTTCTTTAAGAATAGTATACTTAATTAATACGAAATTATTTTTTCTCATGTTATTAATTATTCGCGAAGTTTTATTATCGAAAGGAGGCAGATCTTACTTAAAAATCACCCGGTTTATAGTTTAAGCTTAATAGCCTGCAAAAAATGTAAGTATTCTTATCGAAAAAAAAATGAGGCTGTCTCATAAGTCGTGATCATGTCATATTGAGCTAAGACGAAGGATGAATTTGCGCTGAATACACGGTTCGACCCTGCCTGTCCGGCAGGCAGGTACGTTCACCTTGACATTCGAAGCACTTTTGAGACAGCCTCAAAATTATTTGAGTAACAACATCTTCTTTGTGGATATAAAATTACCTGCTCTCAACTGATAAATGTAAACGCCGCTGGCATATCTGTTTGCATTAAAATTTAACGTGTAATTTCCTATCGATTTTTCTCCGTTCAATAATGTTGTTATTTCTCTTCCCAAGATATCGTAAACTTTAAGAGTTACCAAGCTTGTTTTGGGTACTGAGTAATTTATAGTTGTTGTGGGATTAAACGGGTTCGGGTAATTCTGAGACAATGAAAAATTCTTTATAATATTTTCATCCCGCTTAACAGGACTGAGCGCTTCAGTAACGGTAAAATTGAATTTATCCAAACCGACTTGTATCGGATTATTATATGCTATTTTTATTATATCCCCGGTATTGAAAGTAGACTTAAAGAATACCCAACTCCAAGTTGCACTATCGGCTACCGCTGAACCGGATGTATTTAATACTGTAGGGGAATACTTAGTATTGACGACCCAGCAATACATTCTAGCCAAAGTATTCCAAACCTGATAATTAGAATCAGCTAAAGAACCAAATCTATCCCATACTAAAAGATTAACTTGTTCATTCTTAACCGTATTCCAAACCTCAAAAGGAATTCTTATCAAGAATGGGGAGTTGCTGCCGGGATTGGGATTCACCGGATCATCGGCAAGATTATAACCGCTGGCTCCGAACAGAGTAGCATAAGAGCCGCCGGATTTTGTTATCTTAATTGTCTTACCACCCGCTGTAGTATCACCAAGTACTCCAGTCCATCTTATTTCATAATCCTGTTGCAAATCAATTAAAGAATTAGTACCGCCCTGTAATTGGTACGCTGGTAATGAAGTTACAGCGTTTCCATTATTTAATGAAAATGCAGTAAAGTCAGTTATACTGTATTTAGTCGTACTTAAACCAGGATCTAGGTAGATACCTAACGGTGCACCGTTCAGTTCAAGGCTACCGATCGTGGTAGGTACATTAAAATTACCGTTTACGTCAACTTTTATTCCGTCAAATACCGAGTCATCCGATATTCCGACATACTCAAACAAACTTCCGGAAGACCCTCCCGGTCCCATAGTACCAAAATTCTGGAAATAATAATTTTTAGCATATATATCGTTATTATTATATATCGTCTGATTTTTTAATACAATTTTTCCTGATGTCAGATCGGTTACATCCCATTGATGTTGTGTAACGTACTGATTGTCGATTGTAGTTAAGTTTACCGAGTTATGAACATCGACTATAGTTCCGCCGTGCTCGGTTGCCTCTCCCCAATTATCATCATACATTGTATAATTTGTTGTCATAGGCAAATTAGGAAGTTCAATTAAAATGCTTATGTCCTCTCCGCCGGTAAAACTGCCGGCTGTTGTTCTTCCGCTATCGCCGAAAAATATTGTATTTGTTGATCTGTTAAATGTATAAGGAATTGCTAAACCGTCGTTATTGCTTATCGGATTATAAATTGTATCAACATTGATGTTTGCCGGCAACTTTAATATAACTCCGTCGCAAAAGTCATAATTAGGTGAAGTTATATTTACGAGGTAATGCAGCATAATTTTATTTTTCCCTTCGCTCCAGGTCGCAGTATTCGTCAGGCTTGAACCGGTTAGATCTGTAGGCTTCATTATAGATTTTCTCTGAGCGGTAATATCGGACCAAATTCCGTCAGAGCCAAGTGTATATTTCTCATCGTGAAAAGAAACCTGATATTGATGATCGGTAATCTTTGAGGGGTCGGCAATAGCAATTTCTACGTTACAATCGGCAGATCCTGAAGTATGTATTGCCGAACTATGGTCGCCAAAGTTTGGTCCGGATATGTTATAATCATAAGCCACATTTTCAGGTTCAAAAATGCTTTCGGTATTGGTAGCTTCTGCAGCAGACGACTGGTTATAAGTATAAGCGGTAACAGCGTAATAATATTTTTTACCTATTATAGAGGGTGAATCTGTAATGTAATCTTTATCCGGAGAAAAACTGTACTGCAAACCCGAATCGGTACCGTGTTGCTGTATTTGATCCGCTATTTGATATGTTTGGGGATCTAATGTCTTTCCGGATAACGTGGTAATACCATCGTTTTTATCAAATGTAGCAATAAGTTTTGCCGTTTCTTTTGAATCTTCCGGTGACGATAGTTGATAAACATTGTAACCTTCAAACGAGAATCCGGACTTGTTGAAGCTTTCCGCAGAATTATCCCAAGTAATTTGAATTGAGCCGTTATTATTCGACAAAGTCATTGCCGGCGATTTAGGTGCGGGGGTTTCTATTCCGTTTACCAAATTCCGATAAGCTTCCATTGCCTGATATCGATATTCTTTTACGGTGTATATAGAATGAAGATAATCTTTTCCCACTCCCGCTATCTCCGCAACAACAACTTCCTGGCTATCTCCCGGTGCAAAATTAAACGGTCCTGTAACAAGCCCTTCTCTAATATCGGTTGGCGGAATTGTCTTTCCGGCAAGCCAACCTGATCCGGTTACCGGATTTCCTGAAAAAACAAATTTGGTTATGTTGCCCTGCTGATCCTGAAAAGGCTGACCTGATAATCCATATCTTCCATTAAAGAAATTATAAAATTCATAGAAATTGTTGGGATCCGGATAATTGGGGTATATAGACTGATTAACAAAGAAATATGAGGAAGTCATAGGCAGATTTTTTTTACCGATAATTCTCGTTCCGTTAAATATGGCCGTATCGGAAATACTTCCGTTAACTATAGGACCCTCTAAAAAGAGTAAATCCGACCGAAGGAGGTGTATCCGGTTCATAAACGACATCCACAGGTTGGCCGTTATAAGTATAAATTAAGTTTAAGGTTGTATCCGTACCAGGGTAATCATCATTTGCATAACCTAGATCAGGATCGGCCCATAATGAAATATACATATCGGAAACATTAATATGCTGGAATCCCTTATTTATTAGGGTATATTTTTTAAAATACATATTACCAAGCGCCCCGCCGCTTTTATATGCCCAATATGTGGCATGTAATTCAATACCAATTGGATTTGAACCATATAATCCGCTAGTAAGAGTTGTATCCAGATCATTAGCTACATAAAAAATTGTCTGATCTGCGCCGGGAACTCCCGGGATATCGATGTTAGGTTCATACACCCCGTCTTTGTTGACATCAGTAAAAGGCGCACCGAGATCATTTTGTGTCCCTTTGGCAGGCCAGTTTAACCAATCGTTTTCATATTGAGTTTCTAAATCAGATTCTGGAATTCCCTCCAGTGTCGATTCCGAAGATAGATCAACAGCAGGCCCACCGGGATAAACGTCGGGTCTAATACGGTAAATAGACCACTTAGGATCTGTAGGATCGGCAGCCGAGCCATTCGATAAAATTGGACCGGGCTGTAAACCGCTGCCGTATGTAGAGCCTCCTACATTAGGTACTCCGCCGACCAAGCCGCCCCATACTAATCCCGATTCAAATATAATACTTTTCCCGCTCCCATTGGGAAATTCCGTTCCGTTCTGAGAATTCCTGTTGTAATCACTATTACCTACATTTGATTGCAATGCTATTAAATTGTTTATATCCATATAGGTGGTAGTTACGGCCGAACCTGTAACTTTAGCTGACTTTCTATTGTTTCCGTTTTTAGGTTTCGCAAATGTTCCAATAGAAGTGACAAAAAGAATTAATAGAAAAAGCGTAGAGATTTTGTATAAATGGTCGTTCATTATATTCTTTTCCCTTTTTTTTAAAAGTGTAACCTTAAATTGTAATACTAAACTTTTGCAATCATCTTTGGGAATAAACTTTTTTCCCGCAAAGAAATCAAAAACCTGAATTAATTAACGATTTAACTTTTTCAATTGATAGAGAATGGATGAACAAATTTCCCATATACCAATATAGTCTAAATATTCATACTTTTCAGAAATTTATTTATAATAACTCAAGTTTACCGCCTAAATGTTTTTGGTATGAAAAACTGTTGACTCTGCCTCTGCCTGCCGGTAAACAGGTTCCGGTAGGTAGAACGGTTGCAAAAATTTTTTTTCCTTATTATTAACCCGCGAATTAATTTCCTAAAATTGCATAAACAAGGGTTCAATTCCTTATTTTTGAACTGAATTTTTTTTAATTTTGAAATAAGACCGGTCAGAGAAATGTGTTCCAGTAATTTTAAACTACTGTAATTGAATTGCAGCCGACCTCTGCAAACTGCTGTGTTGTAATTAAAAAAAACTTCAAAAATTTTTTGCTGAAACAAAATGAAAGATTTAAGATGAAAAAAATTGTTTTCACTGTTGCTTTCTCTTTACTATGTTTATTTTCTTTAGCAGCTCAAACAAGCGACTGCAATAAAGATATTAAAGATCCACGCGGTAAAATGAAGCCCTGGGGAAAAGGCGCCTATGAAACCGGGAGATACCGCGATGTTTTTTTAGATGCCGGTTATAAACAGAAGGACATAGACGCGAAGCTGGCCAAAGCCTACTACGATGTATTCGAAGGTCCTAACAAAGTTTATTTTGAAGTCGGCGATTCGATGGGCTATGTATCAGATGTAAAAAATCACGATGTTCGTACCGAAGGAATGTCATACGGCATGATGGTAGCCGTGCAATTGAACAAAAAGGATGTATTCGACCGTATCTGGCGCTGGGCTAAAAAATATATGCAGCATCAAAGCGGTCCGCGCGAAGCATACTTTGCCTGGAGCGCAAAACCGGAAACGGGAGTACGCAATTCGGAAGGTTCCGCATCGGACGGTGAATTGTATTTTATAACCGACTTGTTATTTGCTTCCAACCGCTGGGGGAATAATACCGGAATAAATTATTACGGCGAAGCCCGCAGAATCCTCGACGCTATGTGGAGTAAAAACGGCAAAGGCGGAATTACTAATCTTATTAACACCGAAGAAAAAAAGATCACCTTTGTACCCGATACTTCCGGATACAAATGGACTGATCCTTCTTATTTTCTCCCTGCGTTTTATGAAGTATGGGCGATGTATGCAAAAGACGGTCATGCTGAATTCTACCGGGAATGCGCCGACAGCGCAAGAGCGTTTCTTCACAGAGCCTGTGCTTCGCCCACGGGTTTGAACGCCGATGCAACCGAGTTCAGCGGGGAGCCGCGTACATGGCGCCGGTTCCACAGTAATTTCCGGTTTGATTCCTGGCGTGTTCCGATGAATATCGCCATGGATTATTCCTGGTTTGCAAAAGATAAAAAATGGCAGCAGGATTACTGTAAACGACTCCAGAATTTCCTCTTTTGTCAGGGGATTGATACTTTTGTCGATCAATATAATCTTGACGGAACTAAACCTGAATTTATAATGCCCGCCGGCGGTTTCCGGAAACTTCGTCACTCTTTGGGGTTTGTAGCTACGGCAGCTGCGGCTTCAATTATGGGAACTCAAGCTAAAAGCTGGAAGTTTGTTGATGCGGTATGGAACGCAAAACTGGAACCGTATTCAGACGGATATTTTGATCCCTACTACGACGGCTTATTGTATTTATTCAGCATTATGCACCTCAGCGGTAATTACCGCATTATCACTCCGAACGGAAAGTAATTGAATCTCCGATCCCCGGCAATGTGTATTCAATGCCGGGGATTGGAATATCATAATATGAGTTTCTAAAAGACTTTGACCATACCGAAGAAATTTTCACTTACCTGTTTGGCATTCAATCAAAACCACTGATGAAGAATATAAATAATTCAAATAAATAAACGATTATATGGAGAAGTTCAAAACTTTATCTAAAGTTATTCTTTTTTAATGCGAACTGATTTGTTTTGATGAAGTGTTTTTAGTCTTTGTTAAAAAATCTTAAAAGAAAGTAATTCCGTATGAAAAAAATTATGACTTTAACCATAGCCCTAACAGCCGTAATATTTCTTTCACCTGTTACTAAAGCACAGTGGACACAGGACACGGTTATCTCGACAGGTAATTATACATCCGGAATTGCGGTAACACCGGATGGAAGTAAAATTATAATTACCAATAACACCGATCCGGGTGAGGTGAAAATTATTTCCGCCCTGGATTATTCCATAACTACAATCGATATTAGTTCTATTGAAAATTATCCGAACGCGGTTGCCGTAAACGACTCCGTTGCAATTGTGAACACAACCCATAAAACAATTTTTATAAATTTATTTGATCATGCTATAATAGGAAATGTCCCGGCACCCTGCGCGGCTACAACTCTCTATGGAATCTGTTTAACTCCGGACGGTAAAACTGCGGTGTACCCTGATTTAAGCCACGGATGCACCCAGCAGGGCGTGAGACTATTAAATGCCGACGGTAAAAGTCCGGTCTCATCGTTTATACAGGTTAATACTTCCGGCGAACTCTACGGAATCGGAATCACCCCCGACGGTGCTTCTGCCATTCTTACAACATTCAGTTCGGATTCGCCCAAACTTGTCAATCTTCAGACTTCATCTGTTCAAAATATTACGGGCATTAGCTACGGTTCTTACGGTATCGCGATGTTTCATCATTCAAACAATGCCGTAGTTTTCGACGGTGATTCGGTTGATCTCGTTTCTATCGATTCAAAATCAATTATTAAAAAGATCGCGGCATTATCGTACAATACCAATTTTCAAAACATTGCAGTTACGGCCGACGATAAATATGCCGTGGCAGCAGGCGCGTTTGAGACATTAATATTATCTTTAGCCGGCGATTCGGTTATCCAGGTTTTACCTTCAGGCGGTACGAACGTAGCTTCCAATTCTGACGGTTCCTTATTTTTTGTAACCGACAGTTATAACGGAACAGTACAGGTTTATAAAAGACAGAATATCAACGGTATTCGGGAAGAGAACAATGTAGCACCGAATGCTTTTATCCTTAGACAAAATTATCCGAATCCGTTCAATCCATCTACCGTTATAAGATATACAATTCCTCAGCGCGAGTTTGTTTCATTGAAAATTTACGACTTACTCGGTCATCCGGTTGCTACTCTTGTGAACGAAGAAAAATCTGCCGGTACATATGAAGTACAATTTAATAGTCAAGACGCAAGCCGCCTTCAACCAAGTACCAACCGCCGGCTTTCCAGCGGCGTATATTTTTATAAAATACAGGCCGGCAATTATGTTGCGATAAAAAAGATGGTGATTTTAAAATAGTTATTAATTACACTCCGGTTTATCCGGTAAGACTTGTTAATTTCTTAAGCCATGAAACACACTAATTTTCAAGTGGCTATTCATTTAATACCCCGCAACATTCTTGATGACGAAAAGGCAACCGGCACCGGCTGGCTGGTCCGCTCACCATTGTAATGTAATTCGAAACTGCCCACATTTACGGTTAATTTTGTTTATCATGACAATGTTAACATAGTGCATGTCATCCCGAGCGGAGCAGGGGGACGGCGTAAATAAATTTATTAAAAGATTATACGTAACACTCAGACTCTCCAATAAAAACATATGCTGCAAAACATGAAGAGAAAAAAGAGATTGTGGAATCCTGGAATAATATATATTTTCATTTTCAATTCCACTTCATAGCGGATCTAATATTATACAACAAAACATTAGCGGAGAATCTAATATGAGCATCGGCGAAATCGGACTTGTTCCCGACGGCACTTTTGTATCAAGAATAGAAATCAGAAAACAATGGTGGGTGCTGATTCCACTTACCCTAATGACGGCCGCTATTATAAGTCACGTTCTCTGGTTTATAAATTTTGTACACGTACTGGGCGGGATTTTATGGACGGGCACCGACCTGTTTATGGGATTCATGATTGGTCCGATTATGAAGCGAATAACCATACAAGCACGACGGGAAATAATTTTGCGCTTAATGCCGAAAATGCTTTTTTATATGCCGCTGCTCGCTATTGTTACCACAACCGCGGGTTTTTATATGGCAAATTGGCTTGGATTTTTTACGCTGTCTTTCCCTGCGGCGTGGTGGATGATAGCCGCTCTGGGTATTGCTGCGGTCTTGACTGTACAGGGATTGGGAATTCTTCTGCCTACGAATCTTAAAATTTATTTCGAGATGCGCAAAGAAAAGCCGGACGGGCAGAGGATTCAAAAATTAATGAAGTCCTATGTCCGGGTCGTAGCTCTCCAGGGTTTAATGCAGATTGCAATTATAGTTGTAATGTCAAGATTCGCTACGGGTGTTTAATATTTAAATTCATTTAAGTATTTGTTATAAAAGTTCTGACGGAATTTGAATTTTTCTCTGCTCAATACTGTTTCCTTCAATAAGCTTATCGATAAATATGCGGCACTCTTTTTTGCCGTCGGATTAATATTCGATTTTTAATTTCGAAAAAAGGTCTTCGTCGACTTTTAGAATTCCCGAGATTGTTCCGAAGTCGGTTATTACATAATAATTATTGGTTTTTCCGGCTAAGAAATATCCGCCTCCTTCGACAAAAAAAACAGAATAGGCACCACTAAATTATCACCGTGAGCGGTCTTGCTTACAGATATAAAAAGCATGGATGAAGGATGATCTTGGCGTGAAGTCAGTCTTTGACTTAACTCTGACTGACATATTATATGATTTATCCCTAAGCAAGCCCGCATCGCTTGACCGGGGTCCACAGTTTAATTTTATATATGAATTTTTATTTGTTCAAATTGGATCCGGGAAGAAAATCCATCATACAATTATATACATGAAAAACGCGGAAAAAAATCCGGTGATACGAGATCCTAATAAAAAGAAAATTTATTCGGTAAATTTACAAATAATTTCTAACCGGCAAATCATAACTAATGTTAAGTATAACACAATATATCAGCGTGCAATGCTTAAATGATTTTATCAATAAAATCGTTTTCGATCTCTTTTACGATAAAATATTACCATCAATGAGAAATAACATTTCTTTTTAAAATGCATGTCGCAAGTTCTGATTAAAAAGCGATGCTTTGATGATTGGATTGATTATTGAAAATATCTTTGCGCAATTACGAATTAAGTAATAAAAGGTTAATAAATATTATGCAAATTTCAGGATTAAGATACGGTGCCGAATTGTTAAAGTTAGTTGAATTTCCTGTTGCGGATTTTACAACAGGCGCAGCCACAAAAGATGAAATTCAACAAATGCTGGATAAATACGGCAAGCTGGTAGTTAAACCGGTATTCAACGGCGGTGTAGGCAAAAAAGGAAAAGCCGGTCTGGTTAAAGTGGTTGATAATCTTCGTGATGCTTTAGTAGCAAAAGAAGAATTATATTTTGCAAAACATCAGTACGGAAATAAAATTGTTAAGGCAAACGGAGTTACATTCGAAGCCTTTATTGAATCGGAATTAGAAGTCTATTTTAATATCATGGCTTCGACTATAGAAAGGAAGCCTGTTTTTACAATTACTCCTTTCGGAGGTATGGATATTGAGACATTATCTCCTGATAAGAAAAAGGTTATATATATTGAACCGTTCATAGGTATTAAATCTTTTAATATTACAAACGCTTTGAGCGATTTGGGGTGCCCGGCTGAATTCATTTCTCCTTTAGTTCATCATCTTCCCAAACTTTGGGATTTGTATGAAAATTACGGACTAATTTCGATTGAAATAAATCCGATCAGGATGAAAAGAGAAAACAATAAATTAATACCCGTTGCATGCGACCTAAAAGCATCATTCGATCAGGATAATCCGGCCTGGAAAAGAATCGGTTTGCCTCAAACAATTTTTCAAACCGATATAACTCAATTTGAAGGAGAAATAAACCAGCTTAGAACTTATCAAGGTCAAAGTGATGTTCTTGAGCTTAACCCGGAGGGAACTATTATTCCCTTTATGTTCGGCGGCGGAGCGAATTCAGCGGCTACCGAAACGTTAGGAAGCGCGGCAATTTTTTCTTCCGACTTCGGAGGAAACCCGCCGTACGAAAAAATATATGAAATAAGCAGGATTGTTTTTAAATACTGGATGAAAAATGCTAATGTTCTTTTATTGATCGGCGGAAAGGCAAATAATACGGACATATATGTTACTTTCAAAGGTGTTTTCGATGCACTGAGAGATCATTTTGCCAAATATGGAAAGAAGGACATTTATACAATAGCCGGAAGAGGCGGACCGAATGTAATTAAAGGAATGTTCTATGCAAAGGATATACTTGATACTTTAAAACTTCCGTATCGTATTTTCGGTCATGATACCTCGATGATCCAGGTTTTGGAATATGCAAAGAAAATTGATGGCTGGTGGGCCGAAAGCGGTAAAAATGAGTACGCTAAAAAAGTCGATTAATACATATAGTCGTCTGATAAACTTTTAAACGGATAATTATTAATCCGTAATTATAATTTAATAAATTTTGGAAATTAAAAATGAGACAATTTATAGATAAACCTTTTCCTTATTTTGTTGGAGTACATTCATTGGAGGAATTGGTAACGAAAAATACAAGAGTATGTGTTATAAACATACTTGGCACTGAAAGCAGAAAGGTAACACCTGTATCGCATGAATACAGCAACGGTAATATAGTTGCGGGAGTTCAATACGGAAGACTTGGTTCATTAGAAACCAAGATCGGAAGTATCCCGATTTACAGAAGCATTAGGGACGTGATGGATGAAGGCATTTCCTTCGATACGGGTGTAGTCTATCTTCCCCCGGTAGCGGTAAGCCAGGCTGTTTCCGAGCTTGTTACTTATAACGAAAAATTAAAAAGAATAGTTATTGTTACCGAAAAAGTATCTTCGAGAGATTCAAGAAATGTAAGATTTCTTTGCCAGGAGGCGGGCGTTGATATAATCGGAGCCAACTGTCTGGGCGTTGCTAATGTATGGGACCATGTCCGGGTGGGAGGCGCTTTAGGAGGGGATGATCCGGATGATACCTTGCGCAAAGGCTCAATAGCAATTCATTCAAACTCGGGCAATTTTACTACTACTATCGCGCAATATCTTAAAACAGCTGGTTTCGGAATAAGTACGGCGGTTAGTTCGGGAAAAGATGTGTACATCCATTTTGCTCTGCCGGAATTTTTATATGCTGCGCAGAACGATCCCAGAACAAAGGCAATAGTTATTTATGTTGAACCCGGCGGCTATTATGAAAAACTTGCGCTGGATTGGATCAAACAAAGAGTGTTCGGTTTTAATAAGCCTATTGTTTGCTGTGTAATTGGCAGGTGGAAAAAGAATCTGGTAAGACCTTGCGGACACGCCGGAGCTTTGGCCGGCGGCGGAGATGATGCTTTATCAAAAGAAAATTGGTTTGATGAATATTTCGGAGTCAAAGCATTCGATCCTGAAAATCCAAAAGTTACTAAGCGCGGAGTCAGGGTAACTTCTATTCAGCATATTCCCGAGGCTATGAAAGTTATATTCGAAAAAATCGACGAAAAAACCGATTTCGAACCCAACGGTGATCTTTCTCTTAAACCATGGTTAGGAGACCATATCATCAAACTTCCGGATAACTTGAATGTTCCGGTAGTTAAAGCAATATCCCCATACTATGAACAGATAAAAGAAATAAACAAACAAGTCGGCGCTCATTACTTAAGACAAAATATGCACGACAAATCCGGTGCATCTAAGATTTAATCCACTGACGCAGGTCGCGGAACTTCACAGTATTCCTATATTGGAACTTTCCAAATACACGATGGAAGAAAATATTTATTTTTCACTGGCTAAGGTGTTGCCCGAAAAGAATGATATCCCCGCAATAAATCTTCTTTTAAACTTATTCTTAAAGATTGACGAAAAGAGAATGGATTTGCTGGATACGGCAAAAAATAACGGCGCTACGCCAAATGCATATCTTGCTTCTATTATTTCAATGATCGGCGATAAACCTTTATTAGCTAAAGCCAGAGAGCATTCAAAATTCATAATCGATTTAATAAGAGAATTCGAAATAACCGATAAGACGAAAAATTTTTCGAAGGAAACGAATGATTTTATCAAGAAAAATTTATTTACCAAGAAGGTGGATACTCTTGAGCCCGCAACGGAAATTCTCTTAAAAGAAATCAAAAATAGCAAGAAAGACTGTATAGCGCTTCATGTTTGCCAGCATATCATAAAACTTGCCGAGGAAGAAAAAAAATACATTAAAGATCTTTATGAATTTTTACTCGCTTCTACCAGTGTTTGTATATTATGGAAACCTATGCTGGAAAAGAGAATATCGCGCCAAACGGTTGAAGACGCAATAGCATATTTTTATATCAACGCCCGTATTGTGGTTTATGCCGTAATAGATAGAAAAAATAATGATTTTTGGAAACGGCTCATTGACTCAAAGATTTCTAATTTGAATAATTCTTTTACAGATAATGCTTTTAAAATTTTATTTAATCGCACCCCGACGGAAGGCGAATTATTCGAGTTCAGAACTTTGATAGGACTGACGATTACAAACGGACCGGGTACTATTTCGGCTAAAGGAGCCAAAGAATCCGTTAGTGCGCGTAATAATATCTCAATGAATTTTGTGGGATTTTTAACTAACACCGGATTAGCACACGGCGGTAACGGTTTCGAGGCTGTTGAATATTTACTTCGTAATTTCAAAGAATTGGATCTAAAAGATCCGGGAGTTGAAGTCGATAAACAAGTATTGAAAGAACTGGCCGTTAAAGCGGCAAAAATTTACAAGACTTATAAAAATAAAGAAAAAGAAACCGGCGATTTAAATTATCAAAGAATCCCCTGCATAAATCATCCGGTATTTAAGGGTAATGATATAAATATCGACCCTCGCGAGAACTTCGTAAAAAATCAACTTGTGGAAAAAGGGATCTACAATGTATTTCTCGACTTTTATCACGAATTGGTTCTTGAACTTTTTAATGAGGGCATTACAAAAAATGTGTTCTGCGTAAACGTGGATGCGGTACTTGCCGTTATAACATTGAAATTAATCTGGCATGATTTGAAAAAAGAAAAGTTGTTATTGAAACAGGTCCAGGATTTGGTATTTACTCTGTTTTTATTCGGAAGAACAATCGGCATAACTGCTGAAATATCTGATCATAGAGACAGGGGAATTGACATGGATTGCCGGACATCTGAAAGTAATTTGAAATTTGTTTATTAATAATATTCTGCAAACTTAAAGACAAATCAAATTTCAAAGATCTGCTATAATTAAAAGGGACGGTATTGCTTGTAAGAAATGCAGTATCGTTCCTTTTTTTGTAATCTTTTATAATTATTTTCTTCTGCCGTGTTTAACATGGGAATATAAAAGAAAATATTTCCTTGTAATTTTATATTACCCGGGAATTATATTTATTATCCTTTTTTCGATATTCGGCTGTTTCATTCATCAATTATATCATGCTTCATTTCAATATAACCATACAATTATGCAACCATGAATCCATGCTTTAATTTCTTCATTATTTCCACCATCGCCAGCGTATCCATCCCGCAATACCTTAACAGATTCTCCCGTATTTCATTTATCTTAAACATATTGGTTTCAAAATAAAGGCTCTCAAACGCCATTGAGGCTGTTCCTCCTTCTTTTATTTCAAGATTATCATAACTCATTTCAGGAACCAGTGCGGGCAGTACGTATTTAATCGAGTATGAGCCTTTCATTTCCGGTTTATAGTAAAATTTTTTTTGGAATGGGATCATTAAATCGGCTATGCGGTCAATTCGTTTGTTTATCTCATCCTCAAATTCCGGGAAGTCTCTGCCAATCTCTTTTAAGCGGGTGATCTCAAATGATTTATTATAGACGAGTATAGTCCCTTTGTTTTTTGTATCGTCAAGAAGTTTTATAATAAACGGCATCCTGGGATCGCCGCTTGCCTCGGCAAGAAACTCATAATGCTCTAGCTCGCTGTTTTCTTTCTTTATATAATGCAGCGAGTACTGGAAGGGTATCTGCTGGTAAGGTCTTGACCTGTCGAACATCGGTACGGCCGGCATGAATGTTTCAAAGTCCATGAAGTAAAGCGGGTACTTAATTCCGGAAAGAAATTTTTTGATTTCTTCTTCGTCTATTACCGTTTTATTGCTTATATGACTTTCAACCTGCATTCTCTGGTTCGAATTTAACTTGTAATCGGCCGGAACATCTTCCAGATTAATATAGCCGCTGTTATAAAGCTCAAACTTCTTTTCGATACCCAGATTGGCGATATTAAACACGGAATAATCGGGAACATTCTTCCAGCATGTTCCGAAGAAGCTGCATTGATATGGAGTGAAACACTGCACCCCTATAGGAATCCCCGGTATCGTTTTCCGCGTTAATACTTCTTTCAGTCTGCGCGTTTCACTTACGATTAAACCCTGCCTCTCAAGCACAAAATCTTTTACGCTTTGAATTCTGAATAGAGAATGTATATCGAGTCTGCCGTTCCTTACATATTGATTGTTTATATATATGATCGAAATGTCCTTTATATTCATTCCGCAGTTTTTTAAAACGTAATACTGTATTGAAGCGTCGAGTAAATACGTTTCCGAAACCGAAGTTGAGCTTTTAACCTCGTAAACCGACCACTGATTACCGTTTCTTACAATAATATCGCTTATCACGAGTATATCGTCAAATTCAAAGGCAGCTTCGTAAATTACCGAGACGCCGCTGTCCAATAGACTTTTTGTTTTTGCCGCGGCATCGGCAGATTTCCTGGGATCTTCCGTCGCTACAATTCCGTCCGGGAAGAGTTTCTGCGCCAAAATACCGACGCCGGTTCCCCTGTCGAATACTGCCTGCTGGGAGGCGCTTACTTTGTCCATCCAATCGTAGTGATACTTATAAAGATATAGCTGCTTGTCGCACTGTATGCCTTTTATAAAAGACGATTTACTTAGAAGATGTGGCATTCCTGATTTCTGTTTAGTTAAGTTTAAAGATAAGTTAATGATTTATTTTATAAGTGAAAAAGATTCTATCATTATTCATTGAAATATTATTTGTATTGAAAGAAGGAAAACTTCTATCTTAATTTCCAATACCCATGTGATTGTTAATTTTTTCTCAAATTTTTCGATAATAGTACTGTCCTTTTTTAATAAAGCCATGTATTTATAATTCAAGAAAACGGTTTCGTTGATTTTAGGAATATGAAAAAATATTTTAGAAGAAGTATCCTGACAAATACATTGGCAATAACCGTTTTTTTCGTGTTATTATGTGGTTTTAGTACTTCTTTTCCTCAAGTAAATACAGTCAAATTGAATCATTATTCAATTCATCAGGGACTTTCGCAAAGCTCCGTAACCTGTATGGTACAGGATAGTCTCGGTTATATTTGGATCGGTACTCAGGACGGTTTAAATAGGTTTGACGGCTATAATTTCACTGTTTACAGACCGGTTCCCGGAGACTCCACTAGCCTTTCAGATAACAGCATCCTATGCCTTTTTGTAGATAAATCGGGAACACTATGGGTAGGTACTGAAAACGGCGGTCTTAATAAATATAACAGCAAAACGAACTCATTTAAATCTTATGAAAATAATCATGAGACGGATGAAGGTATTTCATCAAATTGTATTATGTCCATTTCCGAAGATAAAGCCGGGAATTTGTGGATTGGAACGTATAACGGATTGGATTATTTTGACAAGGCGGCTCCAAAATTCACACAATTTCATTTTAAGAAAAATAATGACGGTCTTTCCTCCGATATAGTTTTTTCGACTTATTTAGATAATACCGGCAAATTATGGATCGGTACTGATAAGGGATTGGATACTTATGATCAAAGAACAAACAAATTTGGACATTATTATCATAACTCAAATCAAAATTCTATTATCTCGAATAAAATCTACAGCATAGCCGGCGATAAATCCGGAAATATTTGGATAGGCACTCCTTCAGGACTTGATCGATTAAATCTTTCCGAAAATAAAATTAAACATTATAAATACGATAGGCACAAGTCCGGAAGTATAGGATCCGATTACATAAATACAATTTATATAGATCCCAAAGGAAAAATCTGGATTGGAACAGATACCGATGGTTTGAATTATTATAATCCGGTGGACCGAAGATTTACCAGGTTTGAAAATTTATCCGCGAACCCTGCAGATGTCGCGGATAAGCAGGTTGTTTCATTACTCAGCGATAAAGAAGGGAATATATGGATAGGTACATTCAGCTCGGGGATATATACCTTCAATAACAGACGCTGTCAATTCGATTTAATAAAAACATACTATCCCGGGGTGGATAAATTTCAGGGAAATGATATCAGTTCTGTCTGCGAGGATAATGATAACAATTTATGGGTGGGTACCAATAATTCAGGGCTGATTAAATTCGACAAGAAAATCAAAAAATTCATTCATTACGGACATTCTTCTTCCGTTAAAAGCATTTCCAGTAATTCAATAAATACTATTTTCAAAGATAACCGCGGAAATATTTGGATCGGTACCGTATTGGGTTTGGATAAATATGATACCGCTACAAACTCGTTTGTAAGATATAAACATGAACCCAAAGATATCAACAGTTTGGGGAATAAATATGTTATTTCAATTGCGGAAGAGAGCCCCGATGTTCTTTGGATCGGTTTTTCCGGCGGAGGAATTGACGAGTTCAATGTTGTAGAAAATACTTTTACTCATTTCAAGCATAATCCGGCAGACAGCAACAGCTTGATAAGCAACGATATTTTAAATTTGTCTTTTGACAACTCGGGCAGCCTTTGGATCGGCACTGACGGAGGCGGGCTGGATAAATTAAATATTAGGACGGGAAAATTTGTTCATTATGTTCATCATCGCGGCAGTTCCGGCAGTCTAAGTCATAATGTAGTCTTTCAGACATTTCAGTTTCCCGATGACAAAAGCGGTACTCTGTGGATCGCGACAGGCGGCGGCGGGCTGGATAAATTGAATATTAATTCCGGCAAATTTAAAAGTTTTACTGAATTGAACGGTTTGGCAAATAACGACATATACGGAATACTCGGCGACAGTAAAGGCAATCTGTGGATGAGTTCAAATAAAGGCATTTCAAAATTCGACGTTCGAAAAGAAGTATTTCACAATTACGACGCGAGCGATAATCTGCAAAGTAACGAGTTTAATCAGGGCGCGTTTTTTAAGAGCAAAGACGGGAAAATGTATTTCGGCGGATTGGATGGATTGAACTCATTCTATCCGGATTCAATAGAAAGCAATCCATTCAATCCCGCGATAGTTTTTACTTCCGTCAAAGATTTAAATAACCCGGAAAATAAAATAATTATGTTCAGCACTGCCGAAACACTCAACCTTGCATATACGGATAATATTATTTCTTTTAAATTTGCATCCTTAAGCTATATTGATCCGGCTCGTAATAAATTTGCGTACTTCCTTGAAGGGGTGAATAAGTCATGGATTGATAACGGTACAAATAATTCGGTTACTTTTTCCAATTTATCTCCGGGCAGTTATGTACTGCGCGTAAAGGGGACAAATAACGACGGTATATGGAGTAAAAAAACAGCTTTCGTAAATATCGATATCGAACCCCCGTATTGGCAGACATGGTGGTTCAAAATTATGATAGCTTTAGGCATTATCTCATTAGTGATTTTTATAGTTAAATTAAGATTAATGTCTGTTCGTCTTCAAAATAAAAAATTGGAATCGCTAGTGGGTGAAAGAACCACCGAACTTATAATTAAAACAGAAGAATTAACTTCCGTAAATAAAAAACAAAATGAACTTCTCAAGCTGTTAACGGAATCCGAAAAAAAATTAAAAGATTTAAATTTGAATAAAGATAAGATAATGTCGATTCTCGCTCATGATTTAAGAAGTCCGTTTAACGGATTACTCGGTTTCGCAGAGCTTCTTTCGAATGAAATTCAACTACTAAGTCATGAGGAAATAAAAAATGCGGCAACCAGTATACGAATTACTGCCGGGAATTTACTAAAACTTCTTAATAATCTCCTTGATTGGTCACTGGTGCAGTCGAATATGATTAAATTTGATCCTAACGTGGAAAATTTGAATAGCAGCGTCGAGTCAACAATACACTTGTTTAATATTAATGCCGAGCAAAAATCGATCAAGTTGAAGAATGAAGTAGATAAGCACGCAGAAGTATGGGCAGACAAAAATATGCTGGATATTATTTTCAGGAACCTGATCTCGAACGGGATTAAGTTTACTCCTAAGAAGGGGGAAATAAGTATCTCTTCCAGAAATGTTAATGGTTTTGTTGAAGTAAAAATCAGCGATACGGGAGTCGGCATAGATATGGATAAACAAAATAAGTTGTTTGATTTGAATGCGCCTGTCTCTTCAATGGGAACAGAGAACGAACCAGGAACCGGCCTGGGATTAAACTTGTGCAAGGAAATTATAATCAAACACGGAGGAGATATGCGTATTGACAGCATGCCGGGGCGGGGGACTGATATTATTTTTACTTTACTTAAATCTTGAGCGATTTTATATGATATGTTTTTACAAATTAAATATTCGGCGAATTGAAATACTAGCAGCTTTAGTTTTGTTAATTGTATTAATTTTTTGTTTAAACACAAAAGCATTTACGCCTGCGCCTGCTTCAACATACTCAATTAAAGACGCGAAAATAGATAAAGATTCAAATTTTGTTCCCGACTTAATAGGAAAATATGTAACGGTATCCGGACGAGTAACAGTTCCTTCCGATTTGTTGGACCCGGAAAAATTCCAAATTTTTATTCAGGACTCAAGCGGCGGTATTTCTATATTTTCATCAGGTTATTACGGAAAACCTATAAAGCTGGGCGATAGTGTTTCTGTCACTGGTAAACTTGAACAATATTACGGATTGACGGAGATAGATACTCCTAAAATAAAAATTATTAATCATGCTGGTTCATTTGTACCGAAACCTTTAATTATAAATAATTACCATAACCTTGAAGCGTACGAAGGTATGCTTGTGAATATCGATGCCAGAATTGTTGACAAAAGCAGCAACAGAAGCGGAAAATATTATATCGTTGTTCCGAGTTACGGGAGCGACATTACGCTGAATGTTTTTATTTCCGACCGTCAAAAAGATCGAAAGCAATTTGAAGATTTTGAGATTGGCGAAACCGTAAATCTCACCGGGATTATAGAGCAGCATGATTTCAATTCCAAACCCGATTCTTTTTATCAAATCATCCCGCGCTTCAGCGGAGATATGAAGGTAATAAGACATAACGTTACTTATTACCTGAAAATTATTTTATTCTTTGTTGCATTAGTCCTGATCATTTCACTTTTAGCGGTTTACTTTAAATTTGAGGTAAACAAGAGAACCAGAAATCTGTTAGAATCAGAAAAACGCTTCAGCAATCTTGCAGACATCAATTTATCGGCAATAATTATATATACAGAAGAAAAAATTGTTTATGTGAATAAGACCTTGTCTAAATTGACAGGATATACTTCGGAAGAATTATTAAATAAAAAAATCACGGATTTCATTCATCCTGATTTCAGATACCTGATCAAGCAAATCAGACCCGTTAAAAGTAAAGATGAGCAGGTGGCTGAACGTAATGAGATTAAGATAGTAAATAAAAATGGAACGGAAATATGGCTGGACTTTACAGCAGGTTTTATAACTTGGAAGGGTGTTGAAGCGACTATAGGAACCGCCTTTGATGTAACCGAACGCAAACTTGCCGAGGAAGAACTTCGCAAATATTCGCGCGCGGTTGAACAAAGTCCAGCCTCTGTAGTTATTACAAATACCAAAGGCGAGATTGAATTTGTTAACCACAAATTCTGCAATATAACAGGCTACAGCAAGAAAGAAGTTATAGGAAAAAACCTTCGCATTTTGAAATCGGGATTTTATGGTAGAGAGTACTACAAAAACCTCTGGAATACTATACTTGGAGGTAGAGATTGGAAAGACGAGATATTGAATAAAAAGAAATCGGGAGAACTATACTGGGAAAATGAGATCATCTCTTCGATAATAAATCATGAAGGAAAGATAACACATTTTATTGCTGTAAAGGAAGATATTACCGAAAAGAAGAAGATGGTAGAAGATTTGGTTAAAGCGAAAATATTAGCCGAGCAATCAAATAAACTAAAAGATACATTTATGGCCAATATCTCACATGAGATAAGAACACCGCTGAACGGAATATTAGGGATGATAAGTCTGTTGAAAGATTCGTTTTCAAATTATATCGGTAATGATGAGGATGAATATTTCTCAAGTATCGAAAGATCAAGCAGAAGAATTATAAGAACAATCGATATGATTCTTAATTATTCAAGTCTGCATGCTGGCAGTTTCCCGGTGAACACTATTGAAGTCGAGCTTTCGGTAATTTGCGATAACCTTGTGGAAGAGTTCAGACTGTCAGCAAGTAAAAAAAATCTCCGGCTTTCGTTTAATAACCTGTGCGGAGAATTTGTGTTCATTAATGCCGACGATTTTTCTATTGTCCAGGCAATTTCAAATCTGATGGATAATGCAATTAAGTATACCAAAGAAGGATTTATAGAGATCAATCTTTACAAGAACGAATATAATTCTGTTTTGCTCGATATAAAAGACAGCGGAATAGGAATAGACGAAAAGAACTTGGATTTCATTTTTGAACCTTACACCCAGGAAGATATGGGTTACAGCAGAGCCTACGAAGGCGTGGGTCTGGGACTAGCGTTGGTTAAAGAGTTTTTAGAATTGAACAACGCAGCCATTTCGGTAAAAAGTATGAAGGAGAAGGGGACAACTTTTACCATTAACTTCGGGTTATGCAAAAGTATCGCTAAAGCGGTGTAAGAATGGCATCCCGGGAATATCTACTTGCGGATAATATTTTAAGAGACAAATAATTTTAACTTTAATGGGCACAAAGTGAAGCAAAGATTTTTAATCTCTTTTTGCGATTAAATATTTTTGTTTAATTTTCCTAGAATTATAAATTTTCCCCTATCCTATATGTAAGTGTTGAAGCGGATATTTTTAATTACTCGCTAAAAGGACATGATTGTTACCATTAAAATCCTTTTTATGTTTTCAAAAAATATGGGAATTAAATATTATTACGGTCAAATACCAAAATGAAATCTGCTAAGTGCTTAATATATACTATTATATCGGGAATGTTATTTTATTCGTGTACGCTTGTTACCGAACCGGAAAGGTTTTATAACCATGAAGCTTTTCCACCTGAATATCAAAATTATAATTTTGAAAATATTGCCCGTGGTCAGCATGTAGACGGAATAATAAGACTCAATTTCGAACCTCAGGGCATTAATAACACCGACATTACAGTAAGAGTTGCAATAGATGACAAGTTGGAATATTATTTTGATAGGTTGCCGATAACGTTAGATATAAATACAAGGAATTATCCCGAAGGTGATCACACCATTTATTTTTATATTTATTACGGAAACAGTTCGTTAGGTTTACTAAATGTTGTTGGCGCACCCAATAAAGTTTTCGAAACAAACCTTTATTTTGATAGAACTCCTCCGGACAGCGTTAAATTATCTGCAGCAATAATTAATGGAAAAGACGTACAACTCAATTGGACTAAAAGTACAAGCATAACTTTTTATTCTTACCTAATTTATAAATCGGTTAATGACGGGGCATTTATTCTAATTGATACTATCTTAAATAAAAATATTACCAGCTATAATGATACTACCGGTCTTGATTTAATAGGAGTAAAATATCAATATAAAGTTGCTGTTACTAATGATAATAAATTTTCAAGTCAATCCGGAAGTAATATTAGCGGAATATTATTCGGCGATAAAATAAAGTATAATTTTGTTAAACTGATAGACGGACCCTGGTTGAACGAAGAATATGATGAACTATATTATATAGTTGACGATAAATTAGTGAGTTTTTCTTCCCTTAATAATGTATTCAAAAATGAATTGGATCTAACCGGCTTTTTAGGGCAATATTACGGAATATTGTTTGCTTTTAATAAAGACAGATCAAAAATATATTTGTTTAATTCCGTTGGCAATAAACTCTGGATTATCAATTCCAATAATTTAACGGTAGTCAAAAAGTTAAATCTCTCCGACGGAGGGGATCAACTATATGTTATTGATGATTCCAGGATCATTTTAAACTCATATTTTAAAATGACTATATTCAATACCGAAAATAATCAGTTAATAAATTCAGTTGTATTCCCGCTTTCAAAAACAGCAAGTTCTGCAGCATTGACAAATAACAATTCCCGTATGATAATAAATGCTATGATATCGGGTAATAGCTATTTAGAAGTGATGGATGTAACGGGCAATAATTTTAATATAATCGACTCTGTCAAAACATATGATAAACAATATTTATCGATGAAAATAAGCGGAAATAAATTGTATTGCGACGGACAAAGTATTTATGATGCCGGCACCCTATCTGGTCTAGGTAGTTTGGAACCTAAGAATAATATAAACTCTTTTGATGTCTCGGGTAGTAACGTCGCACTGCTAAAGAGCGGAAATTATTTTATACCGGACTTATATAATATCACTTGCAAAATCATTAGTATATATAATTCTTCAGATCAACTAGTAAAGAATTATTATTTAAACTGCGGTTATACTATAGCGTTAGGAAAGAGCAAGGTTTTTATCGCTGTAGACAAAAATAACTTGCCGGGGGACAATATCTTGGGCTATCTTTTAAATATTGGGGAATGAAATGAGATACTTGTGTATTGTTTTTATTTTCCTTTTGCCACTCGGAGAAACTTTCCCCCAGGCCACTTATTCCGATTTTGATCACTTCTTTGGTCTACAAATTAATTCCGGAGTTACTTTCTTTGATCTTAGTCCCATGAAAGAAGGATTTAAAAGTTACGTAAACGGAATAAGCAAAGTCTATAATATCCCCTTGGAGGTCCAGCGGTTATTTCCAACAAATATTTCATGGAGCGGGTATCTGTTCTGGTATTTCTCGCCCAGGGTCAGCTTTATTATAGGGCCGGAGTATGCAAGCACTAGGGCTTTCTCAAGATATGAAGACTATTCCGGTACTCTGGATATTAAATCTGAACTAAGAGAAATATACCTTATTGCGGGAATAAGATTTCACTTCCCGGAAGTAAAAATGCTCAAACCGCTAATAGGTTTAAATATTGGATTAACTCAATATAATTATGAGGATATTACAGATCTAAATATAAGAGAAATTAAACTGAATGAAATAAACCATTCTCGAGAAACCTACGACGGTTATATATTTGAAATATCTGCAGGATTTAATTATGATATTAAGATAGCAGTTATGGAATTTTTAATTTCTTATAGAAATGTAAATCTCAATAATGTTGTAATAAAACCTGATAATTATACAATCCGTTTGGGAATAGAGAAGGGGATATTTAAATAATATTATTTTATCTGTCAGTATTTATTATTCTATTTAAATTTCTAGATGTACGGGATAAAAATTATTTAAGTCGTCAGTTCGTTTTTCTATAACTGCATAGTTAATATATCAAAATCTTTAAACTATTAAAGAGTACGATACTTAATTTTAGCACTTGCATAAAGCAATAAAGTTATATAGGTTTCAATTCATGCAAATAGGGGTTCCTGAAATCCGCGTACATACTGACATACGATAAAATAAAATTGAAATAAAGTTAACTAACTGCTGTCTGGATGTATTTTTATTCATTTATTATTAACTAAATAAAAATGAGGCTTAATTTGGTCCGGATATTTAAATTGGGTAAAAACATCAGTTTAAAAACAAATATAAACTTACCAATAATTATAAATGAACGATTCAGCTTTATGAGGGTATTAACTTTACTAGAACCACTTAAAAACGGGGGCTAAACAATGGATCATACTGCATTATTTAAAAGAAAAGACACGATTATGTGACTGTATTAATCGGTTCAATTTCTCTATTCTTAATTTATTTCTTTGTTTGGTATGAAAACAGCATGGGGATTTTATTTCTTCTTGCCGGAAGCATCGCAATAACACTGTACATTAATATTTACAGGTTTAAGAACTGGAGATGTCCTAACTGCAGGACTTTCCTTGGCAATTCTATTTATATAGACCGTTGTCAAAACTGTAACAGCAGCTTTAACGGTGAAAAATCTGTTAATAAGGAGCCTTTAATAGTCAAAGACAAATTAAAACAGGAACCGGATATTATAAAACCCAAAATTCAAATTCCAAAAGAGTTACGTGAGTATGAGAATTCAGATATTTATAATTGAAATTACCCTTGTTGACCAACTGAATGTTTTTGATGCGAAAAACGGTTGAATCTGGCTACCGTTAGGTAGAACGGCTACAAATAACTTTTCTCATTTTCATTAACCTGCGAATTAATTCGCGGGTTAATGAAAAAAAAGATTATGTAGAGACAACAGCAGGATGCTAATTAAGAATATCTAAGGTATTAAAGGGTTGTACTCAGTAAAAACTCCGTCCGGATTTTTATACCAGACCCAGGCATGCAGAGTCCAAAGACCGAAGTCGTCGTTTTTATCCCATACATCGGCATTTCCGGAAAAACCTTCAGGCGCGTTAGGCGACAACGATTGGGGTACGGCATATTCCAGCGCCACCAGTCTCATTTTTCCGTTTCTAGGGTTGGGTGAATACACAAGCAGTTCAGGCCTGGCCGGTTCGAACTTTGCATCAAGGTATTTTGATTTCATATAATGATATCCCATATGATGGATAAAAACATTTATATCGGCATATCCGTCCGCAATTGCTTTTTTAATGTCTCTGTATTTAGCTGTTGCTCGCTTTGCTTCCTGCAGTTCACGAAATGTCCGGAAAGATATTTTTTCCTCAAATTTTTCACCGGATATTTTGGCAACCGAAGTTACATTCTCTGAACCGGGTTGTTGAGAAGCGGCCGGCGCATTTACGTCCTGTTGACAGCCGGCCATAAGCGGAAGTAAAAATGCAGATAAAAGACAAAATAGTTTTGTAAAATTTTTCATTGCTTACTCCAAATTGATAAATAATTATTTGTAGAAATACGGATCGAGCACCGTTACCTCTGTAATTTTGTCAACCGGAAGGTCGTTTTTCTTAGCGGCGCGACGTATTGCAGCGGCGGAGGGCGCGTCGTAAATACAGAACGTCTTCTTTTTATCTTCACTTACGTAAGACTGCACCCATGTAACCTGATCCTTTGAGTTTGTGGAAACCACATTTGAGCATATATCCTGCCCTACGTTATTTATTGGGATATTAAGACCGTTCGGGAAAGTTCTTTCCACAACATAACGATGCATAACAATTTTATTTTTCGAATTAGCCGCTTGAACGGAGGAGCCGTCCTGGGCGAGATTTACTGCGGTGAAGGTAAAAGTGAAAAGCAATACGGATAAAAATGAGATGAAATTTTTCATAACTTCCTCACAACTTTTTATAATAATTTTATAAATAAAAATACGGGTCAAGGACCCTTACTTCGGTTATATTGTCGACAGGCAGTTTATTTCCTGTTAGCAACTTTACGAATTGCTTCCGGTGAGGGCGCATCGTAAACGCAAAAAGTTTTCTTTTTATCGTCGCTTACATAAGAGTGAATCCACGTAACATTGTCATCCGTATTATTTTGAACGACATTTAAACAGACATTCGCACCTTCCTGAGAAACCGGTATGATAAGACCCTCTGGGAAAGTTCTTTCAATGAGATACCTGGGCATATAACCTCCGTGTTTATACTTTTTATAAATATATTTCGAAGGTCAAATTATTGTTTATTTTGAATTAAGGAATCGGGAGGATTCCCCATTTTATTGATTTGAGTTCCCTATTTTTTGCTGATATGTTCTGAATTGAGGAATGCGGCGGCTTCAAGACGGGAATGAATATTTAGCTTTGAGAAAATAGCAGAGATATGATGATCGACTGTTTTTGCAGAGATATAAAGTCTGTTTCCTATTTCAATATTAGAAAGACCTTTCCCTAATAGATTTAATACTTCCAATTGTCTGAAAGTTAAGCCGGCCGGATTTGATCTGGTAGTTTTCCTGGGTCCTTTCGGGATGCTTCTCATTCCGGATTCTCTCATTTTATGTTTAATTAACTGCGATGTCGCGGAAGCGCCCATACTATCGAATATTTCCACTGCTCTTTTCATTGCTTTCTCATCTCCTTCACTCAACGCCATTGCCTGTTCATAAGGACAATGCAGTTCTTCCCACAATTTAGCCGCGGCTTTCCAATTACCTTTGATTTGCAGAAGGTAAGGTCTCGCAATTATTGGCGGCGGGGCAAGCAGACGATTTCCCTTCCACAGCCAATAAGCAATCTGGCCTATTTCCCATGAATTTTTCCCGTCCTTAATTTCATTATAAACGGACTCAACTTCGTGAATAATTTCATTCAACCGGTTCTGCAGCCAATAGGCTTCGGCTTTCGCCGATTTAACTACTACAATTTTATCAATTTCCCTGATTTGAGGCGCCAATAAATCAGACTCCTCAATCAGTGACAAAGCTCCGGGATCATTTCGTCTTGCTCTGACAATTCCGATAACCATGAGAGGGATTATTTTATTTCCGAAAGGGATATTTTCTTTCCTGAAGACCCGCCCTGCTAATTCGACAGCTTTATCCCAGGTGCCTAAATATAATTCGGTATTAGCAAAATGTCCGTCCATACATAAACTATAAGTGTATAAATCTTTATCGTTGCAATAGTCGGAACCTGCCAAGAAATATTCGAACGCTTCGGTAAGTCTTCGCTTCTGAAGCATTACAGAACCTAAATTAGTATAGGCTCTCGAGGCGTGTTCGTAAAAATCATTTTTAAGTGATAGTTCGAGGCTTTTCTTAAGTAAATCTACTCCGGTATCATCATCTTCAAACATTTTTGCAGTGCCGATATTATTAAGCGTGTGGGCTTGTATATTTTCATCTTTTAATTTACGGGCTAATTCAAATGCTTTATTTCCCCATTCAATTGCCTCTCCGGTTTCTTCTCTAAGCATGTAAGTCTGCGACTTATTACTGTAAGCCATCGCCAGATGTTTACCCGGCGTAAGTCTTTCAAGTATATCAATTGCCTTATTCAGATATTTCTCGCCTTTTTCATCATCACAATCGTACCATAACATTCTTGATATCTTTCGATAGTTTTCGGCTTCACGTTCGGGATCATTCAATTGTTTAACTAGCTTAAGCACAATTTCACCGGCCTTAATTCCTTCCTCAACCTGGCCGGTCAGGTAGCATTCATATGATCTGCCTTCATAAAGATCTATCTGTTTTTCCAAGGGAAGTTCATCTGCAAACTTTAATGCATTTTTATAATGTTCCGCGGCCAGGCTGTGAGCTCCTAATTGTGAAGCTTGATGCGCTGCGCTTTCCGCATATTTAATTATTACTTCTTTGTTTTGTGCTCTTACGGCGTGATGTATAATTCTGGCTAAGTAATTATCCGGTTTTTTCAGTTTAAGAAGACTCTGAAGTACTTTTTCATTCAGTTTTTGTCTCTTCGATTCGCTTAAAGATTCTTCCACTGCCATTCTGCTTAACTCATGCCTGAAAAATAGAAAATCTTCTTCAAGCCGAAGGATGCCTGAATTAATACATTCTTCCAGCGCTCCGGAATTCAGCGGTATGATGTTATTGATGATTATTTTTTCAGCACGATTGGGTATTACAGAAACCAATTCTGCCAAATCGCGGGCTTCATCCGAAAGTCGTAACATTCTTGATAAAACCGAATCCTTAATTGTGGAAGGTATTGTTTTTTCTTTGCTGCTCAATAATTCGGTTATTAAAAACGGATTACCACTTGTTAACTCATAAAGATTTTTTACGCCGTTTGAATATGCCAGTTTCTCTACTGTTTTTTGTGATAAAAGGGGAAGTTTAATTCTAATTAAATTTTGCGATGGAATATCGCCCAAAACAAATCTTAACGGATGGTTCGAGCCTAACTCATCGTCTCTAAAAGTAATAATAAAAATAACATTAAGTTTAGTTGCTCTTCTTCCGAGAAATTTTATCAGATCAAGTGTCGATTCGTCCGCCCAATGAACATCTTCCAGTATAACCACATTCGGAAGTTCATTCTCCTGAAGTTCCTGAAGAAATTTTGTAAATATTATAGAGCGGACCGTCTGCTTGTTAAGAAGATCAAGCAATCCGTTTTTCAATTGAGCGGCTATATCGTATAGAGGGCCTAAAGGGCGCGGAGTAAACAATGCATCACAGGCTCCCCACAATATATTAGCGTGTTTTCCGATCTGTTGAGTAAAATTTTCAACCAGCGAGGTCTTCCCGATTCCCGCTTCACCCGAAACAAAAACTACAAAACCGTTGCCTGACGACAATTCGTTAAACATGGATTCTAATTCATTTAAATATTTATCCCGTTCTAATAGTTCCATTATTCAGCCTATTATTTAAAATTAAAATAATTGATACATATGACTGAAAACCGGTTGTATCGTTAGAATATTTCGAGTGTTTGTTTTTTGTAAGAGTATCCGCTTTTGGAAGCTAATGTAAATGATTTTAATATTCAATAAAAAATTTAATTAAAATCGATTTTTGTGTTTTAGAGAATTGGTCGCTAACCAATAATCCGCCCCTGATGACAAATGTAATTTACTCAAGTTGACCGCTTAAATGATTTTTGTGAGAAAAACTGCTTCTTTTATCCTTTACCCGCGACTTAAGTCGCGGGTAAAGGATAAATAAATTCTTATTTCAAACTATTTTTTAAGTTTATAAAAGGAGGCGGTCAACTTGAGTTACTTAAATATCTATTTTTTACTGTTTGAAAAAACGCCATATCTGTCCAATTTGAAATGATACAATTTTGCGACTTCAGTCTCGAACTTATTAAACAAATTTAATTTATGAACAGCTAGAGCCAGCAGCGTTCCGGCGACGGGTCCTATCCAGTAGATCCACCACGCCGAATAATTTCCGGCAACAACCGAAGGACCCAGGCTGCGAGCGGGATTTGTACTTGTACCTGAAAGGGGGGCTTCCAGGTAAACCATAATAGAATATAATACCGGAAATAAAAGCGGAGTATATTGTTTCAATTTTTCATGTCCGATGAATAGGAAAAGAAGAAATACCAGGGCAAAAGTAGTTACAGCTTCCCCGGATAACGCGGCCCATACTGAATAGTTTTGTCCGGGAAACGTTCCTCCGTAATTTATCGAACTGCCGGTTTTACCCCATAACAGAAGAGGTAAAGCACCCGCTATGCCTCCGAGCAGCTGGAAGAACATATATCCGGATGCATGTTTAAAACCCATATTTCCGCGAACCCAAAAGGCAAGGGTTACAACCGGATTTATATGCGCGCCGCTCTCTTTGCCTATCCACGAAACGGCAATTAACGCACCTGTTGAGCCGAATAAAAAACCCGTAATCGCGCGGCGCAGGCCGGGATCGGGGAGTAGGTTTATAACCGGACTGTTATTCCCGAAATCCAAAATCACAAAAGATACTCCTACTCCGGTAAGCAACGCGGTGCCGATAAATTCGGAAGCAAATAAAGTCCAGGGGATTTTTATTTTTTCATTCTGCATAATAGTCCGAACCGCATTATTGAAAAAGAGATATAATAAGTTAATGCAATTAGGTTTTCTAACTACAATAACTGTTAAAATGAAAAAGGTTCTCAAATTTCATGAAAACCTTTTTTATTGTTAAGTATTAATTGATTAAATGTTTTTTGGGCGGGACGGTATCGTTCTCAAATTCATTATATATTTTATTAACTATTTCATTTGAAGTTTTGTCCTCGCTTCGGCTTTCCTTATATGTATCAATTGCCGCGAATAATACTTTTCTCAGTCGTCTGATTTCGAACTCAATCTTATCTACGGTTTCTTCGTATGTACCTTCCGAGTATTTCCGAACCAGATCTCTCAGCTCGTCCGCTTTTTGAACTATGTCTTCAACCATATCAATAGACTGACGAAACAGTCGCCTGCTTTTTCTTTTAGTTTTATTGACCGCATCATCAAAATTCGTTTTTATATCCTCTCTGACTTTTTCTCCTTTTTTAGGCGCAAACAGCAATACAATTGAACTTCCTATTGCCCCTCCGATCAATAAACTTATAAATCCTTTTCCGGTTTGCATAAAATCTCCTTTCATTTTGTCATTAACACATAAACAATATAGAAATAAATAGGTATAGTTTTTATGTTATAAATCTCTTATTCGAATTTTTAAAAATAATTTATGTTCAGTAAACCGGGAAATTAAATGTCAGAATTATTTAGTATAAAAATGAGAATTTTCTTAACGGTTTATACCTTAGAAAAACAAGTGTTAATAACTTTAATTGTTCCTTGGTATTGAGATATTGATAACTGTTCCATTACCCGGTGAGGATTCTATATTAAATGTCCCGTTTATAATTTCGGTTATAGTTTTCATCCGAGTAATTCCGAGCCGAACATTTTGACTAGGGAAGAGATAGAAACCTATTCCGTCGTCGGATATTATTAGAATAATCGACGAGGTTTTATTTATTATCTGTACTGTATAATTTTCTGCTTTCGAATGTTTTAAAATATTTGTAACAGCTTCATTAACTATTCCGTAAAGCAAAGTTTCGGTTTTAATATCAAGCCGTTCCGAATGCCCGGAATAATTTACTTCGCCTTTTATTCCATTTTCACCGTTTAATTTAGTCACCAGTGTTATAATTGCCGTTATAAGGTCGACATCCTTTGAGATTATAGGTTTAAGCCGCTTTGAAATTGCTTTTATTTCTTCTAAAACGGAATCGATCGCCGGAATTACTTTAGCAAGGATATCCTGATATTCCTGCTCATTCGATGAGTTTCTGAGAAGCATATTAATAAACAATAAATTCTGACTAACAGTATCGTGCAGTTTTCCTGAAATCCGTTTCCTTTCGGCTTCTATTAAATCAAGCATATGAGCGTATAAATCACGAATCGGTTCATGAGAAGTAATTGGTCCGATCTTTTGACGGTCCTGTTCATCTATATATTTTAAAAACAAAATCATGAAACCGGTTTCGGGTACCGGTATAATACGCACATAATAATCTGTATTGTTTAAGGTGATCGAAATTTTTTTTATTTCGTCTGTAGTCATTAAGTGAATGAAGTCAGACGGATGAGGGAACAAATAGTCTTTTAGATTATTCCCTGTAAGTTCATGTCCTTGATCTAAAATTTCCGCTGCCTTGTTTGTCTCAAGTATCATACCTTGATCATCAATAAGAACAACAGGTTCGGGAAGCAAATCGATAAAAAGAGTATTTAATTTAATTTCCATAATATTCGATAAATGACGTTCGAATTTAAGTTTTATCTGTCTTCAAAAAAAAAATTACAAAAATAAAACCGACAGATTATAGTGATACCTGCAAATTCGGTTTTCTTGCAACCGGCATAATTTACGAATTATCCGAAAAAAGAACTAATCCGTTGACCAGCCGGTGGTTTAGTTTTAATATTAAACTCAAAATTATACCTTTTCGATCAGTCGCATTTCATAAAATAATTTTAAAAATGACTGGGTTCTCGCCGCGGCAGTATACAAGCAAAGTAGAGAATGAATTCGGCAGAAAACTCTAGTTTCTGTAAAGTTGCAATTCAATTGGCTCTACGATTCAATTTATTTTCGGTAAATCCCACATGACACATCGGGATGAATGCGGTTGTCTTTGAAGTTGCTGCACGCGGAAATTAAAAATGAAGAAAACATAAATTGAAAAGTAATGCGAAATAGCTGAACTTTTATTAACTTCAACATTGGTTTTACTTTACCATTTTAACCAGGGAAAAAAGAATATGAAAACAATTGTTTATACAATTACCTTTTTTTTCATACTTACTTCCGTCTCAATTTTTGCGCGTGAGGAGCATAAAGAGAATTCTGCGAATCAAAAAAACAGAGTAATCATATTATCGGATATAGGCGCCGATCCGGACGATTCCGAATCAATGGTGCGTTTACTGCTGTACTCGAATGAAATTGATATAGACGGATTAATTGCTACAACATCCTGTTGGCAAAAAACAGTAACACATCCCGAATATATAAAAAGCATAGTTGAAGCCTACGGCAAAGTACAGCCGAATCTTATTAAACATGAATCCGGTTTCCCAAGTGAGAAATCACTTTTAATTAAAGTTTCTCACGGGATCGAAGAATACGGAATGTCGGGGGTGGGCGAAGGGAAAGACTCACCCGGTTCTAAACTTATTCTGGAAGCACTTGAAGAAAAAGACGTTCGTCCGTTATGGATATGCGTTTGGGGAGGAGTAAACACTCTTGCCCAGGCACTATACGATATTAAAAAGACAAAGACTGATGCGGAACAAAGAAATTAATTTCGAAACTAAGAGTTTATACAATATCCGATCAGGACGACAGCGGTGTGTGGATAAGAAAAAATTTCCCCGATTTATTTTATATTGTAAGTCCCGGCGACGATTACGGCACCGCAACCTGGAGTGCAATAAATAGTTTTATAAAAGGAATAAATAATAAGGAAATCAGCAATGGCTGGATCTTAAAAAATATTCAGCAGGGCCACGGTCCGCTCGGCGCCGTATATCCCGACGTTGCATACGGAATGGAAGGCGATACACCTTCGTTTCTTAACCTGATTCCGAACGGATTAAACTATCCGGAGCATCCGGAATGGGGCGGCTGGGGCGGCCGTTATGAACTTTACAAACCTAAATTCGATTCGCTTAAAAGAGGAAATTCGGGCGTTCCGATTGTACCGGAAACCAGGCCTATTTGGACCGACGCGGTCGATAATTATATTCCGTATCTTTCAAATGAATACGGGCGTACCGTCAGAGCTGATTCCCTTGCATTTAAAAGCAATAAGGCAACCCTGTGGCGGTGGCGAGACGACTTTCAAAATGATTTTGCCGCCAGGATGAGTTGGTGTACCGAATCGTATAAAAATTCCAATCATCCCCCGGTTCCAAAATTATTAGTCCCCGATCATATAACCGTAAAATCCGGAGAGGGATTTAGTCTGAATGCGACTGCAACCGATCCTGACGGAGACAATCTCAGTTATCTTTGGTTTAACTATCCGGAGGCAGGTTCATATAAAGAACCGATAAAAATTAATTCCGCCGAGAACATTTATAATGCCTATGTTATTGCTCCCGAGGTAGAAAAAAAGGAGACAGCGCAATTTATTTTAAGAGTGACCGATAAAGGGACGCCTCCGCTGTCACGATATAAAAGAGTATTCGTAACAATACTCCCGAAATAAAATATATCTATATATATTCCGTTTCTAGCATTGATCTTTATGGTTGCGTGAGTTAATTGTTATTCAACGTAATAAGTTTTTCAGGAACCGGGAATTATCAAATTTAAAATTATAGTTGATTCCAAACCTCTTTTTCCTTATTCTTAATTACTTCATGTATACGCTTTCCTGTCCTCATTA
>CAVUCX010000067.1:0-81918 GCA_963739955.1 uncultured Bacteroidota bacterium | reverse complement strand
ATTCAACGTCGGCGATACAATCAACATAAAAGTATTCCGCGACAATAAAATAATAACTAAAAAAATGACTTTGGAGAAAACTTCATGATTGAAAGGTATACACTTCCCGAAATGGGAAAAATTTGGAAAGATGAATTCAAATTTAAAACATGGCTTCAAATCGAAATACTTGCGTGTGAAGCGAGAAGCGAACTCGGTGAAATACCCAAAGCCGATGTAGACGTCATAAAAGAAAAAGCCAATTTCGAAGTTAAAAGAATTCTGGAAATTGAAGAAACAACCAAACACGACGTAATTGCATTTCTTACCAATGTCGCGGAATATGTCGGACCTGAATCCAGACACATTCACTACGGAATGACGTCTTCCGATATTCTTGATACTACCCTTTCCTTCCAGATGAAAACTGCCGGCGAACTGCTTTTAAACCGTCTGCTGGAATTAAAAAAAGTTTTAAAAGAAAGAGCTCTCGAACATAAAAACACGCTGTGTGTGGGGAGATCTCACGGCATTCATGCCGAACCTACTACAATGGGATTAAAATTTGCCCTTTGGTATGAGGAAACAAAAAGAAATATTGCCAGACTTGAAAAAGCGATAGAATACAATAAGTGTAGGACAAATTTCGGGTGCCGTCGGTACCTTCGAACATCTCTCGCCTAAAGTGGAAGAATATGTCTGCGATAAAATGAATTTGAAGCCTGCGCCTGTATCAACTCAGGTAATTCAAAGAGACCGGCACGCGGAATATCTGACTACTCTGGCTGTTATAGGGGCTACACTGGAAAAAATTGCGGTAGAGATTAGGCATCTTCAAAGAACTGAAGTGCTGGAAGCGGAAGAGTACTTTTCAAAAGGTCAAAAAGGTTCATCGGCAATGCCTCATAAGCGGAACCCGATTATCAGCGAAAGAATTACGGGATTATCCAGAGTGTTAAGAGGAAATGCAACCGCCGCTTTGGAAGATGTTGCCCTGTGGCATGAAAGGGATATTTCACACTCTTCCGTTGAGAGGATTATCGTACCGGACAGCACAATCGCATTGGACTACATGCTCGATCTAATGGTGAAGCTTGTAAAAAATCTTTTAATTTACCCGGAAAATATGCTGAAGAATTTGAATCTGACCAGAGGATTGGTATTTTCTCAAACAATTCTGCTTAGATTGGTAAACAAAGGAATTTCAAGGGAGGATGCTTATAAAATTGTTCAGACTTCGGCAATGGAAGTTTGGGCAGATAAATCAAAAGACCTGAAATCCGAACTTCTTAAGTCGGAAGAAGTTAAAAAGTATTTAACGGAAAAAGAATTGGATGCAATTTTTGATAACAAAAATATGCTGACAAACGTGGATTATATTTTTGCGAGAAGCGTGGAAAAGGATTAAAGTTTTAAAATTAGATTTTGCCCTCAATTGATTATATAATCAAACATCATTAAAGGAGTAACAATGAAAAAGGTGATAATTCCGTCAGGGGTAATTTTCTTTATGCTGTTTATGGTATCTGTTTACGGCGGAGACAAATTAAAAACAGGCATGAACGCACCGGATTTTACTTTACACAACGCATACGGTAAAACTTATACTCTATCTACTTTTAAAGGCAAAACCCCGGTTATAGTTTATTTCTATCCTAAAGCCGGTACGCCCGGGTGCACTATAGAAGCTTGCGGAATTAGAGACAGTTGGCATAAGTTTGAGGAAAGCAAGATACCGGTATTAGGTGTAAGCGTTGACGGTAAAACGGCAATTAAAAACTTCATTGATAAATATCATCTTAATTTTCCGCTTCTTTCGGACTCGCTTAAAAATGTTTCCAAAGAATACGGCGTCTTGAATAAGTACGGTGTGGACAATAGAGTGACTTTTATAATTGATAAAGAAGGTAAAATCGCGAATATTATAAAGGTATCGGATATAGATGGCCATGCGGCTGAAGTATTCAAACTGGCTTCCGAACTTAAATAATTATTTCATAATGCCGACCGGTACATATTAAGGCAACTTTGAGTCTAAAGAAACATTTTAGGTTTTATACAGTCAAATAGAAAAATTCTCAAGTAATATAATTGTCCGGTCAGCAATCTTATTAAGTCGACTTAATGTTAGAATTTATGCAAAAATGTCCAACTGAAAGCAGAGGTAAAAATCTGGAACCGGGATAAATTATACATTTTTTTAATTTATAAATTATTCGGATATTGCAGTTCTGTTAAAATAGCTATAAAATTAAGTACTTAAATTAAAAGGCGGGAAATAAAAACATTTTAATACTTTCACCGCATTTGTAAAACTGTACAAATTTCAATTAATAATTAAGTAAATGACGAAAACAACGAGTAATATTATGAAAAAATTCTTTGTATTGGCTATTATCCTGGTAACGGCTAATATCTTCCTGGCGAAGTCTACGGATTATAATCTAAATTTCTGGAGCTCTCCGGATACTGTTAAAGCTGCTCACGCAGAAAAATATATGTCTACCGAAGATCAGCTGATAAATACTATTTTATCCCGGTATCATTATAGAAAATATTCTTTGAACGATTCGCTGTCAAACGTAATATTTAACAGATATTTGAAATCTCTTGATTACAACAAAATGTATTTTCTGCAATCGGATATAAACGATTTTGACCAGTACAAATATCAATTGGATAATGATATTAAAAACGGAAATTTAAAACCGGCATATGTAATTTTTAACGTTTTCAGAAAAAGAATGAGTGAACGGATAGAATATGCAAAAAAACTTTTAGATAAAGGATTTGATTTTACAAAAGACGAAAAATTTCTAATAGACAGGAAAAATGCCCCATGGTCAAAAGATACGGCTGCCTACAATGAGCTTTGGAAAAAACGAGTTAAAAACGATGCTTTGAATTTAGTACTTACAGGAAAGAAATGGGATGACGTTAAAAAGACATTGATAAAAAGATATGATAATCTAACCCGAAATCTTGATCAATACAGCGATGAAGATGTTTTCCAGCTTTTTGAAAATTCATATACCGAGGCGCTTGATCCTCATACAAATTACATGTCTCCGATAACTTCGGATAATTTTAAAATTGATATGAGTCGGTCTCTGGAAGGAATCGGCGCACAGCTGCAAACCGAAGATGAATATACCAAAATTGTAGAAGTGATTCCCGGCGGTCCGGCATTCAAAAGCAAAGAACTTCATCCCGGAGATAAAATAGTTGGTGTAGGCCAGGGCAAAGACGGTGATATGGTTGATGTTATAGGATGGAGAATAACCGATGTGGTTCAGCTTATAAGAGGACCGAAAGGAAGTATTGTCAGATTACAGATATTGCCTGCAAGTGGAGGAGTAAATGCGAAGCCGCAATTAATTACTCTAGTGAGGGATAAAATTAAACTTGAGGAACAGTCGGCAAAAGATAAAATCATTAATATAAAAAACAATGAAAAGGAATATAAACTCGGCGTAATTACAGTTCCTGCTTTCTACAGCGACTTTGAGGCGGAACAACGCGGAGATAAAAATTATAAAAGCACTACAAGGGACGTAAAAAAACTTCTTGAAGAATTAAAAAAAGAAAAGGTTCAAGGAATAATTATAGATTTGAGAAATAACGGAGGCGGTTCTCTTGAAGAAGCGGTTAAATTGACCGGGTTATTTATTAAAGACGGACCAGTAGTACAGATAAAAAGTTCTGATGGCCGGATTCGTGAAGAAGATGATCCCGATTCTTCGATCTTTTACAATGGCCCGATGGCTGTTCTCGTCAATAGATTCAGCGCTTCCGCTTCGGAAATATTTTCGGCTGCCATTCAGGACTACGGCAGAGGTTTGATAATAGGAGATCAAACATACGGTAAAGGAACGGTTCAGAATTTGATTGACTTAAACCGGTTGATGCCCAGCGCTTCCGAAAAGCTGGGTCAAATAAAACTGACTATCGCAAAGTTTTATAGAATAAACGGCGAAAGTACACAGCATCTGGGAGTAATACCCGATATTACCTACCCGGCAGCAATCGATCCGAAGGAATTCGGCGAAAGCTCCGAACCAAGCTCCCTGCCCTGGGACCAGATATCGCCTACTAAATATACCGTTTACGGCGACGTAAAAAAATATGTCCCGGAATTGGAAAAAGAACATTTGAAAAGAATAAATGACGACGATGCAGAGTGGGCAAAGTATCTGGATGAGATAAATGAATATAAAGATGCACATGACAGGAAATATGTTTCTCTTAACGAAAGCGTGAGGAAAAAAGAACAGGATGAGATGGATCAGAAAAAATTTGAAAGAGAAAATGCGATCCGCAAAAAATTAGGTTTAAAATTACTTAAAGAAGGTGAAAAACAAGCGGATAATTCCGATAAAAAGAATGATCCTCTGCTGGATGAAACCGGTCAAATTTTAAGTGATTACATCGCCCTGGTCGGCTGATTCGAATTATATTAATATTATCCGGCTTAATTATTAGAAAATTGAGCCGGATTTTTATTTTTAAATCGACGGCCGAGATTACTGGAATAAAAGCTTAAACAATTTTATAATTATTGCTAAATAAAGCCGGTTTATTCCCGATGATTATTTGGAAATGTGAGAAAGCAGCTTTCTTTTAGCTATCGGAAAGATGGTTTCATTAAAGGGGAAATCCACATTTATTTTACAAATAAATGCGGCAATATTAGGCCGGTCTTTATACTTTCTAATTAATTCAAGTTTAATAAATTCCGGCGAACCGTAATATTCCAAATTCTTTGTGGCTGTAACAAAATTAGTTTTCAAAGATCGATATGGCTTATTGCCCGGAGAATAGACAGAACATTCGTACTTATATACCTGTATCATATTAACTAAATTATCAGGTATCAAGAAATAACCTTCATCTTTGTTGAAAGGCGCAATGCCCACTTCTTCGATTTGAATATTTCTTTCAACAAAATCATACAAAATATAAGCTTCATCTATTAAACTTTTTATCTGAGGCAGTGACCATTCAATAAGCTCGTAAAAATACTCGCTTTTTTCCACGGAATGTTCGACAATTTCAACGATTATGTTTTTATCTTTTTGTTTTGTTCCTTTTAGCCCCTTGGGAAGCGGGATACTGAGGTTATTGTTCCTTTTGTGAATTACTTCTTCCAGTTGAGACGACAGGTAAACCAACTCGGCCAGCGACGGATATATCTTGTTTTTATTAAATTCCTTCCGGAATTCCTTTAGACCGGAAAGAATTTTATATTGATTAAACTCAATATCGCTGTTTATAGAAATAAAAGAATCAAGTTGCAATTGTTTCACAGTCCCACCATCTACTTTTTTTATTAAAAGACAAATATTGTACCACCGAAAAATGCATAAAATGGATTACAATAATGTCAGTTTATATGTTAAAAAGAGAACAGAATATCAAAATGGGAAAATAGAAAAATTATGAAACACCCTTTTCTCGTCGAATTTCATTTTTAATGATCTTATAAAATAAACTCTACGGCTTTATTTAATTGATTTTAATTTTGGATTTGAAATTAATTAGAAAATAGAAAATTCACTAATGCTTGAATCAATTTAAATTAAAGCCGTTAAATAATCCAGCGAAATTTTAAATTAAATCTCGAATTTTATTCCTTGTGCCAGAGGCAACGTTGAACCGAAGTTCAGTGTGTTTGTCTGTCTCCTCATATATGCTTTCCATGAGTCGGAGCCGGATTCCCGTCCTCCGCCTGTTTCCTTTTCACCTCCGAACGCACCGCCGATTTCGGCTCCTGAAGTTCCTATATTTACGTTTGCTATGCCGCAATCGGATCCTTCTGTGGAAAGGAATTGCTCAACTTCTTTAAAGTTATTTGTAAAGATAGAGGATGACAGTCCCTGAACTACATTGTTATGCAAATTAATTGCTTCGGTTACGTCGCCTTTATATTTAATTAAATACAAAATAGGTGCAAATGTTTCTTCCTGTACAATTTTATAATGATTTTCCGCTTCAACCAAAGCAGGTACAATATAACAGCCGGATTCGTATCCTTTGCCGCTGAGTACATCGCCTCCGAAAAGAACTTTTCCACCCTCCTCTTTTACCCGCTTAAGAGCGGCGGTAAAAAGATTAACGGCAGATTTGTCGATTAAAGGTCCAACATGGTTATTTTCGTCGAGCGGATTTCCGATTTTCAGGCTCTTATATGCATTCATCAAGGAATCTTTTACCTTTTCAAAAATTGACTCGTGAATAATTAGCCGCCTGGTTGTTGTACATCTTTGCCCGGCTGTACCTACAGCTCCGAACACCACAGCCGGTATCGCCATTTTTAAGTCTGCGTCGGGAGTGATTATTATTGCATTATTTCCCCCTAATTCCAGAATAGATTTTCCGAACCTTCTGGAAATAGCCTCCCCGGCATGTCTGCCGACCGGTGTAGAGCCGGTTAATGAGATAAGCGGTATGCGGGAATCATTAAGCAATTTCTCGCCTATTGTTGATCCCTTTCCGATAATCAGATTAAATAAACCTTCGGGCAGATTGTTATCATTAATGACCTCACCCAGAATATTCTGTACCGCAATTGCAGATAAAGGAACTTTTGAAGAAGGTTTCCACAAATTTACATCACCGCACACAGTAGCAAGCATTGCGTTCCAGGAAAAAACGGCAACAGGAAAATTAAAAGCCGTTATTACTCCAACTATCCCAAGCGGGTGATACTGATCGTACATCCTATGAAAAGCCCGCTCTGAGGCCATGGTGAATCCGTATAACTGCCTTGATTGTCCTACGGAAAAATCACATATATCGATCATTTCCTGAACTTCTCCGAGGCCTTCCTGAAGAGATTTCCCCATTTCGTAAGAAACCAATCGACCTAAATACGGTTTATACTCCCTCAGTTTCAAACCAATTTGTCTTACGATTTCTCCCCTTTTCGGAGCAGGTATTTTTCTCCACTCGTAAAACGTTTTAACAGATGTGGTGATAATTTTTTCGTAATCTTCTTCCGATGCTTGATACACGGAAGCAATGAATTTGCCGTCGGCGGGTGAAAATATTTTTAATTCCCCTTCACTTTTTGTTTCGAACCATTTAGTCCCTGTGCTGGCACCGTAATTTTTCTCTTTGATGCCCAATTTTTCCAGAAAATCCATTTTATCTTCCTTTATTTTTGATAAATGTTGATAAAAATTAAAAAGACAATAATCTTGTTTTTAATCGAAGTAAATATAACAGTTTATTGTAACTTCGTTTACTTATCTTTTTTACCCGATAATTGTAACGAATTAAAAATCCAAAAGCAATTTGATATCATGCCTTATCTAAGATTTCTATTTGTATAATCTTTAGGATTGAAAATGGGCCCGAAAATACTTAAGTTTAGTGTTAAATAGTTATACTAACAGAGTATATCATGTATTTATTCAAAAACTTTCTTGAACAAACCGGATTTAAGAGCCTAAGAAGCTACTTCGTTTCTCGCTTCGAAAACGTCTACTAATTATTATATCTCCACGGTATTAAATCAATTACGCCGCCTAACGGCACATCATTAATTTATTTTTAAATATTCCAACTGTTGAATGTTTAGGAGGTTATAATGAATAGCACCTTTTCAAATACAATAGAAGATTTTAAAGAACATTTTTCGAAAATTATGCCGGAAGATGTTCATCCTACTTTGTCAAAATACATGCTGGCCGATGGTTTTGATTTCGTTCTTGATATGGAAAAAAGCATCGGTCCCAGATTAACCGATCAAAAAACCGGCGAAAGTTATCTTGATTTTTTTACTTTTTTTGCTTCATCCGCTCTGGGAATGAACCATCCGGGTTTGAAAACAGAAGAAGTAAAAAACGAACTCGCCGTTGCCGCGACAAATAAACCGTCAAATTCCGATATATATACGACACAGATGGCCGAATTTGTTGAGACTTTCGCATCAATCGCAAAACCCGATTATATGAAATACCTGTTTTTTGTTTCGGGCGGAGCCCTTGCGGTTGAAAACGGCCTTAAGGCTGCCTTCGACTGGAAGGTCCGAAAAAATTTGATGAAAGGTTATAAAGAAGAAAAAGGACAGCAGGTCTTGCACTTCAAACAGGCTTTCCACGGAAGAAGCGGCTACACTTTGTCACTTACTAATACGGAACCCAATAAAATTTTATATTTTCCCAAATTCCAGTGGCCGAGAATAACCAATCCTAAAATTAAGTTCCCTATCGAACAAAACCTTAATGAAATTATTCGCAGTGAAGAGAAAGCTCTCGCAGAAATTCATGCTGCAATTAAGAATAATCCCGACGATATCGCCGTTATTATTATTGAACCGATACAAGGTGAAGGCGGAGATAATTTTTTCAGAAAAGAATTTTTTGAAAAATTAAGAACCATCGCCGATGAGAATGATATTTTATTAATGTTCGACGAAGTTCAGACCGGTTTCGGTTTAACAGGAAAATTCTGGGCTTCTGAATATTATGTAAAACCGGATATTATCTCTTTCGGGAAGAAGGCCCAGGTATGCGGCATTATGGTTTCCGACAGAATCGACGAAGTGCCTGATAACTGTTTCCATAAATCAAGCAGAATAAACTCGACTTGGGGTGCAAATCTCACAGATATGGTTCGTTCCAAACATATTATGCAAATAATTCAAAAAGAAAATTTAGTGCAGAATGCTTATGTAAAAGGCAAATACCTACTTTCAAAATTACATGAACTTCATCAGCTATTCCCGGAATTGCTGGATAGCCCTCGCGGACTTGGCTTAATGTGTTCATTCGATCTGCCCACATCCGAATTAAGAAATACTTTCATAAAGAATTGTTATAAAGAGCATCTTTTAATACTCGGCTGCGGAGAAAAGTCAATCAGGTTCCGTCCTCCTTTGAATATCTCGGAAGAAGATCTGGAAGAAGGCTTGCTAATAATTAAAAAAGTATTAAATTTGCTTTGAACAAAAACAAATTTTATAACTACTTGCATGATGTCCCGCCTTCGGCGGGATTATCATTTTAAATAGGCGGAGAATAATTGGAAGGTTCTCTTTACATTGTCAGCACCCCTATCGGCAATTTAAAAGATATAACTTTTAGAGCAATTGATGTTCTGAAAGAAGTAGATTTTATTGCATGCGAGGATACGCGCACTACTTCGGTATTGCTTAACGCGTATGATATAAAAAAAGAACTTGTATCGCTAAACGCTGTAAACGAAGATTCAAAAATTGAGTATTTATTATCCAGGATTTTAGGCGGGGCGTCATGCGCACTGGTTTCCGATGCCGGTACTCCGGCAATATCCGATCCTGGCATTAGAACTATTTCCGCCGCTATCAAATCGGAAATAACAGTTATACCTGTTCCCGGCCCCACCGCAATGATTACCGCTCTAACAGTCAGCGGTTTGCCCACAGATGCTTTCGTGTTCGAAGGGTTTATTCCTCAAAAAAAAGGCAGACAAAAAAAATTGCATTCTCTGGTTGAAGAAGAAAGGACCATAATTTTATACGAATCAACCTACAGAATAGAAAAACTATTAATTGAGTTAAACGAATATATGCCTGAAAGGCACATAGTTATATGTAGGGAATTAACCAAGAAATTCGAGGATATATGGCGCGGCAGCCCTACTGAACTGCTTGAAACTTTCGGAGAGAAAGTCAACAAAGGTGAGTTCGTCGTTGTAATTTCACCAAAAAACTGGAAGACTAAAAAAGATTCCTAGGTTTTTATACGGATGTACACCATTTAATAAAATAATAACCGGGAGATCTAAACAGCCGCAAATCACGAGAATTAAATTAATATTCCTTAATTAAGTCCGGATTAATCCGTGTAATAATCGCAAAGAAATATTTTAGAACTTATTTCTCGCTTTCATAAGCAATTAAAGATTTTACGTCATATCCCTTTAATTTTTCTCTTCCTTTAAGGAAATTCAATTCTATAATAAAAGATAACTGTACAACATCTCCGCCAAGTTTTTCTACCAGTCCGGCTGCGGCTAAAGCAGTTCCCCCGGTAGCAAGAAGATCATCGTGAATAAGGACCCTTTCCCCCCTCTGAATAGCATCTTTGTGAATTTCAATTGTATCATTTCCATATTCCAAATCGTAGGTTTTACTTTCTGTTTCAGCCGGTAATTTTCCCGGTTTCCTTATGGGGATAAAACCGGCATTTAATTTTTCCGCAAGCATAGCGCCGAATAAAAATCCTCTTGATTCTATGCCTGCAACTTTTGTTATATTAAGATCTTTTGACAGTTCGTACAAACTATCTAAAGTAATTTTTAATGCTTTCGGTTCTTTCAATAAAGTAGTTATATCTTTAAAGACGATTCCCGGTTTAGGAAAATCAACTACGTCCCTAATATATTTTTTTAATTCATCAGACATAAATGCCCCTAATTCTTGGTTAAAAAATTTAACAGTCCCTTTTTTAAGTCTTCCGATTCTCTGCTTATTGTATTCAGTTTGGCGCAATAATCAACAGCATCTTCCACAGACATGGAAGAAACAGTCTGAACCAATCTTTTGGTAAGCTTTAGACTTAATAGGGAGTTTTTATTTAATGTTTCCGATATTTCCAGTGCATACTTCAATGGATCATCGGATAGAAAATCTGCCAGACCTAATTCATAAGCCCTTTTACCGTCAATAAGATCGCCGGTAAGCAGTAATCTTTTTGCAATGCCTTCCCCTGCCTTTTTTATCAAAAAGACAGAAACTAACGCCGGTATGAATCCTATTTTTACTTCAGAGTAACCGAACTTTGAATGGTCGGGATCAGCTATAATAATATCGCATACCGATGCAAGTCCGCATCCCCCTGCAACGGCAGCTCCGTTAACCGCTGCAATTGTAGGCTTCGAAAATTTATACAAAGATAAAAAAAGATCAGACATTGATTCGGAATCCTTCTCATTTTCAACAGATGAATAATCCTTTAACTCATTGAGGTATTCAAGGTCTGCACCGGCGCAGAAACTTTTTCCCTCTCCGGCTATAATTAGACAGCGTACCTTATCGTCGTTGCCGGCAATTCCTAAACTTTTCTTTATTCCATCAATCATTTCAGGATTTAACGCGTTTCTTTTCTCCGGGCGGTTCAGTTTTAGTATGCCTGTATTTTTTATAACGGTATAATCAATCACTCTAATACCTAATTTAATTTTCGTTTTATTTTCCGGTTCAGAAACAATCTGAATTCAGGTTCATCAAAAAAATTAATTACTTCTTTGCTTTGGAGGCCGCCCTTCCTTCCGATCATGACTCCGTATTTAACATATGAAATATCACGGGTGGAGTGGGCATCCGGATTAATCGAAAACAAACATCCTTTTTCCCTGGCATAATAAATCATTCTCCAATCTAAATCCAGGCGATGCGGATTAGCATTTATTTCAATAGCAACCTTGTTTGCGGAGCATGCGTCAATAATTTTCCTTAAATCGGAATTATAGGGATCACGAGAAAGCAGAAGTCTGCCGGAAGGATGACCGAGAAGGTCCGCAAACGGATTTTCCACAGCTTTAATTATTCGCCTTGTCATCTCGTCTTGCTCCATATGAAAATTTGAATGAACCGAAGCTACGACAAAATCAATATTTTGAAGAAAATCTTCACTATAATCCAAACTTCCATCCTGCAAAATATCGGACTCAACACCCTGAAATATATGCAATCCAATTTTTGATGTTAATTCTTTAATCTCAAGTATTTGTTTGAGAATTCTATCTTCACTTAAACCATTTGCATAATATGCTGATTTGCTATGGTCACATACAGCAGCATATGAAAATCCTTCTTTTTTTGCTTCACTGATCATTTCTTCAAGACTATTCTTCCCGTCGGAATAAGAAGAATGAAAGTGGAGCAAGCCTTTGAAGTGATTAATGCTCAGGTCTGAGTTTAGTTTTAAATTGTCGCTTTTTATGTTAAAATACTCTTCTTCCCTCATTTCAGGGATAATATAAGGCAGATTAAAATGTTTAAAATATTCTTTTTCATCACCGGATAGTTTTGAATCATGCTCCGAAGATTTTAACTTTTGCAAAAATCCCGGACTTCCTGTTGTAACAAACAATTTTTCAGTAAATTCTTGCTCCGAACTAACCGGGTATAATTGGATTGGTATTTGGTAGCCATTTTTGATGTCGATATAACCGTCAGATTTTTTACATTCAAAATGTTCTTTGATCTCATCGCAAAGAAGATTGGTATCTTCTGTGAGAGCTATAAATTCAAGCTTGGAAAAAACCTCCATTCCCCTTCTCAACTGCCCCGTTACAGCAACTTTTGAAATGGATTTTAAACCCGAAATCCGTTCTAATATTTGATCGGAATAATCTTCAGCAAGATTTATTAAAATAAAATGGCTGTAAGTTTTTAATTTTTCTATTTCTGCAAGTATCTTTTTCTGCGAAGCTTCACCGAAACCTTTTATTAACGCAAGTCTGTTCTCCTTACAAGCATATTCAAGTTCACCTAAATTTGAAATCCCAAGTTGGGAATATAAAATCTTTATTTTCTTCGGTCCTAATCCTCTTATTTTCAATAAATCATCAATTCCCTCCGGCACATCTCTCATCAATTCCGCAAAGAGAGTAGAAGAACCTCTTTCTCGAAATTCATAAATTACAGATTGTAGTCCTTTACCGATACCTTTTATAACGGAAAGCTTTTTATCCTCAATTAATTTTTCAAGGTTTTCCTCGGAGTGACGTAAAACTTCGGCGCCGTTACGATACGCATTTATTTTAAACGGATTTTCTCCCCGGTATTCCATTAAGTCGGCAATTTTATTCAGCAATTTTATTATTTCATTTTTTTCAGCCATGGCCGAACCAATGATAAATTAAATAAATCTGAAAGTAAGCTGATCCGAATCCCAGTAAAGCTCCGGCTGAAACTTGAGACAAGCTATGGCATTTAAGTTTTATCCTTGACCAGCCTACTAATGTTAATAATATTAATGTCCACAAGCCTGTTGCTCCCAATACAAAAGTCAAAGCCGCAGCAGGCCCCGCCGCTCCGGCAGCATGAACACTTATCTTCCACTTTTTATTTATTAATATTACAATTAGTGTATTTGAAATATAACAAAACCAGAAACCTATTGAAATAATATTAATCCTGGCAAAAATAAGTATAAAAAGTCCGGCAGTATAAAACAAAACGGATATAAGAAAAGGTACAGTCCGCTCTTCTTTGACGGATGCATCAAGATCAACCAGTTTTCCGCGGTTCCTTAAAAATACAAATAATGCAATCTGAAGTACAAAGCCAAAAATAAAAGCGACGAGAATTGTAATAATTATTTTTTGAACTTCGGTTTCGAAACGGAATGCGAAATATGTGTAAATAATTATAGTAAATGACGGCGGAACGAAAACGGTTGAAATAACCCTGGCAATTTTATTGGTAAGTATATTTTGCAAATTTTTATTCGGTTTGTAGAGTATTAAATTTCAGAAAACATTAAATAGCAACATTATAATTTAACAGCTCATCCAAATATTGAAGAAGTATTTCCTCAACGGATTTGTATTCATGCACTTCCATCAGTTTTTTTCGTATAGTTGAAGCATTCCTTAATCCTTTTAAATATCCGCTATAAAATTTTCTATGCTCCAAAACCGCTCTTTTTTCCCCTTTAACTTTTATAGCAAGAAATAAGTGTCTAAGGCAAGTCTTAATTCTAAGTTCTTCATCGATTACTGTCGATCTATAACCATCGGTTAATAATTCTTTAGCTTCTTTTAAAAACCCAGGGATTCCCGATTGCTCCGCGGGCAATCATTACTCCGTCCGCACCGGTTTCATCAAATGCTCTTTTAACGTCTTCTGCCGAGAGTACATTGCCGTTTAATATAACCGGAATATCAACAACTTCTTTGATTCTGGGAATCCAGTTCCAGTCGGCCTCGCCTTTATGCCCCATTGCTCTTGTTCTGCAATGTACGGTTAAAGCTTTTACGCCTACATCCTCCATCCGTTTTGCGACTTCAAGAATTTTGATACTTTCATGATCCCACCCTAATCTTGTCTTGACGGTAACCGGGAGAGATACCGAATCGACAACGCCTTTAACCAGCTGCTGCATATACTCTGGATCTTTGAGTAAACCTGCACCAGCGCCGTTACCTACAACATTTTTCACCCAGCAGCCAGCATTAATATCAATTAAATCCGGATTTTCCTTTTCGGCAATACGGGCTGCTCCGATCATTGAGTCGATTCCGCCGCCGTATATTTGAATTCCGACAGGCCTTTCTTCATGTATAATCTCAAGTTTTTTATGAGTCTTCGCTGATAACCTGACAAGTCCCTCGGAATTAACGAACTCCGTATAAACCGCATCGGCACCTAATTCTCGACAAACAAGTCTGAAAGACAGATCAGTTACATCCTCCATAGGAGCAAGCAACACTGCTTTTTCTATATTTATTTTCCCGACACTAAACATTACTTCATTTCATTTATAAATTCATCCACAAAAATAAGCAATATATGGTAAAAATAATTATAATACTTCCTCAATTTAAAATAATTTTATTATACGGATCGACTGTTTATAAAGGGAATTCCGAAAATTATCTATAATTATTTTAAAGAAGAAAAGCTACACTTCCATTTTTTGAATAACCGCTTCGGCAAATTTTTGAGTTCCTACAAAATTAACGGCATTTAATATCCTTTGTTACAAATTTTCCCTCCGCAATAACGGAAGCTAATGCCTTCTCTATTTTTTTAGCCGCTTCAAATTCGCCTATATATTCCAGCATCATTACCGATGCAAGAATCTGCGCCGAAGGGTTCGCAATATCTTGTCCCGCTATATCAGGCGCAGAACCGTGCACCGCTTCGAAAATTGCAATACCGTCGCCGATATTCGCGCCGGGCGCCATTCCCAAACCTCCAACCAGCCCGGATGCTAGATCGGATAATATATCACCGAATAAATTTGTAGTAACAATACAATCAAACTGATAAGGATTCATTACCATCTGCATTGCCATATTATCGACAATTTTATCTTCAAACATAATTTCGGGATATTCGGGTGCTATTTTCCGCGCGACATCCAGAAAAAGACCGCCGGTAAATTTTAGTATGTTGGCCTTATGTACAACCGTTAATTTTTTACGACCGTGTTTCTTAGCATACTCAAAAGCAAATCTGATAATTCTCTCAGATCCTCTTTTTGTAATTATTCCTATTGTCTCCGCCGCTGAATGACTGCTATCTATATAATGTTCTATTCCTGAATAAAACTCTTCCAGATTTTCCCTGAATATAATAAGATCTATATGATCGAAATAAAGTGTTTTTATGCCGGTATATGTTTTGGCAGGCCTTTGGTTTACATACAATTCAAATTCTTTTCGCAGTGCAACATTCACACTTCGAAAGCCCTTTCCAACCGGAGTTGTAAGCGGACCTTTTATAGCTACTTTATTCTTGGCGATCGAATCGATTACATCCTGAGGGAGCGGATCTTTATATTTATCCAGCGCGGAAACTCCTGCCTCAACTTTTTCCCACTCGAATTTCAGGCCGGTATTTTCAAGTACTTGAATTGTTGCATTGGTAATCTCAAGACCGATACCATCACCCGGAATTACAGTAATTTTGTGGCTCACTTTTTATCTCCGAATTACTTTTTAATAATAAAATATATGAATAATAGTAATTAAGTTATGCCAACCCGAATTCATGCTAATTATTTAGATTAGTTTTATATCATCATCAATTTTCCCGTCAATTATATGGATTTTTCTGTGTGTCCTTAAAGCAAAATGTTCATCATGCGTAACAATTATAATAGTCTGATTTTTTTCTTTGTTCAGTCTTTCAAAAAGACTGTAAATATTTTCTGAATTTTGGGAATCCAGATTACCGGTAGGCTCGTCAGCCAGCAAAACGATAGGATCATTAGCCAGGGCTCTGGCCACCGCTACTCTCTGCTGCTGCCCTCCGGACAATTGATTAGGTTTGCTATGGATCTTATTCTCCATATCCACAAGTGAAAGTAAATCAGCCGCTTTTTTCCTGGAGTCTGACAATGAAGTCCTGCCCCGGGCGAGCATGGGCATCATAACATTCTCAATAGCGGAAAATTCAGGTAGTAAAAAATGGAATTGAAAAATAAATCCCAGTTTCCGATTACGAAGCTCAGCCAGATCTTCTTCTCTCATAGCGGAGATTTCTCTATCTTCCAGAAATATTTTACCTTTTGACGGCTTATCCAATCCTCCTAGTAAATACAATAAAGTAGTTTTACCTGATCCGCTGGGCCCGGTAATGGCAGTAAACTCTCCTTTTTTAAAATCCAGACTGATATCGGGAAGAATGTTAGTGGTAACAATTTCATTACCGTTTTTATTAGTAAGAGTCTTATTAATATTTTCTGTTTTAATTATCGATTGAATCATTATTTTTCACCGCGTAAAATTTCTACAGGATTTACTTTGGCCGCATTTCTTGCCGGAATTACGGAGGCAATCAGACTTACAATAATTGCAAAGCCTGAAGATAATGTGAAATACCATAAATTTTTTCCCATTAATAATCTATTTGCTCTTACTGCTGAACTGCTGGATGAAGCTATTTTTATAGATGATAATAACTCGATCATAAAATAGCCCATGATGCAACCTAAAGCCGCGCCAATAACCGCAACTATCAAACCCTGTAATAAGTAGACAAAAGTAATTTCCGATTTTTTGAATCCGAAAGATTTGAGAATGGCAATGTCTCTTGTTTTTTCAAGTACATTGGTTATTAAAACATTGGCAACACCGAAACCGGCAACAAGTACCACAAAAAACACAAGGAAATAAACTATCATTGAAATCATCTTGAATAAAGCAAGAACACTCGCAGCTTTTTCTTCCCATGTTATTGCCTTATAATTTGTAAGACTCTCGATATTTCTCGCGACAAGATAATCTTTTTTCAAATTGGTTACCCGTATATAAATATCGGTAACGTCACCCGTTGAGTAACCGCCTATATTCTGCGCGAGTTTTAAATTAATGTAAGCGTTACCGTCTATATCGTTTATACCTGTTGAAAATATTCCAATCACCCGGACACTGAAGACATTGCCCTTTCCCGAGATTATCTGCAGCCGGTCACCTGTTTTGGCGCTGAAATCATTCGCCGCGGATGTACCTAATAAAATACCGTCGGGCGTCCGTTCAAGCTCTTTATAACTTCCGCTTACCATACTTTCTTCGAATTTTTCGATTTTATTCTGCGATGAAGGAATTATACCGAACAACTGCACGGGCAATGTAGTAGTACCGAATTTTCCGATTGCATTTAGCCCGACCATGGGAGCAGCTACTTCTACAAGCGAATCTTGTCTAATTATGCTGATGATTTTAGGATAATTCTTAATTACTTCTTCATCATTACGGTAAACATTTTTTATAAAATTTACTTTGTTTAATTTGTCCGATCTTATCAGCTGATCGGGTATTGGGGGAACAATTTTTTCACCGTTAACCAAAACATGCGGCGCAATATTAATAATTTTTTGAACAAAACTTTCCACGAGTCCGTTCATTAACGAAATTGCTGTTATTAAGACCATCACTCCTATCCCAATACCAGCAAGGGAAAGGACAGATTGTTTTTTCCTTTGAGACAATTGCCTGTATGCTATCATCAGGAGATGTTTCTTGTTTGTCATATTACGCCCTCAAAACTTCAACCGGATTTGATTTAGCGGCTCTTCTGGCGGGTCCCCAGCCTGCAATTGCCCCCACGATAATCGAAAAAACAGCTGTTATAACAAAAGAAAAAACTGTTTGGTATGTTACAAGATGATCGTTTTTAATAACCGCGCTATCACCGAAACTAATGGGAATAGTAGAAATAAAATCGGCCATAAAATGTCCGGCTATTTCCCCGAGAAAAGTGCCTATTATACCTAGAATTAATCCTTCGAGTATAAAAATCATTTCGATTGTTCTTTTTGATAAACCGAATGATTTCATAATTGCAATATCTTGTCGCTTTTGGAGAACAATAGTTATTAAAACATTTGCTATACCGAAGCCGGCTACTATAAAAACAAATACCACTAAAAACAAAGTTATATTGTTATTTCTTTCGAACAGTTCGATAAGGTTTGCATTAGCTTCATCCCATGTTTCGGTTTTATATCCTGTGAGTCTACTTATTAAATTCAGCCGTATTGTCAACCTCGGATAATGTTAAGGTATGAATACCGATTGCCGAAACAGTATTATTGGAATATCCCTTAATATTTTGCGCGAATTTCAGGTTTACGTAAATATTTTTATCGTCAACCGCACTGAAGCCGGTTGAAAAAGTACCAACTACAAGCAAATTATATACTTGACCATTTTCGCCGGTAAGCTGAACCAAGTCATGATACTTTGCATTCAGTTTTTTTGCCAGGCCGTTTCCCATCAAAACGCCGTTTGAAGTATAACCCAATTCCGAAAGGCTGCCGCTTTGGACTTTTTTTGAAAGGTTTGCTATATTTTTTTCACGTTCCGGAATTATTCCTTTTATAAAACATTGCCTGGTTATCCTATGCTCTCTTAATACCCCTCTTGAAAAAACATATGGAGAAACCGCGTTAATAGATTTTATTCCGTCTAGAGCAGAGACAATCTGCATATAAGGTTTAATTTCGTTTTTCTCATCCGGCGGTATTCTTGATACAATCTTGTAATGATTAATGCCGTTATTATCGTCAAATAAAAGATGTTTTTTACCGAGCACTTTTTCGCCCTTTACGGTGATAAGCGGAGATACTTCAATTATCTTGTTTTTTATATCCGAAATAATTCCGTTGGTTATTGCAAATGTTAAAATCATAACCATAGAACCTACCGCTACACCGGCAATTACAAGAGAAGTCTGTTTTTTCTTAAACAACAGATGCTTTTTTACAATTGATAATATAAGATACAATTTCCCTTTCATTTTTTTACCGCTTTTACTTTTATTCCGTCATTAAGGGAAGATGCCGGATTATTAACAATATAATCCCCCGATTTAAGGCTGCCTCTTATAAGTTCCGTATACTTGCCGTTATAATCATTGCCTACCTCAATTTCTATTTTTTGCAAATGATTTTGTCTGTTAACAAGAAAGACATAATTACTACCTTTCTCATTTAATACTGAAACTCTCGGAATAAGGAGTACGTTATTTTTCTTTCCTGTTTCAATATTTATTGTAGCCGTCATTCCGATATTTAATTTCGAAGGTAAATCGGGGATACGCAAATAAACCTCAGAAGTTTTTGTCTCCTCATTGGTTTGGGGAACTATGCGGAAAACTACGGCATTAAATTTTTTTGTAGGAAAAGCATCAAAAGCGACTATACTTCGTTGTCCCGGGTATATCTTAGAAAGATCCTGTTCGTCGACTTCACCCTTTACAACTATTGACTTTGGCTGAACAATTTTAAAACATTCATTTCCGGGAGAAAGATAATCTCCAATGTTAACTTCAGAAGATATAATAACACCTTCAAAAGGCGAGTAAATTTCCGTATCCGATAAATTCTGTTTTGCCTTTTCTACTGAAATATTCTGCTGCTCTACTCTTAATTTTGCTAATTTATAATTCTTTTTTGCGTCGTCAAATTCGTTCTGAGATATAGTAGTCGATGCTTTTAATTTTAATTTTCTATTATAATTCAGTTCTTCATTGCTTAGCTCAACTTTAGCGGTTTTTAAATCGTTCTCGGCTGCTCTCAAATTTAAAAGATAATCGGATTGATCTGTTCTGAGAAGCAGCTGTCCTTTGCTAACCGTTTCTCCCTCGACGGCATTAAGATACTTAACAATTCCCGCTGACTCGCATCTTAAAGTGGCGATTGTATCTGCCGAAACGGTACCGGTGGCATATACTACATTTATAAGATTTCCTCTTTCCAGTTTTACAACTTCTACTTTCTCTTCGCCGAACAGTGAGCCCCAGAGCAGGGCAATTACAGTTATTGCAATCAATGACGCAATTATTAGATATTTCCTTTTCATCAGAAAGTCCCTTATTGTTTTCGAAGGATATATTCCCCGGTATTATTATATCGTATTACTATATATTATACGATCAAAGATAATAATATTTTTATTATAAATCGTCTTAATTAATGATTAACCATGCATCCGCATCATCTTCGTGCCGGCAGGCACTATACATTCAACGCAATAGATTCTTGTTTATTATGAATAACAATTAATACGAAGGAAAAGTTCATGACAGAAGCAATTTGAGAAACTTATCATATTGCCCGTAGAATAATTAAATCATCCTATGCAGGATATCCCATTGGAATAATGGAGAAAATTAGTCTATCCCATCTCTCCATTTTTCCAATATCCCAAAGGTTGCGCAACATGAGTAATTAATTCCGCAAGTGCTTTAAAATATATCTTTAATATTGTTCTTGACTATAGTTTTAAATGGAATTAGTTTGCCGTGTAAAGCTTGCGGAAGCTCAATAATATTTCCATTGTACAGAATTTATATGGCTGCAATACATGTAATGATTTTCCCCCTGTTGATATTTTATCTGACCGGAATGGGAAATATCGTTATCAGTAATTAGAGTTATTTTTTTCTGAAAATAATCAGCGATTCAATAATTTTGAGAGGGTATTTGTATGAAGAAGAAATTCGTTATCATAGAGGGAATAATTGTAATCTCCTTTATCCTACTTACAACTTTAGGCATTAATTACATCAATTCCCCTGCCGGTGTAAGTATGAGTTCAAATACGATTATGCACACATATCTCGTAAAAATACCCGATAATTCATGTGTCTGCCCGTATGCTTTGGAAACAATGACAAAAGGAAAACTAAAGGTAGTACATGAGACCGGCTGCACATGTCCATATATTCAAAACTCATCTTATATGACTACAACATGCAAAGATATCAGGTCGATTATTTCGCTCTTGCCTGCCGATATTCAAAAAACAGTACAAGTAATGGAAATAAAAAAAACGGAGACGGAATCGAGGACCAAATTTCTCTAGAAGTATTAAATACCTTATACGGTTTTTAACCATAACGGATTATTCAATTTAAATCGGTCGAATTATATAAGTATCAATAACACAAATTGATGACTATTCTCCTCCTATAACTACGGTCCATGGTCGAACCTTCCAGTTCTTGATCAGACCGTTTAATACATACGGATCTTTTCTGGTAAAATCTTCGGCAACTTTAGGTGAATCTCCTTTGAAAACAAGAACAGCACTGTCAGCCGGATCGGCCAATGCACCGGCAATTTTTAGCTCTCCTCTCTCATAAGCCTCTTTAGCAAGTGCCAGGTGGGCTTCCCTGAATGGTTTACGAAGTTCAATGTAATCTTCTACGGTTTCGTAAAATAAAATATAATACATAATATTCTCCGGTTAAGATCATGAGTAATTTTAAATATTTAATTAACTTGAAGATTTCTTCAGAAGCAAGTTGTAAACCTTTTTCATAATTCGCTATAGAGTCTTTTTTACTTTTAAAATATTTTGATATTTCGATGGGATAAACATTTTTAGGAAGTTGTGAGATTACTTTCCGGTCGATAATGCCACAGACTAAAAATATTTTTCGGGATTTACCGGCAAATCTTTTCACGATTGTACCCGTTGCTTTGTTCATAAAACTTTGCTGGTCAAAAGCTCCTTCAGCGGTAATAACAACATTAATCTTTTTAATTTTTCCTAATCCCAAGTCCTCAAACATAAACTTGTCCGAGCTGACTAATTTCGAATTCCCTAAGATCTGAAATCCGGCTGCCAATCCGCCTCCCGCGCCTGAAAGGAAACTTACTCCCTTTAATATTTTTTCATTCCTTAATATCGCGGCTATATTATTGAATCCTGCATTTGCGATATAAATTTCTTCGCTAGTTAAACCCTTCTGCCTGCCGAATATATTTGAAGCCCCGTTTATACCCAGAAGAGGATTATCAACATCGGTAATTATATCAATTTTAAAAGGGAGCTTTAATTCGTCCCGGGTAATTTTCATTACATTTAGAAAATTGGCAGGGATTGGAACTATTTCTTTATTGCCCTTTCCGTAAAATTTCATTCCCAATTCACTGAGCATTCCTATCCCCATGTCGTTTGTACCGGTCCCGCCTATCCCAATTACTATCTTGTCAGGTTTAATGCGCTTTTTATCAACATCTAAAATAATTTTTCTTAATAAAACTCCCATTCCCCTGGAACTTAATTTTAAGGGATGTCTTTTTACAGGAGGTATAAGATTTAATCCCAGCACTTTTGCCGATTCAATATATATTTCTTTAAGTTCTTCACTATAACCGATTACGGTTTTAATATATTTTCTACCGTAAGGTGCAGGAATTTGATACGAGATTTTTTTTAATTTCAGATTTTTGCCGCATACATTAAGGAAACCATCCCCCCCGTCAGATACAGGTTTAGAGAGTATCTCATATCCGTGCAGACCGGAAAAACAAGATGAAAGAATTTCCGCAATTTTAACGGAATCGGCACATCTTTTAAAACTGTTCGGAGCAATAAGAATTTTCATGAATTAAAATAATATTTAAATTTCTTTCAAGTCAATAATGCGGAGGAATCTGCATCCAGGTATAATGTTGCGTCCGGATGAGTCCTAAGCACCGAAGCAGGGCATTCGGTAGTTATTTTTCCGTTTAAAGTTCTGCTGACAGCGCCGGCTTTTCTTATTCCGGGTACCGCGATGAACAAATATCCTGCAGATAAGAGAGCAGGAACAGTTAGAGTATAAGCTGTAGAAGGAACTTCATTTATATTTTTAAATCCAGCATCGTTAACCTGTTGAGTTTTGCATTTTTCATCAAGTTCAACAACCTTAACGAAGGTGGGATCGTTAAAATCAGCAGTCGGCGGATCATTAAACGCAATGTGGCCGTTCTCCCCTATCCCCATACAGACAATATCAATGGGTTTTTCCCTGAGAAGTGCTTCGTATCTTTGACATTCTTTTAAATTATCCTTCGCACCTGAGCTGATTAAATGGACTTCTTTAAAGTTCACTTTTGAAAAAATATGATCGGATAAATATTTGGAGAATAATTCCGGGGAATTTTCCGGAAGTCCAATATATTCATCCATATGAAAGGCGACGATTCTTGACCAATCAATCCCGGCATCTTTAATCAGCTCGTTTAATAATTCATTTTGTGAGGGCGCAGCCGCTAATATAATTCGAATCTCATCTTTTTTCATAAGAAGACTTGTTATAATCTTGCTTATGCCGGCGGCAGAATATTCTCCCAATTTTTGACGATTGGATGTAACTACCACTTTTAGTTTATCTACCGAAAATGTATTTGCTATATTTGTCTCCATAAAATATTTTCCTTTTTATCTTAATAATTTCTATATCACAAAAGATCAAAATGTTATTTAGCTCCGGATAAATATTTTTCCAAATTACTAACCTCAACAGCCGCGGTAATTACAGCGCCTAAACCGCGTGGATCGTTGTCATATCTTTTTCTTTTTTTATAAAAATCCGTATCATCCCCAATTCCAGTTCCGCAGCATATATTCTTAACAATTCCGCTTTTATCGATATTTTTTTGAAGTGTATTCCAAGCATTAAAAACCTTAGGAGCGTACTTTTTATCAATTATTCCGCTCTTAATACCCCGGGCAGCCGCTAAAACGAACATAGCCGTGCAAGAAGTTTCCTCAAAAGAGCTTGTATCATTTAAAACCTGATGCCACATACCGTCGGGTCCTTGACAAGCGAAAATACCGGCGATATGTTTTTTATAAATTGATTCGATTTCATGATAATATTTATTGTCCCGGGGCATGTATTTTAATGCCTCTGTTTCAGCCCATATAACCCAGCCGTTTGCCCTTCCCCAGAATACTTTAGATTTAGAATCGCTCGTACTAAACCATCCGTGTTTATATAAACTTGATTCATTAACAAACAGATATTTATTGAATCCGATAATCTGCTTTGCAACCTCGTTAAAGTATTTGTTGTTTTTGTATAATTTGCCGGCTCTTACAAGCAAAGGAACAGACATAAAAAGATCATCGCACCAGACCGTCCATTTTTCCGGTTCCGGTCTGCATAATATTCCGTCCGGCAATCTTGATTGTTCATTCATTACGTAATTAACCATTTCGTCGACTAAATCAGAATAATCTTTATTACCTTCAACCAACTCTATTTCAGCAAACGGCAGTGCGGGCGCGCCGGCATCATCCAGCATACCTTTCCTAAACATCCGGTAAAAACTTCCTCGGATATTATGATTCGAATAATATTGTTTTTTAAATTCCGCCGAATTATTCTCAATGAAGTTGCAGTATTTTTCAGCAAACTTTTTATATTTCTGATTACCTGTAGCGCCGGATAGTTCAGACATTGTCATCATCAAAATGCCGTTAGGATAATTCCAGTCGGCAAATGAGTCCTTTTTAAAGGTATTATTCGGACTTATAAAAAGTTTCTTTTCAGTGTTTTCTTTTAAGAAGACAAAAGCCGACTCATCTTTTGATAATTTTTCGAAAAGATTCCCAGGAAATATGCCAGCTCCTTCTTCACTATTAGTAGTAAAAAAACACCAAGGCCAAGTATATTTTTTAACTCCGGTAAAAGCCGGTAAAAAAGAAGAAACCGGGTTTGTTTCCGGTGAAGTAATTTCTCTCAGGTAAATAATCGGTCCGTTAACATTTTCGGTTTTGATGACTATTCTGTTTTTACCTTTTTTTAGGTTGACTTTCAAGGTATCGTTGTATAAAAACATCGAGTATGCAATTTCTTTGAAGATAAATTTACTTTGCATTTTGCCGCTAAAAACTATCTTATCGTTTATCCAAACTGTAACCGGATATTTATAACTAATTCCGAAATAAAGGTTCATATCTTCCTTTACGGATATTATAGACAAAGCATAGGCAATACTACCCTTCTTTTGTTTAAATGCCGAATTAAAATCGATAACCTGCAGATCAAGGGCAGGTTTTTGTTTTACAGTAATAAATTTGAAAGAAGTCTCGCTAATTACACGGTCGGCTATTTTTTGAGCAATGTTTAATGCGGAATTATTTTGAGCTGGTGCGCAAACTGTAATAGCTAAAATAAAAAACAAAATTTTCTTCATATACTGAACCTCAATCCGAGATAATTCTATAGCGGTTTTTGTGATTAGTTACTCCGTTGCCGGCAATTCTAAATGAAAACATCCAGTCGTTATTTGTTTTAGATACTTTGATTAAAATGTTGTTTTTACCTTTTCGAAGCTGCACAGAGAATTTATATTCATCCGGAATAATTTTTTCGGAGTAATCTTTTTCGAAAACCGGATTTCCGTTTAAGAATATTTCTTCTCCGCCGGCAAATCCGGTATATGCAGTAACCGTTGTGTCAATATCTGATTCTATTGTTGCAAATGCATACGTTACTTCATTTTTTTTATTATCCGGAAATATTTCTTTTAATGAAATAATATCTTCATATTCGCTTGCAATCCTTTGCCAGCGATATTTGACCGTATCATAATAAAATTCATCAGTTACTTTCGGAGCAGCATTCACTTCGCCTCCGCAAGCGGCTATATAATCTTTTTTAAATATGTTTTTATCATCTTTAACGGTTATAGGCTTTATCATCAGCCATTCTGTAAAATATTTTCCGGACAGTTTCGATACGGACAGCCTCACATCACTTTTTCGCGAAAGCGGTAAATGCGAGTCGAAATCTTTTAGGGCTTCTAACAATTTACTCTTTAGGTCATCCAGATTATGAATCTTAAAATCATATTTATCGGATATTTCAGACAATGAATATGTACGGTTTTCGTTGAGCCATAAACTTTCAAAGTCATTTTTAAGTTTTAATTCGTTTTCGGCAAGGCCGTTAATGCTTTTTAATATTTTGACTAAGGCTGTCCTTGCTTTACCCGGCTCCGATTTTTGTAATGAATCGGCTAAAGAATATAACTTCGAATCTTCTATCAAACTGAATCTTTCCCCGGCCAAATAACTATATAAATTGCCGTAAAATTGAAGATATTTTTTATCCCGTTTATTGTATTTTAATTTTGAATGCTTTAACAGATTAGAAACATCAAGCGTAATATTTATAACTTTCTTCCAATCAAACAAAGATATTCTTAATGATTTTCCGGAATCAGGAATTATTTTTTGAAAAAGGACTTTATCGTTCATAGCATTTGTAGGCAGCAATTGGGCCAATTCATTTAATTTCCAAATTGCATCTGTGTAATTGTTATTGCCGGCTCCGTAAATTGCGGAGTTATATCGATGATTAAAAGAATTCCTTTTCCCGGAATCGGGATTCCAGCTTTTTTCCGCACCGTATGTTACACCGTACCAATCATTGGAAAATAAGGCAGTGCCTCCATCCCAAACCGAATTTATTAATCCGAGGGCGCCGGAGTTTTCGGCCGCAGAGGCAAATCCCGCAATATTCCCGAAGACTTGTTTATAATCAGGGTACAATTTTCCCGAGTTGAGCACTCCGGTGGTAACAAAATAGTTTAATCCGGCATCTTTGATTGGCTGAATAAATTTCGAATACGAATCAAGATCATCATATGTCCAAGTTGCCACAATAATATCTTTAGGAATTTTCTTTAATAGCTCCGGATATTTAAGAAGTATATCACCCCATATCATTACGCCGGAATTGAGTTTTTTAAGTATTGAGTATAGCTTCATTATGTGCATGTAATAGACTTCCGCATAGCCCAAACTATCGACTAGTTTTTTTGACGCACCTTTGCCGAGATCAAAAGTTTCATCGCAGTTGATAAAAAAGAAAGGCGCATTAAATGCAGGCACCATCTCGGAATAAATATCGGAAAGGAATTTATAGCTGTCCGGATTAACAGGAGATAATAATGTTCCTGATTCTCCGAGTTTAGCATACTCAGGCGTACTTAATATTTTATCAAAATGCCCGAAAGACTGAAAGTTTCCGACGAATTTTATATTATACCTGGCGGCGTATTCGGATAAATCCTTTAGATCTTCAATGGTAAGTGATCCGTCTGCAGGCGCAAACTCGGGATGGCTTTTTGTTTTTACGACATGCTCGACATACTGCATGAACATATTGACTTTAATTTCAGCCAGGCGCCGGATCTGATATTTTATATAATCCATAGTCGGAACCGGTCCCCGTGAAATATCATCCATCACCGCCCTGTATTTAAGCGAGGGCCAGTCGGAAATTACAACTCCCGGCAAATAGGATGTTTCAGTACTATTAACTATCTGCTTCAGAGTTTGAATACCGTAGAATATTCCCTTTGTATTAACTGCCGATATTATAATTTGCGATGAATCAATGAGCAATTTATAACTTTCGATGCCATGATTTTTTTCGGGTAAAATATTTAACCGTTCGCATAATATCCGGAATCGATCATTTCCTTCTGGTATGCCCAGAATAATTTTATTTGCAGAAATGCTTTTAGAGTCGACTTTACAATTGTGGATATTTTTCAGGATTTCCTTTATCTCAGAAACTGCAATAGATAATGGTTTATCTTCATTGCAATAAATTTCGAAATGAACCGACGAATTTTTGATTAAGAAATTCTCTCCTGTAAACCTGAATTTCTGCGGCCGCGGTATCACGTTCAATATTTTTCCGCCTGCGTAAGAAACTTGATTGAGAGATAATAATACAATTATTGCAAGGAATTTTTTCAATTTAAATCAGACCTTTTTTAACCAATTTTTTTCCAAATATTCCGCGGACTCGATGTATGCTTCATTTAAATCTAAAATATGTGACTCTGCACCGCCAACGTCAATTCCGATATTTCCCGAAAAATTTATTTTGTCAAGAGTTTCGAAAAATTTATTCCAATCAATATTCCCACTTCCGGGAGGCAAATGTTCTACTTTTGTTCCTCTGTTATCCGAGAAATGGATATAATCAATATTGTTTTTAAGTCTTATGAGAGCAAGCTGAAGATTTTCCTTTACAGAAAACAGGTTGGCAGTATCTAAATTAAATCTCAGATTATCTTTATTAACGGCGTCTCTGAAATACAAAAATCCTTCGGTGGTTGAGGCAAGTACACCTGATGCAGGATGTAATTGATATGTCAGTTTATACTCTGCTGCCGTTTCGCATAAAGTCTTAAAAGTATCTACCAGAATATCCCAGTATTTTTTCCAATCAAAATTATCCGGCAAGGCTGACAATTTTAAAATATCTTCTTCGTAATGCCTTACTACAGGTATATCATCAGGAAAACTGTAAGGGGGTAACGGAGCATTATCAAGTATTCCTTTTGCGCCAAGTAAAGATGCGATCTCACAGCCTTTTTCAAAAAGTTCAATATTATGTTTTCTTATTTTTTCTTCGGATGAGGATAAACCAGGAAGAACCGCACAAAAGTAAGGCAGTTCAAGGTCCAATTTATCCAGCACGCTCTTTATATCATGTCTTCTTCCGTAGACATTTAGCAAATGATCTTCTCTTATTCCTTCAAGTTCAATTGATGTAAAACCCAGTTCATACATCTCATAAATGTAATCAACTGTTTTATCAGCATCAGGAGGATATCCGTATTTGGTAATAGGATAAAGATAACAGCATGTAATTTTTTTATCGAACAAAGTATCTCCGGTTTAAAATAATCCGAAAAGCGCTACAGCGCCGACAACTGACATAATAATCGTAAACACGGTAACAGTTCCGAACATAAAATTCGTTTTTATACCTGCTTTATACTCGCCCATTACTTTCTTTCTGTTCATCAATATAAAAGTTAATATTATAACAAGAGGAGTAACAACAAGCGTAAAGGCTTGGGATGCGATCATCACGGTAACAGGTCTGCCGCCGAAAATCGGAACTATAAAGCCAAGAGAAGCATAAAATATGACAATAGCCCTGTTCCTGAATTTACCGAAATCCAATTCTTCCTGTAAATAATCAGATAACAGCAAAGGTATGAGCATATAATGAGGATACAGAGAGGACAGCCCCGCGCATACGATCCCGACGACAAACAACGATATGGCAAATCTCCCCGCAAGCGGTTCCAGCAGCCTGATCATATCAATTGCGTTATCTACATGAAGTCCTTTAGGGAATAGTGTACCGGCAGCACAAGCCATAACTGAAATGCTCAAAAGAAACATCATTGACGAAGATATGATCGCATCTCTTTTTTCTATCTTGAAATCGCTTAACTGCCATTTTTTCTGTTTAACGGTTATTGAACGGACAACGTACAGAACACCTCCCATGGTTGTGCCCAGCATTCCGGTAACTATCAGCGGAGCGCTTACTTCCTTCGGTATACTCGGAATAAGGCCTTTGATTACTACTACCGGATCGGGGATTACCATGAACATTGTCAATGATAAAACTAATTCCCATAAGAGCTACAAAAACCGTTAATATTTTTTCAACGACACTATATCTTCCATTTATTAAGGTAAATACGATTATACCTGCAAGTATAAAAGTTAGGATAATTGTATTTATTCCATCCCCGGATGTTGTAAGAGGTTTAGACCATTCCTTCAGCACATCGGTAACAATGGCCATTACACCGATACTGGATACCATCTCCGTAAAGATTATGGTTAATAAAACGAAAAGCGCCACCGGTTTGCCGAAATGCTTTTTATAACTGTAAAGAGCCGAATCGCCGGTAACAACGGTATATCTGCCGAAAGCAATGAGAAGAAAATAAGTAAAAACCGAGGCAACTAAAATTGTCCAGGTCAGCATCATATTGTACGACGCACCGGCCTGAGCCATTGTAGTTACACTGCCGGTTCCTATATTATAACCAACAAGGAACATACCCGGGCCTATTGATGAAAGAAATAGCAGTATTTTTTTCTTAGTCTCTTTCATAAAAATTAATTTCCTCTTTATTGAAGTTCGGCTGAATATTAGCGGACATTTTATTTAATGATTTGAAGGCCGATAATCTTTTTATTGAGTATTATGTATTCTTATAACCGAAGCCCAGTAAGTTACGTTTTCACCGTTGATGCCTTTGGGAAAGGTATTAAACGACAACGATAATTCACCGGCCGATTTAACAAGATTTGTCACAATTATCATTTCATATTCATTCGGAAGCGAAACAGAGTTTATCATTATTTTATTATTTCCGCTGAACAAATTAATATCCTTAATTTTAACGGATGACTTTTCAATCTTATCCGAGAAATAAAGAATAACGTTAGTACCTTTGGTCAAATATTTAACTATCCTGGGTTTTTCTTTGTAATTTATTTTTCCATGCGGAGGAATTCTGAAGCGAAATGCCGGCCCGTCTATTTTTTTTCCGTTTTCATAAGCTCCTATGTCCGGCGCACCACCTTCATATTTTTCTGTCCAGCCGAACTCGGGAAAGTTTAATACTCTGCCCGCATCAATACCCGGGCTTTCTTGCTGCAACTTTAAATTTCCTTCTTCCGGATCGACATATTTGATATTACCTATTAAACCGTGCTTTTCCTGATGGTATTTTTTTATGTTTTCCGGCCATGGTTTGTTGGAAATATCATAATCAAACTCATCGCTAGGTTCCCATTTATTTAAAATGAAACTCTGATTCCAGGTAAAATAATACGCGTTATTGTAATGTTTGAAATTTACCGCGGTGCCGTCATCCATTTTGTAAGCGGCTTCAGGACCGTAAAAGCTGTTATTAAATACATAAAGCGGATAGCCCAACTGCCTTTTGCCGCCATATATTTTTCCGAAGCTCGTACATACTGTTTTTGCCCATTCGGTATTATCCGCCGTAATCACATTCCCGAAATAATAAATACAACCGCCTTCAACGTTATCAATGGACAAGGTACGGTGAATATTATGTGAGAAATTATTGTAGATTAAAAGATTGTATGTATAATATTCAGGCTCGAAATCATTATCTCTTACCTGCGATATTTTATTATTATATATCTCAATATTTGAATCATATCCTTTTTCACCGCGCCATCTCAAAGCATTATAGGCGTTAATTATAGTATTCCCTCTTATTACGATTGAACCGCCGGTTCCGCTGAAGTCTATTAATGAACCGTTAAAATAAGCCATGTTTTTATGATGCATTGAAAGCCAGGCATCAACTCCCGATGAATCTTTTACAAGGGTCCACAGGTAATTACCGCCCTGATCCCAGTAACAATTTTCAACAAGTACATGATGAGTAGACTCTCCCTCCGCATTTATAACCCTCTTGCCTCCGAAGAAGATACAACTATCGAAAGTAATGTAAGAGGAGTTTATAAGTTTAACGGGATACGTCCAGCCGTTTTTAAATTTTATTTTTGAAATACTTATCCAGCTTGAATTTTGAATATACATCCAGTCGTTTGTACCGTCAAGTAGAGGTTTTTCCGAGCCGCCGTCTATAACCGGGTAATTATCTATACTCGAATAACCTACAAGATAAATTGATTTTTCAGGTTCACCGTTTTTATTATCAAAATTTATTAATTCCTTATAGGTTCCTGGTAAAATAAATATTGTGTCTCCCGCCGAAGCATTTGTTACAGCCTGATTAATTGAATTTAGCGGGGTTGAAATTGTTAAACCGGAATTTGTTTTACTGCCGTTTGGCGATACAAATATTGTCTTTGAAAGCGTTCCACCAGAGAAGCCAATGAACAAAACAACGGCGGTAATTATAATTGATTTTAACTTTGATTTATAAACATTCATAAGGCTATTTTCCGCCGAATTTATATTCATAATAATCGTGCAGAAACCTTAAACCGAATGATGTCGCAATATCTTCTCTTGCAGTAAACCATATCTGACCATTTTTAGACCTCATCCGTGTTTCTAAAAATCCGCCGGCCAGGTTTTTATCCGGATGATCTGCAGGAAATCTATTATGCAGGACAAAATTAAGTGAACGTTCAACGTTTACTTTAAATTCATCCCCCACGCCTGCTTTTATCAGTTTTAACCAGAGAATCCCTGCAAATGAAGTTGCAGAACCGCAGATTGAATTTTGATTAGTTTTTCCACTTATGTAGTTTTTGTAAAAGATCGTACCGTCTTTTCTTTGTACCTTTGCAAAAACTCTCGCTGTCTTCAAAGCGGCTTCCAGATATCTTTTATCGTGAGTTAACTCGTAACCTTCAACCAACGATTCGGCATACCATATGCTGAACCTCGGATGAAATACGCCTGTTTTTTTATCATTAGGCATGAATTCCATCCAAACACCTTCCGGACCTTGCTTTTCGACAAGACTTTCACACAGATCGACAAATACTTTTTTGTATTTATCGTTTTTGGTGAATTCGTACATGTCCTTGTATAAGAATCCTTCATTATTAGGGCGCGCGACATCATACAAAGTTTGATTTTTTTTCCCGGCCCAAAACGGGCTATTGGTTTTCTGAACTTCTCCGGTAACAGGATCAACAAGGTCATAAAATATTTTTTCCTTCGGTATATACATATGTTCGAGCATCCATTCTCCCGCTTCTGTTGGTACCTGTGCATACTTCTTGATGCCCGTAGTTCTATATAATTCAAATAATCCGGGAGTGCCGTCGGTTACCGTAGCAAAAACTATATAATTAATTCCGTCACCGTGAATAGCTCTGATCATTCCGTTCAATTTGGGATTATCTTTGATCTGAAGACCGCACCACCAATTGCCGGCTCTTTCGGCATTGCTCAAGAACTTTTCATTTTTTGTAATTTTATATGCATCTATAAGTCCCCAGATAATTTGCCCGGTATGCCAGGGTGTTTCGTATGCATGCCATTTTCCCTCAACCCAGTTATAATCACATCTTGATTTCCCGTCCTTATCCAGAAGTACGCTGCATGCGTAATCAGCACCGTCGTTAATCGCGTTTATAATTTCAGTTTTAAGAGAATCCGGAGTTACGGCGGAAGTTGGGTTTATCATAGAGAAGGAAATAATTACCGTGAATAACAATTCCAGATATAATTTATTTGAGAACATCTTCATATTCATATTGCTCCTGTTTGAAAATGTTTATTCGATTTTTAAGAAAACGTAAAAGTTTCTATGATCGAAAATTGTATTAAGAAAATTTTTTAACCTATACCGGCTGCAAGCAAACCTATTGCAAATATTGCAAGAACAAATAAAGTAGCCCAGACAAAACCGACTATATCTTCACGATATTTTTTAAACGAAAATTTCTTGTGTAAAGAAAGTAAGTCAACCAAGATAAGACTATGACCGTTATCTTCCAGTGAACCGCCTGTATTATTGTTCCATGCCTCCGACTCACCTTCAAATACCATATCAATACCTTCATCTGCCAATTTATACTCTTCTCCGACCGGAGTATGTAGAAGAGCATAGAACTTCCTAAGCTTTTCTTCAGGTTCGCTTTTTGTAAACGCGCTAACCAGAATCATTGTTATAAATCCGACTGGCAGATAGAGAGCTATTTGTGCTGCAGTGGACCATCCTAATCCGAAGGAGAAATACGGGCCTGAATAAAGAGTACAGCTAATTGTCGCGATCAGGCTGGCCCATAGGCCGTATCTGTTGGCTTTTCTCCACATGATGGCCATCCAGAAACCAATTCCGAAGAATGCGGTAAAATGCCAGACAATTACCAGTCCGTCTATAACACTTGGAAGAAGCAAGGCAATCACTACGCCACCCGTTACTAAAAGTACAGATGAAAGACGGGCTATTATTAATTCCTTTTTTATACTCAAATCGGGTGCGAAAAATCTTTTATATAAATTTCTAGTAATTATGGCGGAACCTCCCACCATATAATTATGAAGAACAGCTAAAATTGCTGCTATCATTGCGGCTACCATTAAACCCAGTAAACCGGAAGGAAGTAGATTAACAACCATTAATCCGAAAGCGCTTTCTCTGTGACTGGCAGAAAGACCAGGATATAATGCCGCCGCAAAAACGCCCACAAATGCCCATCCGAGAGTCGCAATTCTCTTTGTAAAAGTGCCGTATGTCCATCCGGTCCGGCAGCTCTTCTCCGATTTCCCCGCACCACCGAGCGCCATCTGATGAGGTTGAACGACCACGCCGATTAATCCGTTTATTACAACCATTATTATAAAAAATAATGTAGCTTCTTTAGGCGCGACAAAACTGAACATATAAGAAGGTAGATGGGCTTTGATTGCATCTATTCCTCCGCCTGCACTTAAAGCAAAAGGAATAAGAAGAAAAGATAAGATCAAAATGAAAAATCCCTGTATCAGGTTAACTACAAGCGCTGATGCCAATCCTCCAACTACACTGTAAAGCAGGAAAAATACGGTTATAAAAATGATTATCTCGGCAGATGAAACGGCGCCGTGTGTTACTGCTTCAATTGCGGTACCGGTTCCCTTTAATATTAATCCTGTATCCATAACATAATAAAGTAGCCCCATAAACGAATATGCCACACCGTGCTTTACACCGTATCTTTCTTCGAAGAAATCGCTTGTAGTTACATATCTAACTCTTCTATAGACAGGTCCCAGAAGCCAGAAAAAAGGAGTAACAAACAAGTACATCCATTGATACCAAATACCTCCCAGGCCGATTTCGTAAGTTGCGCCGGCAACTCCGATTGCCTGATCGGTATGCGTAGCGCCGCCGAACCCGTTGGCAATCATCATTATCTTGCTGGCTTTTCTGCCTCCCATAAAATAATCGCCGGAGTTCTTAACTTTGTTTTTTGTCCGCCACCCCATATATATAATGAGCGCAACGTAAACAACAATAACGGCGATATCCAATGGGGCCAGTCCCAGAATCATAGATGGTATTTTTAAACTTTCTTTTTAGTTCCGATATAAATCTATTTTGATTTAATTTTTTTAGTCCATAATTCCTTTAACCTGAATGCAGCTAATTTGGGCTCGCGATCTCTTGTAAAGATCCCTTTAAGATTCATTACAACTCTTCTGAAATGCTGAGGTGTTCTGAAATCGGCAAAGTTCCACAACTGTTCTCCGATAGTATAAGATTTTGACCTAATAACACCAATATACATTTCCAGCAGCTTAGCCTGGTATTCTTCTGTAAACATTTGTACCGAAGTAGAGTGAGATCCTTTTAAAGTATCCGCACCGAATTCGGTAAGCAGTACAGGTTTCCTGTATTTTTTATATATCGCATCCATCTCATTGCTTAAAACATTCGATGCGCAGTCAAGATTACCGGGGTATTCGTACCAGCCGTAATACCTGTTAAGCGAAATTACATCGCAGAATTCCAGTACGGGATCTTTGATCCCGGCTCTAGTACAATTCGGTACTGTCAAAGGACGGATCTGATCTAATTTTCTCGTATAGTTAAAAATATCTTTCCAGTATTTTTTCCCGGAACCGTTATAATATTCCTCAGCACCGACCAAATTAGGCTCGTTGCCTACCGCCCACATTATCACAGAAGGATGGTTATAATCGCGTTCAATAAGTCTTTTTATAAATTCCTTGTGATTTTTTTTTGTATTTTCATTTACATAACGGATATCGAGGCTTACCGCCGGTACTTCGTCTATTATTAGAATTCCTTTTTTATCCGCATAGGACATTATTTCTTCGGAATACGGATAGTGAGAGGTTCTGAATGAGTTGGCATTGATCCACTTAATTAATTCAAAATCTCTAACTACAAGCGGAAGGAACAAACCTTTGCCGATGGTTGAAAAATCCTCATGCTTTCCGAAACCTTTCAGGTAGGTTACTTTGTTATTTATTAAAAGTTTATTTCCTGTAATTTTAATTTCCCTGATTCCTACATGTGTCTTGTACTCATCGGTTAGAGATCCGTTAACTTTTAATTGTAATTTCAATTCATAAAGGTACGGATCTTCCGGGCTCCACAAATTGCAATTATTAACTTCAATTTTTGCGCTGCAAATGTTTTTCTTTATAAGAGATGTTTGCGATAATTCTTTCTTTCCATTGTTCAGGGAAAATAAAATTTCACCTTCGTCTACTTCCGCCGTCTCAACGGTAATTTCCAGCAAACCTTTTTTTACACCGGTTACTCTTGTATCAATTTTAATTTTATTCAAATATTGAAAAGGCACCGTTAATAATTTGACCGGTCTGTGAATACCGCCGAAGGGAGAAAAATCAAATCGAGACGGCGGATTCGTCTCTTCTCTTAATCTATTTTCATTTAGATAATGAGAAGCGCTGATGCCCTGCGGCAGGGTTTCGTCGCTCAACTCGTTATTAACAAGTATGACTGCTTCGGCTTCTTCACCCGGGCTGACAAGCTCCGTAATATCAAATTCAAACGGAAGAAAACCCAGTTTGTTTTCACCCGCATATTTATCGTTAATCCAGACTTTTGAATTATAATCTGCCGAGCCTATTCTAATCAAAGTCCTTTTCGATTTTGCATCTGAAGGCACAAAGAATTTTTTCGAATACCAGGCAGAACCTGTATAATGAAGCAAACCGGCTTCCTCAAGTTGTTCATTCCAGCTGCCCGGAACCGCGATGTCCAATTTGGAATTAAAGCCTTTAAACCATTTTTCTTTCTCCCCCTTTTTGTGAGGGTCGATCTTAAATTTCCATAGACCGGATAGATCTATTATGTTACGAAAAGCATTTTGTACCGGATAAAGCATTATTCAGCCTGTTAAAATTTTTAATTTAGAGTTTTTATTCTGATTCTTTTGAATCCGATGATAAAAGATTTAAGGTATCTTTTTTCTTTGCACCGCATGAATCGCGAATAACAAGGGACGGCTTGAGCACTGTTCTGTTGCCTATCCCGCTGTTATCCATCCTTTTCTGAATTATATCCACGGCCATCCGGCCGATCATGTCGGTAGGCTGATGTATAGTAGTTAACGGCACCGAAGCGAATTTAGAAATTATTATATCGTCAAATCCGACAATAGCAATATCATCCGGGATGTTAATCCCTTCCTCAACAACAGCTTGCTCGAAACCTAATGCAGTCAAATCGCTATAAAAGAATAATGCATCCGGGATTTTATCCAAGGACTTTATTTGTTTTCCGAATTCATAACCGAGTTTAAATCTGTCAGACCCGTATTCAATTTTCCCGGTATCCAGAGTAAAAATATTTTTTGAGTCAAAAGGAATGTTGTATTCCGTTAACGCGCGGTAATATCCGTTTTTTCTGATTTCACTTAATAGATTATTTTTTGCGACGTGAACGTACCCGATATTTTTATATCCCATTTTTATAAGATGTTCGGTTGCCATAAAACCTCCGAGTTCCTGGTCGGAGCCGACATACCAATAGTCCGGATCATGTATATATGAAACCATAATGTAAGGGAAATTCTCTTCGTGCAGCTGCTTAATATAATTTGTGGCTTTATAATCCAAAGCAAGCGATGCGATGATGAGCCCGTCGACGCCCAGTTTTCTGAAGTGACTTATCTGGCTTTCTTCCTTTTCAATTTTATTTGAGGAGCTTGATAATAAGATATTAAATCCTAGTTCGTAGGCTCTTTCTTCAATACCGTTCACGATTAATGAAAAATATTGATGCTTAAGATCCCGCAATACGAGTCCGATCGTTTTATGTCTGGAAAGATTTAAACCCTCACTTTGAGATTCTGAGACATACGTTCCTAGTCCGACCCTGGTAAATAAAATTCCTTCGTTTATCAGGCTGGCAAGAGCTGCTTTTATAGTAATAACACTAACGGAATACAGCTTGCACAATTCGCTGTGTGAACCAACATTATCACCCGGCTTAAGGATACCTTCCTTTACTTTTCTTTTAATATCCTTAGCTACCTGCTCGTACAAAGATGAATTACTGTTAAATTTTATTTCACTGGCCAATTTTACTCTCTCCTTCCGATATCATCTTCTTAAATAACACAAAACGGATTATAATTATCAAGCTCCTCAGAAATATATAATTTATTGCCCGCGACTAAAGTCGCGGGCAAAAGTTGCTGGCAATTGGAATTATTTCAGCATGATCATTTTTTTAACGTTTACAAAATTACCGGCGTTTAATTTATAGAAGTAAATGCCGCTGGACATTTTCTGACCTGATTGATTTGTACCGTCCCAAGTAATTGAATAAGCGCCTGCCGACTGAGTCGAGTTTAGCAATGTTTTTACAACTTGTCCCAACGAATTAAACACTGTTAAATTAACTTTAGACTCATTGGCAATCTGATATTTAATAGTTGTTGTCGGGTTAAAAGGATTTGGATAATTCTGATATAATGAAAAATTATCCGGCATTTTAACACTGTTATCTTTCTGCACTGCGGTTGAATTTTCGAACCAGGTTAAAGACCCGAGAGGTTTACCGTCGCTACCGGCAGTATAAGATACTGCAGTGGTTGGATAAGAAAAATCATATGTACCGTCAACACGCAATCCGACCGCGGTTGTACTGGACGATAATGCCGGATCATTCCAATAAGCAGTAATAAGTTCCGCGACCGATGGAGTGCCGTTTGTAAACGCTACTAATTCTGAGATATTGGTTGTATCAAATGTCGATGCCTTAACTGCAGCCTGCATATTGGGATCATATTTCGGTACAGCTAAAACGGTATCCGCATAGTAGGTTAAGTAGCTCGGGTCAAGCACAAAATTATTATGATTAACTTCTACCGATTGAGTTACTCCGTCGTACACACTTGAAGTAAGCGGTTCCAGCTGCAACAACCCGGCACCGGTTCCCGATTGTCCGTGTCCGATAAATCCGCAGTTATAAACAATATTATTAGTGAAAATAACTTTTGGGCATTCACCAAACTGCATCACTTCAAGACCGTTGTTGACAAATGTATTATGATTAATAAACGCATAATTCAAAACGCCGCCGCCGTCGCGCAAAAATCTTGACGATATATTGTAGATAGTGCAATTTTCCACAACAAGCGTATCCATATCAACACCTCTGTCGTCAATTCCTCTTCCGTTTGCGTAATCGGAAGCGCAGTTTCTGATCGTACAGTTATTAAGATAAATTTTGGACATTACATTATCAGTTCTTATAAAGGACTGGGATGAATTTTCAAAGAAACAATCTTCAAAATCCAATCTTACGCTGTCAACCGATTCTCTAATGATTTGAGATAAATATGCCCCGCCTTCGTCCTTAGCCGATACATAAACTCCCTTTAAGGTAAGATTTCCTTTCGCTCTAAAAGGTATGCTTGACACGCCTCCGTCGCCAATCCCGGGTATAATCTGAGGTCTTGCACCCGGCCCGTCTGCCGCTATAATAACCAGAGGTTGTTTATTAGAAATTGTACCATTCAAAAGATATATGGCACCGTCACCTCTTTGCAATCTAAAAATTGTGTTTGGATCGGTGTTGTTTGCAATTGAATCATTTAAACTTGAAAACCCAGGAGCAACATCAACATATTTTTGCGCAAAACTATCTTGATGCGATATTAGAAATAAAAACATGATTAATCCGATACTCTTTAGAACTAGTTGCCAATTTTTCATTCGGTCCTCCGTTCGATTGTTTTGGTATTGTTTATAAACAATTAAAAAAGAATACATTAAAATTTATATTTAACTCCTAAATCCATCGACCATCCGTAATACGCTTCGTTGGTAGGAAATTGCTCACTGCCCAGAAATGATTTATCGGGTACATTGGTTAAATTATTAAAGTCGAGAAACAAACTGGTTCTTTCGAATATTCTTTGCAGCAATGCAACATCCACTCTTACTGTTTTATCGGTATATCCGTCCAATTCAGGCCGGGATCCAACATATGACAGACTTTTTCCTTGAAATATAACCGACACTCTGCCGGAAAATCCGCTCTTTTCATAACCAATTTGAAGATTGCCGAGATAATCAGCCTGCCCCGGCATGCTGCCCTCTCGAACCGTATCGATGATTGTCGGTGTAAAAGGAGGCAACGGACTTCTCGGGCCTACTTCATACAGCGGGAAATAAGTCTTGGATTTCATTAATGAAAAGTTAGCGCCGAAAACTATTCCGTTAAAAGGGCTGGGCAGCAATGCAAGATTTGCTTGTAAATCTATCTCTATACCGTAAACAGTTGAAGGGTTTTCCGCATTTACCGGCTGTGTAAGCATAAAGCCATTATAAGTACCGCCGTCTTGAATTCTTGATTGTCTTAAGTAATCGATATTCCAAAGTTTTTTATAAAAACCTCCGACCGTAAATAATCCGTAATTATTATAGGTAGAAAAATATAAGTCGTAATTCCATGCTGTAGTATGTTTAAGTTCGGGATTCCCTTTTTGTATAGTATTTGCCAGATAGTCAATCTGCTGCCATGGTACTAGATTAAAATAATCCGGTCTTGAAAGTGTTTTTGTTACGGCGGTTCTTATATCAAACCAATCGGTCACCTTATATTTCAACTGGAACATAGGCAATACATCATCAAACGATCTTGCACCGACGGTGTCTCTTGCGCCTGCCAGATTCGGAGTGGCATCCTCGCCCGAAACGGGAGTTCCGGTTATACTTCTGTAATCGCTGTATGTCCTTTCATATCTGACCCCCGGAATAAACATTAAGCGGGGTGATAACGAGATTTGGGCCATTATATAAGCGGCAGAAACATTTTCCTTTGCATTATAATTCTGAAGCGCAATCTGGGGATTATAAATATATAAAGACTTGCCCGAAAGCAGTTTTGCATTACGCATGTTATTAACAAAATTATCTACAAGCCCTTCGTCCAGACTGGGCCCGAAATTATAAGTGCCGTTCAAGAACTCGCCAACAAGATCATTAGGAGAAAGGAAGTTACTCATTAAAAGTTTTCTTCCGGTGGTAATATCAAAAGATCTATATAACAAACTTGGGTTTGTTGCCGCTATCGCACCGACAGAATCAAGATTAAATGATGAGGTCCAGTACTGGTTATTATCACGGTCTCTTCTGTTCCATCTTAATTTTCCGCCCATCTTTAAGAATCCGGCAAAATTATTTCCGTAATCAAAATTAATTTTTGCGTCGACCTGAGCTGTCAAGCTATGATCTTTAACTCTATAACTGTTTATATCGCTTTCTTTAAAAGTGGTATTATTTAAATTATTTTTAACGCCGTTCGGAATTTGCTGAGGCCCTTGATCAACAACAATCTGGTTAGTCAAAGAGGACAATTCCTGAAAAATATTATTGTACTCGTTAGGAGTATTTTGATCGGATTCCGAATACGCGCCGTGCCAGTCAACCTGAAGTATTCCGAGGTTATGGTGTCCTTCAAGGCTTGTTGATAATAATTGCTGGTCAATGTTTGACTGACGGATTTCATACTGTGTTCTTGCATTTGCAATTTGATATCGTTTTCGTCTTCTCAATTCATCCATGCTGGTCTTGCTCCAAAACCCGCTGAATAAAATGCTGCCGTGTTTTAAATCGTAATCCGTAGTTAAACTGGCGCCGTATCTGTCTCTTATTTCTTTCGTGTCGGCAAGGTTCAAGTTATCAACGTTTATAACTGCACCGTTTGCGCTTTGACTGCCGAATGAATATGTTACATCCTGTGCGTCGGAACTTCTGTTTGCCCGCTGAATATTCGCCGTGGCTACAACTCCAAGCAAGTTGCTAAAAAATCTGTCGCTCAAACTAAATGCCCCCCGGTAATTGCCGTAATATTTTTCAAGAGAATTGTATCCGTTCTGCCATTTTACATCGCCGTGAAAATCATTAGAAGCTCTTTTAACCGTAAAATTTACAGTTCCTCCTACGGCATCACCATCCTGATCCGGAGTAATTGATTTATAAACTTCAATTCCGGCGAGCATATCCGGCGATATTGAACTAAGATCGACTGACCTGTCCACTGCATCCGTTGACGGTATTTTTTCCCCGTTGATTGTAATGTTACTATATTTGGGAGCTAGACCGCGAATAACTACTTTTTGGCCCTCTCCGCCGCTTCTTTCTAAAGAAATCCCGGGTAATCTTGCTAATGTTTCCGCTGCATTTTGATCCGGTAATTCCTGGATTTTATCCTTCGAAACTATGTTTACAATTGAATTAGAATTTATCTGCTGGTTAATGGCAGATTGCTGTCCCTGAAGCTGCGCGGTAATTACAACCTCCTTGGATTGCAAAACATCCGGTAATAATTTTATTTCAACTTATTCTGGATGAGCCTTGAGTTAAATTAATCGTTAAAGTATCTGTTTTGTATCCAATATATCTGAAAAGAATACATGTTTTTTCCGGATGTAAGGTTAACTAATCTGAATTTTCCGTCGACATCCGAGGTTGTGCCGTTTGAAGTACCCATTATTAGGATATTTGTACCCCATAAAGGCGAGTTATCAGAACCATCAATAACCTTTCCGGAAATCTCGCTTGTTTGAGCAAATGACGTGAATACAATGCAGGTAATTAAAAAAATTGCATAAAGCAGGCTGTTTTTGAAGATTTTTGTTCGCATTAAGACCCCGGAAGTAGAAAAGTTTATATTTTCGACCTTTTTTACAATTACTTCATATACTCGGTATACTTGGTATGCCAACTTAAATATTATTTTGTTTTTTGTCAAGATTTTTTTTTCAATAATATTTCAAATAGTGTATGAATGAAATGAAATAGGATGGCCGGATAAATACTTCTCCGTATTTATCATGAAGTATTCTAATGTACTATGTTATGTCAGCATATAGAAAGGAGTTATATTATTTGCAATCTTTTTAGCCGGCGGACAAAATGAAACCAAATGAATTATTCGCATGAAGCCTTTATAACTATTCCCTGTTTTCGCAAAAATCCAAATGTTTTTATATATTTTAGACATTGAATAATTGAAATCAATATATTTTTACCAGCAATAAGGAATAAAGATGAAATACCGGATTACCATTTTAACTTATGTTCTTTCTTTATTGATCTTGTTCTCCGGCTATGCCCAGGAAAAAGAAAATAAAAAAGAAAAACAGGACAGGCATACATTTACGATGATTCATCAAGTAGGTGCGACCTCAGTTAAAAACCAGGCTGAAACCGGTACATGCTGGGATTTTGCCACCCAATCATTTCTGGAAAGCGAATTGATGAGGATGGGCAAAGGCGATTATAATCTTTCCGAAATGTTCACAGTAAGAATGACATATCCTTTGAAAGCCGAAAAGTACGTAAGGTATCACGGGAAATATCAATTCGGAGAAGGCGGTCAGGCCCATGATGTACTTAAAGTTCTAGATACTTACGGTGCTGTTCCGTATTCTGTATATCCGGGTTTGGAACCCGGAGATACTTTATATGACAATACCGAAATGGATGCTGTTCTCAAATCGGTGTTGAAGACAATTGTCGGAATGAAAAAAATAACTCCGCATTATAAAGACATCGTTAATGCAATCTGCGATATATACCTCGGCAAAGTTCCGGAAAAATTCGAATATAAGGGCGAAGAGTATACACCAAAAACTTTCGGTGAAAGTCTCGGCATAAACAGCAAGGATTATGTGGAAATTACTTCTTTTACACATCATCCTTTTTATTCAAAATTTGTTCTTGAAGTGCCGGATAACTGGGAAGAAGGAGAATATTATAACGTACCGCTGAACGACTTAATAAAAATACTAAATAACGCTATTGAAAACGGTTTTACAGTAGCCTGGGACGGTGATGTAAGTAAAGATAATTTTTACAGAAAACGGGATTATGCAGTTGTTCCATTAAGCGGTGATACAACTAAAACCGGTCCGGAAGTAGAAAAAGATGTTACGCAGGAAATGAGACAAAAAGCTTATGACGATTACTCAACAACAGACGATCACCTGATGCATATTACCGGAATAGCAAAGGACCAAGCTGGTACAATATTTTATTACACAAAAAATTCATGGGGTACCAAAGATAAAAAATACGGCGGTTATTGGTATATGTCCGAACCTTTTGTAAAGCTTAGAACTATTGCAATCTTAGTTCACAAAGATGCGATTCCGAAAGATATAAAAGAAAAACTTGGTCTTTAATTATAAAAGATAGTGTTTTTAGTATCTGAGAATTATAAAACTTAGTGTCTTCGAGTCTTTGTGGCATTGAAAGACCCAGCATTAGCCGCCGAAGACTCAAAGGCACAAAGAATCACGAAGGGAATTAATTATCTGGCAACTTTCATCCGTATTTTTCAAACGTAAAAATATTTGTACTTTATTTTTTTGAAAAGATTTTTATCTTAAAAATCATTTTATAAAAATTACTAATACCCGGAGGCAAAATAAATATTACTTATCTACTGTAAGTTCTTTTTACATAATAAGCCTCGGGGAAAAAATGCGAATTGCAGTTTATTTATTAATCAGCTCCTGCCTTATTTCGTATGCTCAAATAAATAAAGGAAGAATTTCCGGCCACATCAAAAACAATAATACCGGCGAATACCTGGTAAACTCGAATATAACGGTTAAGCCGGGTAATTACGGTACTGTTTCCGACAGCCTGGGATATTTTAGACTTACACTTCCATTCGGTATTTATCAAATCAAGATTACGTATTTGGGATTTCAGGCATTTGAAAAAACTATTACTGTTTCAAAAGCAAAGCCGGAAATTAATCTAATAATTAAATTGGAATCCAAAGCAATAGGCCAAAAAGAAGTGCATGTCACCGGCAAGAAAGAAATATTTTCTCCGGTAACCCAAAAGCTGGAAAAATTAGACATAATAAGGATGCCCACGATCTATTCAGATGTTCTGCGCAGTATTAAAATTTTGGCCGGTGTAACTTCTAATAATGAATTAACCAGCGGGTATAATGTACGCGGCGGGAATTATAATGAGAATTTAATATACCTGGACGGATTCGAAATTTACAGACCGTTTTTAATTACGGAAGGTATTGAAGAAAATCAGTCCATTGTCAACGGCGATCTAGTGCGGGATTTAAAATTTAACGGCGGAACTTTCTCCGCAAGGTTAGGCGATAAAATGTCCTCGGCGCTTGAACTTACGTACAACGATAATTTCGACACTACTTTTTCCGGCACTGCAAGAGCCGGAATACTAAATTCAGGCCTTTCACTTTTCAAAAGATTCGGAAGATTAAATTTAGCAGGTGCCGTAAGGTACTCATATCCAAAGCTTTTCTCTTCCACTCTGCAGACAACCGGGAATTACCAGCCTTCGTATTTTGATGTCCAGGTTCTAGCTAATTACAGGATTTCGGATAACTCCGATGCCGAACTACTTTTTATAAACGCGCAGAATAAATTTCAACTCACGCCTCAGGACTGGCAGGGTAATTTTCAGGTCGCAAGGTTCGATGTAAAGGAGGTGCTTTTAAAATATTCCGGATACGATAGTTATTCTTTTAATACTAGACTTGCCGGTGTAAAATTTCATCGGAAAGTTTCCGGTATATCCAATCTTACTGTTCTGGGTTCACTTTATTCTACCGAAGAAAAAGATTATCAGAACCTTAAAAGCGATATTTTTTATTCCAACGATGCTTATAATGCTTCACAAAATTCCGAATATCTTAAAACTCACTATGAATATAAAAACAATAAATTAAAAATGAGTGCATTCGAATTAAAGACTATTTTTAATTTAAATACCGGCATTCACGCGATTGAAGCCGGAGGAGCAGTACACTATTATAAATTTGAAAATGCAGTGAACGAAAATTCTTATGAGTCCGGAATTGATTCGGTTCTGGATATGCCGTATACAACGAAGCTATCTCAAAATGTTAAGTTCCCTTCTTATAGCGGATATCTGCAGGACATTATAAATTTCAATAAAGCGATACAAACTGAAGCTGGAGTCAGACTCCTTAGATATAATTTCAGCAACGAAACCTTATTCAGTCCAAGGGCAAGCATAAATTATTTCTACTCCCTGGCAAGCTCGTTTAATTTCAGCACCGGTCTTTATTACCAGCCGCCGTTCTATTATGAAGTTAGTAATAAGAGTATAGAGAATTCAACTACAAATTTAAAATCACAGAAGGCAGTAAATTTCATTTTAACATGGGATACCAAAACGGATAAAAATAATAAGTATACGATCGATATTTATTATAAAAGGCTTAATAACCTGATCCCATATTATATCGATAATTTGAAATTGGTTTACGGCGATCAAAATAATTATGAAGGTTACGCAAAAGGCATTGACTTTCAATACGAAGGTGAACTAGTTCCCGGAATAAAATCATGGATAGGCTACAGTTACCTGGATACGGGAGAAAGATTAAAAGGAAGCAGTTCACCGTACACAAGAAGGCTGCTCGATCAAAAACACACCCTGAAAGTGTTTTTACAGGATAGAGCTAAAAAACATAAAAATTTTCAGGCACATGTCAGGTTCTTATTCGGCTCCGGTTTTCTATATCATCCGCGGGTTGCGGTGAAAGATGCTGCTACGGATAAATATTATATCCAGGTGGATTATTCTAAAAGCTGGGTAATCCCCTTCTATTTCCGCACTGACATGGGACTCTCTTATAAAATTATTTTGGGAGAAAAAACAAACTTGGTATTGATAGCCGAAGTTTATAACATTTTCAATAAGAATAATATTGCGTCATACAACTGGTATCATGTATTCCCCCAAACAAGGCAGCCCGTAGGTGTACCGGTTATATTTTCCAGTCGATTTTTTAGTCTTGAGGCGGAAATGAATTTTTAATTTTCAGAAATCAAATTTATGGTATCCATATTTGCGGAGATCATTACTGTATAAAAATAATTTTAATTAAAATTGATATACAGCTAACGAAAATCAGGCATCCGCTTTAATTATATTATTAGGAAATAAAGGCTGAAAAATGTTATCCCAAGTACTGCAGACAAATAACGGCTCATTTATTTCAGCAGAAGTAACTTTTTGGTATCCGTAAAATTTCCGGCAGTTATTTGATACAAATAAATTCCGCTTGAAATATTTTTACCGTTAAAATCTACCCGGTAAACACCGGGTAATTGATCTTCATTTATAAGCGTAGTAATTTCTTTTCCCAATATATCATAAATTTTCAATGTTACATAAGCTGTCCTCGCAATTGAATACCCTATTGTTGTACTTGGATTAAAAGGATTCGGATAATTTTGCATTAATAAAAATTGCCCGGGATAATTTTCATTTTCAATAACGCCTACCGAAACACCAGACATAACCCATATTACGTCTTCATCGCTGAAAATATCTGTATTGCTGTCGGATATATAAAGACTTTTATTATATGTATTAAAAGTAATATCGCGCGGGTTTGCGTATAGCGATTGGAACGAATAGCTATAAGTTTTTGCAAGAGAAGCAGGTAGCACTATTATACTCGATTCTCCGCCGCCGGCTACTCCGCTTCCGCACCATCCCGTTGCAATATAAAAATTATCGTTGTTATCGCAGGTCATTCCCCTGCTGCTGAAAGTCTGATATTCATCGAACAGAAATACAGGAGACCGTGTTTTATCTTCCGGAAAATCGGCGCCGAATACCACACCGCGATCTACATTAGCTACTTTCCCTGTCCAGCCCAATGTAGTTAGTACTAATCCCTTTGAATTTACGGCAACGCCGTGCGGTGAATTATCCAGAGGTGAGAGGACAGACCCGGACGCAATAACAACTTTAGCAGATTGTATGACTTGGTCAATGACTCTTATACGAAGGATAAAGTGCCAGGCTTGATGAAATCCGGAGACAAAAATATCAAGTTGATCTCCGCGCTGTAACAGATCAAAGTCCTGATAAGCAGCACTGCCTGCATTAATATACATCGGGAACTTTAATCCCGTAGCAATATCATAAATATTATCTATATCAACATTAAGTGTTGTAATATCTATATACGAAGAAACCGATAAATCAACGGGGTCGATCAGATAGAATTGCTGGTTATTCAATAGAAATATTTTATCCAGCGTAGGATTATATTCAATATAACCGAATAGATCAGTGATATTCTGCTTAATAATATCTCCTTTCGTTGAATATTTTGTTATCAGATTTTGAAATGCGTTATCCGGATTTACGGAAGAAACAAAAACATTGCCTTTGCTATCTGCACAAATTCCCTGAGGAATATCAGATTCGACGAATAAACTGTAATCCATTAACTTTTTTTCACCGCATACAGAAACATCAGTTAAAATATACATCGATAAAAATAGAGCGCAGATTGAGATCCTTTTAATCCGAATAAAAAGCTGAACTTTTGATTTTTTAATTCGGAAATATTGATTATCAGTCATAATAAACCCTCGTCTATTTTGATTATAAAAAAATATTTCAGGAAATCTTAAAGTTGTGTTTATGAATGCCCCTTGATACCGGATTTTAGTCAATCCCCGATGCATTCGAAATAAAAGGTATCCCATTCTTACAACAATTGCAAGAATAAATTGATTTTATATATCGAACATTTTTATTACCTAATTACGCATGAATAAAAGTCATAGCCATCCTGCTTGCGTATTTTAAATTTTCACCTAATTGCTTCTTCGGTTTCTTTATTAAAAAGATGCAGTTTGGAGACATCAAATAATAAAGTTTTTTCTGAACCATACCTTGGTATTTCTCCGGCAGGGGTTCTTGCTACGAACTGATTCCCCTCAATCTGGAAGTACAGAAATATTTCATTTCCCATCGGTTCTACAACGTCAAGTTTAACGGTTATTTTATTGCTTGAAATTCGATTGTCGGGATTTACCGTATCGTGAATATCTTCGGGGCGTATCCCGGCAAAAGCACTTTTATTTATATTATTACCAGCTTCTTTTTTAAGTCTTTCGGGAATATCCAAATTTATAGTACCGTTTATGCTTTTAAATTTAAGTCCGTTGTCATTAACTATTTTTCCTTCGATAAAATTCATAGAAGGGCTGCCTATAAATCCAGCCACAAATTTATTCTCCGGGAAATTATAAAGATTTAAAGGCGTATCTATCTGGTTGACAATTCCGTCCTTCATTACAACTATCTTATCCCCCATCGTCATAGCTTCGGTTTGATCGTGGGTAACATAAATCATGGTGGTATTCAGCTTTTTGTGAAGCTTCGATATTTCGGTTCTCATTTGAACGCGCATTTTAGCATCAAGATTACTAAGTGGTTCGTCAAATAAAAATACTTTCGGCTTCCTTACTATTGCCCTCCCCAGCGCAACTCTCTGCCTCTGGCCTCCCGAAAGAGCTTTGGGTTTTCTTTTAAGATATGGTTCCAATTCGAGAATTTTAGCTGTCTCATTAACGCGTTCTTCGATTTCCTTCTTAGGAAATTTTCTCATCTTAAGGCCAAACGCCATATTTTCATAAACGGTCATATGAGGATAAAGAGCATAATTCTGAAATACCATTGCAATGTCTCTGTCCTTAGGCGACACCTCATTTACTTTTTTATCGTCAATTAAAAGCTCTCCATCGGAAATATCTTCCAGTCCGGCAATCATCCTTAAAGTTGTCGATTTACCGCAGCCCGAAGGGCCTACTAAAACTACGAACTCTTTGTCTTTAATATCAAAATTAACATTACTAACGGCATATGTTTTGCCGTCGTATGTTTTTGAAATATTTTTTAAAATTACCTCTGCCATAATCCGCCCGTTATTTTTATAATCTTAATATTATTTGAAATATTTTAATTTACTTTCAGAATTTAATTTGCAGATTTTCTTCAGTATTCTTTGCAACAGATTCAATACGAATTTGAAATATCCCATTCACTTTAGTAACCGTAAAATTATATTTGATTTCCCTGCCGTCAGCGATAACCGATATCGGCTTCTTTACAGATATTACCGTAGTGGTATTTTTATGACCGGGATAGGCCGTTAAATTAATATTCAATAAATTTTTTCCCTTTGAATATTCGGCGTATCTGAGCATAGAATTCGTTTCCGCAACATAAGGAATTGCAGGTGTTCCCATTTTAACTTCGATTTCTTTTATTCCGGTTATATCTGACGGAAGAACCGCGGAGGGATAATCTTTACCGTCCAATTTTACATATTCAATTATCTTTCCTTTACCGTATATATTAACATTATAGTTACCACCCCAAGAAGTAAGAGTAAAATTACATTTTTTCTGCCGAGGGCTTAAATACGGACTTAATCGTATGTTCCAAGAATTCTCGCGGATTCCGTATAAATTGTAAATACTGTTTATATACCATGCAGCGGCCCACATAAATTCCGGTTTGTCAACTTTACCGTATACCGCCGGATCGTGATAATCCCCGTTTCTTACTTCGTACATTGCAGGCTGACCGTTGGGACCGTTCATAATTCCTTTTACCGTCATAACGTTTTTAATAAATTTTAAGGCATCGCTTCTATTTTCGTCCGCAATTAAAGCCAGTGCGTACCATGCATTTCCGTGAGGCCATATCCCACCATTGAGATATAGAAACGGTTTCCCTTCCTCGTCGTCCGCAAAATGCCATATACTCTTTAATTTTTCAAAATCCATAGGAAACACGGTATAAATACCCACTTTAGGATCCAATATTTTTTTACCTGCGGTTGTTACGGTTTGCGACAGTCTGCCTCCTTTTAATATTCCCAGATATGCCGGAACGAGCGATCCGATATAATAATGCGGATCAATCGAACCATCATCAAGATAGTTCATCGGGAACTCGTATTTATCCGACCAGAGGACATTGTTAAGATTTCTGTCCAATTTTTCTGCAAGAAGTTCGTTGGAATGTATTTTTTTTCTGTTCTCTTTTATAACCGATGAGATAAAATTATAATCCCTCAGCGACTTTATTTCCAAAGACGTCGTATAAGTTCGCGGACCGTAGTTTTTTCCGATATCCCACCAATCAGGTCTCGAGGCCCACATAAGACTGTCTTTCATATTTGTTAACGAAAGTTTCAGACTTTTCGTTATGTACGGATAAAGTTTTTTCAGAAAAGCAACGTCGCCGGTATGCCTTAGATAAGAAGCCGACGCAATAATAAACCAGAAATGATTCCAGTTATCCGAAGCGGCATATTCGGTAACATAACTGCTGTCCTTCCAATAATAAGCGTGAGGAATAATCTTATTTTTATCCGCGTGATCGATAGTGTACTTGAAGATCCTGCTTTACCCTCTTAGTATCAAAATTTACCGCGGCAAGGTCGGTGAGAAGGACATCGTGAGTAAAATAAAAATTGTACTCGGCGGGACAAGGCATAGGTCTTATTTCACCGTCGATATAATGCTTATCAACCGCAAGCATAGCCTTAGCCCACAAATAAGACTGGTCAATTATATTGTCGCCAGTAATAAAATTTTCCTGATCTTACATAATTCAGGACATAATTTTCGTATTCGGCTTCCGATTTTCCGAAATTTTTAATTAATTCCGCCGTAAGATTTTTTGCTTCATCCCGCTTGCACTGCCCTATTATTTGAATTATCTTCATTTCCCCGGAAGGCGTTTAATTCTTTTTTATATAAAAATCCTGCCGCCGGGATTCCCGGGCTGTTCATGGAAAAAGTTTTCTCGGGCAATCTTCCGTTGTGAGTAAACCAATAATCACCTGCAGGAGTCGCAGAGCTTTTCAAATCGCCCTGAGTATCGAAACTGACGGGTTTCTCGCCGGTGTTAATTACAAAAACATTTGAATACTGAGTTTCCTCATTATTGAAATATGCATATATTCCTCCCGTGGAAGGGTCGTAGTGGGTTACTGCCTTGTCTTTCAAAGCATAAGTATGGCTGGTGTGCACCGATGTTTCCAGATGTGTATAAAACTCAAAGTTTTCACTTTTCCCGTTAGATTTTTTATTACGTAAGTAACTACCATCGCCGGATATTCTTTGCAGAATTTATACGAAACACGAACGGATTTTTGTTTATCGCGATGGCTGAATGTTACTTCATACGGCGTTAATTTAAATGCGTAAGGTCTGGTTCCCAGCCATTCTTTTTTACCGCCACCTACCTTTAATCCGAGCCTCATTATATAAGTGGTATCGCGGTGAAAATAATCGGTACTTAGATCGATACTGTTAGCTACAGGATAATAGAAACTGATCCTCTCGGGTAAAATTGAACTATGATGCATTTCTATCCCGACAAAGGCATTGCCTACTTCTACTTGAGCATTGCCTTTAAAGTTTACTTCAATTTTATCCCTTAATTGATCGTTGGATGTCTGAGCTTTAATATTCATTAGCGAAACAATCAGACATAAAATCATACTCCACATAAACATATTGGATTTCATTTACTCTCCGCTTAACAAAATTTACTTTTGGTTTTTCAAATATTTATTTAGAGAATCTATCTCGAATTTATTCTTAAAAGATTTTTTGTCTTTAATTTTAACGGGAATATTATTCTCTTCTCCCGGCAACAGTATAAAGCCGTTATCTTCAAATTCAATAGCGCTGTTTTTTATGAAGACAAAAAAAGCAGGCTTATTAGTCCTTACTCTTAATATTTCTTTATTGTTAGATAAGACAACTTTAACGGAAGCCTCAGGAAGGGTGAGATATTTCCATTCAATCTTTTTATAATAATTTCTGTTTAGCAGTTTCTTATTTTCATCGAATAACGAAGCAATAATGATAGATTCTCCCCTTATAAGATCTTCCGGAATAGTGAGGCTGAAAACTTCCTTATCCTTTAAAGGATCGATTTTTATTTTCTTCTTTCCGGCGGTTTCAATTTGTGAAGACGTCAAACCCACATATTTAATTTCCAAGGCTCCGGAAAAGTTTTTTAATCCGTTATTCAAAATCTTAATTTTAAGACTTCCGTTTTGTTCGTCAAAAAGTATAATTTGCTCGTTAAACGACCGCTTCACAATATAATATGATAGTTTCGGATTCAGATCCGAATCTATCAAAGACCAGCTTGCAACCGGCCAACAGTCGTTCAACTGCCAGATAATCGCTCCTGCGGTTTCCGGAAATCTTGACTGCCAATGTTCTACGCACTCTCTTAAGGCCAATCCTTGATTCAGCTGCGTTAAGAATATAAACTCATCCAGACCGGTATGCACCGGCAGATGTGCGGACAAAAATCTGAACAGTCTTTCGGGCCCTTCAACCTGTTTATTATGAAACTCGAACAGTCTACTCTGTGAATGATGCGCTTCTTTCGGCAGAGATTTTTGGATAGTCTCGGCGCAGGCAGAACTTTGAAAACCGAACTCAGTGACAAATAAGCTTTTGTCATTTTTTACATTTTTGTAATCAACCCAATTGCTCCATATATTCCATTCATGCCTGTTGCCGCTATTTTCCGAATTCGGATCTTCTTCATTACCGAAAGGACTGGAAGGCCAATAAGCAATTTGCGGATCTATTTCCTTGAGCATATTTGGTATAAGTTCATGATATATTTTGTACCCGGGCATTTCTTCGATGCTTTTTTTATCCAGCTGATACCATAACCATTCGTTCTCGTTGTTACCGCACCACAATGCAAGAGAAGGATGAGACTGCAGACGGTAGACGTTTTGTTTGATCTCCTCTTCGACATTTCTCATGAAATCTTCGTGTTCAGGGTAGGATGCGCACGCGAACATGAAGTCTTGCCAAATTAATATTCCCATCTCGTCGCAAAGTTCATAGAGGAAATCATTTTCATAAAAACCTCCGCCCCAAACACGAAGCATGTTCATGTTTGCTTTCCTCGCGGCTTTTATCAAAGCATAATATTTATCCTTTGAAATACGCGGTATAAAAGAATCCGCGGGTATCCAATTTGCTCCTTTTACGAAGATCGGTTTTTCATTAATTATAAAATTGAATGAGGGCTTACCGTGATTATCCAAGTTCAATATGACTTTTCTTACACCTACTTTTCTTTTTGCCTCAAATAGAATTTTATCCTTTTCGTCCGCTGCTTGAATTAAAAGATCGTAAAGATTTTGCTCACCGTAATTGTTGGGCCACCACAACTTAGGATTCTTGATTTCAAATTGAGTACGAATCTGTCCGGAGCCTGAAATATCAATGGTTTTATCAAAAACCGCCGAAGCCTCAGATAACTTAATCTTTATGTGGCCGGAAATTCTGTTGTTATTTTTAACCTCTGCCTTAACTTCGACAACAGCTTTGTCATCCGAAATTGAAACTGTGCTAAAAATAATATTCTCAACCTCGACCTCGGGTTTTTGCGTGAGATACACCGGGCGCCATAAACCGCAAGTAGCAAAAGAAGGGCCCCAGTCCCAACCGAACGCGTATTGGGCTTTCCTTAGATAGACTCTTTCAGTGTTCAAAGCAACCGGCAGAACACCGAATTTATCCTCCAGCGAACGGCCGTATTTTAAGGCGGACTTGAAATTTATACGTAATTCATTTTTCTTTTTTTTGATTTGACTTGATATATCAAATTCATATTTCAGGAACATGTTTTCCGCATGTCCTATTTTAATATCGTTTAAAAAAATATCTGCAATCGTATCGATGCCGTCAAAGACCAAATAAACTGGTTCATCTTTATTAAAATCTTTCGGGAAATTAAATTGAGTTTTATATATCCAGTCCGATTCGCCGATCCATTGCAGTCTTAATTCATTGTCAGCAAAAAACGGATCCGGGATTATTTCAGATTTTAATAAATCCGTATGAACTGTTCCCGGAATTTCGGCTTCTATCCATTGTTTCGCCTTAATAACCTTTTTGTTTTGCAGAGAGGAATATGAAGCGGAATCTATTTTTAGCTTCCAATCATCATGTATAAAATATTTATTGCACATATTTTTATTTTAATAAAATCATTTTATTTGAAAATGTTTGACTGCCGGTTCTTAAGACATAGAAATATATTCCGCTTGCAAAATGACTAGCATCCCAACTAATAGAATGCTCTCCGTTTTTTAGATAGCGGTTCAGCAAGTTCGATACTTTTTGCCCGAGTGAATTATAGATACTTAAATTTACAAATGAACTGTTCTTAAGATAAAATGTAATTTGAGTACTCGGATTAAACGGATTCGGATAATTCTGATAGAGAACATCCGTATTTGGAATATTTACCGGCAATTTATCGCTAATACCGGTATTTTCGGTATACAAGTCCTGTATTTGCTTTAATGATAATCCGTAATTATAAATTCGGATATCATCCAATACTCCGTTAAAATTATAATTATTATCGCCGGGCAGCATTTGACCTATAGTAATGGGAATGGTAGTAGTCAATAAATCACCGGACCATGATGTAAAAGAGTCCAATTTACCGTTTATATAAATTTCATAATCCGAACCGTTATAATAAACCGTTACATTGTAAAGGCTGTCGGTGCGCATTTTAGTTTCCGAATCCAAATCAATTATTCCGTTATTCTTGCTGTTGGTAGTTTTTATAGTCCATCGTATATATTTCTCCGGTATTATAGATATTTTCAATCTGTTATCGTAACTGCCCTGCGAAATAATATATTGTTCGCGGTTAGGGAGAGAACTGATTTTCATCCAGAAATTAATTGTAATTGCTTTCCGGAAATTCAGACTGCTGTCGCTTGGTACCTGTATAAAGCTGTTGGTTCCGTTGAAATAATAAGCGCTGTTCGGATTACCGAAACGATCTTTTGTTAATGTTGCGTTATAAACCGTTCCGTTATTATTGTATCCACTGGCGTCGTCGGCGTTACCGTTAAAAGGATAGTAAGCAATCAACTGTCCGGTTTGTTGCACCGAAAAATCTCGTACTTCCATTCCAATACTATCCGAGACAATTCCGCCGTGTCCGTCGTTTACTGTACAAGATATATAATAATTTCCGGCTATATCGGGAGCCGTCCATTCAATACTATTGCCGGCTCCCGACATTGAGCCTCTGGAGGCATTCCAAAGGTAGCTTAGAGTGTCATTATTAGGATCCGTTGCCGAGCAGGAAAGAACGGAAGTCGAGCCGAGATCCAATTTCCTCTGTGACGCGGTTATACCCTCGATTACTGGCAGTTTATTTATCACCTTTACCGCTGTTATTGTATCGGCAGTTTCCGTTTGATTTCCGTGTCCGTCGCTTACGCTGCATATTATCTTGTAAACACCTGCAGTCTGAGGAATAATCCAACTTACGGCAGAACCACTTCCCAATATTGTTCCCTGAGATGAATTCCAGTTATAAGAAAGAGAATCTTTATCCCGGTCTATAGCAGTAGCGTAAACTGATAAAGTATCTCCGGTAACCGCAGTATCCGATTCTGCAGATAAACTTTGTATACGGGGAGGATAATTTCCCGCAAACTTACCGGAATGATAATCTACAACTACACCGTTGATTAAGAGCTTGTCCAATTCGTACGATTGAGTTCCGCCGGAAGGTGTAATCACCGCCAGTACAGCTGAGTTTGCAGGTATTGTAATTGTAGAAGTTCCGGTAATGCCGGATTGTAAAAAACTCTTTGAAACTACATCGTAAACATCATGAGAGCCGGTCCCAACATTTATTTCAACCGATTTACCGGTTGAGTAAGGATTATAATATAAAAAGGTGGGATAAGCCTTACTATGATAATAATCTGTTTTAAGTGCATCTAATCGAAGTATACCTTCAACATTTGTCGTATCGATTATTCCGCCCAAAATTCCTACGTGCGACGATCCGTATAGCGCCAGATTAGTTTTTCCCCATCCTCCCGAAATCGGGTCTCCGGAAGCGTACGGACTTACGTTGTAATTACTAGGATTATATTGGCGCATTGCCTCATGCGCGATATAAGAATTGGTATCGTACTGGTCCGCCCACTGCTTGCTCGGCTGGTCCTGGTTCTGAGCCGGTAAAAATTTCGGATAGAAAAGTCTGGACGCATTTGCGGCATTCAGCACCCACTTGCCTATTGCCCTTGCATATCTTTCATCGTACCTAACCATCGGAACTAACGTACCTATTTGTTCAAAAGTATTCATAACGAACGGGTAATTGTTGCTTCCGTTAACTTCGCCTATTAACCCGTCAACATCATAACCTCCCCAATTTCCTACCATTGCCCCCCAGTTGCGAATATTATCCGTATTAAAGCACCAGTTCAGCATTTTTGTTAAGTTATAATTCGTCCCGAGTTCCGCGTTCATTCTGGCAGCAGTATAAACTCCGTAAGATAATTGAAGTTCATAAGCGGGATTTGAAGTAAGATTATTTAAATATTCCATAGCCAATTCAGCGCCTACTCGATACTTTGAATTTCCGGTTTGCTTGTACGCGTTATATAAAATCCATGATATAGCACCCGCTGCTTCGGGCTCATCGTGAACATGCTGGGAATACGGAGTCATTGTTGAAAAATCCCAGCCCTGGTATTTCATATTCGGTACATGCCACGGGGTTGTGCTCCCACCCATTTTATTAACGACTTCAAGCCATTTATCTGCGACAACACCGAATTGAGATTTAAATATGATATTATTTGGATATAAGTAATTTAATTCGAAAAAGAACACGTTGGGCATCGTCTCATACCAAAAATCATCAATAACATTTGAAGAGGGGCCGTTCTCATAAACATCGAGGCCGTTGGCCTTATTGAACCATTCCTTGCACATAGCAGCCCAATCATAGCCGTTTTGATTACTTTTATCTATTCCGGATAACGCGGCACCTATTACTGCAGGAAGGCAATTAATTGCTTCAGCCGAATTCGGTACGGTTGTTCCAACAACGGTGTGCAGTCCGAATTGTGTACTTCCCGGATAGTTGATCGAATTATTGTTTATCCATATCAAAGGTAGATAAGTACCGGTTAAATTCGGGTTAAAGACTAGTGAATCGTAACCTGCCGTTACCATTTTCCAATCACGCATTTGATACGGTGAAGGCATATCGGGCATGCTTTCAATTCGAGTAATGTTAATCTGTTGAGCTATTGAATGTGACGACATTGTACATATTAAAATAATTGGAAATAGAATATTGAATTTAAATTTCATTATGAATCCGAAGATATAAATATTTTTCATTTTTCAATTCCCGGTTTGATTCATTCCCGTAAACTTTTAGTACTTAACGAAATATGTGAAATATTTTCATTCAATTATTCTCACTTTTTTTATAATAATCCCAAATGATTTTTTTTGCGATCGGATTTTGCTCTGCCTCCTGTATAGATAGCAAAGCTTCAATAGTAGACTCCGCTCCCGAATTCTTATTTACTTCTTTATTATTTATTATCCCGTCGAAGCATACTCCGGTCTTGGGATTGTACATTTGAATTCCCGCGATATTGTCTCCGAGCAGCCAGCATGCGACATTTCCTGCAGTAACAGCCGACAGATGATTGTGTGTAGCCTTATAATATCCCAAAGCGGCAAACACCATCGGCCTTATGCCGTAAGCAATTTGAGAATACTTGTTAACATTTTCAAATGTTGTCCGGGAATTCTTTTTTGTAATTGAGAAATCGTTATAATATTTTACTTTTTCCAGATAAGGATAAAAATGTTTTATTTCGTTTCCCGCATACCTGAGCCAGCCGGCATTTTTAAATACTTTGCCTGCGCATATAAGAGCGTCAGCCTGACTGTTTCCCCATGCATGCCAGGTATTCTGCCAGCTTAAGAAAGCATAATAAGGCAATACATCGGAGCTTCCAAACTGCATTTTTATAATTCCGCCGCAAAGTTTTTCAATTTCTTTCTTAACACGCAAATCCTTAGTTAGCCCATAATATGCCGTAAGCCCCTTGACCAATATAGCGGCCTGATCAGACGCATAATTATAGGGCAGCCATCCCGGGATCTTGAATCCTTCGAAATCTTTGTACTCTTTGTTATTATAATTAGAAAGCCAATCCAAAGTAACATTTACGGCTCTTTTCAGTTGAGGCTCAATTTTGGCCGCAAATTTCTTATCGTATTTCAAGAAAAATTCATGCGCTTCCGAAAGTGCCCATATCGCCCGCCAAGACCACCAGTCGGGTTTATCTACGCTAGTTTTATAAGTAGAATCGATCGAGTAATCATTCCAAATGAAGTTGTAAAAGAAACCGTTTTTCGCCTGCATATGGAGTAGGAAATTCGTAATATTTTTTATTTTATCTAATACATTTTTATCACGGTTCGTTTTATAAAACCGCATGTAAAAGACCTGCGCTCTAGCCGCATCGTCCACGCATGCTATTCCCTCGCCTTTGGCATCCTTGTATTTATAGTCCGGGTAATCCGCATAAATGTGGATAATTCCCATAGACTTACCGCTCACCATAATCTTTTCGTAAAGGTAATCAAGATGCGAAGTATTTATAAGTGATTCCTGCTGGGCAAATATTTTAGGTGACAGGGTTACTAGCAATAAAATAATCCACCCGGCTAAATAAATATTTCTCTCAGCGGTTATTTTGTCTAGTCTCTTTCTCATGAGTTCTCCCAATCCCGGAATAAGTTTAATTATATTTTTTATTTGCATATTGAAAGAAGAGCATCTACGGAAGTGGTAGCCAGGCAAATATTCGTATCGGCACCGGAATAGTAAATATTGACTTTACCATTATCTCCCGCTATCCAGCCGTTACAGAAAACTACATTCGGAACATCGCCGGTTCTTTCATATTCTGTTTCCGGTTGAAGAATGGGTTCGGTGCTTCGTCCTTTTATTATCCAAGGTCTTTCAAGGTCGAGTAGAACAACACCCAATTTGTACAACGAACTTATGCCGAATCCCCTCACTCCGTGATAAAGCATAAGCCATCCTTCTTTTGTTTTAATCGGTGATCCGGAATTTCCTATCTTATCATTTTCCCAAGTACCCGCTTTGGGCTCCATTAAGATCTGATATCCTCCCCAGTGAAGAAGGTCTTTGCTTCTGCTGATCCAAATATCATTTCTTTTTTCCGCCGTCGGTCTGTCTACTTTATAGTAATAGCCATTAATTTTTTCCGGAAATAGCGCACAGTCTTTATTTGAAGGCTCGCTTATCGGTCCGTGTATTTTAAAACTTTCAAAATCTTCGGTTTCCGCCATCATAACCAAAGGCATATATTTTGAGAATCCAGTATATGTTAAATAATATTTCTTTTCTATCCGGGTTATTCTTGTATCTTCAATTCCCCATTCGGCATATTTAAAAAATTCATCATGATTTTCCGGCGACAATACTATATCCTTGTCAACTTTGAAATTTATTCCGTTTTTACTTTTTGCCGAAACAAACGCAGATCTTCCGGAAGGTAATTCGACCCTGCAAACCAATAAGTACTGACCGTTGAACATAACGGCCCCCGGATTGAATATGCTATTAACTTTAAAGGGACATCCGATTTTGTTAAAATAGGATTTTTACTGTATCTATTAATTTCCATTATTTTTCACCATTTAGCTTTCTTCTTATTCTTTAAAAAGATTATTCCATTTTGTCAATAAGTTCCGAAACAGAAACTCTTGCGAAACCTGTACATGAATCAGACATCGCATATGGAATAATTAAATTATCATTGTGCACAATCGATCCACATGAATAAAGTGCGTTCGGTACGTAACCTTCCCGTTCATTTTCGTTGGGAGACAACAAAGGGCTTTTTAAAGTTCCTATAACTTTTGCCGGATTTTCCAGATCAAGAAGACATGCGCTTATGACATATTTTCTGAAAAAACCTACGGCATGTGTAATAAGCAGCCAGCCGAATTCTGTTTCAATAGGCGAACCGCAGTTGCCGAGCTGAACAAACTCCCAATCATACTCAGGACTTTTCAAAGTCCGGTAATTATCCCATCGATATAAATCATCGGATTCCATTATACTTAGTTCTTCTCCGCCCTGTCTTCCTGTCATATAATATTTACCGTTAATTTTACGCGGGAACAATGCCATACCTTTATCCTTCACTGCAGCGCCATGAAGCGTTTTGACTTTGAATTCGGAAAAGTCCATTGTCTCAATCATCTGAACCCTGAAAGAACTACCGTTGTAAGCTGTGTAAGTACCGTAGTATTTAATTCTATTTTTTTCATCCTTAAATTTTACCAATCGTAAGTCTTCCATTCCCATTCTTTCGCTACCGGAATAAGGAAAGATTACCCTTTCATTTAATTCTGAACTCAGGCTGAATAATAAATTATAGTTTGCATCAATATAATCAATTATATCTCCCACTCCTTTATCATCTTGATAGTCATAGTTTTTTACAATTAATTCAAATTCTTCTTTAGTGAAATTTCTCGGAAGTGATTCCAATAATTTCGTGCCGGCAGCATTTAATCCGCATATTTTTTTCTTAATTTCATCAGCGGTAAATTTCTTCGAATCTATTTCTGGTAATTCACAAATGGTGCCGGAAGGATCCAACTTTATTTTCAGTTCTTTGTCTATTTCGCCTGTTCTGAATTCAATAGACGATATATGCCCTTCTCCGGTCGCTCTAAGACTTAAAATAATTCTAGCAGATCCGGGTTTTAATCCCGACTGATCAGGGTGAAGTACAATTGACGGATTAAACAAAGCAGCTGCTTCAACCGAATATTCCTTTGAAAAATAGGCTCCGATTAAATACTTCTTTACCGGTGTAATTTGTTCATTTACTAAATATTCGATCTTTTTGAAATTCCTTAATAATTTTCCGTCTAGGTCCGAATGCCGGTTAACAAAATCGCGAACAACCTCTGCAAGTAAGGACTCTGCGACACTGTCCGGAAGGCCGGCTACTCTATTAATTATTTTTTTCGTCCTGTCTTCATCCATAACGAAAGGAAGGAATATTACTCTTTTTGAATTTCCTTTTAACCTCTCGGTCAAGCGTTTTATTATCATATAAAAAAATCCTACTTATTCTTTAATACCGGTTGATGCCATGCTTTGTATAAAATATTTTTGGAAAAATATATAAGCAATTATTATCGGCAGTGCCAGAAAAGTTGCCGCCGCTAATTTCACTCCCAACTGTGAATCGGCAGCACCGCCGACAGCAAACAGCGTAACCAATTGGGGCATAGTCATCAGTTTATCATCTCTAATTACAATTAACGGCCAGAGCACTTCATTCCATGATGTCATAAATGTGATTATTCCTACCGTAACCAAAGCCGGCATTGAATTAGGCCATAATATTCTGAAGATAATTCTTAACTCGCCGCAGCCGTCAATACGCGCGGCGTCTATCAGGTCCTGCGGTATGCTCTTAAAGTATTGCCGGAACAAAATTATTCCCAGAGCGCTCATCAAATAAGGAACAATTAGTGCCCAATAAGTATCGACCCAGCCGAATTTTACCATGAGTATATACTGAGGTATTAAAGTAATTTGGAACGGCAGCGTCATGGTGAAGATTATAATAAAGAATACTAAATTTCTTCCCTTAAACTCCAGCCTCGAGAGAGCATACCCAACCATAGAGCCGAAGACCAAGACCCCGAAAGTTACCATCGCGGAGACAAAAACACTATTAATAAATGATCTAGTAATCGGAATTTTGGCTATCATTTGCCTGTAGCTGTCAAGGGTAAGATAGCTGGGTAAAAATGTTAAATGACCTATTTCATTCTCCGGCGACAAAGAAGCGAAAAGCATCCAAATAAACGGATAAAGAAATATTAAAGCACCGGCTAAAAGCAATATGTAAAAAATAATTTTTTTCATATTTCATTATTCTTTTTCTATGAATTTTTTCTGAATCATAACAACACTTAAAATCAATAAGGCAAAAAATAAACCGAGAGTGGCAGAATAGCCCATATGATAATAAAAGAAACCCCTGCTTATAAATATACAGCACAGCCGAAAGTGTACTGTTCAACGGACCGCCACCCGTCATGATATAAGGTTCGATGAATAAGGAGAAACCGCCGATGGTTGAAAGCACAACAACCATAAACATGGTCGGATTTATCATCGGGAGCGTAATGTACCTGAACTTCTGCCAATGCGTAGCTCCTTCCAGCTCCGCGGCTTCGTAATAATGAGTAGGCACAGTTTGCAATCCTACTAAAAATAAAACGATATATAATCCGACATTTTTCCAAGTTGCCATTATTGCGATAGAAGGCATTGCCCAAGACGGATCAACAAGCCAGCCTATCCGCCCTAATCCGATTGAGGTTAATATCCTATTTAAAAGTCCAGTGTCAAATCCGTAAAGCTGCTGCCATAATATTGTAACTACCACGCCGGAGACTATTACCGGAAGGAAAAACGCTCCTCTGAAAAACCCCCTTAATTTAATCTTCTGATTTAATATCTCCGCTAAGAACAGTGCGACTATTATTTGAAGAGGAATGTTAATAACTAAAAAAACGAATGTATTAATAATCGACTTAAGGAAAAATTCATCATGTATAAGTCGGACATAATTAGTTATACCCGAGTACTTCATCGGAGCAATAATATTCCATTTATTAAAAGTTAAAACTACAGAGAACACAACCGGGAATGCAATAAAAATTAAAAAGTATACTATGTACGGGGAAATTAACAGGTACGGTATTAGCTTTTTATTTTTCATTTGATTAATTATTTAACTACGATTTTATTTCAGATATAATAAGTTGACCTGTTTTGCCGCGTCGTCAATTGCTTCTTGAGGCGGCTTTTTCCCATATATAACGCATGATTCATACTCTTGAGAAATTATATCGAATACTTCCGTCAAGTTAGGATACGGATCTGTGCCTTTGACGTATTTTGCCCTGTTTCGCGAATTCGATCATCTTGGGGTTATCTTTAAAATAATCCGAAAAGAAAGAATCGTTCTCAAGATTTTTACGCCTTGGAATTTGATTAGTCATTTCCAAAAATTTAAGATCGTTATTTTTGTTTAGCATGAATTTTATAAATTCCCATGCCAGCTGCGCGTTCGGACACGTTTTAAAAATCACTATATTTTTCGGATCGCAATAAGTATATACGGGGCCCTTATGATCGTCAGGAACCGGCATATGAGAAAATCCGAATTTAAATCCTTTAGGTTTAAATTTATCCGCGTGCGCTATTTCCCAAGGACCGGTAAACCTTGTTGCGATTACGCTGGAGAGAAATACGTCCTGTCTTACCGAAAGCCTTTCCTTCGGGAAATAGTCATGAGCATAAAGATTTCTCAGAAATGTAAATACTTCAACTGCGTATTTGTTATCAAAAGCGGCTTTATTATCTTTTATAATAGGAGCACCGCCGGATGCCGCCAGATACAGCGGATAAAAATCGAAAAGTCTCTGCCACCACGTAACTAAAACTTCTGAATAGCCGAACCATCTGTCAACATATCCGTCCTTATTTATGCTTTCGCTTTTTAATTTTTGGGAGGCGGAATCAAATTGAGTATAACTAAAAGGCGGGTGGCTCAGCACCAGATCATCCAGCATTTTTTTATTATACATCATCATAATAGGATTTATTTTCCAGGGGATCTGATAAATATGTCCGTCCGGGCTAGTTACTTCTTTTACAACATTACTGTCGCATCTCGAATAGATAAAATCTTTAAATCCTTTCAATGTATCCAGAGCGACAAGAACTCCGGCGCGCGCATAATCTTCAACGTCTCCCTGCCACATGTTTGAATATATATCCGGAGTAGTTTTACCTACAACGGCGGCTAAAATTATTTCTTCGCTGGATTGTCCCTCCGGAACAGGCTGAAATGAAATTTTCTGAGCATGATTATTTTTGTTCCATTCGTTCACAATATATCTGGCAAAATTAATCTCCTGCGTATTGTTACTGGACCAATAAAGAAGGTGGTCCGGATTTCGATGCGATTTCGAACCGCAAGAGAACTGAACCAATACAATAAAAATACAGCAGAGTGTTTTTAATATTTTTTTAATCATATTTAAATCACTGAGTAAATAAACAATCCGATACCTTCGGAAAACACCGGACAAATTTAGATATATAATCGATTTCTTGAGACATATAATACCCCCATATTTTATACTTCTTTATTCCCAGGACTGCCATGAGAAATCTATAGAGGGATAAGCCGGATGAGGAAATGTTCCGCCTTTTTTTACAATATAAAAGTCAACAGATCTGGGATCATCGGAATCCTGAACCTCGACATCCATCAGCGCTTTCTCGTTAATCCAAACAGAATATTTTTTTCTTAATTCCTGAAGTTTCCGGAAAGTTTTTTCGATAAGAGCCTGTTTTTTATTATTATATTTACTTTTTACCGATGAAGGAAGTTCTAAGTCTAATCCTATCGATTTGGCCAGATTATCTCTTACTACGGCATATACTATTTTATCCCGCCACCAGCTTATCTGGTCTTTTACGATCGGTAAATTCTGAAAGCTTCTATCGTATGCTCTTTGTATCAACAAATGATCCCGTACCATCTGCCATATTAAGCGCTCCAGCGAAGCTGAAAATTCGTTAAAACCGGACTCGTCAAACTTCAAATATTCATCCCTCATCTTATACCAGTGTAAAAAATCATCAAGCGATAGACTTCCGCCGGTGAGTTTTACAAGAGTCATTTTTGTATATTGAGAAGCCGAAAGAGAATCGAAATGTTTTAATTCTTTTTTCATCCTATCGTCTAATTTCCATCTATCAAATTTTTCTTTAGGAAGAACATAGTTCCCCATATAAGACCTGAGAAGATCAAAGGCCCTTCCCTGAATTACCGGATTATGTTTTAGCAGCAAATTTCTTACATATTCCTCGGATTCTTTATCGGACTCTTTTAACTTTAAGCTATTTACCGCGTCGTGTTTTTCCTTTATAAGTTCGGTCTCGGTAGTAATTTCATTTTTCCAGATATTGGATAATTTTACTATGTACCAACCGTCCGGAGCGTGAAAAGGCGCCGATATCCCCCCGGCTTTTAAGCTGTCAACAACATTCAGCATTTCGTTATTTCTTATACGTAAATTAAATTTATCAACTTGCATCGACCTCTGATCTGCATAAACCGAATCCTTTAATTGATCTTTAAATAAGGAATCAAACGACACTCCTTTTCCCAGGCGTGTAAGATAGAAATCTAAGCTGTCTTTCGATGGAGCAAACAGCCAGTGAATACTGTAGTAGATCTGCTTTTCGTCGACTGCTTTATTAATTGTCGAATCAGGGATCTTTATTTTATTAAATATATCTTTATAGAACATTCGGTTAGTAGCCAAATCTCCCTCGATAGCCGAAAGAAGACTTTTTACTTCTGCAGAATCTTCATATCCTTTGGAATAGCCGTCCAGAGCCAGAAGCTTTTCATCTATCATAAATTTTAAATAATTCTTTTTCGAATTCTTACTTCTTTTAACAAACGCAGGTCCGAATTCGTAACCTGCTAAAAATTCCCTTATCGTAATTTTTTTGTCCCCTACTTTGGCCAGAACTATATCACCTTTTTGCGTATTATACGCAGTATCAAAATTAATTTTAGCCGCATTTTTTTTATGGGGGCCGGCATAAAGATAAGCGCAGTTCAGAATGATAATCTGAATTAAAATAAATTTGATCAAACGGTAACCTGATATATAATACTTCATTTATAAATACTAAAATTTAACGTCGACAGAGAAAACGTTAATATTCTGCAGTCTGCCGAAATTTCTAAATGCATAATTAAACTTCACCATATCGGTAGTGAATAACATTTTTGAACTTAGGCCCACCCCGAAAGTAAGTCCTCCTTCGTTGTCGGTTAAAAACAAAGACTGATAACCTGCGCGAAGAAAGAGAAAATCCTCAAATGCGAATTCCGTCCCTACATTCATACTTTCGTAATTATCATTTGGATGCAGCGCATCAACAGCAATTGTCAATCGATAATTATCCGTTTTAATTGCATTTGTAGAAACACCGATTCTGAACAGCAGCGGTAAGCTCCAGGAAGTCAAATCGACACTAAACGGGATTTGATCGTTTGTTCCGAGCTGCGCCGGATCCACGCTCCCGTATGTTCTAGTATCAATTCCCTGCAGTTTCATGGAAGATCCGAAATTCGATATTGAAGCGCCGATTACCATTCCTCCGAAAAGATCAGTTCGGAATATCGTTCCAGCATCGATCGCAAAAGCAGTACTCGACATATGCCAGATAGATTCCTGAATATACTTAGCAGTAAATCCGACAGCAAACCTATCCGTCAGTTTACGTGCATAAGAAATTCCGACAGCGATGTCGCCGGCACTAAAATATTCGCCTGTTCCTTCCGGCAATTCAACTGTCCTAACCTTCATATCCGGCATAGATAGCGAGGTAAAGCTGAAACCTAATGTACCGAATTCTCCCAGCGGTAATGCTAAAGCAGCATAATCGAGTTTTGTCTGTGCCAGCCACTCCGTATGGGCAAAATCAACTTCATTTTGTGTTAAATTAGCTATTCCGGCAGCATTCCAATATAACGATGTAGCATCATTCGCAACGCTTACAAAAGCACCTCCCATGCCGTTTGCCGCCGCTCCCACTCCGATTTCCAGAAAAGTACCTGCTGTAGTTCCTACTTTTGATAAATTCTTACTTTGTCCCCTAACCGTTAATACTGCTAGCAAGAAAATAAATAATGATTTTAGTAAATTTTTCATATTCATGTATACCTCTATACCGATTCTTATTCGTATAGTAATGTCATTTAATAATTGCAAAACGTCCGATTTTTGTTCCGAGCGATCCGGCATCTACCTGGAAAATATATACACCGAAAGCTATGTCCAGACCGTCTTTTGAAACAAGATTCCATGGTTCCTGACCGTTGGATAATGTGCTGTTATGATATATCGTCTGTACTAGATTTCCGCTTATGGTATAAATTCGTATCGTACATTTTGCGGGCAGATGTATAAAATAGACCCTTCTCGTACCCCTGCCTACTTCCTGCGAAGTGGGTTCCCATGAAGCAGCCGCAGGATAGGGATTCGGCACTACAGCAATATCATTCAGATCCTGGTTGAATTTAGACTTATCGAAGTAAGCAGATTTAGTAGTAAACTGTACATACTCACCGTTCCTGAAAGGTTTTTTCGTTACTATCTTGAAAATATCGCCGGGCTGAGGTGGTTTTTGCTTATCCTGAGCAATTGCCGTATCCTGAAACAGACTAAATGACCAACCCACATGCCGGTTTAAATTATTAGTTACCTTCGCTCCCAATGAATCCCCTGCGATAATAAACAAAGCGTCGCCCGCATCGAATTCACCGTTATTATTTAAATCCTGAATTATGAATTGCATGTGAGGGATGTTATCTGTTAAATCTTTTACGATGATATTCGTAACTTCTGGTTTAGAGAATACTGTTGCGGGATACGAAGTATCTCCCTTTCCAGGTTCGGTGAACTGGACTTCAAAATCTGCAGGGAAATATACGCGCTGACCCTGATAAGAGGGCGCATATCTGGAGTCAAAGCCTACTTGCGGTATATAATTACTGCTCCCTTTTTCCCAACCTGTTTTGGATTCATCAATAGTTACGGCGGTGTCGTTTGTTAAGCCCAGATTCAATCCCTGAATTACAGATGTTTGAACATTACTTCCGTTGAATTGGGTTAAAGGAATTAATGTGTCCTTGCTGGTGTAATTTATTAAGGAGTAATAAGGATTCGGGTCGTTATGAAACGGAGTATTTTCTTTGAATACCACCCGGTAAGTTTCGTAGTTTAATACCGAATCAGGAACCAGGATATTCACTTTCACTGTGCCAGTACCGGGACCGGGTGCGTTATAGCTGCTTACATCCGGAGGTACATATCCCGCGGAGGGAGCGGTCGGAGTTACGACGGCGGTATTGACGTCGGTTTTTACCTTGCCGTTGATATCCACTTTAATGAGAGCGGTTGTCTCGGCCGGCGGAATTCCTTGTTCCTGTCCCTGAATATTAGTTGTTAGGAATCCCTTGTCATAAGCTACTACGGCATAGTAATATGTTTGCCCGTTAACAACGTTGGTGTCGATAAACGTATGCTGCAGCCCCGAATCGTCCCCCAAATAAAACATGGCACCGTTTACGTTTATAGGGAACAGGCCGGTTACGCCGTCCTTAAGATCGAACTGAGCAATCGGTTTCCTGAATGTGGCTTTTCCGTATGCATCGGTAATTACCTGGTCTTGTATGAAATTAGGTTCGGTCGATCTGTATATACGGTAGCCTTCGAAATTAACTCTTTGATAAAATTTGTCGTAAGTATGCTCGGCTCTGCTGTCCCAATATAAGGTTACTTTATGATCTCCCGCGATTGCGTGGACGATCGGTTTTTCTGGCGGTTTTGCAAAATTGTAAGACGCATTATAAATAGCCTGAATCGTCTGTTTACGTCTGAATAAATCATTCTTGTCAATACCGAATAACAACGACATTGAAAAGCGCTGCGTGAGGCCGGTTTCTTCGAGCTGTCCCTGCTGCGCCGAATAAGTATTTCTACCGTCCATATGGAATAAGTAACTGGAAAAGAAATTGCCTAAATTAACACCGACAAGCGACTGACCGTGCGGTGAAGGGAGAGCGGAAAGGGCCGCCCAGTTTTTTTCGTCGTTATTAAGATCGTACGTGTGCACCGCAAAAATTGCGAACCCGGTTAAACCTAACTGATCCGATTCATCTTTATCCAAAATTCCAAAATCCGGTTCGCCTTGATCGGGTCTTAAATTTCCCTGTGTTCCGTTGGCATCCGGCCCGCTGTAGGAGGGGTCCAGAGGTCCAATTCCGTCGCTCCCCACATCATCATTTTCAGGGTTCCAGCTCCCGTTTTCGTCTCCGGGCCACCATAATTTATCTTTAATCGCAGGAACTTCCTCTAGGGATGAGAAATTAAAATAGCTGAGAAACTTTGCGGTGTCGTGAGTAGCTGCAAAAGCGGCCATAACACCGCCGGGAGCTACCGGCCCTACGCCGTAAAGTTTTTGAAGTTCCGCAGCATATTTACTGCTTGCTTCGTAAATAGGACCGTGATACTGAGAATAGCGCGGCCAGGTAGCCGCATCATCGTCTCTGCTTTCATCAATCATACCATCGTGGTCATTATCAATATCGTCGTACGATATGCCCGGACTTTCAAGGAACGCGTAACCGGCATATCCCACCGGGCTCCATTTGCCGGGGCTTCCGTATGCAACCGTCGACCATGCATATGATATATTCAGTACCTGATCATAATCTCCGGCATTATTGGAAGAGTTGTCATGTCCGCCGATTCCCCAATCAACATACTGAGCGAAAAGTGTTTTAGGATAATCGGTCGTTCCCATGTTGGTTATTTCATAGTACCAGAAAATTACGTCTTCCGCTAAAACCTGCGACCATTGAAATCCTCTTCCGTGAACCTGCATTCCGAGTCCGCCCCTGGTTGTATCCTCGGCATCCGGATAAAAACCGTACTTTTGGATATATTCGCGATCCATATTATCGTCAAAAACAAAATAAGATTCGAGATCGGCATTTTTAACACCTTTGCCGAAAAATCCGTCCCATTGCCCCGCCCAGTCTGATGGTCTGTCTGGCCAGACAGAAGGCCATGTTGTAGGATCATCACTTCTCGCTACACTTGATTGATTCGGATTGGCATATCCCGGCAGGGACCACCAACCGTACGTTATACCGGTTGCCGGATTATATCTAGTATTTTCATAATAATTGGTCTCGAGAGGATGAAATACATGGCCGTCTTTATGCGCTTCGGCCTGAACAATGATAGCCACTCCGTCTACATATGTATGATTAGTACCTTTGGGCCAGACGCCGCTTAATGTAGGCTGATTCTGCCAGTCGGCGATTTCGCCGAAATTGTAGAATACGGTTTGGACCAAATTACCGTCCATTAATCCCATTTTTGTATTAAGGTAATTGCCCTTATGTTTATCTACAATTCTTTGAGCATAAACATTTGAAAATGTTAGTATAAAAATCGAAGCGAAGATATATACAAATTTTAATATAAAATTATTTTTCACGTCGGTACACCCTATAAAATTCATTTTTTAAAAGTCAATCGAAGCGCCTACTAATACTTGTCTAGGCGCCGAATAAAAATCTGGTCTAGTAAAAAATTGCTTTATTGTATTAACGCCGTGAGGCGGTGCTTGCGGTCTGGTTTCATCTAAAGTATAACCTGCTCTTCCAGTATCCGTAAATACATCTAATTCGTTCGGAGTATCGAATAAATTATAAACCTTGGCAAAGACGGATAAATTTACGCCGAGCAGTTTGAAATATTTAGTTACATAAAGATCGACATTAAAAAACGTCGGTTTATTTGCACTGTTTTCTAAGCCGGTTCTTTGATTCTGGTACGACGGAGTATACGGCAGCCCGGAACCAAGCTGTCCGACTGCACTGGCAATAAAATCATCAGGAATGCCTGCGGTAAGAGTAAAGTTTAACGAATGTCTTCTGTCCCAATTCAGCGGAACCAGCTGCTTGTTCGGTTCGATCGGCGGTGCAGCTTGAGCCAAATTATAAGCTGTATTTGGATCGGAAGCATCTCCGTCGGCGACCTGATATGTATAATCAACGGTCGCACTAAAGCCATCGCTGAATCTTTTATCGAAAGAAAGAGTGAATCCTTTTACTGCACCGTAATCGGTATTTATATATTCGGCAAATTTCTTAAAGTTATTTTTCACATGAAGCGCTACTCCGAGAAGGTTTCTTATGTCTTTATAATAAGCGGTTATGTTTACCCCAATGTCCTGAGTAAGTTCCTGCTGCAGACCTATTTCGTACATCACCGTTTCCTGCGGCTTTAGATCGGCATTGCCTATTGTTGAGCCGACAAAATCTGGATAATTACCTGTTAAGGGAATTCTGAAATTGGGATTCTTGTAAAGATACTGATACGGCGGCACCTGGAAAAAATGACCATAGGAAATATGTACCGCCCCTTTTGCGCTTATTGGATAAGAAATACCTATCCTTGGACTAATTTGAGACTTGGCAGACGCTTTATGAAAATATCCAGAGGGAAAAGGAGGAGCCAATGAATCCAAAGCGGATATATCATTCGGATTGTCTAATACTTCGCCGTCGGGCTGAAAATAATCAAACCGCACGCCAACATTGACAATTAAATAGCTTAATTCAATTTTGTCCTGGAGATAAGCCGCTAACTGGTAAGGATGATTTTTATAAATATTAAAATCGAAATCTCCGAAATTCGGCAGTTGGGGTTTATATCCCGTTGCGGCATTTACAAGAACCTGATAATCTTTATACGATAAAGAATTCATATCGGCTTCTATACCTCCCTTGAGCTCATGAACGTTAGTTATTTGAGCGGTCAGATCAGCCTTGAAAGTATAAGTATTGGTAGTATGATAAAAATGCCAGTTTTGTGTTCCGCCAGTATACAAAGCATTGCCGCTTACCTGAGCAAATCTGTCAATGGATACATACCGCTGATCAAGAGGATTTGCGTAAGTATACTGTTTTGCATTGCTCGTATATGATGAGACTAATAAATCCAGGAAAGCTGACTTGCTGAAAACGTGCGTGTAGCTTAAACTTCCCAATAAACTGTAGTCGTGATGTTTATAGTTGCCGTCCGGATTTAGAATAAACATGTGATCATAATTTTCATAGTTATGGTCCTGATATAGTCCCTCGAGAACAATTCCTTTGCCTTGCCCAACTTTAAACACTAATTTACCCTGGAGTGTCAATTGTTTTGAATAATTCATCGGAACATCTTTATTGTCGCCTGTTGCGTCGATATACCAGTTAGCCGGATTACCTGACGAAAAATTTGAAGAGTCCTGCGGGGTAAACATTCTTTTTCCGTAAAGGTAACCGTCATCGCTTAAATATCTGGCAGATGAAAAAAACTTCATAAACCCGCTTGTAAACGGAACCGGGCCGCTTAAGCTTCCCTGAATATTATGTGTTCTTAAAGGATTAAAACCGCCCATATATTGAAAAAGATTTGTTCTGGAAGTAAGATAATCGCCGGTATATGTAGAAAAGCTTCCGCTGTAATGATCTCCCGGTATTTTAGTAATCTGGTTAACTACTCCGGACATTGCCTGACCGTATTCCGCGTTAAAAGTTCCGGTTATAACTTGGAGTTCCTGAACGCTGTTGGTAGAAGCTTCCATAGTCGCTTCGCCGGAATATACATCATTTACAGAAACACCATCTATCAAATATCTGACCTCTCCAAGTCTTCCGCCTCTGAAATGTCCGTTTACAACACCGGCTTGTAAGTTCACAATCGATTGGACATCTTCGACAGGCAGCATTGAGATGCTGTTTCCGCTTATACTTGATTGTGTCGAAGTCAGATCTTTTTGAACGATCGGTTTCTGAGCAGTAACAACAACACTTCCCATTTGTACTGCTTTTTCTCCCAATTCGAAATCTAATCTTGTTGTCTGATCAACCGAAACGCGAACGTTCGTAATTTCTTCAGGTGCATAACCGATTTCGGAAGCTTTAACTTTATATGTTCCGGGAGGAATATTTATTATATAATATTCTCCGTTAATATCCGTGGCGGCACCCATATTGGTACCTACTATGATGATATTAACTCCGATAAGTGGTTCCTTATTTTTTCCGTCTAACACGCGGCCTGCAATTTTGCCTGTTGTACCTCCGAAAAGATTACCGGGGATAATTGTGAAAATTATTATCAACAGAAATAGATATTTAATGTTATTGTAAAATATGCTCATTTTTATTGCCCTTGCTCTATGATTTTAAATTTTAGCAAGAGGTTCGTCCTAGATAATTAACGTAACCTTCAATATATTTAATCACTAAAGGGGCGCTGTATTTCAAGCGCCCCCGAGAATCTTTATTACTTCAATAGAATCATTTTCTTAACTGCGATATTATTTCCCGCGACCACTCTGTATATGTAAGCGCCGCTGGCTACTTTTACACCGAAATTGTTTTTACCGTTCCAAACAACTTCATGGTTACCAGAGTTTTGGAAATTACTGACTAAGGTTTTTACCTCGTGGCCCAGAATGTCGTAGATTACTATTTTAACCTTAGATGCTATTGGTAATGAGTATGTAATCGTGGTGGTTGGATTGAAGGGATTCGGGTAATTCTGATAAACTGTAAACTTATCCGGAATTAATTTATTCAGATCTTTAACGGCAGTTGCAGCGATTTTTTGTACCGTCAAATCATCGAAATAAACAGTGCCGGTAAAAGTTGAGAAAACATGTAGACGAGCTTCCATTCCTATTGTTTCTGAATTATCCGGAACCTGGAAATCAATATGATACTGAGTCCAATCGAATGATGTAACACTCGGGAAAATAAATACTGAATCGGGACCGGTTCCATCGTATCCGTCGTTATTTCCGAGTTTTGTAAAGAATTGGGGCGTAAGACCTACTGACCAAGTACCCGGATGCGCTGCCGCGGAATCGGGAACGAGGTTGCTTGCTTTTACCCATACGCTCACTCTTATAAAACCTCCCGGCTGAATTGTAGAGTCGATGTCCATAAACGGCATTCTGTGCGTACTTACGAATCCGTCTCTTGAATCCCGCCCGAAAGGCATATTAAACTTTAATGAATATTTACCTGTATGTGCAGCAGAGTCTGTCACTAATGTATTTTCAAATCCCGCATTTAGTACTCCGTCATTTCCGCCTATAGGAGGCATCCAATAATACCAGCCTGTTGGTACACCAAGTTGAGTATTCCAATCCTGCCCGGCCCAGGTACCTCTGCCTTCAAATATAAAGTTATCAGCCCAAACTGTACCGGTAGCATTTTTACCGGCTACAAAGCTAATTATCATTTTCCATGCGGCTCTCGGAAGCGCTATCTGACCGACTGCGGTAGTATCAGCCATCCAACCTGTACTCGTAGCCTGGCTTTGATCTATAGGAAGCTGTTGGGTTCCTATCAAAGCACCCGCGCTGTCATAAAATGTATAAGCTATATACCATCTCTGATCTTCGGAAGTAGGATTAGTATTTACGTTTTCGGTTTTAATCCAGGCACCGAAGTGAAGGTCAACATTGGCCGGAATATTGGGCGACCAGATATCGCACATATTTTTTGACATCCATGCAGCAGAATCCGAAGTTATTTCTTTTTGTATTTTTAGGGAATGTCCCATTGATACATATTGATCGGTTGCCCACGATAGCATACTGCCTCCGGGATTATTGCCCATATACCAAAATGCGGGAGCAGTTCCCTCAAATCCGCCTATATCCGAAAGCGTGTAATGTGAAAGATCGGTAACACTCAAATCATCGAAATAAATCGTACCCGAAAACGAAGCATAAATGTGTAAACGTATTTCCATACCAATTGTACTGGGATTATCCGGTACTTGAATATCCACGGAATATTTGGTCCAGTCAAAATTAGTAACATTCGGAAAAGTAAATTGATAGTCATTACCAGTTCCGCTGAAACCGTCGTTATTTCCGAGCTTGGTGAAAAACTGCGGAGTTATTCCGACGGCCCATGTTGCCGGATGAGCTGCTGCGGAATCAGGCTCCAAATTACTGCCCTTAATCCAAACACTAACACGAATAATGTCGCCCGGTTTTATCTGATTATCTATTTGAGTGAAGGGTAATCTATGGGTACTAACAAATCCGTCGCGAGCATCACGGCCGGCAGGCATATTGAATTCCAACGAAGAATTTCCGGAATGAGCTGTTTGGTCTGTAACAATGGTATTTTCAAATCCCGCGTTTAATTGTCCGTCGTTTCCTCCATTTGGCGGAAGCCAATAATACCAGCCTGTTGGTACACCAAGTTGAGTATTCCAATCCTGCCCGGCCCATGCACCTCTTCCTTCAAATATAAAGTTATCAGCCCAAACAGTACCGGTTGCATTTTTACCGGCTACAAAGCTAATTATCATTTTCCATGCAGCTCTCGGAAGCGCTATCTGACCGACTGCGGTAGTATCAGCCATCCAACCTGTACTCGTTGCCTGGCTTTGATCTATAGGAAGCTGTTGGGTTCCTATCAAAGTACCAGCGCTGTCATAAAATGTATAAGCTATATACCATTTCTGATCTTCGGAAGTAGGATTAGTATTTACATTTTCGGTTTTAATCCAGGCACCGAAGTGAAGATCAACATTGGCCGGAATATTGGGCGACCATAAATCGCACATATTATCCGATACCCAGGATGCCGAATCGGTTGTAGTTGATGATTTATCTATCTTAAGAGAATGCCCCATGGAAACAAATTGATCAGTAGCCCATGTAAGTGCACTGCCCGAAGGTTGGTTACCTATATTCCAGAATGCAGGTAATGTACCCTCGAAACCGGCTATTTGATTAAATGAATAGCTGGTTTGAGCCTGTACGTTGAACTGATTAAACAATATGCTAAAGAAGGACACAACTAACAGAGCATAAAACGTATGTTTAATTTTTGTCATAGCGAGCTCCTATTTAATTGGGTGTTATTTGATATTTAGTTACAGAATAATTTCTCGGTTGAGATAAGATCTTCTTTAAATTATCTATTGTGTCATGAACCGGTTTCAGAGATTCGACATCGATTTTACCGGAAACGAGTAACTCAACCGATCGTGAAAATGTGAACGGGTTTAACAGTGATCCTTTAATAGTTAATTCTCTTAGGAAAAAATCCTGGAGATTAATTTTTACAGAATCTACTTTCTCCGATAAACCGAATATAATTGCCGTACCCCCTCTCTTTGGTAGGGTTAATGCAATTTCCGCAGCATCATGCGAACCGACGCACTCAATAACAACATCAACTCCGCCTGATGTTATATCATAAATATATTTGAAGGTATCCGATGATTTCGAGTCAAAACAATAATCGGCTCCAATTCTTTTAGCTAAATTTCTTTTTGACTCAAAAGGTTCAAGCACAATAGTTTTTCCCGCACCTGCAATTTGAGATAATTGGAGCATTAGTAAACCGATTGTTCCCGCTCCTACAATTGCAACTGTCTGGCTGTGCTTAATTGATGCCTGATCGATTCCGTGCACACAGCACGACAAAGGTTCGGCAAACGAAGCAATCGGAAACGGAAAATCTTTGGGAATTAAATATGCCTGAGAAGAGGGTAAAATGGAATACTCGGCAAAGCCGCCGTTTTGTGTCACACCTAGTGCTTTAAGATTCGAACAAAATTGGATTTTTCCGGTTCTGCAGAAGTAACATTTCCCGCAGTAAATATTAGGATCAACAACAATATGGTCCCCGACATTAAGTCCCAATACCTTCGATCCTTTTTCCACAATAGTTCCGGCATACTCATGCCCGGGAATTAAAGGAGGTTTAGAAAAAGATTGGCCACTAAAAATGTGAAAATCTGTTCCACATAATCCGCACACCTCTACTTTTATAAGTAGATCATCGGAACCTAACTTACTTAGCGGATATTCCCCTACCTCCAGATCCAACGGCCCTTTGAAAATTGCTGCTTTCATGCTTATCCAGCATTATTGTAAAAATTATTTCATTCTTTTAGTGGACTTTCTTATTATCAGTTCAACAGGGATTAATTTTCTATCGTTTACATTATTATTACTTTTAATCATCATCGCGATCACTCTTATCGCCTCCGCGCCCATTTCTGTTTTCAATACCTTAATAGTCGTCAGCGGCGTCTCAAGCGATATATCTTCATCAACGTCATCGAACCCTACAATAGAGATATCATTTGGTATTTTTATACCTTTCTTTTTTGCATACTGCATAATTCCGATTGCCATAGCATCGTTACATGCAAATATTGCCGTAACGTTTTTGTTTTTATTTAGCAACTTTTCAGCAGCGTTATATCCGTTTTCCCTGGCAGTATTATCTTCATCTGTTATTATTATTTTATTATCAAACGGTATTTTGGCATTATTAAATGCCGCTTTATATCCTTTAAGCCGGTCTTTGATACTCGGATGTTCAATGTCGCCGCCGATAAAAGCTATCTTCTTGTGCCCCAATTCCAGCAGATGTTTTGTTGCCATCAAACCGCCGCTGTAATTATCAATCAAAACTGCAGAATATTGTTTTTGAAAATTCTTAGGAATGTAATCGATAAACACGAGTGGAATTTCAACATTATTCATGTTAGAGATAAAAGTCCGGGGAACTTTTCCAGCAACGATAACACCGTCTACATTTCTTTCGAGGATAAATCTCGGCAAAGTTTTCTTTTTACATTTATCGGAATTTATAGTCGATAAAAGCAAATAGAACTCGTTCTCCCTGGCTTCAAATTCACTACCCAAAAATATTCTTGTGTAAAACGGCTCAGTTCTTAAGAAGTGATCATCTGTTAATATAAAACCGATATTGCCGGTCTTCCTTGAAACCAGTCCGCGTGCCGATCGAGATGGATGATAATTTAATTCCTTGATTGCATCCCATACAACCTTTTTGGTCTCAGGAGTTATCCTTTTATGATCGTGAATTGCCAAGGAAACAGTTGCAATTGAAACTTTTGCTTTTTTTGCTATGTCTTTTATTGTTGGATTTGCCATAATTAAGTTAAACGTTTAACTATATTAACCTACTATTTATTTTTTATAAATCAAATGCTAATTATCCTTATTTATTTTTAATCACACCGGGAAAAGAAAAATTTTTATTCCGACAAATATTTTAGACACAAATATCGTATGCTACAATATTCAGATTATTTTATAAATTAATTTTACTTGTCACTACAGAATACATTTTAGTAATAACTATAATTTTATTTTATCCTTTTTAAGGAATTTCGATTTGTCGATTTTAGGATCTATCCGTGAATCTTGACCTAAATTGTATCCGGTCTGATGAGTATCAAAACTCAGAAGTTTTTGTCCAGTTTTCAAACTCAAAATAAAATCTTTTATTTTTTGTATTTCTTCCCTTAAGTCTTCATAAATTAGTTCTGCACTTATTAAACGGATCTTATCTTTAGTGTTATAGATTTCTATTACGATAATATATATTTCACCGGGTTTTGTATCTTCGGTAAGAACGAAGCATCCAGTTTTATAAAAGAAACCTTTGCACTCATCATTTATCCAGAGACAACCCGAATCGGACAGACTTAGTGATAATACAATTTTACCTTTTACAGATTTATTCAGAATTTTTGGAGGTATTTCTATAGTTTTCCTAATCCGGCAGTAGTTTTTATTAATATTTTCATTAAGCCTGGCTTTTGTATTATTTAAGTGATCAGAGTTCTCACCTGATAAATTCGGAATACTACCGTCCGAGTTTAACCATGAGTTTATCTTCCATCCAACGATGTCGTATGTACAAAGATTTTCAAGCATATTTGTTAAACGGTCGACTTTTGTATTTATGATAGACTCAATTGCCATAATAAAATTGTTTTAATCTCGCTATTATTTATAATATAGATAATAACAGTTTATTAGTTAAACGTTTAACTATTTTCAACTTAATATTTAATTTTTTTAGAGTCAATACTTATTATTTTTTTCGAATAACAATTTTATATTTTTGGGGAATATCAATAAATGAAGATTAAACTATTCATTATCAAAATTATTACAAAAAATATGATTGGTATTATACCTATACCGCCGAAAATACTTGACACTTCCTTATAAATTTGATGCAGAAATAATGTTTTTCACTTTATAACTCAAGTAATGCAAAAACTTAATATTTAAGATCTTAATTTTAGAATTTCATTGCAAAGCTAGTTTGCAAATTTTCAAGTTCTTCAGAAGCAGCAAGATTAGCAGATATATAAATTTTGGACCTCAGAGAAGCCTGGGTCACCTTTGCTTTTATGCTCAAAAACTCTAACTTAAAAAAAGCAAAGATAGCTGCAAAGATATGATTACATTGTGTTCGAACTCTTTTGGTTGGGGACTTACATAAACTAACGTGTTGCTTTAATGAATGTGTGATACTCTTCTACTTTCCACCTTATTGTTAATATGTTATCATATGTTAGTGTTAGATCAATGCTGACCAAATAAAGAACACCCTGGCTTGAATCATCGGTTTTGAAGATTTACTTTATTACTAAAAACTGAAATTCTACTGCTTCAAGATATATTTTATATGTGAAGCCTTCTTTTACAAACATCATGTTCTTGCTGGAAGCGTACCATTCATCGTTTAGAACATAGCTTAACTTTATTTTATTCTTTATACATTTATTTAACATTTGCGGATATTGTTCATTTTTTATTTGCACACTACTTTCCGCATTTAATTAATGTGCAATAAGTGTTTAACCCTCAAGAGGATAAAGGATTGTAATTATTATGCTTAAAAGAGTCGTTAAAAAACAATTAAATAATATTTTTAATTTAACGATCTTATATAATCACTATCGTTCAAAAATTTAATAGACTACTTGCTGTCTTTTATATAAACGGATGATTGCCGGAAATCTTGGAAAACCCAGTCCCCATGTTTTTGTCATGTTTAAATAAAAGGCGGTTTTTAATTAAGCTACGGACAAATATAAAATTTAAATTTTGGCCCGATTTATTTTTAAATTTTATTTGAAACAATTATCTTTCACGATATAAACTTAATCTTTACATAATATTATAAAAAATAATAATTTAGACTTGTTCTTAAGTAATTTAATGCATGAAAAGAAACTCAATAATAATTATTGAAGATAATCGTTTGTTACGCGACGGCATTACCTGTATGATCGAAAAACAAAACGATCTCAAAGTTATCTCCGCCTTCGGTGATTGTTCAAAGGCTCTGCAATTTATACGAAAATCCCCGCCAGATATTGTGCTTCTGGATCTTGGTCTGCGAAATCTGAACAGTATACAGGTAGTTAAAACTTTAAAAAAAGATTTCAAAAAGATTAAAATAATTGTAATGGATCTGGTTCCTGTTCAGGAAGATGTTTTCTTATTTGTCCAGGCTGGAGTTTCCGGATTTATTCTGAAGGATGCAACAGTAGATGATTTTCTCATTACAATACGATCGGTTGCACGCGGAGATAAAATTCTGCCGCCCCATCTTACGGAATCTCTGTTTTCCCAAATAGTTGAAAAAGCAGTTAACGAATCAACTCCTTCCAGGCTTATTGAATCCGTAAAAATGACTAAACGCGAAAAGCAGGTAATTGAATTACTTGCGGACGGATTAACAAACAAAGAAATTGCGCAAAATTTACACCTTTCAACTTATACTGTAAAAAGTCATATTCACAACATCCTTGAGAAACTAGCCCTTCATACAAGGATACAGATTGTAAAATATGCCCACAATTCCGGTGATCATAGTAATATTTTAAGATCCATGTCATATTTTGAAGAATAAAATGCTTCTCCTTTTTTATTTCATTGCCTACTAGGCAAAAATATTGTATTATAACAAGATATAATAAATTACAATTTCAGAATGCGGCTCGGCCTGTATAATTTTATTTTGTATTGATCTACTAAAAATATCTTAATCTGTTATTAATTTGCAATCTTGTAAATATACAGTCTGTATCACTCAAAAGGATTAATCCCTTTTTCATTCATTAGAACCATTTAAAATTGAAAATATTTTTACTACCTTTTTCAGAAGTAAAGCTAAGTAACAGAAATAAATTTTTTCCTAATAATTCTAAGTTAATCTAGTAATATCATTCCCAAAAAAGAAAGCCAAAGTAGGTAAGAATATGAACCGCAAACTTCATGTTGGTATAATTGACCTTGTATCCAAGAAACCAAATAAAAAATTATTTGCCCGCATAATGAATGCGAATTTTGCCAGTATAATGCCTCAAGTAGTTGGAACATGGTGCGAGGAAATCGGACATGAAGTTACTTTTGTTTGTTTTACCGGTAAAGAAGATCTTATAAAAGAACTTCCGAGTAATGCGGATATAGTTTTTATCGGCGCTTTTACCGAATCCGCTCAAACGGCATATGCATTAAGCAATCTATTAAGATCGCGCGGAGCGGTAACTGTATTAGGAGGGCCTCATGCACGCTGCTATCCAGAAGACGCGGTAAAATATTTTGATTATGTTACCGGATTTACTAATAAAGATATCATTGAAGATATTCTGCTTGATTGTTCCAGGCACCGGCCCATCGGCGTGCATCTTACTTCCAACAGACAACCATTATCTCTTCCGGGTGTAAAAGAAAGATGGAAATTTATTGAACCTACACTCAAGAAAGCACCGCTAATTAAATTAGTTCCTATGCTCGGCAGTTTAGGCTGCCCTTATACGTGTAGTTTCTGCATCGATTCGACTGTTGCTTATCAGCCTTTAGATTTTAGTGTAATGAAAGAAGATTTA
>CAVUCX010000066.1:0-68313 GCA_963739955.1 uncultured Bacteroidota bacterium | reverse complement strand
TTAAAGCTCAATTTTTTTCATAAAACAATTTTATTTTTAGTACTGATTAATACTTTTCAAAATTGTAATCAATTTCGTCACCATGATTGCCCATATTTATTTGCACACCGTTGGTTTTACCGTTTGCCGGTATTGACGAAACAACTTTATTATTTGAATCATGAGTTAACAGTTTTTCAAAATGTTTGTTTGAAGTGTTAATATGTTGAACCTTATTTATTTTACTAATTTTAGATGTTTCTTTAGATTTTTTGTTTTCTTCAATCTTAAAGAATGAAATGGAATCCTGTAATTGCTCGGCCTGGCTCGCGAGTTCTTCTGCGGTAGAAGCCATTTCTTCGGATGTAGACGCGTTCTGCTGAATTACCTGATTTAGCTGCTGAATAGCACTGTTGATTTGAGACGCGCCGGAATTTTGTTCTTCGCTTGCGGAAGAAATTTCCTGAACCAATTCGGCGGTTCTTTGTATATCAGGCACAATTTTACTAAGCATCTCTCCTGCCCGTTCAGCTACTTTTATACTGGACGCGGATAATTTATTTATTTCAGCCGCGGCGGTTTGACTTCTTTCTGCTAACTTTCTCACTTCAGCTGGCGACAACAGCAAAACCTTTTCCGTGTTCTCCCGCTCTGGCGGCTTCTATAGCGGCATTAAGCGCCAATAAATTCGTCTGCCTGGCAATCTCCTCGATTATTGAAATTTTACCGGCGATTTCTTTCATCGCGTCTGCTGTTTCTTTTACCGCTTTACCGCCTTCAGTGGCATCTTCAGAGGATTTTAAAGCGATTTTTTCGGTCTGCTGAGCATTATCGGCATTCTGTTTTATATTTGATGTCATTTCCTCCATTGACGAGGAAGCTTCTTCGGCTGCCGATGCTTGTTCGGTTGCTCCCTGAGACATCTGTTCGGAGCTGGTACTTAACTCCTGGCTGCCTGAAGTCACGTTATCCGCGGCCGATTTTACGCTGCCTACAACTTCTTTGATATGCTCAACCATATCGTTTAACGCGGAAGCTAATTGACCGATTTCATCTTTCTGGGCAATATCTATTCTTTTTGTCAAATCACCGCTTGCTACGTTTTTAGCGAACTCAACTCCTTTTATTAAAGGTTTACTTATTAATCTTGATATAAATACGCCGAAGCCTATTCCGAGAGCGACGGCAGCCAAAATAATAAGAATCATAAACTGCCTGGCATCTGAATAAATGACATCACTTTGAGTATAATAATTTTTTCCAATTCCTTCTTTAACCCTTACTAACTGGCTTAAAATAGTATCTACTATATCTGATTTTTCACGCGCTTTTGTTTTCAGCTGTATAATATTCTGATTCATTGAATTCAATGCACTGCCGGAAGCGACGGATATTAAATCCTGAGATGCTCTTTTGTAATCTTCCCAGCTTTTTTAAACTCTGCAATTAGATCTTTACCTTGTTGAGTATTTATTAACGGCTCGGCTTTCTTTATATCGCTGTTTAATAGATTCTCATAATTATCCATCATATCCTTGTATTTAGACCTGGCTTCCTTGGAATCGGCAAGAAGAAAATTGTACTGAGCTCTGCTGTAGTATATTAAATCAATATTAGCCGATCTTATGTATGAAATGCCAACCGTTTCATTCGAGTAAAGCGAATTGAGCATAGTGTTTATTGTTCCCATATTGTTCAAGCCTTGATAACCAATAAACGCGGTTATTGCGGATAATATTATGAAGGCAGAAATTAATTTAACCCCTATTTTAAGATTATAAAACCATTTCATTTTTCGTCCTTTTTTTTCTAATAAGTATTTCAGTTATAATGCTTCGCAATTAACTTTACTTCCGCTTTCCACTATTTCAAGTTCATCCGCGGAAAATATTTTATCTATATCCAGGATGATTATAAAATTATCATCCTGCTTTCCCATTCCTTTGATGAATTCTGTCTTAAGCTTAGTGCCTATTTTCGGCGCGGGTTCTATATTTTTTGGATTCTATTTCGAATACTTCCTGCACCGAGTCCACGAGAGCGCCAATCACCGTTGTAGATCCGTCCATTTCAACCTCAACAACAACAATGCATGTATTAACGGTCTTTTCGGTTCTCTGCATGCCGAATTTTATATTCATGTCTACTACCGGAACCACGCTGCCGCGTAGATTTATAACGCCCCTCATGAATTCCGGAGTTTGCGGCACCTTGGTTATTTTTATGTAATCGAGAATTTCCCTTACCTGAGCAACATCAACCCCGAATACTTCTTCTCTTAATTTGAAGGTGAGATATTGTTTTACTTCTTCGAGTATTTTTTCATTCATTATTTTTCTCCTAAGATTATTTAGAATATTTCAAAATCTTTATCTAACGAATCACCGTTTTGCCTCAAGTCTATCATTACACCGTTATCTTCTTTTTTACTGCCGTTTTTTTTCAATAAAACCGGTCCGGACGTTAATTTTTTTGATACGGGAGTATTAATATTTTTCTTAAGTTCTCCGCGATATGATCTGTGTTTTACTTTTGTTTCAAGTTTAAAAAAGTCGACACTTTGTAAAAGCTGTTCCGCCTGACTTGTAAGTTCTTCAGCTGTAGAAGCCATTTCCTCCGAAGCCGAAGCATTTTGTTGTATTACCTGATTCAACTGTTGTATCGCGCCGTTTAATTGCTCAACCCCGCTGTTCTGCTCGCTGCTTGCGGCCGATATTTCCTGGACTAATTCCGCGGTTTTTTGAATGTCAGGTACTATTTTAGAAAGCATTGCCCCGGCTTTTTCGGCAATCTCTACACTGCTTGAAGAAAGTTTACTAATTTCACCTGCAGCAGTCTGACTTCTTTCGGCAAGGCGCCGAACTTCTGATGCCACAACCGCAAAGCCTTTACCGTGTTCACCTGCTCTGGCAGCTTCAATTGCAGCATTTAGCGCAAGCAGATTAGTCTGCCGCGCTATTTCCTCGATTATGGAAATTTTACTGGCGATAGCTTTCATTGCGTCAACCGTCTCCGCAACAGATCTGCCCCCTTCTATAGCGTCTTCTGAGGATTTTTTAGCGATCTTTTCGGTTTGGGCTGAATTCTCGGCGTTTTGTTTTATGTTCGCGCTCATTTGTTCCATAGAAGAAGAAGCCTCTTCGGCAGCCGAGCCTGCTCAGTAGCACCCTGTGATAATTGTTCGGAACCGGAACTTAATTCCTGACTTCCGCGGATACATTATCAGCGGCTGATTTTACACTCTCAACTATTTCTCTTAATTTTTCAACCATCGCAATAAGACTCTTGCCCAATAAATCATCTTCCGACTTCAGATTTATTTGAACAGTTAAATCGCCTTCGGAAAGTTGTTTGGCAGTACTCGCGCTTTCTGTAATATTCTGCACCATCTTTTCAAATGATGATGCGAGCATACCTATCTCATCTTTGCTGTCTTCTTTTATTACTATATCAATATTGCCGAGTGCAAGTTTCTCCGCGGCGGCAGTAAGTCTTGTTACGGGCCGGCTGATTAATCTGGCAATAAATATCCCTAGTCCGATCGCAAAAAGAATTCCGATCACCATTAACACAAGTAATTGATTCTGCGCGGCGTTAGCGGATGAGGAATTCTCTGCTTTAATAGCTTCTACTTCCGTGGAATTAATTTTAAGCAAAGATCTGAGTTCCATTTGTGCACTATTGTAATCGTTTGCGGCGTTTTGTATGGATTCGGCGATAAGTTGTTTATTATTTTTTATTATTGCGGAAATAAGAATTTCACTATACTTTTTGTAGCTATCCCATGATTCGGAAAATTTTAACAGATCTTCCGATTCTTCTTTGGTTTGTGATAACTTTTTATATTCGTTAATATATTTATCAACTCTCTGTCCTTGTTCCTTTGAACCGGAAAAATAAGCGTCTCTTTTTCCTGCATCTTTAACGATCATAGAGTAAAGTAAATTAACCCGTACTAATAAAAACGCTTCGTTGGCGGAATTGAGGTACGAAATAGCACCTACATTTTCTCTTAATAGTATGTCGTTATTATTATTTATTTTGGATAGGCTTAAATATCCTATAAGCCCTATTACTCCGGCTAACAGCGCCATAATTATATAACTGCTTAGCAGCTTTTTCTTTAAGCTTAGATTGTAAAACCATTTCATACCGTTGCTCCTGTTCCTGATATTATGGGTTTTTATTTTAGTAACTTTCGAAATCACCGTCTATTGAATGATCGTCGCTTAAGTCTATATGGACTCCTGATTTAACGACGTTATTATTCGACTTTGATTTACCGTTATTATTGTTAGATGTCCGGTTAATTCCGTTTTTTCTGTCATTATTTTTTCCATTTCGCGGAATCACCGGTGTGTTTAAGTTTATTTGATTTTTATTTCTGTCAATTCTAAAGAATGAAATTGTCTGCTGTAATTGCTCGGCCTGACTGGTTAATTCTTCCGCCGTTGACGACATTTCTTCCGAAGCGGATGCGTTCTGCTGTATCACCTGGTTAAGCTGCTGAATCGCGTTGTTTATCTGCCCGGCTCCGCTGTTCTGCTCGTTGCTGGCCGCTGATATTTCTTCAACCAGTTCCGCTGTTTTTTGAACGTCCGGAAGAATTGAAGATAGCATTTCACCGGCTTTTTCGGCAACCTTAACACTTCTTGAAGACAGAACGCTTATTTCGCCCGCGGCAGTTTGACTTCTCTCGGCAAGTTTTCTTACTTCGGAAGCCACAACCGCAAATCCTTTTCCATGCTCGCCCGCTCTGGCAGCTTCGATGGCCGCGTTTAACGCCAATAGGTTTGTCTGACGCGCAATCTCTTCTATAATTGAAATCTTACCTGCTATTTCTTTCATCGCGTCAACTGTTTCCGCAACCGCTTTACCGCCCTCATTAGCGTCAGCCGCTGACTTCTGCGCGATCTTCTGCGTCTGCAAAGAATTATTGGCGTTCTGTTTTATGTTTGCGCTCATTTGCTCCATTGAGGAAGAAGCCTCTTCCGCGGCAGATGCCTGCTCGGTTGCGCCCTGAGATAACTGTTCCGCGTTCGTGCTAAGTTCCTGGCTTCCGGCTGTCACATTATCCGCCGCTGTCTGAACACTCTCGACAACCTCTTTTATTTTTTCAATCATTCTTGTCAGACTATTACCGAGCACATCCTCAGCCGACCTTACATTGACTTTCGCCATCAGATCACCTTCCGCCAGTTTATCCGCAGCGATTGCTTGTGCCTTAATGTTCTCAACCATTTTTGTCAGACTTATACCAAGTACATCTTCTTGAGATTTGATTTTTATATTCACATCCAGATTGCCTTCGGATAATTTATCAGTGGCAATTGCCTGTTCCTTGATATTTTCAATCATCTTATTCAGACTTATCCCGAGAACATCTTCATTAGAATTAATTTTTACGTTTACATTGATATTACCTTCGGCAAGTTTATTTGCGGCAAGCGACTGGCCTTTGATATTTTCAATCATTTTTTTAAACGAGGTCGCCAGTTCGGCTATCTCATCTTTGCCGTTATTTTCAACTGTTACATTTACATCACCGACGGCAAGTTTTTCGGCGGCATGTTTTAAGAGAGCGACCGGTTTACTAATAATTCTCGAAACAAATAATCCCAGTCCCAGCCCTAAACCTATCGCGCCTAAAATAACGAATAACATAAAGGTGCGGCCTTCGGCATAAATAGCTTCGCTTTTATCATAAGCTTCCTGTCCGAGATTCTGTTTTATCGTCGCCAATTTCGTCATTATAGAGTCTATTTTATCGGATTGAACACGGCCTTCATTCTTAGCGATGGTGATCGACTCATGTTTAGTTATGAATCCTTCTTTATCAGCAGTCTTGATTATCTTATCGACGATGGCTTTATAATTTACCCACTCATCGTCAAAGTCTTTGACTAATTCCTTCTCTTCCTGATTATGGAGCAGAGGTCTGGCTTTTTGAATATTGCTTTTAAGATCGCTTTCAACCTGCTTCATTTCATTGAAATACTTGTTTCTTTCCTCCTGGTTAACCGAACTTAAATAATTACTTTCGGCAATATTAAAATCGCTAAGATTAACATTAGCTTCTTTAATATAGGAAATGCCCATGGTCTCGTTTTGAAAGAGATTTTTAAGCATATTATTAATATTGCCCATGTTATTAATACCTTCGTACCCTACAAATGCTGTAATAGCCGAAGCAATAATGAAAGCGACAATTAACTTGGCACCTATTTTAAGATTATAAAACCAACTCATTTAATTACTCCTTGCCGGAAACTAAATCTTTCCCGCTGATTATATTTATTTGCTTAACCTGTTTCTTCAAGCTTTATCATTTTCAATTCAATACTGCTGTGAATTCCTCGAGCAATCTTAAAAAACATAAATTGCTTTCAGTGCCTTAAAACTACTTCTTAGAATTTTTCAAATTCCTCGTCAAGTTTATCCTTGCTCCCGCCAAGATCAATCTTTACACCGTTGCTTCCCGGTTTTTTAGATTTTCCATTGGCAGGTTTTTGCATTATTACCTCCCGGTTACCGGGTACGGCATGAGCAAAGTTCATTTTAAAACCGTCTTCCGGATTTTCATTTTTACTCGGATTTATTAATGAGGATTTTCCCTTTTTAATGTTACGGTTTGCATCCAATTTAAAAAACGATATAGCGTCCTGTAATTGCTCGGCTTGACTGGAAAGTTCTTCAGCGGTTGATGCCATCTCTTCCGATGCCGATGCGTTCTGCTGAATCACCTGGTTCAACTGCTGAATAGCGCTGTTGATCTGTTCGGATCCGCTGTTCTGTTCATTGCTGGATGCGGTAATTTCCTGCACCAGTTCGGCGGTTCTCTGAATATCCGGAACTATTTTAGTGAGCATTTCCCCTGCCTTCTCGGCAATCTTTATGCTTGAGGCAGACAGTTTATTTATTTCCGCCGCGGCAGACTGACTTCTTTCCGCCAGTTTCCTTACTTCGCTTGCGACAACCGCAAAGCCTTTTCCGTGCTCTCCGGCGCGGGCCGCTTCAATTGCAGCGTTTAGCGCAAGCAGATTTGTCTGCCTTGCTATCTCTTCTATAATTGAAATCCTGCCTGCTATTTCCTTCATCGCGTCAACTGTAGCTATTACCGCTTTGCCGCCTTCTTTAGCGTCTTCCGCAGATTTGAGCGCTATCTTTTCCGTTTGCTGTGCATTGTCGGCGTTCTGTTTTATATTTGCCGTCATTTGTTCCATCGATGCTGATGCTTCTTCGGCTGCAGAAGCTTGTTCGGTTGCTCCCTGCGACATTCCTTCGGAACCCGAGCTCATTTCCTGACTGCCCTTTGTAACGTTATCCGCCGTGCCCATTACGTTTTCAACAACTTCCGTTAATTTTTGGATCATCGATACTAATGCTTTCATTAAATAATCCTGCTCGGACCTTGGCTTTGCGGAGACGAGAAGATTTCCTCCGGCTATTTGTTCCGCCACATTTGTTATCTCATTCATCGAATCGATAAGTATGTTCAGATTATTTTTTATTTCATTAAAATCGCCTTTATAATTGTCGGTTATTTTTGCGGGGACATCTCCTTTAGAAATCCTATCAACATATTCGGCTGCGACGTTCAAAGGTCCTATCACTGCGTCAAGAGTATCATTAACACCCTGAACAATCTCTCTGAAATCTCCCTGATGTTTGCTTGCATCGGCCCTTGTCGCAAGTTTTCCCTCAACCGCTGCGTTTGATAACAGATCGGCATCGGCTACCAGAGCATTTACCGCATCGATACACATGTTAAGGTTTGTCTTGATTATATTGTACTGACCTTTATAATCATCTGTTATTTTTGCGGGTATCTGACCTTTGGAAATTTTTTCGACATAGTCAGCCGTAACCATTAGAGGGTTAACTATATTTGTGATTGTATCATTTACGCCTTTTACAAGTTTGTTCCAACCTCCGACAAATAAATCAGCATTTGCCCTTTCGTCGAGTTGTCCGTCTGCCGCGGCTTTAATTATCTTATCGGTTTCCGACAGCAGATCACTCATCATACTGACAACGGCATTAAGGTTGTTTTTAATAACATTATACTGCCCTTTGTAGTTGTCTGTAATCTGAGGAGGAATTATTCCTTTGCTAACTTTATCTACATAATCAGCGGTTACCATCAACGGATTAACTATGTTTGTTATGGTATCATTTACTCCGGCAACCAGAGTATTCCATCCTCCTACGAAAATATTGGCGTTCGCGCGTTTATCAAGTTCGCCGTCGGCCGCGGCTTTAATTATAATTTATCTGTTTCCGAAAGCAGTTCGCTCATCATTTTAACAACAGCGTTAAGATTATTTTTAATAAGATTGTACTGACCTTTATATTCATCAGTTATAACGGCAGGGATTATACCTTTGCTTACTTTTTCTACATAATCAGAAGTTACCATTAAAGGATTAACGATATTAGTTATGGTATTATTAATTCCGGTTACTAGTTTCTTCCATCCGCCGATGAATAAATCGGCATTCGCTCTTTTATCAGTTTCACCGTTGGCCGCCGCGGTAGTCACCTGATCGGCTTCCGTTAAAAGATTGTTCATTATATCGATACATTTATTCAGGTTGTTTTTAATTTCATTAAAATCGCCGTTATAATTATCTGTTATTTTTTGAGGTATATCGCCGTTCGAAATCCGGTCAACATATTCCGCGGCTACATTCAAAGGTCCGATTACAGCGTCAAGAGTATTGTTAACACCCTGTACAATTTCCCTGAAGTCTCCCTGATGCTTACTGGCGTCTGCTCTTGTGGCCAATTTACCTTGCGTCGCTGCGGTTACAAGAATATCAGTATCTTCCATTAATGCTTTTAAATTAGTTCTTTACCTGTTCAATTGTTTCATTTATAAAGACCTTTTTACCCGGGAATTTTTCCAAAGGAGCTTCGAAGTTTCCTTTGCCGATTCCGCGACACACGCCATCGCTTTTTTCTTTACTGTTATATGGCCCTGAACCATATTGTTTACACCGTCGGCCATTTCTTTATATGTTCCTGGAATTTATTCGTATCGATCACGGCGTCGATATCTCCGAGATCGTGCTGCATGGACATCTCGTTCATACCGTTTACCAATCCGTTCATGGCTTCTATGCACATGTTAAGATTATTCTTTATCTCGTTAAAATCGCCGTTGTAATTATCACTTATTTTTTGAGGTATATCGCCTTTGGCTATTCTGTCAACATATTCCGCTGCTACGTTCAAAGGTCCGATTACAGCGTCAAGAGTATCGTTTACGCCCTGCACAATTTTCTTGAAATCCCCCTGATGTTTGCTTGCATCAGCCCTCGTTGCTAACTTGCCTGAACTGCGGCGTTTACAAGATGATCGGTATCTACAATTAAAGATTTTTAAATTTGCCCGCACTTGTTCTATAGTATCATTTAATAAATACTTTTTTACCGGGGAACCTTTCCAAAGGAGCTTCGAAGTTGCCCTTGCCGAATTCCGCGATACATGCCATTGCTTTTTTCTTCACCGTTATGTGGCCCTGAACCATATTGTTTACACCGGCAGCCATATCCTTGTATGTACCCTGGAATTTATTTATATCAATTACAGCATCTATATCACCCAGATCATGCTGATGCGACATTTCGTTCATACCGTTAACAAGCCCGCTAATTGAATCTATGCAGACGTTTAAGTTATTTTTTATTTCGTTGAAATCGCCGTTGTAATTGTCCGTTATCTTGTTCGGAATATCGCCTTTTGCTATGCGGTCTACATATTCCGCTGCTACGTTCAAGGGACCGATTACTGCGTCAAGTGTATTGTTTACGCCCTGTACAATTTCCCTGTAACCGCCTTTGAAATCCTTCAACATTACCGCGAGCTGCCAGTTTGCCTTCAACAGCGGCTTTGGAAAGAGAATTTGTTTCGGTAACAAGATTTTTTATTGTTTGTACAATTTTATTAAGACTGATGCCAAGAACATCTTTTTCTGATTTTACTTTTATCTCGACATTATAATCACCTTCCGCAATTTTTTCCGCGACTGCTACCTGATCTTTTATACTTCGGATCATTACGTCGCCGATTACTCCCATTAATTTTCCGACTTCATCATTGCTTGTCTGTTTCATTTCCACTTCGATGTCTCCGGCTGCAACTTTTTGAGCCGCATCAGAAATAATCTGGAGCGGTTTACTGATCAGTTTGGAAATAAAATAGCCGAGTAAAATAGCTATAAGTACTCCGGCAATTGCCAATATCAGCATTAATTTCACTGCTGCATTTGCTTCAAGTGTATTATTATCCGATCGTTGTTTTGCATTTGCGGCTTTCATGGCAGCCATATTGTCCAGATCCTCATGTACTAGTTTCCTCGGCGTATCAAGCTCGTTCAGGTATAACGACAAAGCTTCGTCGCTTTTTCCGTCTTTTACAAGTTCGACAATTTTATCTAGTGACGAGTTGAAACTGTTTAAATCTTTTTCCAATTTTGTAAAACTGTCTTTGGCTTCTTCCGATATTATCGCATTTTTATATGTTTTAAGATTTGAAGAAATCTGTTTATTCATTTCTTCAATGATTTGAATTTCGTCTTTTTTCCTGTTTTTATCCTTGATAGTGATAGCTTCAAGTAAATTTACTCTTTGACGCTGGAATGCTTCCGATATTTGTCCGACTGCCTCAATAGGCAGCGTATTTTTTTCAAATAAAATAGTATCGCTGTTATCAGCGTTTTTTAAGCTTACAATTCCTTCGTATCCTACAATGCCTGCGATAAAAGCAACAAAGATAAAGCTTAATATTAATTTTGTTCCCACTTTTAGATTATAAAACCACGACATTTTAGTCTCCTGTGATTTATTGTTAAATTATTTAGAAATTATTTCTAATAACTAAATACAACCCCCTTATGTAATCCTGCTTCCATTACTTCAAGGCTGTCATTAATTAATTGAGCTGCGTTTTTGATAATAGGTTCGCCGTGCCCCGGATAAATAATATTTATCTTTAATTTTGATAACCTCTTAAAAGAATTAATATATTCTTCCGTGTAGTAAACCTCGGTACCGGTTGCCTTCAAGGTCAAATCCCCTGAAAATAAAATCCCTTCTTCCTCACAATAAAGGCTAATTGAATCGGATGAATGGCCCGGTGTATTTAACACATTGAAAAAACAATCGCCTATTAAAACGGTATCATTATCCGACAATGAACAGTCGGCACCGTGAAAATTATTCGATGCAAATATTCTAGCATGATATTTTTCCTTCACCGCCGGCGCCCCGCCTACATGATCGAAGTGCGAATGCGTTAATACTACCTGGTCTACTTTATTTTTTCCTAATCCGGTATGAATAGTTTCAATATGTTCGAGGATATAATCGTCTGACCCGGTATCAATCAAAGTATTAACATCATTAATTCTGTTCCAGGTACCGAGGATCAGATAAGAATTCGCCGAATAAATCAGCGGGTTTGTCCTTAATTTTATAATTTTCATCAATTTGCCTCAATCTTTCTGAAAACCTGAGCGTCAGGTACAACTTGTTCAAATAAATGCGCCGCTTCATCCGGTATTTTCTGCGTATTCTCGGTTGCGAATAATCCTCCGGGCGCGAGAGATTGATGAAACATTTTAATTACTTTTATTCTTTCAGCAGGCTGAAAATGCAAAAGTACATTCTTACAAAGTATTAAACTGAAACCGTCTCCTACGGAATTTAAAGTCAAAAGATCATGCCTTTGAAAGCTGATCCTTGCTTTTATGGATTCCGAAATACTGTAGTAATTATTTAACTTTTCCGATTTGGTGAAATACTTTTTGAATATTTCGTCCGGTATTCTTTTTAATTCTTCCTCAGGGTATAAGCCTTCTTTAATTATTTCACCGAAATTATTTCCTTCATCTATATCAGTCGCGCTTATATAAACGTTTTTAAAAGAAAAATTTCCCATATGCTCGGCCAGTATAATTGCCAGTGTATATGGCTCGGGGCCCATCGCGCAGCCGGCATCCCATATTCTTATTTTGCTTCTCCCGCTTACCTCCGGGACAAAAACATTTGCGACATGTTCAAGTGTATGTGTATCTCTGAAAAAGAATGTGAATGCCATTTTATATTTTGTTCTGTTTTATTTCGTTTATAATTATCCGGCTGAATTGTTATTTTTAAAATAATTTCGCCGTATGGATGTATTAAAAGTTTAATTCAAAATTGTTCTCTCCGCATCCGCTTCTACATTTTCCATTATTTTTTTAATATCCAGAATTAAAGCTACGGCACCGTCTCCGAGAATCGTCGCTCCTGAAATGCCTTCAACTTTTTTATAATAACTGCCCAGCGTTTTAAGTACTGTCTGATGCTGACCTATAACCTGATCAACAACAAATCCTACTTTCCCGCCATTAATCTTAGCGATTGTAATCTGCTGAATTTCCGGAGGCTCGGTGTTTATATTAAATCTGCTGCGTAAATTAATGTACGGTACAATTCCGCCGCGGACATTTATAAAATTTCTCCCGTGAGTCTTTTTAATATCGTTTTCGGTTAATTCAATGCATTCTTCAACGGAAGACAAGAGGCAGTACATAATAGTCTTCGTCAATCTTTACCAGCAAACCGTCTATTATAGCGAGAGTAAGAGGAAGTTTTAATGTTATCGTAGTTCCTGAATCGGTGCTCGAAATTTCAACTGTACCTCTTAATGCTTCTATCGCTCTTTTTACAACATCCATTCCGACACCTCTGCCGGACACATTGGTAACTTTCTCTGCGGTGGAAAAGCCGGCCGAAAATATCAAAGATAAAAGCTCAGTATCGGACAGCTCCGAATTTTCGGCAATAAGACCCAACTTTATAGCCTTTGCTTTAATCTTCTCTTTATCCATTCCCTTTCCGTCATCGCTTATTTTAATTAATAACATTTCCTCCGGATTGAGCCGCGGAAAGCATGTACAGTACCCGTGGAAGCTTTTCCTTTTTGAATTCGTTCTTCCGGCATTTCAATGCCGTGGTCAATTGAGTTTCTGATAATATGAATTAACGGGTCGTTTAGTTTTTCTATAACATTTTTATCAAGTTCGGTTTCTGCGCCGCCGTCGTCAATTCCACTTCCTTACCGAGTTCTTTGCGAAAGGTCCCGCACAAGTCTCTTAAATTTGCTGAATGTTGTTCCTATCGGAAGCATCCTGATATTTAATGCGCTGTCGCTTAATGACCAGGTAATTCTTTCAACTTCCTCTGATAATGCGAGATTAAATTTGCATCCGTACTGTTAAGAGCAAATTGATTCAATCTGGCCTGGGCTGTTACTAGTTCACCGACAAGATTTACCAGTTCATCCAGTTTTTCCGAACTTTAACTCTTATACTTGAAACGGAATCACTTTCATGATGAACTTCGGGTTTGTTTTTACACTTTTGCCACGCATTTTTTTTTAACATTCTCTTGTCTGATTATTTGAGCGCGGCTTCGAAATTCATCTAGAAGTCTTAGAATATCGGGTCTTTTGGTTTTTGCTACGGCAAATAAATAGAGTACTTCAAAATCTTCAAATTCCTCTTCACTCCCAAGCTTATTTCCATCATCAACCTGCTCTATTTTTAATTCACTATCTTCTTCTACAAAAATGAAAACATCCTTAATTGCATTTATTCCTTTGTCTGTTTTCAGAATAATTTCCCATGACGCGTAGCATTTTTCATGATTCAAAAATTCGAATAAAGGCAGGCTGCCGAAGTTACCGAGAATTATTGTCTTACCTAATTCTCTTAACTCATTCAAGAGCATGGCCGGATTTGTTCCTGTTAAAAATATATTCAGCCGGCGGTTTAAATTTAATATAATAAGTTTCCGGCCTGTTTTGTTTTATATCCTCCTTGGCGGAAGATTTCTTTTTTGAAGGCTTACTTTTCTTAGTGGTTTTCAAATTATATTTGGCTATAATTTTTCCGAATCCCAATATAATGTTCATTTGTAACATTGCTGTTAACGGCTCCCTGACCTTCAGAATTATTCAGCATAATGCCTATTTGATCTTTTGCCGCCAATGTTAAGTCTATAATATCCTGATTTATTTTTATTGCGCCGTTTCTAATATGATCGTAAACGTTTTCAATGTTATGGGTAAACATGTGTTATCTCATCAAATCCAAACATACCGGAAGATCCTTTTATAGTATGAAGTGCCCGGAACACTTTTGCGATCAATTCATTGTTATCCGGTGAATTCTTCCAGTTCAAGTAATGTGGTTTCAAGTTCAGTAAGCATTCCGTCACTTCTTCAAGAAAAGCTTGTTTATGCGCGTCAATCATCCTATCACCTTTTTTACGACAGTTAAAAGTTGTTCCGGTTTAAATGGTTTAACAATCCAGCCGGTAGCTCCGGCGCTTTTGCCTTCCATTTTTTTTTCATTCTGCGATTCGGTTGTAAGCATTATGATCGGAACAAATTTATGTTTAGGATGCTGGCGAATTTTTTAATTAATTCAATTCCATCCATTACCGGCATATTCAAATCGGTAACAATTAAATTCAAATCTGAATCCTGTATTTTTGAAAGAGCATCTTTCCATCACCCGCCTCTATAACTTTATAGCCGGCTTCCTGCAGCGTAAAGCTCACCATCTGCCTTACAGATGCGGAATCATCAACAGTCATTATTGTTTTAGCCATTATTTTCTTTCTCCGGGATTTTGTTCAAATTCTTCTGCAAGCCACTCTGATGAAGCACATCCCAATTCGTTAATAAGCGAAGTAAAAGCCGCAGTTATAATCCCTTTTAATCTTAATTGATTTGCCGTCTTGTCCATTGTTGATTTTAACGACAGCAGAATTTGGAAATATGAAAGGTCCATCAGATTCCGCGAAGCGGTGATCAATAACAATTGAATTAACATTATTATATAAACCGTTTAACGCACAGATTTTATTTCCGCGCAATTTTGAATTGTAACGATCCGGTTAAGACAAGTTCGGCACTTTCACCGGACTTTTCGTTTATTATTTTGTACATTTTTTCCCTTAAAATAATTCTACATTATCACCGAATGAACTGTCGGAATTAATTAATTCCATGTCACCGGAAGTATCAGGTTCAATTTGGTACGGTTGTAATAAATTCATGTGAACCTTCTCTTTCATTTTCCATAGTATAATTTCTTGTTAGATTTCTAGTATTATCACCAAGTTCTGATTTGAAATTTCCGTGTTGCGATATTTCTGCCATGATTCCGTCCAGTTCCCTTTTTACACCGTTAAATAATCTTGTGGCATCATCGCTTATCATCAGTTCGGTAGCCTCATTTACAATTTCTATCCTTTAATCTCTCCACATCGTTCGTCAAATCGTTAATATCTTTTTCAGTTTTGTTTTCGAAGTCGATCAGGTTTAAAACCAGATCATGATATCTTTTTAGTCGATTCAATTAAGTTTTCTCCGTCTTTCGTATATGTTCCTTTATCAAGATTGACCCTTAGACTTATGGATTTTGAACTGATACTCTTTAAAATCTGAGATGTCGATTCGGTTTGGGATTTTGCTTCCACCGATAATCTTTGGATAGTTTCGGACAACACTCCGAGAGCAGAACCGTTCTTACCGGCATGTGCAGCTTTAACGCGGGCATTTAAGGCAATAAGTTCTATTTCTGTTCCTATGTCCTCGATCTCCATTACGTATTTTGAAAGATCCTCAACAACCGAAATAACCGAGTTAATAGAAAGGGAAAGCTCGTTACCGATTTCTATGTTTTTATTTAAGCCTTTCATAATATCAGCAAGTTCGCCGATAATTGACTGCATGGAGAAAGATTCGTTATTACCTTTTTTGCCGATAATTCCGGTTGTTTCCTCAAGCATACCGGCAACATTTTTTTTGATTTTTTTAAGACTTGCGCTTATTTTATCTATCGCATTGTTGAACTCACCGGATGAACTTTTCAGTTGTGAAAGTTCCAGTACAATCACATCATGTATTTGCCCGAGTAATTCGGAAGGATCCGCCTCTTCCGGATTTGCAAAACCGTGATCGGCCATGCCTATAATATCTTCAAACGCAGATTTTGTATGTTCAAGCCTTTGCCGGGTTATATCCTGGAATTGAATTGAGGTTACAATTTCATTGATATTTCCGGAAACGGCTGCAGAGCTTTTTGAAATTTTTTCAGCTTTTTGAATATTACGATCGAACTTTGTCTGTAAGGCTTCAGACGTATAAGTAATATTATTTTTTATTTCGTTCGATTGTTCACCCTGTTCTTTTTCAAGGTTGGCGAGTTTGAAGCCGGTTTCTCTCAATTCGTTTATTAAAAAATTGGATTTCTCAAGGATTGTTTTTGCTTTTTCATGAATTAAGCCGGAAAGTTTATCCACAGTTTCAGCCAGAACATAAAATCCCTGATCTTCAGCTCCCAGTCTTGCACTTTCTATTTTCGTAGAGATGCCGAGCATTCTTAATTGTTTTATAATTCTGTTGAAACCCTGCAAATAATCAGTAATTGATACAACGTCGGGAAGTATTATTGACAGACCCTCCCGGTCGATTATAATTTCTTTTCTAGTTTTATCTATGTAAAATTCAAACTCATTCAGGAGTGAATTCAGCTGCGCTTTGCCTTTGTTCATTATTTCATCCGCAATACCCTCCGCAGCTTCGGAAGCAAGCTTTGAAAACTTTCTGGAACGGCCTAGGTACATTTGCAGATTATTACCGATTGAAAGGAATCTATCTTCGGACATTGAAATAAAGTTATCTATTTGTCCGCAAATAAATTGAAATACCTGGACATAACCGGAAATATTTAATTCGGAGTATGTTTTCGGCGAATCGCTTTCCCTTGTTGTATTCATAATTGGATTTTTGGAAAATACTTTTTTTAGCAACCACCCTTTAAAAACTATTTTATAAAGGCAATATCAGATTATCGACAATTGTATAAAAAACTTTTCCCAAAAGTTGTAAGCGTTAAAATGCTGTTGTAAGCGAGAAATTTAAGCGATAAGTTATGCGGTAAAGAACTGCTCAATAAACCTATAAGGATTTACATGCGGGGACATATTGGTAATGCCGTGTAATGAATTTAGTTCCGATTAGAATTGGGTTTTATCAGCTCCGCTGAATATACTTTTATTATAGACTGTATTATAATTCAGGATTTCACCCGATCCATGTTTCATCAGATTATTTCCGATATTTGCACTGCTTCTTCCCGGTTTACTTTTACCAAATTTAAATACAATAGAAATAGAACGGCGGCAATAGTTAGTGAAACTATAATCCAGACGGCGGAAACATGTCCGTTTGAAATAAAGCCAATTTTTTCAAATTTAACGGGATAACTGTAAAAAAGAAGAGCGATAAAATTATTTGTGAAATGAGCGGAAGCGGAGGGAAACAGACTCTTACTTTTTGCATAAAAAAACGAGAATAAAATCCCGAGTATTGAAAGAGTTATTAAACTGAGCGGCTGCATGTGAACCAGACCGAATATAATACCGGTTATAATTATGCTCTTGGCTCCGAGCGTTCTTTCCATAGTCCTCTGAACATAGCCTCTGAAAAATATTTCTTCGCAGATTGCAGGAGTAACGGCGATTGCAAGGGTTAACAGTATAAATTGAGAAAATGATTGTGCCGAGAAAAGCCGGGGACCCATATCTCTGAATATTTCAGGCAGTTTGAATTGATCAAGGATCAGAAACGATAAATAATAACAGAAAGGCAGCAAAGAAATTGTAATGAGTACGGCAAGCAGTATCTCTTTCAAAGAACATAATCGGAGTCTAATATATTTTCTTACTTGAGTTGTATGCCATTTTTTTACGATCCATAACGCGGGAAGAAGCATGAATAAAAACTCCGAAAGTACCAGAGAAATCAAAATGGGAGTTTTTAATTCTGTAGTAACGATTCTCATTTTCTCAATTAGATTGCCGGAAATATCTATTTTATAAAAGCTTTTAAAAGCCGCGATCATAATCGCAGATATTACGGATTGTACGTTAAAATACAGAGCTCCGATTCCTACTAAACCGGCAAAAGCGGCCGCGGTAATGTTCCTGCCTTTATTTTCCCATGAACCGTTATAGACTATATCGTCTACTTGTTCAGCAGCATCCGGTAAGGTTGAATTATGCTCTTCGTAATCATTCAACTCGATTACTCCCCGCTCCGAAAACCGATTCCTGATTCACGTGCTTTCTTACCTTTAAATCAAAATACATAACTACATTAAATAAAGGCGTTATCATCAGATGGAGCAAAACACTAATAATCAAGACAATCCCGATGTTGATACCGAATTTATTTAATAAATCGAACATTACTTTGGGATCATTAGTGTTCCCTCCTGTCGCCATCATTTTGAAGTATTGAGAAAAATATCCCCACATTAATCCGAATGAAATAGGCGTTGTAATCAATCCCAACGCGAAATTCACTACAATAGAAATTACTATTATTATTCCGAAGGTCCTCCACCAATGCCCTTTTACAATATTCCAGCTTTCAGAAAATGACATCATTACTCCTTTTTCAGTATGCACCAAAGAAATGAAGCTGAAATACCATCTTATATAAAGAAAGATTAATAACAATACTTCCGCAAAAATAAGCACACCGGCCAGCGCGATAAGAACACTATCATCACTCATCCGGGCAAAGATAATAATCAGAACTCCCGGCAAATATTGCACCGCCTATCGTTAGCAGTATAACCAGCCCCATCCCGATACATTGCAGATACGTAAAGGAAAATATTTTTGAAACCGCTTCTTTAATTGATATTCTTTTATTTTCCATAGCATTGCAGCTTATTTCGGTTATTCCGATCAGCACTCCCATGTATGCCAGCATAAAAATAAAAAGTGAGAAAAAATATAATACCATCCCGCTCATCATATCCAGCGCTTCTTCGCTCAATACATCATGCACATTTCCGTCTTTTGCGATATTTGAGAAGTGCGATAAATTAGAAAAATACGACTGCATACCGTAACTAAATAATAAGCCCGCCGGAATTATAAATATTAATGCGACCATCAAATTTTTGGTAAAAGTTTTTCTGATTAAGTTGAATGTCAAATTAAAAATATCACCCAATTTCATCGGCTGGGTTTTGTTGAAAATAAAATCGCCCGATTTACCGGGATCATCATCCGAATTTAGCGGATCCGAATTCAAATTCCGCTGCGAATTAAATATTGCGCCGTCATATTTTTTACCTGAATACCAACAATAACGATGAAGTGAATTGCAAAAATAATGTCCTTCAAACTCAAACTCCGTTCCGCTTGGAATTTCTTGACTGCAATATTCGCATTTCATAATCAATCCCGATTTAATGATTAATTTTATATTTGAATTTTAACTCGGAGGCTTTTTCCCTTTATTTCTCCACAGAGGCCGAATTTTTACACTCTAAAATATTATTATGAATTAAAAAAGCAATAGTGTCCTAAAAACAAAATGCCCGTAACCGGCTAAGATTTTATTCAGAAGCGCATTGTTAAATAAATTGAAATTCGTAATTTCTTTTGAAAGTTTTTATAATATTCTTAAAATCTTACCGAATATTGTGGATAAATTTTTTTTACATAAAACCATTATTGCGCTAATCGGGCTAACTGGAGTTTGTGTTCTTGGCATTCTTACCACTTACAACAGTGTAGGAATAACTCCGGACTCGGTTTACTATATTTCGGTTGCAAGAAATATTGCTGACGGCCGCGGTTTTATCGGCTACGACGGCTATAAATTTATCCTTCAACCACCTCTTTATCCGATCTTACTGGCTTTAATTGACAGACTATTTTATGTGGATCCTCTAATTTCCGCAGGCTATTTAAATTCAATTCTGTTCGGCATATTAATTTATTTCTCCGGACTGATCTTATTGAATAAACTAAGATGTTTTTATTTAACCGTTATCGGAACAATATCCGTATCTGTTTCAGTGGTAATGGTTATATTATTTTTGCTGGCATTATCAGAACCTCTTTTCATTTTGCTGGTAGTTCTATACCTATATTATTTTGAGGCATACAGGGCAAACAGTTCAATTACTAATTTAATTTTATTTTCGGTAGCGGCTTCTTTAGCATGTTTAACCCGTTATGCCGGAGTTATAATTATTTTTGTCGGACTTTGTAGTATTATTATTACGGAGAGAAAGTCCTTAAAGCCGCTTCTAAATCGTTCACTGTTATTCGCTTTAATTTCCTCTTTACCTGCAGGAATTTGGATTTTAAGAAATTTCCTGGTTTCAGGAACTTTAACAGGCGGCAGAGCAGGATCCTCTTATTCCTTGTCGCAGAATATTTTTTACTTCTTTAATACCTTAACAAAATGGTATCTCCCGATTCAATTTACCTCTGGTATATTATATAGCCTACTAGTGCTCGCGGCAGTTGCTTTCGGAATTTATTTTTTTACAAAAGGCGATTTGCATAAGATACAATCAATAAAAACCAATTGGCCTGTCATGATTTTTATTTTGTTTTATTCTTTAACAATTATCATATCATCAACAACAACTGCATACGATAAAATAGCCGACCGGATATTGTCGCCCATTTTTGTGCCTGCTACTATATTATTATTTTTAGTTCTTGACGAAGTTTTATTTTGGATCCGGAAAAGAGTTAAATATTCCAGGGCGGGAATCATATTTGTTTGTTTAACGGCATTATGGCTCCTGCATCCGTTTTTTAGAACAATGAATATAGTAAGTTACTACATAAAAGAATCCGGGTGGGAATTAAGCGGCAATACATGGTCAAACAACTCGGTAATAAAATATCTTAACAATAATACCTTTCTTCGCCCCGGAGATATACCCTACAGCAATTATCCGGATGCAGTTTATTTTTTTACAAACAGGCAAACAAAATGGAGCCCGGAAAAGACATATTTTAATTCTCCGCAAATCAAATATAATACTCCTGAGCTGAAGAGCTCACACAAGTACGGTGATAGATCGATTTTAATTTGGTTTAATAATGCTGATAGGCAATTTTTATTTCAGATAAATGATTTATGTGCCTATTTGAAATTATCGAAGATTGTCTCTTTAAAAGATGGGGTTATTTACATGATTGATGAATAATATAAATCAAATTTTAATTAAACGGTTAAGTAAAATGCGGTAAAATAATGATTTCATTCCCATAGATAAAATAATCATTTGGTTATTTGGATTATTCTATGTATGTTTACACGTCCGGCATTAGGCCGGGTTGTTTTATATTATTTTTTAGAGGTTCTTAATTGAGTACTAAATTATTTGTAGGTTCTCTGCCCTGGTCGGTAGATGATAGTCAGTTGCAGTCAACTTTTGAAGCACACGGAACAGTAGTTTCGGCAAAAGTTATTAAAGATCGTGAAACAGGTCGTTCAAGAGGTTTCGGATTTGTTGAAATGGAAAATTCTACCGATGCCGAAAAAGCAATCAAAGCTTTGAATGATTCACAATTATCCGGAAGAAATATCGTAGTTAATGAAGCTAAAGCGCGCAGCTAATAGATATTCAATGCAGTAGAAAAAAGCGTCTTTATAAGACGCTTTTTTTTTATACTTAACATTTATATTGAATCGGAAAAATTAATTTATATTTTTATTGCCGATAATATCTTCACTGCGAATGAATCACATTACCGTCACTGTCCCCCACTATTTTATTTTCTGATCACGGTTTAATATCCAGCAGCGTTGATTATTTGTGAATCCGATATGCTCATAATATTGATTTGCCCCAGGTGCCGCCACCAGTATCAACTTGCATTTCTGCCCAAGTTGATCTTGCGTTAAAGATTGAAGTTTCTTACCAATTCCCTTTCTCTGATATCTTTTATCAACAGCTAAATCAGAAAGATAGCAAGCATAATGAAAATCCGTCATTGAACGCGCAATTCCGATCAGTTTTTCACTGTCCCAAGCTGTAACGGTCAGATTACTGTTTGCGAGCATACCGCCGAGACAATCCGGATCGTCAATTGGCCTGCGTTCTCCAAGTGTGGAGTTGATTAATAATTCTCTGAACTGTTCTGTAGAAATTTTAAAGTTGACTTTGTATTTTATTGCCATAAAAAATAATTAGAAGTTGTTGCTACAACTATTAAATTTGCGATTTATAAAATGCGGTTACATTTCGGAAAACTGCTGTGCGCGGTATTTTCTTTTTAATTAGAATTAACCAGCCGAACTAAACATTTATACCTTGAGTAACTTTCGAAATGCTGGAAATATCATCAACCGGAATTTCATTTTGTCTGCCGCATCTGGGACAAGTAATCGACTTTTGCTTATAATCAGGCGGTACTTTCATCTTCAATCCGCAGGCGCATACTAAAAATGCGTATTTATTAACAGCCATCATAATATCACCTAGGGTTCTTTTTTCTTTTACCTTACTCTGACCGCCTTTAGTTTCAGAAGGATTTCTGATTTCAATTTTCGATTGGTCGGCTAAGGCGGACGCTGGTATTAAATCCGAATTCTTGCCTTTTACTTTATTAAATGCGTTCTGATAATTTATATAATTGACTCCGCCCGCGATGCTTCGCAGTATTTTTATTCTTTCGGATGTAGGCGGATGTGTACTTGTTAAATCGGAAAGCTTCATCCCTTTCTTCTTTAACGGATTAATAATATACATCGGTGCCGTTACTTTGTTAGCGGATTTCAAATCAAGATCTGTTGATGATATTTTTTCAAGTGCGGATGCCAGTCCCTCAGGATACCGCGTTAGTCTCGCTCCGTTAGCGTCCGCTAAATATTCCCTTCTTCTCGATAGCGCAAAGTATAATAATTGAGCGGCAATAGGAGCAAGTATCGCAAATATTATCGCAACTACCATTATGATCATCTGTCCCTGCCCGCTGTTGTTTGAAGATTTGGAGCGGTAACGTGCCGACGATCCGCCGGAAAACCACAGTCCTCTCAGAAAAACTTCGGAAATAAGCACAATACTTCCAAGCATAATTCCGGCAAAGGTCATTACTAAAATATCACGATTAGCAATGTGCGACATTTCGTGCGCGACAACTCCCTGCAGTTCATCGCGGTTCAATTTTGAAAGTAAACCAGCTGTAACCGTGATAGCGCTGTTCTCGGGTTTAATACCCGTGGCAAATGCGTTCGGCGCGGCATCGTTGATAATGTAAATTTTCGGCATTTTAGGAAGGTTTGCGGCTAATTGCATTTCTTCAACGATATTAAATAACTGCGGATGTACATCTCGGGTTACTTCGCGGGCACTGCTGACGGATAATAATATCGAACCGCCCGCAGTATAGCTTATCATCGACAGAATAAACCAAATGAATAAAGCAAAAATAATTCCGTAAATTCCGCCGTTCCCCGGGATAAAATAACTGCCAACAAGAAAGCCGAGAATAATTAATGCAATACCCATTGTAATGAATAATACTATCGTCTTTCTTTTATTCTGTTGAATTAATTCCCACATAATTTTTCTATAGAAATATTTAAGAGTTAAAAATTAGCAGACTCATATTAAGAAAAACTGACCTTCGGAACTTCTCTGTCGGATTTATCTTCAACTTCAAAAAATGTTTCTTCTTTGAAATTAAACATTCCGGCAAGAATATTTGAAGGAAACATTTGAATCTTGTTGTTATAAAAAAGCACCTGGTCGTTATAATTTTGCCGGGAGAAAGATATTTTATTCTCTGTTGAAGTTAATTCTTCCTGCAGAGCCAGGAAATTCTGGTTAGCTTTTAAATCGGGATAATTCTCAACAACCAGAAAGAATTTGCTCATAGCTCCGTTCAATTCGCCTTCCGCTTTAGCGCGATCCTTTACACCGGTTGCATTCATCGCCTGGCTGCGCGCATTGGTTATATTCTGCAGGGTTTCCCGCTCGTGAGTCATATAACCCTTTACTGTTTCAATTAAATTAGGAATAAGATCGTGTCTTCTTTTTAATTGAACATCGATCTGCGACCAGGCATTCTTGACCTGATTTCTTAATTTTACAAGAGAATTGTACATGGATACAATCATTAATATACCCACTACAATTATTATTAAGATAATAATTAAAAACGCCATACTTATTCTCCCGGTTAATTTATTTTGAGTTTATGCCCGAACATATCTTTAATCAAGTTTAAAAGTTTTCTTCTTTATCCAATCCGCCGGATTCAATTAATTGTTCTAATTCACCATGGTCAAACCATAGACCATGATGATATATACACCTGTCAATCAGTATATTCTCATCTTTCCCGCAAAGAACTTTTTCCATCTTTTTATTACAGATCGGACACTTAAATTTTTTCTCGTCACTATTTTTATCAATTTTGAATGAAGCAAGAAGTTCTGCTTTATGAGATGAGTTTGCAAGCAAGATTTCCAATTCACCGCCGTCAAGCCATATACCGTTGCATTTGGTACAGTGGTCTATTTCGACATTATCAAGTTCAAGAATAATAAGAGGAGTGTCGCAAACAGGGCAATTCATAATATTTACTCTTTCCAGGTAATAATATATCAAAAAATAACAAATACTTGGTTAAATTTTAACTTTTATTTTAAGTTTGGACGAGATTTCTTCAGGAAGGTTGCAACTCTGTTAGAAAAACACTTTTGGATAACCTATCTTTTAATCATTATGTATCGGTTAGCACTAGTTTATTAAATTCGATATTAATTTATTTTTCATTTTTTATTATCATGGAATATAATGAAATTCAAATGGCAATTTATCAAGATAAGAACGGACAGGAAATTATCCCGTCCGTTCAATTATTAAAATAATTATTTAGAGAATTACATTTCGTCGATTATTTTATTAAGAGTTGCGCTGGGACGCATAACGGCAAATGCTTTTTTATCATCAGGAAGATAATATCCGCCGATATCTGCGGCTTTTCCTTGAACAGTTATTAAATCATTTGCGATTTGATCTTCATTTGCTTTTAATTCTTTGTACATTTTAGAAAAACGGTTTTTCATTTCGGTATCTTTATCCTGTTCGGCCAAAGCTTGAGCCCAGTATAGTGCCAGGTAAAATGAACTTCCACGGTTATCGATCTCACCTGCTTTACGGGAAGGATAACGTGAATTCTCCAAATATTTACCGATAGCAATATCAAGAGTTTCCGCTAACAAAGCTGCTTTAGCGTTTCCTGTTTTATCCGCAATCATTTCGAACGAAGGAACAAGAGCACAGTATTCACCGAGAGAATCCCACCTTAAATGATTTTCTTTTAGCAACTGCTGAACATGCTTAGGCGCGGAACCGCCGGCTCCTGTTTCGAATAAACCGCCGCCTTTTAATAACGGAACTATCGAAAGCATCCTCGCGCTTGTTCCTAATTCAAGTATCGGAAATAAGTCGGTTAGATAATCACGAAGTACGTTGCCGGTAACAGAAATTGTATTTAATCCTTTTCTAACTCTTTCCAAGGTATATTTCATAGCGTCAACAGGTTTAAGAATTTTTATTTCGAGTCCTATTGTATCATTCTGCTGGAGATACAGTTTTACTTTTGCAATTATTTCTCTGTCATGCGCTCTGTCATTGTCGAGCCAGAATATTGTAGGCGAAGATGATTCTTTTGCTCTTCTTACTGCCAGCTTAACCCAATCTTTAATAGGTTCATCCTTTGCCTGGCACATTCTGAAAATATCACCGCCCTCTACTTTTTGTTCCAGCAGAGTTTCGCCGGCAGAATTTACTACCCGGATTACTCCGTTGTCTTTGGCTTCAAAAGTTTTATCATGTGAGCCGTATTCTTCAGCTTTCTGCGCCATTAACCCGACATTGGAAACGGCACCCATTGTTGACGGATCGAACTGGCCTTTGGCTTTAGCGTCTTCTATAATTTCCTGGTATATCGTCGCGTAACAACGATCCGGAATCATCGCGATACAATCCTTAAGTTCATCTTTTTTGTCCCACATTTTTCCGCCGTCTCGAACAATATTAGGCATTGACGCGTCAACAATAACATCATTCGGAACGTGAAGATTAGTCTTCCCGGTTCTAGAATCTACCATGGCAAGTTCCGGCTGATATTCATAGACTTTATTCATGTCGGCTTCAATTTCCAATCTCTTTTCGTCCGGCAGTTTTTTTAATTTTTCAAGTACATTCATTAAACCGTTATTTAAGTTAGCGCCGATTTCTTTGAGAACATCCGCGTGTTTATCGAGCGCGTCTTTGTAGTAAACGTAAACAGCATGACCGAACATAATAGGATCAGAAATTTTCATCATCGTTGCTTTTAGATGCAGCGAAAGCAGTACATTATCTTTCTTCGCTTCAGCTATCTGTTCAGCATAGAATTTTCTCAATTCCTTAACATTCATTACCGCCGCGTCGATTACTTCACCATTAAGGAGTTTAAGTTTTTCCTTTAATACCGTCGACTTACCGGCGGTATTTACAAATTCAATTTTAACTATATCTTCTTTAACCAGGGTAACTGATTTTTCGGTGCCGTAAAAATCTTTTTGATTCATGTGGGCAACACGTGTTTTTGATCCTGACTGCGGCCATGGTTTCATCATTTTATGCGGATGTTTCTGAGCGAATTTTTTTACGGAAGCCGCTGCCCGCCTATCCGAATTTCCTTCTCGAAGAACGGGATTTACTGCGGAGCCAAGATTTTTCGCGTATCTTGTTTTGATTGCATTCTCTTCATCGTTTTTCGGCTCATCGGGATAATCGGGAACCTTAAAACCCTTTTCCTGTAATTCTTTTATTGCTTCGTGCAGCTGAGGAATTGAAGCGCTTATATTCGGAAGCTTAATAATATTTGCGTCAGGCTGTTGTGTAATTTCTCCAAGCTCGGTAAGATAATCGGGTATCTTTTGTTCATCGGTAAGATTATCGGGAAAGTTTGCGATTATTCTTCCGGCCAGTGATATATCTTTGGTTTCAATTTCAATACCGGTACCTTTTACAAAGGATTTCACGATAGGCAACAGACAATATGAAGCTAAAGCAGGGGCTTCATCAATTTTTGTCCAAATAATTTTTGTATCCATTAGTTTTTCCCACATTATTAATTCAAAAAACGTTCAATAAAATTTCATTTAAAATACTCAATTTATGTTAATTATTAAAGAATATAATTGAAGGAGGTATTCTGGGATGGATTTATGTTCAGCTAATCATCTTTTGTATGAAGAAAATTTTTAAGATTTTGCCGTCACTTCAGATTAAAATGATTTACGGGCGAACACCATTATATTTAATTGAAAATGTTTTAAAATAAAAAATGCGAAACTTATGTTTCGCATCTTCATTGTGGGCCGGAAAGGCTTGAACCTCCGATCCGCTGATTTTGAGGTAATTTCACGAATTGTTAAATCATTATTTAATAATGAGTTAGCGTTGAGTGCCATAGTAAATGGCATAGTAACTGAATTTTAATTCATAATATTATTAAGCAATAAAAAAAGTTTTATTAACCTTGAAACTTTGAATTTATAGAAACAATTTTTTTTATACTTAGAATATTGAATTTAAAACTGTTTTCTTGCATCAAAACTGCTAAGACAATAATAATACCCTTTAACATTAATTGGAAATCCTTCTGAATCCCGTGAAGCCCAAGTATATTACTCAATAATCCGATTATTAAAACACCAGCAAAAGTACCTTCAAGAGTACCTTTCCCTCCCATTAAACTTGTACCTCCTATTACAACCGCTGCAATAGCATTTAATTCGAATCCGACACCGTCATTAGGATTCCCCTGAAGTAATTGACCTGTATGTATAATTCCAGCCAATCCGGAAAGTAATCCTGCAAAAATAAATGTATACGTTCTTATCCATTTAACTTTCAGTCCGGCAAGCAGGGCCGCATCTTCATTGCTTCCGATAGCATATACATATCTACCCAATCTGGTCTTTTTCAGTACAATTAAAAATATTAAAGTAATTGCAATAAATATAAAAACCGGGAACGGTATTCCCAAATAACTTGATGTAAAAAGGGAAAAGATTTGCGGTGCAGCGCCTGGTCCGAAACCTATATCACGGGAGTTATTGTTTGAAATAAACAGTGCAAATCCTCTTGCAGCGGTCATCATTGCCAGAGTTACGATAAAAGACTGGATTTTTCCCCATGCGCTAATAGCGCCATTCAGGAAACCAGCTATACTGCCGGCACCTAAGGCAATTACTATAGTAAAAACAAAACCTAACTGCCAATCCATTAAGCCGAAAGCTGTAATCGTAGCGCTCAAAGCCAAAACAGAGCCGACGGACAAATCTATTCCGCCGGCAATAATAACAAATGTCATCCCAACAGAAATTATTCCGTTTTCCGAAACTTGACGTAAAATGTTTGCTAAATTTTCAAATTTCAGAAATACAATATTTCCTTTGCTGTTTGATGGGGAAAAGACAACACACAAAAGGAAAATAAAAACAACCCCAAGCACGGGTTTAATCCATTCCTTTTCGGAAAACATTATTTTTTTTATTTTATTAAAATTCATTAACCGCCGAAAGCAAAATGTAAAATTTCATTTGAGTCGGTATCGCCGGAATTTAATATTGCCGCTGGTTCTCCGTTATAAAGCACTAATACCCTATCGCAAATTCTTAACAGTTCCGGTATTTCGGAAGAACTTATTATTGACGATATACCTTTTAATGTTATATTATTTATTAAATTGTAGATCTCTTCCTTTGCCCCTACATCAATACCTCTGGTGGGTTCATCTAGCAGCAATAATCTTGGGTTGCAGAGTAATCCTCTGGCGATCAACACTTTTTGCTGGTTACCGCCGCTCAATTCCTTTATCGGTTGACCATACGTTATAAATTTTACGTTTAATGATTCGACCTGTTTTTTAACTGCGGCGGCTTCTTCTTTTTCGTGAATATATCCAAAGGAATCAAAATCTTGAATTACTGAAATGCTGCTGTTAGTCAATATATCGAGACCGGGAAAAATTCCTTCAGCCTTTCTATCCTTGGATAAATAGAATATTCTGTTTTTTATTGAGCCGGATGGTGAACAAGGAGTGTAATCTTTATTATTATATACAATATTTCCCGAATGATGAACATTTAATTCTCCGAATAAAAATTTAAGAAATTCGGTTTTCCCCGACCCCATCAGGCCCGCAAGCCCTAATGTTTCCCCCTTTTTCAGATCAAATGTGATTCCGGAAAGAATGTTTTTTTTTCCGTCGGAAACAGTCAGGTTTTTAACTTGAAGCAGCAATTCGCTGTTAACATCCAAATTTGCTCTCTTTGAGTCAAAGATTGCTCTTCCGACCATTTTATTTATTAACTCTCTTCGGGAAATTTTCTCAATATTATATTTCCCTATGAACCGACCGTCTCGTAAAACAGCTACACTGTCGGCAATTTCAGAAATCTCTTCCAGTCGATGAGAAATAAATATAATTATTTTTCCTCTTTCTTTAAGAAAATTAATTTTTTCAAAGAGTATTCGGATCTCATTTTCCGTAAGAGCCGAGGTAGGTTCATCAAAAATAAAAATTTTTGCGTCGCTGGATAAAGCATGTGCAATTTCCACAATCTGCTGCCAACCAACGCTTATGTTTCTTACAATAGTATTCGGGGGAAACGGGAATTCAAACTCATCCAGGATTTTTTTAGCGTCGTCAAATAGTCCGGCAAAATTTACGAATCCGAATTTTCTTAAGGGTTCCTTCCCCAAAAAAATATTCTCCGCAACCGTAAGATCCGGAATGCAGCTAAGTTCTTGATGGATGATTGATATTCCGTATTGTTTTGCATCGCGAGGATTTTTAAAAAATATATTTTCGCCGTTTAAATTTAGTTGTCCTTCATAGTCTGAATAAACTCCGCTTAAAATATTCATCAAAGTCGATTTCCCGGCACCGTTTTCGCCTACCAGTGCTGTTACGCTGCCGTTTTCCGCATCGAATGAAATCCCGTGAAGTACTTCAACTCCGGAAAAAGATTTTTTAATATCAGTTATTCTTAACAAGCTCTTTAAAAATTTATGACAGTTTGCAATAAAAATATTCCAATAGAATTATCGGCCGGTTAAAACCGGATTTAACCTTTACTGTTTTCCTGATACATATTCATTTGCATTTTGCGGAGTAATGGCTATAGTCGAAAGAGTGACATCCTTCGGGACTTTCTCTCCGTTCAAAATTTTTAAAGCGGTTAATACGGCTGCTTTTCCTCCGGTAGGATAAATAAAAGTGGCGTTCAATTGACCGCTTTTAACGGCTTGAATCCCACCTTCGGGGCCGGGTAAACCGTCAATTCCTATAAAATATATGTTTTTAGCTCTGCCGACATTTTTCGCCGCTAGGTAGGCACCCATTGCCATAGGATCGTTTTGTCCGAAAACCAAATCAATTTTATCGAACCGCTGAAGAGCATTTTCCATAATTGATCTGCCATTCTCTCTAAGCCAGGCTCCGTCTTGAGAATATATAATTTTAATTCCGGGAAAATCTTTTATACCTTCCATAAATCCATTATGCCTTTCTATAGCCGGAGTAGAACCTTTTAATCCCCATATTTCAACAATCTTTCCTTTTCCTTTAAAAGTTTGGCGGCATATTTTCCCGCTTCTTTACCAATCAATTCGTTATTCGCGCCAATAAAGCAAGTGTATTTATCGGATAATATTTTACGGTCAATTACAATGACAGGTATTCCTTTATCGTAAGCTTTTTCGACAATGCCTGTAAGCGGCTTGGCTTCGTTCGGCGAAATCATTAATAAATCAACACCTCTTACTATAAAATTTTCCACATCGGCAACTTGTTTTGCATTACTCTGCTGAGCATCGGATATTATTAATTTTATTTCAGGATGTTTCGCCGCTTCCGCCATAATTTGTTTATTCATTGCTTCGCGCCATGGTTCAGCACTGTTGCATTGTGAAAATCCGATTATATATTTAGGATTTTTTCCGGATTGCTTTGTACCGCACGAAGTGAAAAGAACCGCAAGTAAAGAGATAACGATAATCGGCAGGAAAATTTTATTCATATTACATCCTTTTGAAGAAAAATTGAATTATAATAATTTCGAACAGATCATTTATTAAATCAAACGTAAAAAAACTTATCACCTTATTTTAATTTTTCAGCTATTGTCTTCAGTAAATTATCATAAGGGATAACAAATTTTTCAATACCTTCGTTCACAAGCCTTTCGGTTACGTAATCAATATCAATTCCGGCATTTTTTAATGAATCAAATTTACTTTTTGCCGAATCTACATTTTTCTCAATACTGTCCTCTACAACAACACCGTGATCTTGGAATGCAACGATAGTCTCGTCGGGCATCGTGTTTACAGTGTCACGTCCTATTAAGGATTCAACGTAAAGAACATCCCTATACGCCGGATTTTTAGTACTGGTACTTGCCCATAAAGGTCTCTGAACTTTAGCGCCTTTAGTTACAAGACTTTGCCATTTTTCGCCGCTAAATATTTTCTTGAAGCTTTGATAAGCTAATTTGGCGCTGGCTACCCCAGCCACCCCGGATAACTGATCCGCCATGGCATTCGCATTTGCATACTTATTGTCATTCTTTGCTATGCTTAATAAATCATCCACCAAAGTATCTATGCGACTGATAAAAAAACTCGCTACCGATCTGATGTCACTTATTGATTTGTTCTCAGAAGATCTTCTTTTAAGAGCATTAATATATGATACTGCAACATCCTCATAACTTTTTATCGAAAATAGAAGAGTGATATTAATATTTATTCCTTCGTACAGTGCCTGCCCAATTGCCTGAAGGCCTTCCTTCGTACCCGGGATCTTTATAAAACAATTAGATCTATCTACAAGTTTAAATAATTCTCTTGCCTCCGTAATTGTTCCTTCGGCATTACGGGCTAGATACGGGGAAACTTCCAGACTGACGAAACCGTCAACCTTGCCGGATTTTTCGTATACAGGATAAAGTACATCGCATGCATCCTGTACGTCTTTAATTGTAAGAGCTTTGTATATTTCCTCAACTGTTTTCCCGTCCTTATGCAATTGTTTTATCTGTTCGTCATAATCACAGCTGCCCGAAATTGCTTTATTAAAGATTGCCGGATTTGTAGTAATACCTAAAAGCCCTTCTTCGTCAACTCTTTTTTTCAATTCGCCGCTTGTTATTTTAGATCGTGTTAAATTATCCAGCCAGAAGCTTTGTCCAAATTTGTGCAGGGTTAAGAACTTGTTCATTAATATTCACCGTGAATTTTAGAATTATTAGAATAGATTTATTAATTATAATTATACTCTTAGAATCAAAAATTTAATTTAATGCTTTTTCCGTTTCAGCATCGAAGAAGTGGAGCTTATCCGTGTCAAATATTATATTTTTTACCGAGCCGGCGGAAGGCATCTCTCTGGCAGGGGTTCGGGCAATAAATTGCTGGTCGTCAACAGTAAAATAGAGGAATATTTCATTACCCATCGGCTCCAGTACATCTAATTTAACTTCCATCTTTATCCCATTGGGTTGTGAAAAATTAGAAGAAGTGTCATAAATATCTTCCGGCCTGATCCCCATCCATATTTTCTTATTAATATACGGATTCAAAGTGTTTTGATAATTTTCATTCAGTTTAATAGACAGCCCGCCGCCGGTGCTTGAGAAATGTATTCCTTCGTTGTTTGAAATTTTTCCTTCAAGAAAATTCATTGCGGGGCTTCCGATAAATCCGGCAACAAATTTATTTGCAGGATGATTATAAACATTTAGCGGAGTATCGATCTGGTTAACAACTCCGTCTTTCATAATGACTATTCTGTCTCCCATTGTCATTGCTTCGGTCTGATCGTGCGTCACATAAATTATGGTAGCCTCCAGTTTTTGATGCAGTTTTGAAATCTCCGTTCTCATCTGTACTCTTAATTTTGCATCAAGGTTGCTGAGTGGCTCATCGAACAAAAAGACTTTAGGCTTTCTTACAATGGCTCTCCCTACCGCCACACGCTGCCTTTGACCGCCGGATAAGGCCTTAGGTTTTCGATTTAAATATTCTTCAAGTCCAAGAATTTTAGCTGCTTCATCAACTCTTTGCTTAATCTCTTCTTTTTAAACTTCCGCAGTTTCAGGCCGAAAGCCATATTTTCATAAACTGTCATATGCGGATATAGGGCATAATTTTGAAAAACCATGGCAATATCCCGGTCTTTAGGTGAATCGTCGTTTACTTTTCTGCCGTCTATATAAAGATTCCCGGAGGTAATTTCTTCGAGACCGGCAATCATCCTAAGAGTAGTGGATTTTCCGCAGCCGGATGGACCGACCAAGACCACAAATTCCTTATCATTTATATCGACGCTTACCTTATTTACGGCTAAATTGCCTCCGTCATACCTTTTTGATACTTCATTGAGAATCACTTCTGCCATTTTAATACCCTTGTTAGTTTAGTTAAAAATTTTTGTAAGGACTGTAGGAAAGTACTCTATTTAAATCCAGAAAACGAGCATAGAAACCGTATCCGCCGGTTCTATTATCAATCTTAATTTCTAATTTATTCCAGCCCTTATCCAGTTCTGCCATAATTTTATTTTGGTCAACCTCGGCGCTTCTCGAGCCTTTGAACTCATATATTAACTTCTCGTTCAAGAAAATTTTGCTGCCTTCGTCAGTTCCTACTAAAAGCGGCATTCGCTGTTCTTTAGGTGAATAGACATATGTAACCGCATACGAAACCACATATTCATGCGGATGTATCAAACCGGTTAAAGAGATATGACCGTTTTCAGGAGTTTTGAACAATTTCCATTTTAACTGCTGATTATCCGCGCCAATATAAGTTTTTGTCGTATCAAATTCCTTTTCAGGTGGATAGACGATATTAAGGCCTTCACTGTTTCCCGACGAATCAATTGGATTCGGAAACGGACCGACGAGACACCATTCCGGGATGAATACCCTGTTCGGAACAGGATTAAAGGCATCGATTCCCAACATATATCCCGCTGATTTACGATTTTTTCCTCTAGCGATAAACTCAAGCTTCAATTTATTCTTATGTGATCTCAGATCATTTATAGTTAAGGCTCCGCCGGGATAAACTTCCGATTTATATCCTTCTATTTTACCGATCTTCTTCCCGTCGTACATAATATCTACATTGCAATATGACGGACCTTTGGTATAATAAATATCAACATTGTACCTATCGGTATGCGAAACAGGAATAGAAATAAAACAGCTGCCTTCTTTTTTTTCCAAATTTATTTCAAGCTGTTTCAAGTTGCTCCAATCAGGTCCGTATTTCTCCATATTTTCCGTACTGCTTTGAATATCGGTTCCGCTTGCTCCCAGTGCTTCAGCTTCAATTACACGGTTCGGAACTGCAACTCTTAGAGGAATCCTCAGTGAAGCCCGCATCATTGGCGGAAATTTCTGATGGGGCTCTTTTTGATACCAGTAAGCGGTACTGCTGTAATCGGCTACTTCTCCGTCTCTGTCTCCGTGCTCAATGGTAAATTTAATTGATTTTCTAAAAGGGACCTGATCTCCGATCATAAAGCGATACGCGGCTATTCTATGTAATGAATCGTTTTTAATAATAAGCCCGTGATCCGGTGCCGAGAACTCTCCGTCCATGAAATACCAGCCGCTGTTAAAAAAATCTTCCGTCCCGGTGCCGTTAATGCTGGGTTTTTTCTCGCCGTCTACATAAACCATCTCATCACCTTCAAGGTAACGGTAATTATTGTTATAACTTTGCATGCTCATGTTTACACCTACAACCTGGCCTCTGCCTTTGGCGTTAAGAATAAGGAAGTTATTCTTACTATATGTCCTTATTTCTCTATTCCACCAGGCATGAAAATACGCAACATTTTTAGAAAGAGGTTTTTGTAATTTTTGATAGTCTACTTGAAAATAAAGATCGCTTATCTCCTGGTCGGATTGATTTACAATTTCTATCCTGGCCGCCTTTTGGAAAGGCATCGGGAAATAACAATAATATCCGCCGCTGCTCATTCCAGTATACCGGCCGATATACTGTTTATATTTAAAACCCGTTCCGAAGAAATCGCCCAGCGGGACTTCAACGGAAGGGTTACTCTCTCCGTCCCAGTACATTTTAATAAGTATTTTTCGCAGGAAGTAAGGATCGGGCGAATATACAGTCATCCAGATTCTTGTGATCACTCCCGGCCCTTTTTCATTAAATACCGTAGATGTAGCTCCGGGTTTCACAGTCCAACTATCACCGTTGCCCCCGGTTGTATCATAGCTGGATACTTCAATTAAACGACTTTGCTTAAGAACCGGCAGCCCTGAGGGCGATAATAAGTTTTCGAGCTCCGATTGAGCGTTTACGAATCCCGGAAAAAAGACAGTCACCAAAATAAACAGAAAGATTATTTTATGAATGATGTTATAAAAGTATATTTTTAACATTTAACTACCCGGTAATCTATTTTTTATTACAGTTCTAAAAACTCCCTACCTGCTCACAGCATATTATCCTGATCTATCGCCGCACAAAGACATGCAACATCTCCGATTTTTTCATTCAATTCAGCAGGTACAATTTCGCAAGAGTTAAATGATTCCTCCAGTGCTTCTTTTTTGAACACTTTTAGAGCCGGCTGCAGCAGAAGTCCGCCGATTCTGAAGCCTAATCCACCGAGAATAATTCTCTCGGGATTTAAAAGATCGGCAATTATGGCAAAAGCCCGACCTAGATAGTTTCCTGATGTATTTAGGACTTCTATGGCTTGAGGGTTTTCCTCCCGCGCCAGAACCGTCAATTGCTTTGTGGTAATTCCGTCGCTCCAAAGTTGAGGAAACATTTTAACTGCAAGTTTGGCTATTCCGGCTCCGCTGCAGAAACTTTCCAATGATCCGTGTTTCCCGTAGGCGAAAGGACCGTTGTCCGAAATCCTGATATGCCCTATTTCGCCGGCAGTATAACTGGTACCTCTGTATAATTTCCCATCCAGTATTATTCCAGCGCCGAATCCCGTTCCTAGGGTTAAAAATACAATGTTGTGAAAATTTCTTCCTGCTCCAAAAAAATACTCGGCTAGGGCTCCGGCATTTCCATCGTGTTCTATATATACAGGCAAATTAAATTTTTCACTTAGCATTTTTTTCAACGGTATATTTTTCCATGAAGGTAAGTTCGGAGGCGATTTAATAATCCCATCCAATGCATCCAGCGGACCGCCGATTGATACGCTTATCGCAATAACGTTGTATTTATTTTCATTAATTATTTTTTCAATATTTATTACCAATTCGGAAAAATATTCATGGAACGGTTGTCCGAAAACAGTTGAGAATTGTAATCTTTCAAATATTTCGGCTTGTACTGAGCCTAACAAAACCACAGTCTTCGTCCCGCCTATATCAATACCAAGGATCGCATTCTTCATTATTTTATACCTTTTTTCTGCCTATTGAATCTTGATATATTTTTGTATAAACCGAATCCCGCGGTACGCAACCGGCGGCGTACTGTCCCAGCTCATTATTTTTAGAACGCATCAATGCGGTACATAAACCTACGGAATAACATACTTTTGTCTTTTTTAACTCGCCGTTAAGCAAGGCATCTTTGGCAAAGGAAGGATAGGCAATTGAACCCCGGCCGACTCCTATCATCGATACCCGTCCCCTTCTCAGGTTAGATTCGGCAGCATTAATAAAATATTTCTGCAGCCAGCTGTACCCGGTTCCGACAACTACCATGGAAGGAAATTTCCTGGTAATTGCTTCTGTCATTTTAAAGTGGCGGTCAATTCCCTGCAACGGATGTTCGGGCATATAATACCCGTCTACGGGCGGCCTGTCGAACGGACGGCCGATATGCATATTGTAATAGGGGCTTCCTGCCGTAATGTTAATTAGTTTTACATTTTGCTTTTCCAAAATTTCTATTAATTGAAAGACCTCATTTAAATCGTATGTCATAGGATCGTCCGTATTTATTCCGAAACCGTACTTGTACGGCACTTTGTGATTCACAGGGACTCCGATTTCGGTTTCCGGATCTTTTTTGAACGGTATCCCGTCGAATGAATTCATCCTGGAAGCAAGAATGATATCATTCCCGATTTCGGAGTTTATCTTGGTCAGCACATTTTTAATAAACCTTGTTCTGTTCTCAAAACTGCCGCCGTATTTTCCGGGACGAGTTCTGGCGCCGAGCAGTTCGTTTAACAAATAGGTATGACACTGTTTGATGTCTATAAAGTCAAACCCAATTTTTGCCGCACTCTTTGCAGCAGACAAATAAGCATCTTCAAGCCGTTCCAGATAATCGTCTGTGAGTAGGGGATAATCGCCGCTTACTCTTGTTTTGATTGCCTTGTCGGCATAGGTAAGCGCGTCAACCTGGGGATGATGATAGGCAATCAAAGGCTTCGGATGACTGTACCTGCCGGAATGAGTTAACTGTAAACCGATAAGTAAGTCATCCGTAGTTTCGTAGACTTCTTTATGAACGCTTCTTGTCAAGTTGAGCATCTTCTCAAATTCTTTGAGATTCTTATCGTTCATTAATAACTGCCTTGTGTTAGCTCTCCCCTCTGGAACAACGGCGGTAGCTTCGCCCCAAATTAATTTAGCCCCGCCTACCCCGAATCTTAGCCATCGCCTGACAGTTAATTCATCAGGGGCTCCGTCTAAAGTTCCGTCGCATCCCTCCATCGGATGAATAGCCAGAGTATTTCCGGCAGTGCGATCACCGATTTTAATTTTATTTTTTATATGGGTTAAATCGCTATCGAAAGTTATATCGACATTATATTTGTTTACATCTGCTTTTAATTCATCCAACGATTTATATTTAAAATAAGTTTTTGTTAATTCCTTTTTTTCCATACGATACTTTTAATAATTTGTTTTTTCTGTATTATTTTAAAAAGAAGGTATAATAAGTTTTGTTTTCTATTATTCTTATTATTGATAAGGCAAGCTCCCGTGCATGGTAGTCTCCCCACATTGTAGATTCCCCGTTCGGTATTTTACTTCCGGTTGGTATATTATCCCAACAGTGCGGACGATGGTAAACAGAATGTAAAATAAATCCTTCGTGCTTTTTATTCTCTGACAAATAGGGTTCCGTGAATATTTTGTCGGCAATAGTTAATCCCGTTTGTAAATACTTTTTAGCTTTGCTCAATTCGTTTTTACCGAGGAAATAATTACCTAACCGGATGAAACCTTGAGCCGCAATCACTGCCGCAGAACTGTCAACCGGTTCATAATCGTTAAACGGATCAGCCGGTTTTTGTAGATAATTTTTAATATTTAACAGACCAGGAGCCCCGGTATCCCAATACGGAATTCCGTCAGAAGGCGAATAGTTAATATAATAATCCGCAGTTGCTTCGGCTGTTTTCCGGAATATTTCTAAAACATATTCTTTACTTTCAAAACTCATAAACGAATCATTAGGCAGTGATTCGAGAAACTCCAACTGTTCTCCAAACCCGCAAATAATCCAAGCCAAACCCCTGGTCCATGTTGTAAAAGGCGAATACCCTTGCTGCGTACTGGGACATCGATAAGAGCCGTTATTTATATTAAAGATAGATTCGTGAGCCACCCTTCCCCGAACATCGTAAATATCTCTTCCTTCTCCGAAATAAACATTGTAGTAAGATGTGGTGATAGAGTGAATGATTAGTCTGTCAAGCAGAGATATTTTTTCGTCTCCTTCGCCCATCAAAACTTGATTTAATTGGTGGGCTATTGCCAAAGAGCGAAGAGATCTAATTGTATCGGCAAACAAAGAATGGGGTCCGTTAAAAGAATAAATATATCCACCGACTGATTTCAGATTTGTCCATCTTGAAGCTTGCACCGCTCCGCTTGCTTTAAGTGCAAGTTCATAAAAACTTTTTTCCCATTCATTATACGGTATAAGCCCTTCATTCATTAGTCTCAACAGGTTGCCGTAAGTACTGATATTATTGAAGCCATGATCATGCACCCCGGTATTACTAATATGTGCAGACATATAATTTTTAGTGGCATCCCGACCCATTGCCAGGAACGACTCTTCACCGGAAGCATCAAATTGCAGTATTGCCGAACCGTATTGAAAACCCTGGGTCCACTCCGTCCATTGCTGCGATTGATATATCCCGTTAACGGTAAAAACAGGAGAGCTGCTCCCGGGAACTAATCTTTTATGTATGGACTTAATCTTTTCGCCGGATATTTCCAATGCCCTAATTAATTTGGGCTTTAACGAAACCAGTTTGAGATGGTAATCTATATCAATCATCGGACGCTATAAATTAGTTATATGAAATCCACCGTCTATATATATTGATTCACCGGTAGAGAAAGGAAATTCTCCTTTCAATAAGGAACCGACGGCAAGTGCAACATCATTCGGACTGCCCCATCTTTTCTGCGGGACAATACCGTTTTCTATCAGTTTGTCGTATTTCTCTTTAACATTTTTTGTCATATCGGTAAACATTATTCCGGGCCGCAGCTCATAAACTTGGACGCCTTCGTCCGCAAGTCTTACCGCCCACAATTTATTTAGCATTGAAATCCCGGCCTTGGCTATGCAGTATTCGGCCCTGTTAACCGAAACGGTTTCCGCGGAAATAGAAGAGATAAAAATTATCTTAAACCCGGACGGCAATAATAATTCAGGTTTCCGGTTCAGCCAGTAATTAGCAACCTGCTGCGTTAGAAAAAAAGGTCCTTCCAGGTTAATCCCGATAACCTCTTTAAATGATGCCTCGGTTGTCCCGGTAATATCCTTTCTTTCCTTAGGTCCTACTCCTGCATTATTTATTAAAGCATCGATTCGTCCAAATTCTTCGAGTACGCTATCGACGAGTTTAGTACGCTCTTGCTTAATACCTATATTAGCTTTGATAGGAACAAATCTTTGATACTCATTAATCCTGGAATTCATGCAGAGGTTAAGGGTTTCATCAGCAGCATCGATATTGTTGTTGTAATTGATTGCCACAGAAAATCCTAGCCTGGATAAATATACAGCTATTTCTCGGCCTATTCCCCGACTGGCTCCGGTTACAAGAACAACCGGAATATTTTTTGCCATTTCCTGCTCTTTTATTTTTTGTTTGGCTATTTAATCTAAAAATTGTTCTGTCATTAATGTCGATCGCATGATCATCTTTTTAGATATGCTAGAAAGTTCGGTAATGTCCTTAAATATCACCGCAGACAGATACATCCAGTCCGAGTTCTTCCATAGCGGCTGCTTTGGCAAATAAGGCTTTCTTTGCGCTCTTTTTTATCCGGTGCGTAGGCAACCTGGATATGATTCGATTTATGCCTTGCCATCATCTGATCTCTGGTAATGCCTTTTAATACCGCATGCATAATCGGCCATTGATAGGAAGTTAGTTTTAATCTTTCTTCCGTTTCTTCCTTCGGTAGTTTTACTGCTTCGCCCAATCCTATATCAAATTTCAACTTACCTTTTTCGATAAAGACTCTGCTCCAAACAATATTGCCGGGTTTGCTGACACCCTTAAGAGTTCCGCCTCCAAGTCTGAAATACTCGGGAGGCTGCCGTTCGCTCACAGCGCCGTAATAACCGTTTTCAATATGAGCCGGCGGTATTGCTCCTGAAATTTCAAACACCCATACAAAATCATTTATATTTTCATCTTTGTATTCTCTTCCCCACCTTATATCGTGCAGGGTAGTCTCCGGCGACAAGCCGAGCCGGTTCCAAATTCCGTTGGTTACCAGCGCATCAACGCCCGCACACTCATCGGCTTCATTAAAATGAGGCAGAGCTTTCCCGGCAAACAATTCCCGCTTGAAGTTCTCATCATAAACAGGAGGACGGTCCACATTATTTAAAAGTCCCTCGGCCAAGTCCGAAGCAGGAGTTAGATCTTTCAAGCCTTGCTGATATTGAATTCCTATTGTCGAACATCCGAATTCATCTGCTATGCGAATTGCGGCAATGTACATTTTACACTGCTGTAAAACCTGGTTCTTGGTAAGTTCAGTGGATTCTTTTTTACCGAATTTGAACAGCATACCTTTTGAAAGAAGCCAATCATAAACCAAAGTTGCTTCTTTATCTTTTATGGTGAGCATTTTTGCGTATAATGCGGACTGGCTCAAACGTTCTTTGAAAATGCCCAGGGAATTCAGAAGTTCATCGGGAATTATAGCGTTATACATTCCCATACAGCCCTCGTCGAATACTCCCATTATTGCTTTGTTCTTCTTAAGATCCAGAGCATATTTTTTTCCAATTGAAGCTGCATTTGCTGGCACTTTGATTTTTCTTATCGATTTTACATGAGAAGTATTATGTTTAATGCTTTCTTTGCTTAACCAGCTCCTAATGCTTTTCAGAAAGAATTCATCTTGAAAGTCCTCGCTCCAGATTGTACTATATTTTTTTCCGGCTTTTGTCATAGATGCATTTATATTTAAAAGCCCGACCAACCCCGGCCAGGTTCCGCTCCAGTTTGCTATTGTCAGGATCGGACCTTTGTGAGTGAGTAATCCAGGCAAGATTTGCTGACTATATTGCCATACCGCTTCAGCTACAATTATCGGAGCTTCCGGCGGGATTGAGCGGAATACCTCGATGCCGTATTTTTGACTGTCGATAAAACCGTGTTGTTTTTCTTCATCATACTTATGAGCACGCTTTACGGTTATTCCCTCTTTCTTCAAAGCAATTATTATTTTCTTTTCCATTTCTACTTGAGCGGGCTCGCAGGTACGATTTGCGGATAATCTTAAATCTCCGTTTGCCACAAGATAGACAGTTTTCATTATATTCTCCTATTTCCGATATTAAAAATCGATTTTAAAAAAGTAAATAAGGATAAATTCTTTGTAATATATCCATTAAAGATTCAAGAATATTTTATCTTCCAGTTTTATATCTCTTGAAGAGGCACCTACCATAAAACTATATTCCCCGTTCTCGGTTTTCCAGTTACCGGTTTCCGAATCATAGTATGAAAAAGAGCTTTTCGACAGCTTGAACTTAATTTGTTTTGTTTCACCCGGTAACAAAAATATTTTTTGAAATGCTTTCAATTCTTTAATCGGCCTAATAATTTGCGAATCTTTTTTACCTATATACAACTGAACAACTTCCGCTCCTTCAATGCTGCCGGTATTAAGGATATTAACTTTTATTTCTATGTTAAAGTTGCTTTTGTCTGATTTATCCTCAATTAACAGATCCGAATATGAAAATTCGGTATAAGAAAGACCGAACCCAAAAGGGAATAAAGGTTCTATGTCGTTCTTATCGAAATGCCTGTAACCGACAAATATTCCGTCACTATAATTTGTAGTGCCGCTTTCGCTTTTATATAGTCCGAAGGCAGAACATTCTTCCCATCTTCTGGAGAAAGTAACCGGAAGCTTCCCGGAAGGATTTTTAATCCCGAGGATAATATCGGCAATAGCGTTTCCGCTCTCCGAACCTCCAAACCATGCTTCCACAACCGCATTAACTTCGGATAGCCATTTTGTCATTAACAGCTGGGAACCATTAATCAAAACCACTATAGTATTTTTATTTACTCTTGCTACGGCATCTATTAATTCATCCTGGTTGTTCGGCAGAATGATATTCTCCCTATCATGACCTTCCGTTTCAAAATACTGGGATGTTCCGGCAAAGACAATTGCCAGATCTGAATCAGCAGCAGCTTCAACGGCTTCTTGTAGAAGGTTTTCCTTTTTCGGTTTCCATCCGAATTTGACTATTGCCTCGCCGTGTTTCTGAAAATATTCCAGTCTTAATTTATGTTTTTCACTGCCGTTTAGTTTTAACTCACATGAATTATATTTTAAGCTGTGTATCGTCCAATCGTCAATTACCAATTCATCATCTAGAAATAATCTTACGCCGTCATCGCTTAATATTTCAAAGATATATTCGCTGTCAAGAGGAACTTTAATAAACCCCGTCCACCTTACCGAGTAATTTTCAGCGTCAAGTCCCGGACACGGTGAAATAAATCCCCAATCAAAATTAATCATCTGATCTGTACGGGTAAGAACCGGCTTCCCTTTTAATTCGGTATTATCGAAAAATTCGCCCAATAAACCGTAGTCTTTATCATTATCTTTATGCAGGAACAGCGAGGCTATGTCGGTAGGGGTAATGTCGCCGTCAAGTTTAGCGCCTATACGGTAATTTACTTTTATCTGGCCTCCCAGCTTTTCTTTTAAAGCATCCAAAGGATTAACCGAATATTCAGGCGATACATAAGCGCTTCCGCCGCCGCCGGTTCTGGCCGAAACTGCATTGGGACCTATGACTGCAATTGAATTTATTTTATCTTTTTTTAACGGTAAAATCTTATTCTCGTTCTTAAGCAGAACTATACTTTCACAGGCGGTTTGATATGCAATTTCGCGGCTGCTTTTTTCAAAATTAGTTTTGCTGTTTTTTCCTTTTTCTCCGAAAAGGCCCAGAGCGGCTATTACCCGCAATAATCGCCTTATCTTGTCATCTATTACAGATTCTTTAACAAGAGAGGTCTTTACAGAAGCCAACAGCGCGGATTGATTCATATATTTCCCGTCGGGCATTTCCAAATCCACTCCGTATGCTGCAGTGGGAATGCTGCTGTGAACAGCTCCCCAATCGGACATTACTAGTCCTTGAAATCCCCACTCTTTCTTCAGCGTTCTGTTTATAAGGAAATCACTTTCACTGCAAAACGATCCGTTTACTTTATTATAAGCGGACATTACTGCCAGTACATTCGCTTCTTTTACTGCCGCTTTAAATGCAGGCAGATAAATTTCATGCAATGCACGTTCGTCAATTTTAACGTCAACAAATTTTCTTTCGTATTCCTGGTTATTACAAGCAAAATGTTTCACCGTAGCAACAACGTTTTCGTTCTGAACTCCGGTTATATAACTTACGGCCATTCTCGACGTTAGAAACGGATCTTCTCCAAAACTTTCAAAATTTCTGCCGCCGTGGGGTAAACGGACTATATTAACGCACGGGCCAAGTATAACATTTCTTCCTCTAGATATAACTTCCCTGGCTAAAGCTTTACCCAGATCTTCAATTAAATTTACATTCCAGGTTGCCGCCATAGCTACTCCTGCCGGGAACGCAGTAGACCTTCCCCATCTCACCCCCATGGGGCCGTCCGCCATTTTTAAGGAAGGAATTCCTAGCCGTTCATTAGGCTTAGTGTCAAAGCCGTCTCCGGCGATAAGTTCTATTTTTTCTTCTAGACTCATCTGCCGGATATAATTTTCTATAATACTGTCGTCAGCCGGGTTTATCGTCATTAAATGCTTTGCTCCTTTGTCCGTTTTTTAGTAAGCCGGATAAAATAACTCAAGTTGACCGCTTCCTTTTATAAACTTAAAAAATAGTTTGAAATAAGAATTTATTTATCCTTTACCCGCGACTTAAGTCGCGGTAAAGGATAAAAGAAGCAGTTTTACTCACAAAAATCATTTAAGCGGTCAACTTGAGTAAAATAATTAATAATGTCGATAAACAGGAGAGGAATTAATCTAACAGTATTTTATTAAAATTACCGGACAAGACTTAATCGAATGATATATATTAATTTTTATCTAGCTTTTGTTCTTACCGAAAAACAACTCGATAATTTTTTTGTTTTGAGAAAAATCGGGGATGACCAAATCGGCACCGGCTTTGATTACCCGGACTCTCTTTGTCAGGTTCAAGCCGTAACGTCTAATCTCATTACTGGCAATTCCGACGGCAATTCCGCCTTGTTTTTTTGTCTCCCGCAACTCTACCGGCCCATCGCCGAAAGCTGCTACTTGCGAACCGCTTAAGTTATTTTCCTTAATAATAGACTGAACAACAAAACGTTTGGTATTTTTCGATGCGTCGCCGGAATAACCGTATATCCGACCTTCAAATAAATTTGCGTACCCGAGACTTTCCGCTTCATGAACTACATCATTATGATCCGTTCCACTGGCAAGATACAATTTAACTCCTCTTTTAAACAAGAAGTGTAAAAATTCAACTGACCCTTTAATAGTAAAATCAGATATGTCAAGTTCTCCCGATTTCAGTCTCTCCAAACGCAGGTTTACCATCTGCATTAATGCGTCGTTATAATTCTTTTTGTAGCCTGCGGCAGAAAGTATCTCGTCTTTCGGAACAAATCCGAATTCCGCAACCATTTCGGAAAGCGCCTGCATTTGATGAATAGTTTCAATTCCGGTAGATTGATCTATATAATCCCTTACACGCTTTAATACTCTATGATATTCTTCCTCGGATACAATATCGTAAGATTTGCCGAGAATCGACCGGATCATCAAAGGCTCCATAATACTTTCCCATCCCTGGCGCAGCGAAGATATTGTACCATCATGGTCAAAAATTGCATGTTCTATTTTACTCATATCAACAAATCCGTCAACGATTTCGATTTCGGTATTTTCTTTATATTTTGCATGCCTGCTGTCGTCGGCCAGCTCAGGTCTATAAACATAATCCGCATTTTCCCATATATCCAGAATCTCTGCCTGTGTAGCAATTCCGGTTTGCTGAAGTTTTTGAACCGTTACAGCTGAAGCAAGATTGCTTATTAAACCGGCTTCGTAATATGTACCGCCGGAGGCAAGAACCGTTGCAATAGTGGCAACAGTAGTATCACCAGCTCCTACAGAATCTATTTTCTTCAAGATCTGGATGCCTGGTATTTCAAAAATATTTTCTCCGTCGTACAATATAATTCCGCGCCTGCCGCGAGTGGTATAAACAGGTTTTTTGGTTTGGCCGTTTATCTGTTTTATGTATCTCTTCAGGTCGTTAACCGCAATAACGTCATTAGTTTCTTTTGCTTCCCCGCAAACCCTCGATGCTTCTGCCGCGTTGAGTTTACAGATCATATTTGAGAATTCTTCGTTCCTATTTCTGGAATCTAATATGAATATTTTTTCTGGGTTCTTGTTTGCAAGACTGTTAAGTACGTCGACTACTCTTTGGGAATAAATTCCTTGATGGAGCTGCTGATTAATTATTAAAGCATCCAATGTTTCCAAAGAATTGGTCAATACATCAACAAGATTGTTTTCGATATTTTTTGACATTGAATTGAAGCGACCGAAATCAGTTCTATTTTGCTCTTCCATTCCCAGATACGGCTTGGCATATACTGGAGTGTCCCATCCGTCGTTTTGCAAAATCATTCCGTTGGTATTTACTTTTTGTTTCTGTAGCTGCAACAATAATTCCCGGCCAAATAAGTCGTCGCTTATTATGCCGAAGACGGATATTTTCCCCACCCCGAGGCCGACTAAATTATTTACGACATTTCCCGCAGCCCCGAGGCTATAGCGCTGCTGAATAACCGCTTGGGTCGGTTTCCCGGTTTCTAAAGACAATTCCGGCTGTCCGGTATCCAGAAGCCAATATGCGTCCAGACTAAAATCACCTATTACACCGATTGCGGCATTATTAAATTTATTTAATATTTCAAGAAGTCTTGTTTTCTTCAATTTTTCCTCCACTATAATTCATGTTTTAAATGCAATTAAAAATTCAGATTAGTATTTTATTTTTGGTTTGTTGTTGTGCAAAAAGAAGAGTGCCTGTAGACGTAAAATTTTAAATAGACTTTCACTATGAGCAGAAATCTAAAAGATCTTTTGAAAGGTGCTTACAACTACCCCGGTTATTTAATCCGAAACTTTAACCCCGAATTCAAATTCCGAATAATGTCCGGGCATAACGCTTACTGCATTCGAGTATTCGTTTCGGTTAAAAGCATTGGTCAGAAATTTCATCGGCTCCAGAGCAACCGACCTCCTTTTGCCGAAATCTAGAGTATCGCCGGTATATAAGAATATGGCCCCTTCCTTTTGGAACATAGTTATTTTAAAATTATTCGAGTGATCATAAATTGAAGATTCAAAATAACCGTTGCCGTTTTGCCTTAGACCGGCATAACAAACATCAAGAATCCTCCCGTTTATTGCTCTTTCTTTTTTAGATCTGTTACTTCTGAAATTAAAATTCGGGAATTGTTCTATATCGATATAACCTTCTTCTCCTTTTAGCGGTATTAAGTCTTCGTCTGTTTTTACAAGATAATCGGCATCAATGGATAGGATTAAATCCTCAATACTCTCGCTCGGCGTTTTAAAGTAAGGATGCCATCCCGGAGCAAAGGGCAGTGGTCTTTCACCTACGTTTTCCCCGATAACTTTTATAGTCAGTTTGTTTTTTTCATACTTATATTTTACATATACATTTAGTGCGAATGGATAGCCCGAATATTTATCATATCTAATTTGCTCGTTGATAAATATTATTTCCGCATAATCATGTTCAATATTTATATCTTTAATTTTATATTTCTCATTGGAAGTAAATCCATGAATAACATTTTCTCTGGGGGGAACGGGAGACAGCTGATATGTATTACCGTTGAACTTATATAATCCGTTCGGTATTCTATTCGCAAACGGGATCATAATCCAGCATCTGGCAGCATGAGTACTCATCATCTCTTCCTGTGTCTGGTACCCGTCTATTATATTGAACTCTCCTTCTGATTTGGAGACAACGAATTTTAATAAAGTCGCGCCCTGCAAAGCTATTTCAATCATTCCGCCGTAAGTTTCATCTTTTAAGATTACCGTTTTAAGGCTCCCCAAATAACCTCTTGACAATTTAAATCTATTATTTACCATGAAGAATTGACCAACCGTATTAAGTAAGAATAAACATTAAAAGTATAAAAGATATTTTCTCAATTATCGATCGCTACAGACGGAATCGCTTTATAATCCGCTTTTCCGTTGTACATTATTTTTGCAATAATCCAATGGGTCTGGTGAGAATCAACGAAATCCGGATCATCAGTTATTATATTGAAGTCAATTTGTTTTTTGCCGTTGCCGGGGATCCGGAACCACGAGGATTCAGGAAGGATTTCAAATGAAGAATAATCGCCGACCGAATTTTCGGACCAGCCTTCAATAGGAGTAATCAACGTAATTTCTCCTTCGATGGCATCATTGTTCGGATTATTTACTTCTGCAATTATTTTATTTTTCTCCTTTTTGATTTTCCATTCCAAAGTAGATTCCCCGCCTATTTCCATAATGTCCTGGATTACCTTGCCGTCGTGTTCAATCCTAGCTTTTACAATTCCTTTCCTGTCCCCGTACCAATCGCCAAAACTTATCAGGACATTCTGAACAAATTCTTTCTGTGGTTTAATTGAGTAATCGACGCTCTCGGGTATCATTCTCCAGCCTTCCGGCATTTCAAACGTAACCTTGCCCTCAACAGTCCTATCCAGGTAATTATTGACAACACCCAGCTGTACCTGGGCCAAAGTTACCCCGCCCTGCCTGATATGAATTTTTTCACTGACATCTCCGTTAAGAGTAACGCCTACCATACTGTACCCGATAGGTTCCGCGCCGAGATTGTGCTGCCAGTGACGGAAATGCAGTATTTCCGAACTTTCGCTTTCTCTGCCCAGAATAACAGCATTCTTATTCTCCCGGACATGACCTGGTACTAAATTAACAGCTTCAATGGCATAAGGTTTTACCGGGGCTATAATTTCATTTTTGGAGAAAGCAATTTTCCCGGTTACTTCGTCAATAAGATTAACTTTCTGAACAAACTTAATCTTATCAAAGAAATTAATTTTAGCGGAACCGGTTTTCCCTTCTGCTTCATAGTACCTGATTATTATCCCGTTGTTTATATCAACATTTCCTGATTCCATGCCGGCTATTTTATTGTCTTTTGGTTTTACCGCCGTTACTACTACGGAATCGCCTTCGACATTAATAAAAGAACCGCTGGGTTTTAAATTCCCCTTATGTGAATCCGTAACCACAGCCAGCAACGGGTTATTATATTCGTATCCTACTCTGTAAGTCTTCGCTTCGCGCCAGGTGTTTTGATGGGGATACAACGAATAAAAGAAATTATGGGTTTTCTTTTCCGGCACAAAGAAGAACGGCAGCCTATCAATTCCCCAAGGCGTATATCCCCATGCGGCGGTCTGCATTAAGAAAAGAGCAACTGTTCCGTCGGACTCGACCGAATTAAGTACGTTTCCTCCATTGATTACTGCTAAACCGTAGTCATCAACCCTTTGATTCGACAATGAAAAGTTACATTCGGCAGGGAGATTTATTGATGATGTTTCCGTCCAATTTCTGCCGAAAATTTTTGCGGCTGCTTTTTCCAGCCAAACCGAATCTTTAGCTGATATAATCAATACCGGTATAGGTTCCCAGCCTTCCGGCATATCGGAATCGTTGCAGAGTAAATACGAATAATTATCTTTCGCAAGATCGGAGACTATTTTATCTTTAACTTTTTTTCCGTTTTGTTTTACTAATTTTTTAAGATATGAGTTCTTCATGCCGGTACCGGAATCGTCAAGTACGATACGAAAAGACGTACCGAATTTTAAATCTTCGTTAAAGTTGTCAGGCTTCGGCATAATAGTATCTTCGAAAGGCAAATTCTTCCGTCTTTCCCAATCGCAATCATCAAAGCTCGGTGTAGACGGGATTCCTTTCTTTACAAGTTTTTCTCCGATAACGTATGCAAGATTACGGGTAGGTTTGCTGTGAGCAGTTACGATATTTACCATTCCGATAGATACGCTTTGACCGTCGCTGAAATTAATTTGCCCGGAAGAAGAATAATCTACCCATTGGTAAGTTCTTCTGGCACCGCAATCGGAATAGTTTTTTGCTTGATGAACCCGAAAGTCGAATTTCTCTTTACTTTTTCTTTTTACAATTGTCCCGAATCGTTCTTCAAAAACAGGCTGCAGTCCCTGAAGATTAGACGGGAATGTTACAATATGTAAATGATGTTCGCCTTTATACTTCTCGAGCTTTGTCTGGAAATCAATTCTCTTTACGTTTTTGTAGAGGACTATATATTGGCGAAATCTTTTACAATCTTTAAACTCGCCTTCAACCATTATCTTATCGGCAACCGGACCGTTTTCAACCTTAACTACGGCGTGAAAATCTCTTGAATAATGTTTCGGCCCGTTTGTATAAACTTCCCACGACGGTTCGTTACGATCCGGTTTTTCTTCAAGTGCAATAATTTCATTTGCGGGATCACCGTTTTCATTTAATAGCTCACGCATTGCAATTTTATCGTATATGGAAGTAATACACCCGCCCTTTTTAGGATCGGCAGTAATAGCGTAAAATTCATTTTCAATTTTAGAATCATTCTTAATACGAGCTTTCTTCAGATTATCACTGGAAGCTTTTAAGTAAAAAGTAGAATATCCCAGGGACGGAATATTCTCCGCAATAAACAATATATCAACGGTCAAAACACCTTTCTTACGACTTATTTTTTCTACTTGAAAATCTATCTTTTCCGAGTTACTATCGAATAAGCTGAAATTCTTCATTGACGGTTTCAGTTCAACTCTTGTCCGTACTACATCCGTCCTTTTCCAGTTCAGCGGATTAAACACAACAATCGGAATCCCCTTTACTTTTGAAGTATCAATTTTACCGGCGTTATATTGCAAAGCATTATGCAATACTTCCGAACTAATAGTGAGTGATTCTTTTAACTGCTGAAGCATATCGACAAAAGCACGGTCGCAGGAGGTACCGGTAATTGAATCGTGATGCTGGTTAAATAAAAGCTGTCTCCAGACTTTATCAACTGCCCTATCGGGATATTTTGCTCCCAGATAAGTTGCAATAGACGCAAATTTTTCGGCACTGATAACGGTGTTCTCAATTAATCTATTGGCTATTTTCAACTCTATCCTGGAAACTCCGGTTCCTTGATGATGCCATTCGAAATCTCTGGCAAGTACCGGAACATCAATATTCTTTTCTTTAATATCTTTGTTTACGTCTTTTAACCAATTTTTGAGAACTCCGCTCCCGATTTCAACTTTATAATTTTTTCGATTTCTCAGATCTTCGGATTTTCCGACTAATGAAGATGTAGGCGGTTTAAAGTCCCCGCAGTTCAGCAATAGGTTTTCCGAATAGCCCAGCGAGCTCAGCTCCTGTGCGGAATCATGCAAATGTGTCATGACATCATCTATGCTTTCAACCTGCCTGAATCTTCCGTCTGCTCCTCTGATTTGAAAGCCATACTGGGTGCGTTTAAATAACAGCTTTGTTCCATCGAGCGATTGCTGGTAAAAAATTGCGTTTGCACCGAAAATATTCTTAGACCATACGCAGCTTTTAAAACGGGTCTTTTCCAGAATTTGGGCAAGTTGCATAACATGCCCGAATACATCCCATGGCATATAAATTTTCGGATCGCCGCCCAACAGTCTTTCATGATAATATCTTCCGTACAAAATATTGCGAAGGATACTTTCTCCGCTTACCAAGACTTCCGCTGGCTGGCTGTGAGAACCGCCTAATTCGGCGCGCGAAGATTTAACCAGTTGTTTTACATATTCGCGTTGTTCGGGATTTGCATCAAGATAAGGTTTCAAATAAGTAAGTTCGTGAAAGTAAGTACCGAATCCTTCGTCGTATTTACATGCAAGCAAGTGCTGTTCCATGTTTTTCAATAATGATACGGCATAGTCTCTTTGGTCTTCCAACCACACTACATCCGAATGAGAACCCTGTAATATATAGTTTAAAATTTCCTGTCCTTTCATTAATGCTACCCTCTATAAGTTTATGTATATAATTTTAAAATCCGATCTCAATTGTTTTAATCTGTTTTTTCAGAAATTGAATTTTAACTTCGCCGTTCTTAACATTTAACTCTTCAACAATATCTTCCTGTAAATTTAATAAGTTTGCATTCTTAATTAAGTGCCTTGAACTAATTGTTGCATCTACATTTCTGTTAGTAATATTAAAGGTCCTCATTACCAAGCGGTTCTTCTTCTCGGAAAGTTTTACTGCGCTGATAACAATTCCCTTACCGTCAATACCGAGAAAGTTTCCCGCAACAGGCAGTTGCCCGTCATGATTATAAGTTTGGACAGATCTCATCGGCGTACTATGTTTTAACGCCTCATAGACTATGTTGCTTTCTTCATATGTTCCTTTATGCGGCACTAATGCATATTTGAAAATATGCGTTCCCTGGCATTGCGCCTGAGGTGCCGCCAGCATCGGACCGGCGTGACCTTTCCTCGTCAGCAAATCGCTCCTGGAAAGCCAGCCTACCGAACGAAGAAGCGTCAGTTGAACAGAAACTCCGCCGTTATTTCCGCCCGGAATTACTTCGTATTCAGGAAGTCCTTCTGCAATTAAACATAACCCGTCCGTTCCGTCTGATACATCAACGAAACCGCTGTGGGGATAACTTGCAACTTCAACTTCTTCACCGGGGCCTAATTGAATATTTCCTTCGGCAACGCTTGCTTCTTCCGGCCTGAATATTTTCCTCGTAACGCAGTCAAAAGGACTAAGAGCGTAGGAATACTCGGCATTGATAGGCGTGTCGAATACAACTCTTAATCTATGATCTTTTATTGTATTCTCAATTTTAGTTTCAAATTCAATTCTTTTTGTTTTGGAATAAAGGGTAATTACTGTTTCGACAGGCAAATCGGACATATCGCTGCTACGCTGGAGTCTATCACGGCGAAGCGATGCCGGCAATTTCAGGCGATAAGTTAATTTCATGCATGCCTTTACCGGCTGGTGTGTTTCAATAACAACTCCCCTTAAAGAATCGTTTGAGTTGATTATATCGTCATTCAATGCCGGCGAATAATTATATTCGTCACCAGCATCCGAGCCGTCGATAAAATAATTTATATTGGAATAATTCAGATCATTCAGTTTGTCTGTTAAGTTGAGTCTTCCGTCTAGATCGATATCAACCCTATAATATTCATTCTCAATATAGCCCTTACCGCTTTTAATATCCGAGTCTATTTCCGCGGTTTCGCTTTTCGAAATAAAAAAAGTTTCCCAACCGTAGGCTTCAATATCACCGGCCAGGATTTCTATTTCGGTCTCATAGAACTTTTTTAACTGTCCCGGGTTATCGGAATTGTAGGCATCTAAAAGTTCCTGCGGCCCGGCTATGTTCGAAGGCAATACAATAGTTCCTTCGCTGAAAGCCATGTCCGATCCCATACTCCATCTTGCATTATGAAAAACATATTTTAATTCAACCTCTTTCCGGTTAATAATATGAAACGGAACCGGTCTGCCTGCGGAATTATTTATATCAATGTTCTCGAAGAAAGGGATAAACAATTTCATTTTTACTGGATCGGTTCTTTTAAACTGAAGCGTATTGAAAACAATTACAGGGATGCCGGAACCGGATGCTGTATTAATTTTCAGGCAGATTGAATTAATTGCTTTCGAAATTAACCCTGCGGAAATTTGTTCGGATTTAAAGTACCTGCTCATCATTTCGGAATGGACGTCATCTATCGAACACCCGCAGATCGAATCGTGAGGATGATTCCGGATCAGATATTTCCAGGATTGCTTCAATAACCCTCTGTCATAGCCGTCTCCCGACATCCAATTAAAAACCGAAAGCGGTTCGGCAAAACGTTCCAGAAGCGCCTGGGCTTTAGCGTTTTCTTGTTTTAAATATATGCGCGTAGAAATAACGCCGGGAGTTATTCTTGCAGGTCTGTTCTCTCTGAACTCGCCGGAATAAATCTGCAGTTTAATACCCTGCTTTTCAATAGCTTCTTTAACCGAATCGACGTATACAGGAAGCGTTGATTGACAAATACTCCCGTGTTCGAGCTTTTTATTTACGACAGAGATTTTTTGATGAATTTGTTCGTCGGCATAATAATGATCCATACCATTCATCAGAACAACATTATTAGTTGACCGCCAATTTTCAAGTTCTTCTAAAGCGGACAATGCTTTGTTCACGTTTTTTTCAATATCGAGTTCGTCCAGTTTAAAATTATAATATCCGCCGGGGAGATATGTTGCTAGTATTTGCGTGCCGTCCGGTGCCTCCCATAAAAATTCGGATTGCTTAATTTCCTTTCCAACCCCGCGGAAAATTTGAGTATTGTCTATACCGAAACCGTTTAATATCTGCGGCACCTGGCTGTTAAATCCGAATACATCGGGAAGATAACCGCAATCGTTTCTTCTTCCCATCTCTTCGGAAATCTGTTTGCCTAATAATAAATTCCTTACCAATGCTTCCCCGCTTGGTAAAAACATATCCGCCAGAAGATACCAGGGGCCAACCAGTATTTTCCCGTTTTGAATTAAATTCTTTATCCTTACTTCATTCTCCGGTCTAATTTCCAGGTAATCCTCCAGTATAACCGTTTGACCGTCAAACATAAAAAATTTAATTGAATCGCCCTTCTCCAATAAATTTAAAAGCCGGTCAATTACTTCCACCAAAGCGCTACGGAATCTTTCAAACGTTGCATACCATTCCCGGTCCCAGTGAGTCTGAGAAATAACATGAAAAACCAGTTTCTCCGTTCCGGAATTTTTCATAAAATCAGATCTTTCCAAAATATTCTTGAATTGTTGCTGCGGCTTTTACAGTGTACTTTCCGATCTTCTGCCTGGTAACCGGTTTAAATGGCACTCCCATCGCCTCCAGGGCTATTTTACCGCTTAAAGGCCACTTTATTATATTAAGTATTTCATTGTGGTCCAATACTCTGAAAAATGCCTGACGCGCAGTATCGATATTGCCCGCCTCAAATTCTTTCTGAATAGTCTTCAACAGCCCGGGAAAAATATTGGCGCCGCCGCCGGTTAATCCTTTTACTCCCACAGCCAGGTCGGATAGAAAGACAAACTCAACACCGGAAAGTACGGCAACTTTACCGCCTACTTCCTTAATCATTTTGGACATCAATTCACCGTTGGGAGTCCGGTATTTAATGGCTTTTATATTTTTTAACTCGTCCGACATTTTTTTTAATAAGCCCGGTGTTATTGAACGCTTCCCGCTTCCCTTGGGATCATATATCATTATTGGAATATCCAGTTTGTTATTTATCGCCGCATAATATTCAAATATAGAATCCTCGTTCGGTTCAATGAAACCGGGAACAACTACCGATACGCCGTCGGCTCCGTGCTGCTGGGCGTAAAGACTTAATTCGACGGTCTCACTTACCGAGGTTCCCCCGGTACCGGGAACAACCGGAACTCTTTTTTGAGATGCCTCGACAACAATATCCGTAATTCGCTTTCGTTCGGCGATTTCCAAATAAGAATATTCTCCCGAGCCGCCCATCGGAAAAAGTATATCCAATCCTTTATTACATAACCAATCCGTAAATACCGCGAGAGTTTTTTCATCGAGCGACTTATCTTCATTAAAGGGCGTTAACATAGGTACGACAATACCTTTTATGAAATCATCAGCCATTTTAGTATTTCCTATTTATTGTAATCTGTTATTCCGAATTCCACCAATTCCGCTACGGCATGCGCTATCGTGATGTGCGCTTCCTGGATCCGCTGTGTACTGTCTGACGGAACTACAATCGGGATGTCACAATTTTCTTTCAGTTTTCCGCCGCCGCAGCCGAGAAAACCAATAACTATCATTTTATTTTCATGCGCTTTTTGGGCAGCTCTGACAACATTTTCCGAATTCCCGCTGGTTGATATGGCAATCAGTACATCACCTTCTCTTCCCAAAGCTTCTACCAGTCTGGCGAAAGTGTTTTCAAATCCGATATCATTTCCTCCTCCGGTCATCGCGGAGCTGTCTGTGGGCAATGCAATCGCAGGCAAGCCTTTTCTTTTAATATCATGATTAAGCCTTATTGTTAACTCCGTTGCAATATGCTGACAATCGGCAGCGCTCCCGCCGTTGCCGCAAAGTAATAATTTTTTATCCGAACGGAAGGCCGTCTCAATTACGTCCGTAGCTTTTTTTATGTCTTCAATACATTCTTCCAAAGTTAACTTTTTTACTGCTGCGCTTTCATGAAACGAGGAACGTATAAATTCATCTTTATTAACCATATAAATAAATCCTTTCAATGCTTTGGTATAATTGTAATTATTATGCAGACAATTAGTTCGTACCTTGATACAAGGTCGAATAATATTACTTTTAGAAATGGAATAAATTAACGTATTACGGCAATCTTACCGATAGTATCGGCCGATGAGCCTTTATCCGAAGAAGCAATAATTTTGAAGAAATAAACACCGTTCGCCAGCGGGTTGCCGTCCTGATCTCTTAGATGCCACGGCTCCGACGGAAAGATGTTAAAGCCCGGCTTTCCAAAGAAATTAAAGTACTTCACTAACCTGCCGGCAACTGTATAGATCTTTATTTTAATATCCGCTTCCTGATTAAGATAAAATGTAAAACTTGTTGATCCGGAAGCGGGATTGGGATAGGTGTAAACTTTACTGAGCATATCTTTCATACCTACCACCAGATCAAATTTCTTTACACTCTCATTATGCGCTACATCCCAGGCGGTAATTTTGAAACTATGCTTGCCGGGCGCAAGTCCGGTGACTGCGTAATTTATCTCGCCCGAAGTAGATTTGCCGTCGTAAAGCGAAGTCAGATTGACAGTTTTCGAAGTATCGTCGTCTACATATAAATGAATTCCGTAATATTTATTAAGATCTACCCCGCTTCCGTAATCGGACAAGGTAATACAAAACTTAGGATCAAAACCGATAGGTCCGTTAAAACCGGAAATATTTTTCCCGTTTAATTTCACATATATGTAAGGACCTGTGGTATCGCGAAATAACACCGAAGTGACGGTTGATTTAGTAACAATTGTATCAACAGCCCCGGCAGCGTCAAATGGTTCGCCGTTTACTTCGCCCCACGAATAGACCGATATCTTGCCGGAATGTCCGTTTTGTAACGAAACGCCGCTCAAGGTAATTGTTGAATCAAATAATCCGTTCGCAACATTCCATAGTGTATCGATTAAAATATTACCATGAACAGAATAATTTACATTTACGGCTTGTTCGGTTTTTAACGTATCCGAATTCAATACCTTTATCGAACTCGTCCCATTGTAATTGTTTACTACCTTGCCGTTTTGCAGAACCTCTCCGGCAATTTTAAAATGCATACCTTCGTTTAATGTATCTGGAAAGGAGGTTAAGTTGATTTGTCCCTTCGGGCTATTAATATATTCCGAAGGCAATCCCAGCAAATCGATCATTCTAGTAAAATCGGTATACCCGCTGGTTGTTTTAGCGATTACCAAAGCTTCTCCGAAAGTTTTTCGTATCCCGTCGGTTGTACCCAAGACTTGCTGAATAAAAGATTTATCAATCAAATAATTTGCGGTGTTCAATCCCCACCTGGTAGCGGCAATGCTGGCAATCGCACCGTTATTTGTCATATTTAACAATCTTTCCCCGATGCAGGTAAGTGTTGTTGTGTTCCCGTCAAACCGGCCCGCTCCGCAGGTCGCAGCGATAAAGACCGGAAGCTTAGCACCGTTTCTGATTTCCTTAATATCGATAGGCGCATAAAAAAGTGTTTCATCCGCCAGTTGCTGAAAATTACCGTGTCCGATAAAATTAACTATGAGGTTTCCTTTATTATATTCCTTAATGAAGTCGGCCCTTGCAGCAGGTTTGTTGCCGGCGGGGTCTTTATAATGATAATTCATCAAATAAACTTTCGACAGTTCAAAGGAGCCGGGCACTATTGAATTTGCCAGTTCTTCGGATTCTATTGTAAAATATTTTTCTATACCCGGATTATTCTCAGGACTATATTCGTCATCAGCCGTCAGCATAATTGAATTTTTCCAAACGCCGTAAGGAGGATCATTATCATATTTTGTAATTTTTTGTACCATAGAGTTCAGCACATCCGGGTTACTTGCCGGCAGTCGCCCGATGATCATATCCATATATCCGTCTTTAGTCAAATATACAAACCAGTCGTCGGTTCCGATAGTCGTACCCTCATATGTAGGAACAAGATCAGGTAAGCTGTTGCCGGCATTGTTTTTAAAATCATAACAGGCTTTACCTACCAACAGTACATATTCGGGAGCTTTTTTCCAGTGATAGAATGTATACTTAAGAAAATTCCGGATTGCCGTCGGATCAAATAATCCCCATGAAAATTCATCGTAAATATCTTCTACATTAATTACCTTGATGGATGGAACTTTATTGTCGGAATATAAATGAGGATTCTGAAGATGACTGATTAGCTGATTCAGAGTCTGTCCCATTAAACTCGGATGGGCAATTACCACATAATCGGCAGAGTTGGTAGTATCCCGTAAACCTTTCAACGGATTTCTTCCCGGTTCCATGTTGTCAATTGTATTGAAATCGGCCCTGGATAAAGCGATAATCTTGTGACTGTATTCGCTGCCAACGGAATCAACAATATTCAGTACGGAATGTATCTTGTCGTAACTTAGATTGATCACCCTCTCCGCATTGAATTTATCGGTTATATCGAAAACATACGCGGTGTCCGCATCAAAATTCCTGATGTAATAATCATAATATCCTTGTTTAGCCGGAGTTTTATAGATCAGCCTGTTGTTTTCGGCTCTTAACTGGCTCCAGTAATGAACTTCCACCCAATCAAGGTAAGACAGATTCAGACCGGAAACGTATGAATTACCGGACTGAATTGTCAGTGTATTTGTCCCGCCCAATAATCCTCCTACAAAAGAATAGTCCAATGTCTTATCCATGGTATATTCAACTTCATCCGAGAAATTTATTTTACCGTTAATCGAAATATTAACCGGGTGAGGAACTTCGGTCCATCCTTGTATATTGACCAAGAGCTCTGCAGTATCGCCGGGCATTACATTCTTTAGGGGCAAATAATATGTTTTAAGCTGGGTTCCCGAAATATTATCCCAGTACCAATTAACACCCGAATTTAATTGATAATCCGGGAATAACCTTTCATCTTCCCTATAAAAATAGGCGCGGTACTTTTCCACAAGTTCAGTCTTCTCATTATCTACAGGATAATTATTTCTTACCGCCATTTTCTTTCTCGTCCCACTTCCGATAGCCAGCCAGTAAACATTATGCTTAGTATAATAATTTATATAATGACGTTTCTCACGACCACGGTTGTCCAAATCCCAGCCGGAATCACCCGTAGCGTAAAAGACAAGTGCATCTCCTTTATCAAATAAACCGTTGTTATTTCGGTCCATAAAAAATGTTGAAGTTTCTTTTAGTTTCGGTTCAGGAGACGATAAATCAAGTGGCAGTTCTCTTCCGCCTCCGTTTAAGATATGAAGCTGATCTGCCTGTAAATTTTTAGGATCTATCCCTGCATTGACAAGTGATTCATAAGTTATTTGGTATATCCCGCTTGAATCCACAGTAAATTTATACCAGACCGGAATGTTGGCAAATTCTTTCGGGAGATAAGTTTTGTCCCCGGTTGAACTTTGAATATCAACATTCTTACGCCAGCTCCGGGCCTGGTTATAATTGCTCAGAACACTTTTATATATCGTCTCGAATGCATTATCATTATTAGTACCGGATTTATTTAAACCGTTCGTGTTTGCCGAAGTCATGTTATTAAAATCAATTTCAATTTCTATTTCCTTAAATACACGAATCTGGTTCTCGACAGGATTAAATAAAATAGGATTTAAATTTATAGACATTATTCTCTGACGCCTAAGCCAGCCGATAGACTGACTGCCGTTCAAACTGACCGCGTTTTCCGGGTAAAAGCTATCCGCAGAATATATTTTCTTCTCGATTTTTTTCATTTCGAAATTTGACGAAGATTTGTTTCCGGCGCTTAAAACAGTCTTATAATTTTTTTGATAAGGCAATATATTTGCGGAAACGGTATCGTAATAGGATTGCTTAATAATTTTTACGCTGGGAGTACCTTCCTGCGGAATACCAATGATCAACGTTTTAACCGGCAGCATCGGAAAGCCTTGGCGTTGTGAAATTTCCGTTCCTTGCACGGTTGGTAAAACATATTTTTTACCGTCAATAATGAAGTCGGAAAATTTGATATTTTTTATTTTATAATTTATAAAAAGACTGTTTTTGTTGGAGACGGTTGTTATTTCCCGGTTATTGGCGGAGTATTGTTTCGGTTGAGCAAAACTAAACGTTAAATAGCCGAATGTTACCAGAATAACACCCGCCTGTCGCATCATTTACTCCCCGGACGCTGCAACTTTACTTTTAGAATTGTACCGGATTCTCCCGATAAATAAACCTGGTTTTTGTTTATTATCGAAACTGTATATAGGTTATTTTTTGTTTTAAGTTCAATGCCTTTCCATTTCATTCCCCCGTCATCGGTAACAAGGAAAGTACCTCCTCCTCCAACGGCAAAGCCGTGAAGCGAATCCGCAAAGGCTATACTGTATATATTGTAATTAACATTCGTTTTACATCTTGTCCAAGTTTTACCGCCGTCTTCCGTTTTTCCTATATAGCCGTTTGTACCGGCAATCCATCCGACGGAAGTATCGATAAAGCAGAGGTTCCAAAAGTTTATTGAGCCTCGCCCTATCACTTTACCGTTCCAGGTTTTACCGCCGTCGTGTGTTTTAATAAATACTCCGGAGGATCCGACAACATAAGCATTGTCTTTATTAATACTATAAACTCCGTAAAAATCTATATCCGAACTTTTTGTTTTAACATTGTACCAGCTTTTTCCGCCGTTTGGCGTGCGTAAAATAGTTCCGCTCCATCCAACTGCCCAGCCGGTTTCCTTATTTGAAAAATTAATATTGTTAAGCTCAAGTTTACTATTGCTCTCTTGTTTTTTCCAGGTCTTTCCGCCGTCGACCGTATGCAGTATCATACCGTCTTGCCCTGACGCCCAGCCGACTTTATCATTAATAAAATTTACCGCTGCTATATATTTCCCGTCGTTTCCGGGGTCTTTGTATACCCATGATTTTCCGCTGTTTTGGGTAAACATTATTTTGCCGTTATCCGAAACAGCGTATCCTTTGGAGGAGGAAATAAATTCCAGAGAATGCACACGGGCGATGGTACCTTCCGTAAGAGCAGTCCATTTTGCGCCGCCGTCGGTAGTTTTCAATACTGTTCCGGCGCTTCCCGCAGCCCAGCCGTTTTTTTCATTCATAAAGAATACAGAATTTAAATATGCGGTAGAATTACTTTTAAGTTTAAACCAGTTTTTTCCGCCGTCCGTAGTTTTTATTATCGTACCGTTTTCTCCTACGCAATATCCGATTGTTGAATTTGTAAAATAGATGGAAACGAGGTTGGTGTTAATACCGGTTTTTACATATTTCCAGGTAATACCGCCGTCCAGAGTACGGATCATTACTCCCTCACCGCCTACTGCATAACAAATATTATCGCTTATAGAACATACCGAAAACAATTCTTGATTTGTAACGGTTTGTAAATTTATCCAAGATTTCCCGGCATCGATTGTCCTCAATATCGTTCCGTTCCCTCCGCTTATCCATCCGATTCTTTTCTGGTCTGGAGAAAAATTAATAGAATAAAGATATACCATCGAATTGTTTTTTATAACTTGCCAGGTTTTCCCTCCGTTCTGCGTCCTTAAGATTATTCCTCCCCACCCGACTGCAATTCCCGTATTTTCATTAAAAAATTCCTCGGATAAAAGCGGATATTTAGTATTACTTGTCTGTGGTTTCCAGATTTTTCCGCCGTCGGTGGTTTTTAGAATTGTTCCGTCCCATCCGACCACCCATCCGGTTTTCTGATTAACGAAATCCATATTGCGGTAACTAATAGCCGGAATATTTTTCGATTGAATCCATCGCTTACCGCCGTCGGTGGTTTTCAGCAATGTACCCGATTCCCCCACAGCAAAGCCGATTCTGCTGCTTAGAAAGCGGACGCCGGAAAGAGTATTTCCCTGAGGCAACGGATTAAGCCAGGTTACCTGCACACTCTGCGAAAATAAAGGAATTGTAAATAAAAATATTAAAATATATAAATTGGCTAGAAAATACTTCATGGTCGTTTTTAAATTCATTTTACTTCCAGATTAATTCAATGTGCTCCTTCTTCGCAATGTAATACGGGGAAATTGTAACTTCCCCCAGCAACGGTATTTTGCCTTTACCTTCTACCGCAATTACCAAGTTGTTTTCTTTCTTTATTATGTCCTCGAATATATAAAAATCTTTTTGCGGACCTGCATCCGAATACCGGCCCAGTAAAACTCCGTTGAAAAAGATTAAAGCTTTCGAATGAACATCCTCGAGGGTTAACCTGAAAGGTGAGATAAATTCTTCCGCGCCTTCTATCTTTACGGTTTTCCGCCACCATAAGACCGGAACATCATCGGTCAGATTATATTTTTTCGGACTTGCAACATTCAACCATCCGCTGTCGTTATTAACGGTATTATGCCAGCCCGACTCTTCGCCCAAAAGCTGCGTTTTAACCTCCCAGTTTTCTTTTATTAACCGATCAAAAATAAGAATTTTTATCGGATTTCTTATACCGACACCCTCCTGTGTATCTCTGCTTCTAATACCGATCACAATTACATTTTTTTTATCGAAAAACAATTTTTCCGAGATATCAAAGACTTTGTGATCATCCCTGAAGTAAGCTCCCAAATATTCCCCGTTTACATATACAAATGTATCGTTGTTTACCGGAATATCGAGCAGCAGATTTTTTTTCTCAAGCTCGCGGTCTATCGTTATCTCGCCTCTATACCAGCACATGACTCTATCGCCTGAAATTCCGTGAAAGAGATCGTCGTTGTTTTTCTTCAGTGTTACGGTTTCCCAGGAAGAATCATCGAATTCATACCTGCTTTCTTCCGGCATATTCTGAAACACCTTTTCTATAGGATATTCGTTATTATAATATCTCCTCCACGTTTCAATCGTCATCTGTTTGGAATTGCCGTATAAACCTACAGGACTGGTAATGCCGTTAAAAGTCTTCATACCCGAATGCAAATGCCCCTTGCATTCCAGATACATATCAATTTCATTTATGCCTTCTCTTATAAATGAGCGAATATCGCAATGTATCCGGTCTTCCCAGTTGCCGGCAAATTGTTTATTTATATATAGGGTTGCGTCGTGATGAAAGCCGGTGAATTCCATATATATATCTTCGTTAGAATTTTGTATTTCAAACGAAGTATGAAACCTGAAATAACCGTTGGAAAATATTTTGTAAGATTCCAGCGATCTTCCCGGTTCATATGACATCCAGTTTTCACGGTCATCGGATAACTTTTCCATTTTTAATCCCCAGTTATCCGAAATGTCCTGAAATAAATCGGGCTCTTTAAATTTATCCAGTTTAAAAGTACAAATTCCTTTTATTTTGCTTTTTTCAAAATTTAATTTATTGCCGTTTAATAAAATCTCGGCGGGATTATTTTCGCAGACTAAACTAACCTTTTCATCGTCTGATTTCTTCCTTTGAATTTCAAGGGTCAAACAGTTGTTCTTTTCCCAATTTTCACTCATATAATAAATATCCGAAACCAGCGCTGCTTTTTGTTCTTTAAACTCCGGGAGCCAGGTTCTACCGGCTCTTTCGGTTGTGGTTAGTATAATTCTAATTAATTTTTCCCCGGAAAGTTCTATGAAAACATCATCCTCACTGTGCTGATAATTTAATAATAATCTCTTTGCCGTTCTGCTCTATTTCCAGGTTATGTTCTTCTTTGCTGTCACATTGATATCCTTTAAGGTCGTCAACTTCAAGAACAATTTCACCTTTGAAACCCGGTCTCTCATATAAAAACAGATTAACATAACTGTTCTGTTCATAATAATTGAATACCTGGGAAGTGCAGTATTTTAATTTAATCCCGCCGGATAAATTTATATCAACCGGAATTACGCTCATAGAATATGCCGGTAAATTAAAGTCGTTCTTTCGCGGTAATGTAATTATCTCGTCCGTATCCGGATGCTTAAAGCTTATTTTAACCGATGTATTGCGTGAGGTTAGATTTCTGGGAAAAATGAAACTACCCTTTGAAGAAGTAAGAGCAAGTACTTCGCAATAAAGAGGATTTGAAACTATGATTTCATTATTAACTTTTGATTCCGCTATTTCTTTTCCCAAACTTTCAAGAAATGCCCCGATCCTTCTAACCACAAAATACCTTTCCGACAACTCTCCCCATTCCCGTATCGAAGCATCCCAATCATAAGTTGTTGTAATATTAGTTCCGGTCCAGTATCCCGGATTAGTGCCTCCGTGGAACATATATATGTTCATAGCATTAACGCCTTGGGCTATTAATGCTTTTAAATAAACGTCTGTCCATTCGTGAGTAATATATCCCCTGCAAGTCGGAGAAAGTCCTCCGAAATGAGTAAACCATCCGCCTTCCAGTTCAATAATCATCTTGGGCATATCCGGCTGTAAGCGGAATAGATGATTAAGATGCCTGTATGTATCGTCAACGTCCCAAGGCTTAGGATATGATGTTATACTGTCCAGGTGTTTGGAACCGAAAACAGGCAACTTGCCGTTACTGTTAGTTAAAAACGGAATATCTATTCCGTCCTGCTGAGCAAACTGTTCAAGTTTTTCCATATAGGCAGGATTATTCCACCAATGTTCGTTTTCGATCTGATAAAGATAAAGGTTGCCCCCGCTAGTAATTTGTAAAGGTTTAATTCTTTTATTTATTTCCTTAAACCAGTCTCTGAATAGAGAAAGATAATTTTCATCTGCCGAACGGAAATCCGCATTTTCCGCTAGCGCCCAATTAGGAATTCCGCCCAGATCCCATTCGCTGCAAATATACGGACCCGGCCGTGCAATACCGAACATACCCAGTTCATTGATAATACTCAGCCATTTTTCAACATCACGGTCTTTATCGAAGATAAATTTTCCTTTTTCCTGCTCGTGCCAATTCCAGGCAAAATATATTCCAACGGAATTAAAGAATGCCCGCTTGCATTTAGTCAATCTATCTTTCCATTGGCTGGGCGGAACTCTAAAGTAATGAAGTTCGCCTCCGTAGATGAATTGTCTTTCCCCGTTAAGTTTAAAGCCGTGTTTGTCAAATTCAACATTCTTAGAATTATTGTTCGAATTTTTCATTTATTCCCTTGATTGTAATTGTCTAGCTGTAAATCTAAAAACTTAACCTTTAGTACCGGTAAAAGTGATTCCCTTGATAAAATATTTTTGCATAAATAAAAAGATAAGGATGGTAGGTATAGCCATCAATACCGAAGCGGCCATTAACATTCCCCAATCAGAAGCATGAACCGTTTGAAGGGTAAATAGCCCCAAAGCCAAAGGAGATAATTTATCCGAGCTTATATAAATTAACGGCCCCATAAAATTATTCCATGTACCCATAAACTGAAAGATCGCTATGGTTGCCAGAGCAGGTTTAAGCTGCGGCAGCATAATTTTCCAATAAGTCCGGAAGTACCCGCAGCCGTCTACCCTTGCGGCATCCTCCAATTCTTTGGGCAGAGTCATAAAAAATTGCCGCAAAAGGAAAATATCGAATGCGCTGCCGAATAACGCTGGCAACCATAGAGGCTGCCATGTATTATACATACCGAGTCCTTTCCATATCAAAAATTGAGGAATCATTGTTACTTGTCCCGGCAGCATCATTGTTGCAAGCACAAGAACGAATACTAGATTCCTGCCAGGCCATTGAACTCTCGAAAAACCGTACGCTACAAACGATGCAGCGAAGACTTCGGCAAAGATATTAAGTAGTAAAAGGATTATGGTATTTTTCAAATAGGTAAGAAACGGTAAATAATCAATTAATCGTTTATAATTTGCAACCAATTTCCGATAAATTGCCTGAAGATGAGACGTTTTCGATATAATAAGAGTTAACCGAATCTCACCGGGTTTAGTAATCGAGGATTTTACATCAAGTTCTTTTTTAAGAAGGATCGATGGTAATATATCGGACCTTTGACGCGCGCCGAACCTCCAGATGGCATCTTTCCATGTATTGTCGTCCAAAGTAAAATCTGATGTGGACTTATAGACACCGGATTTTGTCTGGATTAGAACATTTATATTATTAAATGAACCGTCAGAATGAACAGCCAGAGTAATTCTTTCAAGCATTTCGGTTGAGAACGGAAGCATTGAGGAAATCTGCATGGTATCAGATTCGGAAATATCCGAAAACCTATAAGGTACTTCGAATGCGGAGTCCTGCTCCAGTATCAGCATTGAAAACGGGCCCAGAGAATTATTATCAAATTTCCAATTAGTGCCTTCGTCCGGACTCAAATTATATATATTGTAATCCAGTTTTTCTTTATTTCTGGCTACGAGTCTTCCCAAAGCAAAACTGTGGTAATTTTCTTCAAGCGAATTTTTTATTTCCTTCGGCGTCACCCTGCTCATTACCGATCCTATGATTTTTTCTATCGGCATATTTTCACTTGCGTCCACATTCTGAATCGGCATTGCATTTTTAAGTACGGCATTTGTCATAAGTTTTTTCCATGCGGGCCATTGTTTTCCGGCAATAACCTGCATTTGGGTCTGCCATGTTGAGTCGCTATGCCCGTGATTTAATATAAAACGCGTACTGGTCGTATCTTCATATTCCTTAATTTTCGTCCATACGAATTTTTCCAGTTCGGGCAGATTATTTCCCCATTCCTTTTCATCAACGTTTTGCGGTTTGGAAATTTTCAGATTCGCTGAAAGATACGGCGATTTTGAAACCGAACCGGGAATTTGGGGAATCCAGCTTGGCGTAGGTTGAACTATTTCTTTACTCGATTTGAAACTGGTAACTACCAGCCAATAAAACGGCATCGAAAAAGTAAGGCTGCCGATAACAAGCATAAAATAAAGTACTATTTTATTTCTTTTCTCGGAAGCATTATTATTTTTAAAGAACCCGTTTCTATTTTCCCTCTTCATAGTATACCCATTTTTTTGAAAGCAGAATTTGAACTAAATCCTGCCCGTCGAGCACGTAGGAGTAGATGCCCCGCTTTTGGTCACATCCTCGTCGGCCATCAGCGCCGCGACTTGCTCCTCAAGCTTCGCCGGGTCAAGCTCCTTGTCCTTGAACTCGTTATAGAGATCGCCCCACTGGACGGTCTTCATCTCCTTGCGGTGCTTCGGGAAGGTGGCTGTCACCCAAGCCATCACCTTCTGGAAGTAGAGCCACAGTTCGTTCGCGTTCGGCTTGTGCTGATGCTTGGCCATGTAGCCCTCGATGTCACCGTCGTTGATCCACTTGATCACCGTCTCCAAGTAGTCCTGCCGGATCGGCGTGCCCGTCATGTAGTCGCTGCCGATGCCGTAGGCGGGGCAGCCGGTCTTGCTGAAGTACCGCTTGGCGTCAGTGACCCATGAACCTGCTACACCGCGTTACGCAGCTCCTGGTCAGTGAGTTTCTCCCCCGCGATGTTGATGGTTTTGAACCAATCGAGCTTCTCGCTGTCCGTGCCGCTGCATAGGTAGACCATCAGCTCGTAGTCGAGGATCTGCGCCTGCTCATCCGACTGAAGATTGTGGAAGTAGCGGCCCTGGTAGGCGAAGTCTCCCTCACGTACTGACATAGCGAGATAGTGCGCTGCTGCCCGTCGATGATCTCGTAGTCGCCGTCCTCGCGTACCGCCCAGTACATGACATTGAGAGGGAAGTTCCGTGATCGTGGCGATGACCGCGTCCCGCTGCTTGTCCTTGTAGATGAACTCGCGCTGGTAGGCGGGCGAACGTCCAGCGTCCCGATACCCGCGACGCCCGGCTCCTCGTTGTCCTGGTACCCCTTGGCGAGGTCTCGGACCGTCATCTCCCTGAGCTCGATCTTCACCCCTGCGCTAGCTCCGCTTACGGATCAGGATGCGGGCATAGAGCTTGGACATAGCGTTCGCCGGCCCACCTCGTAGTAGGTCTTGCCTCACCGGTGGCTTGTTCCATCCTCAAAGGCCGGGGCCGTCGTTCAGCTTGGTGACAGTGCTCCTGGTCCACCGTTCCCGACTGACTTGAATCTGGGGAGGATAGACCTTGGTTTGCTTCCCCAGAGAGCGCCTCTCGCGACCCTCAAGATCTCGAACTGATCGGGGTTGTATTTGCCCAAGAACGTGATGGGGACTCCCATGACACCCATCGTAATCCATAGGGAATGTTGACGGACGTGGCTGACCTCGATCGCGTCGTAAATTGTCATAAGGTCGGGTAGATCACGGGGGTTGTACGTCCTTGTAGAGGATCAGGTCCTCGTGGCGCTTGAAGATATCCAAGTTGGTCAACCACGCACGAGTTGCCGATCGTCTGATACCCGGGGACGCCGTTTTCGTCAACGCGCTGACCCCCGGTCTTGATGGGGGTGCAGTCGTCCTTCACCCATGAACCACATTTGGCCCGTTCCGTGCGAGTAAGACACCTAGCCAGAGCTTGTTAGTCCTAGAACCAGCGGCCAGATCTCCTTGGTAACATGACCGCGTTCATGTTCCCGATGATCAGAAACTTCTTGTCGTACTCGACAAG
>CAVUCX010000065.1:0-24579 GCA_963739955.1 uncultured Bacteroidota bacterium | reverse complement strand
AAGAATCAGTTATTAATAGATCCCGACGAGTGCATCGATTGCAACGCGTGCGTTCCCGAATGCCCCTGGGAAGCGATCTTTGCGGAAGAAGAAGTCCCGGACATTTTTCAGGAAGATATCGGCGTTAACGCTCGAATTGTAGGTAAAAAAAGATTTGTACCCAAACGCGATCCCGAAACAAAACTTCCTTCTCCTGAGGAGGTAAAAGCAAACAAAATTAAGTGGGGGTACGAAGGATTCTGAAATTGATTATTCACCGTGAATTGTTACAACAATACGGCGGCTTCCTCCGCGGTTCCTGTGTTCGCAAAGATATATTCCCTGCCAAATCCCTAAATTCAGTTCACCATCGGTAACCGGAATATTCAGACTGCTGCCGAGAATAACCGACTTTAAATGAGCCGGCATATCGTCGGAACCTTCGGTATCATGCTCATAATACGGAGCATTTTCCGGTGCAAGTTTATTAAAATGTGATTCCATATCGATTCTAACGGTGGGGTCGGCATTTTCATTTATCGCAAGTGAAGCCGAAGTATGCTTAATAAATATATTCGCCATTCCGGTTTTTATATTTCTTATTTCGGGCATCTGTCTTAGAATTTCATCGGTTACGAGATGAAAACCTCTTCTTTTTGAACCCAGGATAATTTCTTTCTGAAACCAAACCATTTCTTAAAATATTCCAATAATAAATAAAATAGTGATTAAGATTTTTAAAATAACATTTTCTCGAAGCCATTATTCCGGGACGTGCACTAAGAAATATTCTTTTGCCGATTCACCGATTTGTTTTGCTTCTTTTAAGGTCATATGCATTTCATCGGGTGTATCTTCATCATGACCAGCTTCTATTACAGCAAGGTCCGAATTTTTTGCGTGTTTTACCAGAGTGTCGCAGTAAGCGGTATCGCCGCCGTAACATATTTTTTTGCCGTTATACGAAAATTTGAAACCGATGGCCGGTACCTGCCTTGTGCTCACGCCGTCGTGCAGATATTCTTTATGAATAACCGGGAAGGGAAGTACGGTTACGCTCTTATGCCTGAATGTCTTGGATTCTTTTATCTCATTTAAATGAATGCTGTAAGGCAGACTTTTGGAGTATACTTTTTTAAATGCATTGTAAATACTTTCTATTTCAACACAGCCCTGCGGATAATGAATTTTTAAAGGAGACTTTTTATTCATTACTCGCATGTAAGTAAGAAGAGCCCACACTCCTCCTATATGGTCGTGATGACCGTGAGTGACAAATACGTCAGATATTTTTAAGATTTTCTCTGTTCCGATTTCTTTATTAAGATCGCGTAAGATACCGTCGCCCGGGTCAACCACAAATAAACTTTCCCCGGCAGTGATTAGGATACCCGTAGCTATATTCGGAATAGAGCAAAAAATTTTTATTTGTAAATTTCCTTTATGCCAGGTTAAGGGATATTTTATTTGATTCATTGCGGATTACCTGAAAAATAACAAAAAATATTTAATTTATTTCCTGTTCTTAAAATACTTGCAGTTGGTTTTATCTTTGCACCTCGCAAAAATATTGAATGAATAGCTTTCCAAATTAAAGCCGAGTTCGCTGCTTATTTCTTCCGGCAGTTGTTTTATTTTTGAATTAATGAATTCAACTATTCTCCCGCAATCGACGCATATTAGATGATCGTGCTGCTGTTTTTTAAAATTATTCTCAAACCGGGTAGTATTATCGCCGAAATTCCTTTTGATTAATAGATCGCATTGAGCCAAAAGCTCAAGAGTATTATAAACGGTAGCTCTCGAAATACGGGATTGCCTGGACTTCATTAATACATACAGATCATCCGCACCGAAATGCCCCTCGTATCCCAAAGCGGAGTCCAGAACTTCAAACCTTTCAGGTGTAATTCTGTTCTTTCCGTCTTTTAAGTACTTTCTAAATATTTCCGCGGCTTGTTGATTTATCAATTTTTTTTTTAAGGTAAGTTTGTTAATTCTAAAATATAATAGGTTTTTTCTAAATGCAAGAGACACACTACGCTAAAAGTTTACGATATCCCCAGCATTCGTAGACCGTTTACGGCTATAAACGCAAAAATGTAACCGAAAGAAGTAAATAAAACCAATTGAAGTATAGGAATTCGCCAACCGCCGGTTTCTTTACGGGATATGGCTAATGTCGAAATACATTGAAGCGCAAAAATAAAATAAATAATTAAACCTATAATTGTAGCTGTCGTAAAAAGTTTTCGACCTGTAACCTCAATTGTAGCATGCCTCATTTCCTTTAGTATGGAAGTTTGAAGCGCTCCTTTATCCCCGGTAACCTTGAATATAAGAGCCAGAGAGCTGACAAAAACTTCTCTTGCCGCAAATGTAGGTATTAGTGAAACTCCCACTCTCCAATCCAGCCCCAGCGGACGCATTACCGGTTGAATGAGTTTCCCGAGGTCGGATGCATAGGAATTCGATAACCTAGTCGAACCGATTATCTGTTCAGCCTGTTCGCTGCTTAAATTGCTTGTGGAAACTTTCGGATGAACATCAGGGAAATAAGTTAAGAACCATATTACAACCGACAGCAAAAGAATAACCGTACCCGCTTTTTTCACGTACGTCATGGAACTGTGATAGGTATTTACGGCTACCACTTTAAGCTTGGGCACCTTGTAGGTTGGCAGTTCCAAAATGAAGGAAGAGTTATCCTCCTCAATAATAAGTTTATTCCTGAATTTATTTATTATTGCCGCCGCAACCGTAGAACTGAAAATGCTGAAGATGTAGATGCCCGCAAGTACGAGTCCTGCGATCCATGCCTGATTCATAGGGAAAAGAAATGCCAAGAGCAACGCGTAAACCGGAAGTCTGGCGGAGCAACTGAGAAGGGGGATGATAAAAATTGTCAGTAACCTTTCCCGTTTATTCGGGATTGTTCTTGTCGCCATAATAGCGGGAATTGCGCATGCAAATCCTGATAGCATCGGCACAAAGGATCTGCCGTTCAAACCGATTTTAGAGAGCGGTTTATCTATAAGCATAGCTCCGCGCGCAAGATATCCGGTATCTTCAAGCAGGCCGAGTATTAAAAATAATATTACGATTTGAGGCACAAAAACAAGCACGGCGCCTGTACCGGATATTATTCCGTTAGCGATCAAATTACTAAGCCAGGTATTTCCCATTAACGTTATTGTCTCTGAGGAAAGATATCCGAAAAGGTCGTCTACAAGGTTCATTACGGGTTGTGCAAGCCAGAATATCGAAGTGAAAGTGACGGCCATAATCGCAAAAAACATCAGCAGGCCGTAGTATTTATGGAGAAGGATTTTATCGATTTTTAATGTTGTTTTGTCGATCTTATTCAGATGGCAGTTCAATAAACTAAGCTGTCGGTTTGCGTTTTCGAGATCGGGAGGCGCGGTATCGGTTTCATGTTGAAAGATAACTTTGTTCTCAATCTCTTCTATTTCTTTGTACGCATCTATAAGATTATCGAAACTGATTGACCCTGAATACTGAACGGGTTTAACTTTTTGAACTTGCTGTGAATTCACTAATTCTTCCTGAACCGTAGAAATAAGATTCTTAATTCCTTTGCCGCTTCTTCCGTCGACCGTAACTACTTTACATTTTAATTCTCCGCTCAAAACGTCGACCGAAATTTCCATTCCTTTTCGTTTTAACAGATCTGTCATGGTTAGTGCGACTACTACATGAAACTTTGACGCAATAAGCTGCTTTACGAGCAATAAATGTCTTGATAACTGGCTGGCATCCGCCGTAACGATGACAATATCGGGAATTCCGAAACGCGGGTGGGAATAAAGCGCGTCAATTGAAACTTTTTCATCAGGAGAATTCGGATACAAACTTACTATTCCCGGAGAATCCAGAATATTGGCGTTGACATTAAATTTCTTCTGTATTCTGCTAACCGAATATTCAACTGTAGCGCCGGGATAATTTACGGTCTTATAATTTTTACCGCTTATGTGGTTAAATAATGTAGTTTTCCCGAATTTGGCGGACCGACAAGCGTAACTAACGGAATAGTTTCTAAAGCCAGAGTACTCATATTAATTTTATACAGTCGGCTTCATTTTTTCTTATTGCTATAATAGTTCCTCTTACCGAAAAAGCTATCGGATCGTTGAAAGCCGAGATGTTTATTAATTCAATCTCCTGTCCAGGGGTAAAGCCGACTTCCAGTATTCTTCGAGATGAAGGGTGCGTACCGTCAATATTTTCGATTATACCCCTTTCCCCGAATTTTAATTCTGCTGCTGTTTTCATTTCATGCCCAAGTGTCTGATCTGCATATTATTAAGATTTAGTCTACATAAAAATAGGGGTAGTTAATAATAATGTCAAGATATTTTAGATAATAATAATTTTATTTATTTTGTTAACCGGGTTAATTTTTTTATTCGGCTGCTTTCTGTTTTTTAATCGGGATATTTTTTCACAATTACTTTCTTAATATAAAAAATAAACGGGATAATTTTGCGGCAAATTTTATGCTAGCATAAATTAGTATAGGGAAAACATATGAATTATGATATTGATCCGGACAATTTTCCTCACCGAAATTTTATCTTTTACAAATACAATTACACCGGATCAAAATATGATTTTTTAAGTTCAGAAATATTAAGTCTTACCGGATACACTCAAGACGAAATCATTAAAATGAACTTTGAATCCATAATCCTGGATAAACTGGAGATTAAGGATATAAGTTGTAAATCCGGAAATAATTTATTTTCGGAAATTTTAGCTGAATATTTAATTAAGACAAAAAGCGGTAAGACCAAATTAATAACGGAACAATCCTACATTCAGTCTGACGAAAACGGGAATAAAAAATATATTTTCGGAGTTTTATCGGATGCTGCGCCTCAGCGTAACTTCGGCACCGGGAACTTAGCTGTTGAAAATATTAAATATACAAAATCGGTATACACCGATTTTCTTGTAATCGCTGCGGACAAACACGGTAATATTAATTTTGTAAATTCGGGTGCGCATAAATTTTTAAATAATAAAAACATAGACGACAACTCAACCAAATTCCCGGAGTGTTTCGTAACCGGTTCTGATTTAAATTCGACGCATTTATCGGAAAAGCTTTTCATTCAAAAAGAAATTGCACCGGAGCCTTTTGAATTGAAAATACAACAACCCGGAGGTGAGGAACTGTCTTTCCGATTTCATTATTTCCGGGAATTAAAGGAAGATGAAATAGATAATGTCGTATTGATCGGACATGATATAACTACAGATAAAAAATATCAGGAACGGGAGAAACTCCTAAATGAATTGAAAGCTCTCAATTCATCAAAAGACCGATTAATTTCTCAAATTTCGCACGACCTGAGAAGTCCGTTTAATTCGCTTCTCGGTTTCTCTGAGATATTGACCACGGAATACGACACATTAACGAAATACGAAATCCAGGAATACCAGCAGGCAATTTACGAAGCCTCAAAAAACCTTTTCGGAATGACGACCAACCTTCTTCATTTTTCCAGATTCCAGATGGGACGTATGGAATATATACCGGAAAATCTAAAGCTGCTCCGGATTATTAATAAATGCCTCAGCATGCTTAAAGGCAACGCTATAAAAAAACAAATTAATATCAGTATGGATATTGACAGCGACATTGAAGTATTTGCCGATGAAGATATGCTCATATCCATAGTACAAAATTTAATTTCCAACGCTATAAAGTTCACTCAGAAAAACGGGACTGTGAAAATTTCCGCAGTGAAAAACCCTGAAGGCGAATCGGTGCGCATTTCTGTTAAAGACTCGGGGATAGGCATAAGCAAAGAAAACCTTGACAGAATTTTTGCCGAAAAATTTTACTCCACACCGGGTACCGAAAAAGAATACGGTACAGGGTTGGGATTAATATTAATAAAAGAGTTTATAGAAAAACATAACGGGGTGCTAAAAGTAGACAGCATACCCGGCGAAGGCAGTACCTTTAATTTCAATCTTCCTGCCGCTGTTTAAAAGCACTTAAATAATATATTATGTTGTCTTAATGATTGATTTAATCTATTGAATATTTAGAATAGCAGATGTACATTCTATCTGTACATATAAAAAGGTTTAACAATGTCAATTAATTTAACTTATACTCAAGCAAGGGCAAATTTGGCAAAACTTCTTGATCAGGTTTCTCTTAACAAAGAAATAGTAATAATTAATCGTAAAAACGCGGAAAATGTAGCATTAATTTCTGAAAGTGAATTGTCAGGTTTATTGGAAACTGCGCATCTTTTAAGATCTCCTAAAAATGCCAAAAGATTATTAAAAGCTCTGATTGAAGTTCAAGAAAGGGAAGGAATTCCCCAGACTGTCGCTGATTTAAAACGGGAATTTGGAATTGAAAAGTAAATCTAGGAAAGAAAGAATTTCCATATTTCATCCTGATTTTAGAGAAGATTTAATTTATTGGGTTAAAAACGATCGGAAAGTAGCACTTCGTATTTTAGAAATCGTAGAAGCAGTAATGAAGGACCCTTTCCAATGGATAGGGAAACCAGAACCGCTACGATTTTTAGGCAGCGGAGTATGGTCAAGAAGAATTACTCAGGAGCACCGTTTGGTTTATGTAATAAGCGATGATAAAATAGATTTCGTACAATGCAAATACCACTATTAAGGACAAAATGTCCATGCGTTTCAATACTTCCGGAAGAGCACGGTATAGTAGAAAGCAGTTATGAAATAGGAAATAAAAATTTTCTTATCTGCGGGGATCAATTCTTTATTACTTTTTTCCAGAACCAAACTCAAATACCCTTCATTGTATTATTATTTAACTGCAACTTTAATTCTATATTATTTTATCATAAAAAACACATTATGAAATAATTTTTAAGATTACTGCAAGTCTAAGATATAAGGGAACTTTACACGTCTGAAAAAATTTAAATTATTGCAGCTGCAAACTACGTGTGCGGGAAAATCTACGCACGGTTTGCATAATATTCGGCTATGGTAATAAAAATAAGCTTCAAGTTTCGGGCTTCGACTTAATTGCATGTCCTGTTGCTTTAGAAAGTCTAAATTATATCCCTATGAGTGATGTTACAAATGCACTTCCGAGCATACCTAATTAAATTGAATCTTCCCCGGTTTTTTCGTAATTAGTAATCAATAGTTTTTTGTGTATAAGATTTCTCCGTAAAAGATAGGTGTTTTCGGTTCTTTATTAACCATAACCAACAAGTTAATAAATAATAACAAGGAGAATTAAGATGGCGGCTAAAAAAATTTTAATGATCGTCGGCGACTTTGTAGAAGATTATGAAGTAATGGTTCCTTTTCAAATATTGACAATGGTCGGACATAAAGTTGATGCGGTTTGCCCGGATAAAAAAGCCGGAGATACCGTAAAAACAGCGGTTCACGATTTTATCGGGGACCAAACATATGTGGAACTTACCGGGCATAGGTTCAAACTGAATGCCGATTTCGACGATGTAAAACCCGAAAATTATGACGCGCTTGTAATTCCCGGCGGAAGAGCGCCTGAGTATTTAAGATTAAATAAAAGAGTTATAGAAATTGTAAAGCACTTTGAAAGAAAACCTATTGCCGCTATTTGTCACGGCCCCCAAATACTTGCAGCCGCCGACATGCTCAAAGGCAAGCATATGATTTCATATCCCGCGGTCGGTCCTGAGTGTGTAACCGCCGGAGCCAGATACGGTGAAATAAGTAAAAATGCCGATAACGCGGTAACTGACGGTAATCTTGTTACAGCGCCTGCCTGGCCCGCTCATCCGGAATGGATGAAGCAATTCTTGAAAGTTTTAGGTACTCGCATAGAACCATAAATTTATGCAGAAAAATATGGTTTTCTTTAAAAAGTACTTAAAAAGTGCATGGAAAAATTCGGTAGAAATTTTATATTACCCACAATTGCTTAATAACTTTATAAATTAAGAAGGTTTAAATTTGTCCTTAATTTACGGCAGATAAGCAAAGTAAATAGCCGGATTAAATCTTAAATATTTTCGTAAGAACGAGCGATATTTAAGAATAAAATAGGAGTAAATTATGGAGACAATATTTGATCATAACGTGACGGGGGTTGAAATAGAATTGTTAAATTCTTTTATTCCGAGCAGGGTTATCCGCAATAAAGACAAATACATGGTAAATGTAGATATAGATAAAAGTAACGCAGATCTATTTCATCTTTATATACTGCGCGGTGAAAGTAATGAAGCCGAGAAATATCTGAATAAGATAAAGGATCCAAAGTACAAATATATCTTATCATCATTTTAAAATATTCGACCTGAATAAATGAATGTAATGAATTTTTAAAACTCATTACATTCATTTATCATATTAGAATAATAAAACAAAGGGGCGGGAAATAAGGTTTTATTCTATATCTTTTTTCATTTGATCGAATTGCTCTTTTGTTATTTCTCCGCGAGCATATCTTTTCTTAAGTATATCAAGCGCGGATTCATTATGCGGGAAATCCTGTCTTAAATTCTGATTTCTTTTTGAACCGTTAACCACTGCCCAAATTATCAGTACAATGATGACAATCCAGAATGTCCCTCCGAACCACATCCCGTTCCAAAAGAAGTTATGAAACATTTCCCCTCCCAAAATTATTAGTTTAATGCTTTTTTAAACTACGTAAATATTTAATAATTTCCCATCTTTGTTTTGGATTCAGTATGCCTTCAAATGCCGGCATGGGTGATTTCCCGTTTGTTATTTTCCAAAATAAAGCGCCGTCGGATTGTGCCTGGACAGAACCAGACGTTAAGTCAGACGGTTTCGGATTTAGCATTTTGCCCGAAGGTCCGTCGCCTTTTGCATCATTACCATGGCAGGCCGAACATTGAATCTCAAAAATATTTTTCCCTGTTTTTGCCGCGGAAATTATATCGGTTATGGGATTTTTAGTTTTATCCGCATCCGCAGGTGCTTTCCATATTTCTTTTTTCCGCTCAGTTCCAGTTTCATTACTCGTACCGCTGCTCATCATGCCTTTATGCATCATTCCGTTTCCCATCATGCCTCCGTTCATCATTCCGCCTCCACGCGTTGTATTCTGCCGTGAGCTCGAACTGTCTCTTTGTACATTATTTTCCGCCGGTTGGCGATTATTATTATAACCTTTTTTGTTATTTGCGCAGTTAACGAAAAATACAGACAATAACATCGCTAATATAACGGCACTAACCGGTTTGTATAAATTTGGAGCTTTCACTTAAAATTTTTTCAGAAAATATTATTATTTACAACAATCCTTCTTAAATAATTTCCCGACTGTTCTTTCCCACATCGAATTTAACGGCTCGTTTCTTACGCCGGCTTTAAATATATCTCTGGCTATAATATCACGGCTTAGGCCTTGCGCCTTAACCGTTAGAATTCTACCGGGATCGTCAAGTTTGCATTTACACTCTATTATTCCCGTAATTCCGAGCAAATGAGATTCGAGGACTTTAAGATCGTCGTCATTTTTTATTTCTGTTCTAAATTTAAATATTTTCATAATATGACTGATTGATTAACATCTGCACAAAAATTAGTAATATTAAACCAACTTTGTTGCACATTCGAATACATATTAACATTCTTTATGTAAATTGCTAATCGTTATCCTGTGTTTTTATTTTCTTACTCATTTCGTTATAAGTTTCCTTGGTCATGCCCGGCAGTGTTTTCATAAATGCAACGATATCCCATATCTTCTGGTCGCTATGTGTTTTTCCGAAGGCAGGCATACCGGTAAATTTAATTCCGTTCTTGGTTATCCAGAAAAGCTGTGAAGCCGGCATTTCATTTGCTGAGTGGGCCAGGTTCGGGGGATGAGGGTAAAGTCCCTGACCGGCATCATCCGATTTTATGCCCGGAGCGCCGTGACAGCCTACACACATTTCTCTATAATGAGCGAAACCTGTTTTAACCATTGAAGAATCATTTAAATTCGGAATTTTTATATCTTTGGAATGGTGCTCGATTGAATTGTCTTTGACGGTATTTATTACCCATACGGTTAGTTTGTTGTGAGGTACCATCGCGCTTACATTATAGATGCCTGAATAAATAAACAATAAAAATATAACTAATAGCGCGGCTATAGTTATCAATATACCCCAGAATTTTTTCATTATATTTCCTTTCAGATTTTTAAGTCCGTATCAATTTAGTAATGATTTCCGTCCTTCTACTTGTGCGAGTTAACATCCGGATGGAAAACACAACTCACAGTCCAACACGGTTTTGAGCATTTTGAACTTAGCGCGCAAGATACTATCATACATACGCGGCATCATAATTTAATTAATTAAAATTGTTCTCACTAATCAGCCGGAAATAAATTAATAATTACATAAGGGCATTTCTAAAAATTTCAATATTCTCTGCGAACATTGCGTACTCTTTGCGTTGAATTTTTATAAAAAATAGTTTTTAGAAGTGCCCATATGTAATATATTTTTTATAAATTTAAGTAAACGATAACTTTATCAATAAAGGGATATCCTTTTTAAGATTCTGATTAGTACTAAGTGAGTAAATTATTAATTACGGAGTAATAGTTATGAAAAAATTCTTCTCGCTTGTTTTTTTTATTTTTTTAACTTTGTTGGTCAATATTTACTCTAACGATTTACCTTTCATTACGGTTGCCCAGGACGGCAGCGGCGACTATAAAACAATTACCGAAGCTATAAATGCACTCCCGATGTTCAACTATGAGCGAACGATTATTTATATAAAGAACGGGGTATATAACGAAAAAATCAGAATTGAACAGGATAATATTACATTAAAAGGGGAATGTAAAGACAGTACAATAATCGAATTTAATCAGTTGAGAACCGACTGGATTTCCAATCCTGATCCTATAGGTCCGGCTGTAATAAATATTCATGCTGACGATATTATTCTGGAAAATCTGACAATTGAAAATACCCAGCCGAAAGTCGGGCCTCACGCTTTCGCTGTTTACGGTAGGGGAACAAGAACCATAATAAAAAACTGCAATGTGCTGAGTAGAGGCGGCGATACAATATCTTTGTGGGACTACAAAACCGGCATGTATTATCAAGCCGATTGTAATATCCGGGGAGCAGTTGATTTTGTTTGTCCGCGCGGCTGGTGTTTCATAAAAAATTCTAAATTCGAAGAAGTAAAATCGAAGACAGCTTCATTATGGCATGCAGGAGGTTACGATATAAATCAGAAATTTGTCCTAAGGAATTGTTCTTTTGACGGCCCTAAAGATTTTTATTTAGGTCGGCATCATTATGAAGCTCAATTTTATTTATTGAATTGTACCTTTTCGGAAAATTTAGCAGATAAACCGATTTTCCATGTCGTCAACAAAGATCCCAAAGCCAACCGGCCTTTCAATTGGGGGGAAAGAGATTATTATTTTGATTGTCACAGAACGGGCGGTGATTTTGCCTGGTTTAAAAATAATCTTACCGCAGCAAATGGATCTCCTGATCCGAAAGTTATCACTGCGGACTGGACCTTTAGGGGCAAATGGGATCCCGAGTCTGCGACCGGTCCGAAAATATTAAAGTATGAGATAGACGGTGATTCGGTACTGTTCTTTTTTAACGAGCATATAACCATTATAAATAACCCGGAACTTAAAACCGTTTCGGGTGGAACTTTAAAATATAATTCCGGCGGCGGTTCAAATACTTTAAAATTTATTTCCGGTTCAAAGATTACAGAAAATGACTTAAAAAATTTGAAATCACCTTTTAACGGTAAGGTTCTTGGAACTATAGCATCGTTAAATGAAAGGCCCGCGAGTTTCAAAATAAATTAATTATTCTTATAGAATTCAATTGCAGGAGAAATAATGAAAGCTCATTTTAATTTTGATAAGATAATATTTGTTTTGCTTATGATTTTTATTCCGTTGGTTTCGTCTGAGGCCCAAAAGAAGAAAACCGCCGAACATTATAAGGCAATAGACATGTCTGATTTTATGGACAGCGCACATCATTGGTACGATATAACAGACCACCATCAGGTTATTATGCCCGAGCCAAATCAAACCAAATATAGTCCAGACAGTATTGATAAGATAGCCGACAATATACTGCTTTATCAGTGTGACAACGGCGGATGGCGGAAAAATTACGATATGCGCGCCGTGCTTTCCGAAAAACAGAAAGAAGTTTTATTAAATTCAAAAGACGACGATCAGACAACTTTCGATAACGGGACCACTTATTCCCAGGTAGAGTATCTTGCAAAAGTTTTTGCTCAAACAAGAAACGAAAAATATAAGGACGCTTCTTTAAAAGGAATTAAATTTATGTTGAAGGCGCAGTATCAAAACGGAGGATGGCCTCAATTTTATCCTGACACCAGCGGTTACAGAAAATATATTACCTTTAACGACGGCGCAATGATAGGCATAATGAAAGTATTTCATAATATAATTGAAAATAAGCCTTATTTCTCTTTTGTTGATAATGCATTAAAAGTTCAGGTAAAAAAATCTTTCGAAAAAGGAATCGATTGCATCTTAAAATGTCAGATTGTTGAAAACGGAAAGCTGACCGCATGGTGTCAGCAGCACGATAATGTAGATTTTCGTCCGCAGCATGCCAGAACCTTTGAACTGCCTTCGGTATGCGGAGAAGAAAGTTCTGAAATTACACTGTTTCTTATGAGCCTGGAACATCCTTCGGCAAAAATCATTAAATCCGTACAAGGCGCGGTTAGATGGTTCAAGAAATCTCAAATCCACGGTATTAAAGTAGTAACCGTAAAAGCTCCGAAAGTCATATTCCAGTTCCGGACATCAACTACGGACAGGGTAGTTGAAAAAGATCCGAATGCTCCACCCATCTGGGCGAGGTTTTATGAACTTGGAACAAACAGACCTTTCTTCAGCGACAGAAACAGCAAACCGGTTTATAAGCTTTCCGATGTGGGAAGGGAAAGACGAGACGGATACGGATGGTATACTTATGCACCTGAAGAGGTACTGAAGGCTTATCCAGGATGGCAGAAAAAATTTGCACCGGAGAATGACGTACTAAATTGATTACTTCATATTCATTATTAAACATAAACTTGAACTTTTATCTGAACTTCCAATAATCCGGAGGCTACCCAATGATGAAAATATTAAGTAATAAAACCGCTATTATTGCCGCGGCAATAATATTCATGATATCAACAGGAATGGTAATGAAGGAGAACGGAATAAAAGGGAAGATGCTTTGTTTCGGTGATTCAATTACATACGGCGCCTTCGTTAGAGGTTATGCGTGGGATGATCTGTTAAATAAGGAAAGTGATTCGGTCTTTGTTGTCAACGCGGGCAGGAAAGGAAGGAAAACTTCAGACAGGAAAGAATTAGTCCCGGTACTTAAAGAAAATACGGATGCAAATTACGTATTATTTTTTCTTGGAGTTAACGACTTAAAGAACGGCAACGACAGTATGGTAAATAGCTGCGTGGAAAACATGGAGTGGATGATAAAGCAGGTTAAAGCCGAAATACCCGGAGCAAAGATTGTCTTAATGGCGCCGACCGGCATAAATCTTCATAAAATGTCTGAAATAAACGTAAAAAAATTATATAATGAAAACACGAAAAAGTCGCTGAAGGAAATGGCAGCCAAGTATAAAGAACTAGCTGAACAAGAGTCTATTGGATATATCAATTTATTAAATACTGTTTCACCGGGCAATTATGTTGACGGTTTACATCCGGATAAAAAAGGGCAAAGACAAATTGCCGGTAAGGTGTGGAGCGAGTTAAATAAACTGTACCGTTAAAATTTTTTTATAATTAAAAGGGAGCAAGATGAAGATTAAAATTATTATAATGGCAGCGGCATTAATACTTTTATCCCAGATAAGCATTCATTCGCAAGAAATAAAATATCCAGCCGCATGGGATAAACTGCCGCAGATACTCAAACAGATTGTACCGCCGAAATTTCCTGACAGGGTTTTTAATATCGAACAATACGGCGCGAAAGGCGACGGCGCAACCGATTGTTCCGAGGCTTTTATTAAAGCAATAGACGCTTGTAATAAAGTTGGCGGCGGAATTGTTCTGGTTCCGAAAGGATCCTTTTTAACGGGTCCGATTCATCTTAAAAGTAATGTTAATCTTCATGTAGTAAAAGACGGCGTTGTCAAATTCAGCAGAGATACTAAAAAATATCTGCCTCTTGTTCTTACAAGATTCGAAGGTGTGGAATGTATGAATTATTCTCCGTTCATTTATGCATACGGACAAGAAAATATAGCCGTAACAGGAGAAGGCGTCCTTGACGGTCAGGCAAGCTGCGAATACTGGTGGCCCTGGAAAGGAAGAACAAATTGCGGATGGGAAAAGGGAAAACCGGATCAGGCTGCCGCGAGAAAAAAGCTTTTCGATATGGGAGAAAAAGGTTTCCCTGTAGAAGGCAGAAAATTCGGCGAAGGTTTTTATCTCAGACCGAATTTTGTGCAGCCGTATAAGTGTAAAAATGTTTTGATCGAGGGAATAACTTTGAAGGATTCACCTATGTGGGTAATGAATCCTGTGTTATGCGAAAATGTTACAATCTTGAATGTAAAAGTAAACGGATTGGGACCGAATACAGACGGTTGCGATCCGGAATCATGTAAAAATGTTTTGATCAAAGGATGTCTTTTTAATACTGGTGATGATTGTATAGCTATCAAGTCCGGAAGGAATAACGACGGAAGAAGAATTAATGTTCCTGCGGAAAATATAGTTATACAAGATTGTCATATGCAGGACGGACACGGCGGAGTTGCAATAGGAAGCGAAATTACCGGCGGATGCTATAATGTCTTTGCAGAAAATTGTGTAATGGACAGTCCGAATCTTAACATAGCATACAGAATAAAGACTAATTCCGTACGCGGCGGACATATTGAAAACATTTATATGAGAAATGTAAAAATCGGACAAGTTGCTCAAGCAGCAGTTAGAGTAAATTTATATTATGAAGAAGGAGACGCCGGTAAATATACACCCCTAATAAAAAATATAGGATTGACGAACGTAACTTGCAATAAAAGCGAGTTTGCAATATGGATGAAAGGTTATGAAAGAGCGCCTATTGAAAACGTAGAAATCTCAAACTGTACATTCAATAATACAGAAAAAGAAAATGTACTTGAAAACGTAAAGAATTTGAAAATTGAAGATGTAACGGTAAACGGAAAAGAAATTAAAATATCTTGTTATTAATAAATATTCAAAAGACTGATTCCGTTTTTTAATCGAATAGAAGAATTCATAAATATCTGTTTTACCTTACAAAGCAGCGAGAAACGCTGCATGAAAGAGCAAAAACTCAAGGCGAATATTTAAGTTTTATTCTTCGTTCATAATGAGTAACTTTAGTCTATAATTTTGTATGAATTGAATATAATAGTTTAAAGCGGGAGCAAATATGTTCGGAAATTTAGGCACTATGGAAATTTTGATCATCGTTTTAATTATCGTGCTTTTATTCGGCGCGAAAAAAATTCCGGAACTCGCGAAAGGAATCGGTAAAGGAATGAAGGAATTTAAAAAAGGCATGAAAGATATTGAAGACGATATTAACAGCGATGATAAAGAGGATAAATAACCGCCGGTTACACAACGGTCATTTTTATCATTTTAGCCCGTCTTTTTATCAGTGTATTTAAAAAAAATTTACGTTTTGTTAATTTATGTTACCGTACATAGAAGTTATTTTTATGATATTTTTGTGAAATAAATATTGAAGGTTAAACATAAATTGATTTCTGCCAAAAGAGCCTGGATAGTATCCGCAAACATGGGATACGGACATTTAAGAGCCGTTTACCCGCTAAGGGACATAGCCGAAGGCGGAATAATAAGAGTCGGCGCCAACGATGTTGTTTCACTTGCTGAAAAAAAATTATGGGAACGTATGCTTTATGTATATGAGTTTCTTTCCCGCGCTAAAGGGATTCCACTTATCGGCAAACCGGTTTTCAACATTCTCGATTCTTTCTTAAGGATACCCTCGTTTTATCCGATGCGAAATTTATCGAATACTACTCTTCAGGTTAACCTTCTTGAGTCGAGCATAAAGAAAGGATTATGCGCCGGCCTATTAAGCAAAATATCTACCAAGCATTTACCTCTGGTTACATCATTTTTTGTCCCGGCAATTGCCGCGGATATGAACGGCTACGACCGAATTTATTGCATTATCTGCGATGCGGACCTTAATCGCGTATGGGTAGCAAAAGAACCGTGGGAGAGCAGAATAATTTATTTTGCTCCTTGCGGAAAATCCGCCCATCGTCTAAAAGCTTACGGGGTGGCCGACGATAGAATTTTTACCACCGGATTTCCTTTATCTACTGAATTACTTGGAAGCAAAGATTTAAGTATCCTTAAGTCCGATGTCGGCCAGCGGCTCTTTTATCTTGATCCTAAAAACCGTTTCAGGCTTTTACATGAAAAGAATGTAGAATATTTTCTGGGGAAAGAAAATTGCGGTTTTCTTAATGAAAGAAAGCTTACAATTACCTATGCGGTAGGAGGAGCAGGAGCGCAAAAGGAAATCGGAAAGAAAATTGCAATTAGTCTGAAAAGAAAATTGCAGGACGGCGAACTGAAATTAAATCTTGCGGCAGGTACTAAAGAAATGGTGAAAAACTATTTCATGGATGTAAAAAGGGAGTTGGGGACTGCAGGCGAAAATATAAACGTTATTTACTCCGGCGATCTAAACGAATATTTCGGATTGTTCAATAATGCAATAAGAACTACCGACATTCTTTGGACCAAACCGAGCGAGCTTTCTTTTTATGCGGGGCTCGGCATTCCGATCCTGATGAGTCCGCCCATTGGTTCACAGGAACAGTTTAATTCCACCTGGCTCCTGGAGATTCAGGCCGGTATTAAACAGGAGAATCCCGAATACACCGATCAATGGCTTTTTGATTTTCTGAATATCGGCCGATTTGCCGAATCTGCCTGGGCAGGATTTTTAAAGGCAAGGAAGCTGGGTACATATAAAATAATGGAAGTTCTGGAAACAGGTAAAATGACACTTGAAGATTCTCCCATACTGAGATAATTAATCTATGAATAAAAAAAGAGATATTTTCTTTTATACCTTAAAACAGGCGGTGGACACCTTGCGCCTGCACAATCGATCGCAAAGATTCTTGAACGTGAATACTCCGGAGAATTGGAACCGGTCATGATCGACGGATTCGAAAAGACAAATAAAATTCTCAGATATATAATTGAGGACGGCTACCGTAATCTTCAGGCAAAAGCCAGATGGTTCTACGAAGCATTATATGCCGTGCATAAAGTCAATTTATTCGCAAGAGTAAACAGCGCCCAGATTTCTCATTTCGTCAAGCCGTATTTAAGAGAAGTGTTCGAAAATAAAAAACCTGATAAGATTATAATATTTCATTTTTTCCTGATTGAGCCGGTATATGAAGTCCTTGAAGAAATGAAACTCAATATTCCTGTTCTAACTTTTGTAACCGATCCGTATACGGCTCACCCGCTCTGGTTTTTAAATAAGAAACAGGAATTTATTGTATTCAGTGAGAGACTGAAAAAGCATTTTATTAAAAAAGGGATACGGGAAGAGCAGATCCATGTTTTCCCGTTTGTGCTGAATGATAAATTCTCTTCGCGGCTACCCGAGGAAAAAATACCGGATTTAAAAAAAACTTACGGCTTCGATGAACAAAAAAAAGTCGTTCTTCTTTTAGGCGGCGGAGACGGAATGCCGAAGGGGATGAGGATATTAAAAATATTGCTGAGCAATTTGAAAAATGTCGAGATTGCAATTGTGTGCGGCAAGAATAAAGCATTGTTAAAAAAAGCTAATAAGCTCAAAGGAAATAATGGCCCTGGAAATCTTAAAGTTTACGGATATGTTGATTTCATTTTTGAATTATTAAATATTTCCGACGTCGTAATTTCAAAATGCGGTGCTTCTACCTTTATGGAAATATTAATGATGAGAAAAATTCCGGTTATTATAAATTATATGTGGGAACAGGAAAAAGGAAACGTCGAATTTCTTCTTGAAAATAAAATGGGAATTTATGCCCCGGATATAAATAGACTGCCTTATCTTTTAAAAGATCTTCTGGGAGATAATGAAAAATATTCGACGTTTCAGAAAAATATAGATGAGACGTGCCTGAAGAACGGTGCTGTTAAAGTCTCGCGTTTTATATATTCATTTGAAAAAAATAATCCCGGATAAACTGCAGCCACTGCGCCGCTTGATCATCTATATCTTTTCGACCATCTGTAGTTTTTACCTTAATAAACAAATTAAGAAGAACCTATGGAAAAAAATTCTTATGTTTTGGTATTCAAATTTATGAAATAGGGTAAAATTATTTTTACACAATAATAAGTTAGAAATGCGCTTCGAACGAGATTATTTTATACACTACTATGATTCTGATCTAAAGAGAAGAGCTACTATATCCAGCATAATGAGGTACTTTGAAGATATTGCAATTCTTCACAGTGAAAATGTAAATCTGGGAATTGACTATTATATGAATCATCATGCGGTTTGGATGCTCTACAAATGGGATATCAGAATAAAAAAAATGCCCTTATTTAAGGAGAACATTAAAGTTAGAACAGTTGCTACATCAATGAAAAGCTTTCATGCGCACAGATATTTTGACATACTCGACGAACAGGGAGAGCAGATTGTTACCGCAAATTCTATGTGGTTATTCATTAATACGGATACTAAAAAACCGATTAAAATTAGCGATGATATGTTCGAAGGGTATGACGTGAATCCGGATAATATGGCCGAATTGGAATTAGGTGAAATCGGAATTTTAGAGAACATTGATGTATCAAAAGAATTTAATGTAAGGTACAACGATATCGATACGAATAAACATGTTAATAATATAAAGTATGTTGATTGGGCGCTGGAAGTTGTGCCGGAAGACCTGCTGTTGAATTATTCTATCACCAGGTTAAAAGTAAATTACCGCAAGGAAATCGGCTACGGTTCCAGAATTACTTCATCTGCCGGTATCGAGAGGGGAACTACGACCGCAAAGTGCATACATCAGATTTCATCGGGCGGAACGGTATTATGCATGCTTGAAACAGACTGGTGCAGACAATAATTTATTTGATTTGTAAATTTTTATGTTTTAGTAAAAATTAATTTTCAAGACTTAAAGTTTCAATAATCTTTCCATAGACAAGGTGAATTTAATGAAAATTCTTAAACCGTGTTTTGTCTTGGCCTTTTCATTCCTTTTTATAATATCCGTGAAAGCTCAGCCTGATTGGGAAAAAGATAGTTTTAAAGTTAAACTGTCCGGCGGCAGCATAATTATTACTTCAGGCGGAAATGAGCTCGTTAATATCAGTTCTATTAATTTTAACTTTACTCCTCCTAAAAGTATTGAAATAGAAAATAAAAGCACCGATAAATTACTTTTAAAACTGGTTTATCCACCCGCGGCTAGTTACAGGACGGTGAGCAAAGATATTTCTGCCGAATTGGAAATAACAACTGGCAGCGGAACAATACATTTTTATTCGGATCCCAAATGGGCTCAGAATATAACGGTTAGACTTAAAGATCTTAATGACCACTTCTACGGTATACTTGAACGCCTTTATCCAGACAATCTAAAAAGTCCCGACTTGAGGGGAAACGTTATCGATGTTGATGTTCTGGGAGACGGCAGCCAGTATCATGAAAATTACTCTTCCGCCTGGTCTGCATTTTACATGACGAACCGCGGATACGCTTCTTTCTTCGATACTTTTGCAAAAGGTCAATATACTCTTGGTATTAATGGGGTTACAGAGTTGTATCATCACACCGGCAAACTCAATTGGTATCTTTTTACCGGAAAAAACGGCGACGATATTTTGAAGCATTATTACAGTATTATAGGTAAGCCAAAATATGTGCCGCTTTGGGCATGCGGTCCGGTTGCATGGAGGGATCAGAATAACGGCGGAAAAGATGAAATTCTAGCAGACATCGAGCATATGACCGACTTGAAAATAGCTTTCACCGGCTGGTTTGTCGATCGTCCTTACAGCAACGGAGCCGACGAGTGGTCAAAAATGGATTTTAACAGCAAGTTTTCCGATCCGGGAGAATGGATCAAGACAATCAACGATAAATATGGAATTCAGTTTATGACCTGGGTAGGGCCTATGACTTTTGCCGATAAAGATTTTACCGGACTTCTTCCCAACTTCAAAGGCTACATAGATCTAACCAATCCGGCTGCTGTTAAGGAATTCGGCGAGAGGTTGAAAAAAAATCAGTATACTTACAATGTTAGAGGCCATAAAATGGACAGGGGAGACGAGCAGTTTCCGGAAATGGCAAAATGGTACGACGGAACGCCGGAACCAGAACATCGCAACAAATATATTTATCTTTATTCAAAATATATCGACCAATTTTTAACAGAGTCATACGGCAAAGATCAATTTAATTTTGCCAGAGCGGCATATCAAAGATGTCAGCCTTATTTAAGCGCGTTGTGGGGAGGCGATTCAAGATCAACCTGGGACGGCATGGCCGGCAATCTGGCCAATGCAATTAGATGCGGTTATATGGGATTCCCTGTTTGGGGATCGGATGTGGGCGGCTATTTGGGCGGCAGAATCTCGGAAGAGCTGTATGCAAGATGGCTGGAGCTGGGATCGTGGAGCGGTTTATTCGAAGTAAAATTGGATAATGCCGGAGGTAAAGGCGAGGACAGGCCGCCGTGGAAATACAGCAATGAACTACAGGAGATTTTCAGGCAGTCGTGCGAAAGAAGAATGGAAATGCTTCCTTACATTTATTCGTATGCCAACACTTCATATAAGAACGGTGTTTTTATGAAGCCGCTGGAATATGCGTATCCTGAAGATAGGAACACTTACGAACTTTGGAACGAATATTTGTGGGGCGATGCTTTCCTTGTTGCTCCTATTGTCGATTCGACAAATTCCAGGCTGGTATATCTTCCTAAAGGGGAATGGCTTGATTATTATGATTTATCGAAAATATATTCCGGTAATCAATCAATTTCGGCAACTATGCCGTTATCGGAAATACCTGTTTACATAAAATTAAATTCCGTATTCGTAACCGGAAATCTAATTGCCGGTAATTCCAAGAATTGGGTAGATGATTTTGAAAAAACAAGAAGTCTTAAGGTACATGTCTTTCCCGGAAAACCGGGCGAGCAGGCACGGTTCGATTATGTCGATTATTTTAATAACGATACCGAAAAGAAAATTGAAGTATCAAATATCGGCGGGAAATACAAAGTAGATATTGAGCCCTTATCGTTAAGCGGTGAAGTCGAAATTTATTCCGGAAAAAGACCTTCAAGCGTAACGGTGAACGGCAGCAAAGCTGATTTTAAATGGGAAGAGAAAAAGAATATTATTTTTGTGGAGATGAATAAAAACCAAGCAATGAATATTGTTGTTTCGTTTTAATTTTTTCTTATAAATTGAAGTTACGCAGATTTTATTATATGCCGATGAGGCTGTCTTAAAAGTGCTTCGAATGTCACGGTGAGCTGACCTGCAGGGCAGGCAGGTCGAACCGTGTATTGAGCGGAAATTAATGCTTCATCTTCGCTCAGCATGATATGATCCCGATTTATGAGACAGCCTCAGCTTCATTTATTTGGAAATTTCTATTTCGGCTATTCAATAAAATACGGTAATTAAACAAATTCGCTCCCATACTCACAGATTGTTGAAATGATAATTTTCTCCCCTACATTTATAATTCATTTAAAATTATCTTTTTAGCTGCATTGCTAAACATATCGTAAATTCCAACTAACACTTTTCATTTTAATTAATCAAATACCGAAACTTTGACTCAGAATTTATGGTTTCATAGAATTAATTTGCAAAACGATAAAGTTATCGATAACTTGGGTCATCTTAAAATTGTAAATCGGGAATCTGGGGTACACAATCTTAATATTAATCCGATGAAATTAAATCCGGATGACTAATTAGCAAATTCAAAACCGGCCGGCTAGTTCATAGCAGTTACGGAAATAAATCATGAAGAGAATAATACTTGTGATTTTTATATCCTTGTCGGTGTATGCTCTGCATGCACAGACTACTGGAAATTATTATGTAGATGCCGGTTCGGGCAGTGACTCTAATCCCGGAACGATTGATCACCCATTTAAATCAACTCAAAATGTGTTAATCACATCCGGTCCGAAAGGCGGTACTATCTATCTCAGAGTCGGTACTTATTTTATTACCCCCGGTCTTAAACCATCATACAGCGGATCAAAAGATTCTTACCATAGACTCTTTGCATACCCAGGTGAAAAAATTATAATTGACTGCAGCCAGTTATCCGGGAGTTCAAACAGGATACAATTAAATTACAATTTCTGGCACATTAAGGGAATAAAAATTAAGAACTCACATCATAACGGTATTAACGTTGCCGGCAGCTTTAATTTCATTGAAGACTGTAAAATCCATAACAATAAAAATACCGGCCTGAACATTGGCAGGGCGGACAGCTATCCTTTACCGTCTCATAATTCTATCTTGAATTGCGATTCTTACTTCAATTATGACCCGGACAAAAACGGTGAAAATGCAGACGGTTTCGGAATTAAATACAATACCGGTAACGGTAACGAATTCAATGGCTGCAGAGCGTATAATAACTCAGATGACGGATGGGACTTTTGGATGCCTGACAGTACAGTTACAAGCGACAGCTGTTTCGCGTTTCGTAACGGAATAAATTAGTGGAACGGCCCGGACTGGCAGGGCGACGGCAACGGATTCAAATTGGGCGGCAACTATATAGCTGCTCCGCATATTGTATTTAATTGTGTTTCCTTCGATAATTTCAGTACGGGCCGTTATTAATGTAATTGAGCATAAAAATTTTAATTCGGGTTATTATACGGTAAGTATAAATTGCAGCGGTATCCTCCGCGGAATTTATTATTAACGCTTAACCGACGGTATTCAGAATGAGACTAAAAAGATGATTGTTTTAAAATAATTCCGGTATAAAAAAACTCAAAAAAGTAATAAAAGATAATTGAATAAATATTACGGAGTCTTGATTAAATGAAATACATATACACGCCAGTTCTAGTAATTTTATGTTTTGCTTCCTTAAATCTTAAAGCCCAATCGTTAACTGTTTATGTCGATCCCTCAACAGGCAGCGATGCAAACAGCGGATCTATCGAGCATCCGTATCTGACTATTCCTATGGCAATGGGTGCGATTGGAAGCAGCGGAGGTACAATATATCTACGCGGAGGAGTCTACTCCTTAAGTTCGGTTATAAAAACCAAAAACAGCGGAAAGGATTCGGCAAACTGTAATAAGATGTGGGCTTACCCCGGCGAAAAACCGGTACTGGATTTTTCGCTTGAGCCATATGGATCCAGTTCCAGAGGATTATACATATCCAAAAATTTCTGGTACATAAAAGGACTCGAAATAAAAAATGCAGGTGACAACGGTGTTTATATTTCAGGCAGCCATAACATAGTTGAGAATTGTTCGATACATGATAACCAGGATTCCGGGATGCAGCTCAGCAGCGGGGCTTCTTATAACAAGGTTATAAATTGCGATTCATATTTTAACTGCGATCCGGGACAGGGAAACGCGGACGGATTTGCGCCAAAACTCGATGTAGGAGAAGGCAATTATTTTTACGGATGCAGATCGTGGCAGAACTCTGACGACGGCTGGGACGGATATATGCGGGGCGCCAATGATGTAACAACAACATTGGAAAACTGCTGGTGCTTTATGAACGGCTATCTTAAGGACGGAAGTAAGAGCAGCGGAAACGGAAACGGATTTAAAATGGGCGGAAGTGATGATAAAACTCTTATGCATGACTTTATCTTAAAAAATTGTATCTCCTTCGATAACCTGGTTAAAGGATTCGATCAGAATAATAATAAAGGCTCAATGACTTTAATTAATTGTTCGGGTTACAGGAACGGTACAAATTATAGTATCTCATTGCCGTTAAATACGGGAAAAACATTAACAATTACTAATTGCGTTTCGTATGACGGAGCTTCATCAAACTCAATCGGCTCATTTGCAATTGAAACGACAAATAGCTGGCAATTTCCTTTTACACTTGCTAATACGGATTTTATTTCATCGGATACAACCGGTGTAAGGGGACCACGTAATCCGGACGGAAGTCTTCCGGAAATTAATTTTCTTCATTTGACCGGAAATAGCCCGTTAGTAGATATCGGTACGGACGTTGGCTTGCCGTTTAATGGAAGCGCACCGGATTTAGGTGCATTCGAATTCGGGGGAACAGTGAATAATGTGAAAGAATATTCTGATCAGCCGGATAGATTTACACTTCAACAGAATTTTCCTAATCCTTTTAACCCAGGTACTGTTATTAATTTCTCAATTCCAAAATCATCCAATGTCAGTTTGACGGTGTATAATTCACTCGGTCAAAAAATTGCTGAATTAGTAAATGCATATCTGAATCAGGGTTCATACAGTGCAAAATTCAGCGGAACCGGAATTCC
>CAVUCX010000064.1:0-38399 GCA_963739955.1 uncultured Bacteroidota bacterium | reverse complement strand
CAGTATTAACAAAGAAAGCGGGAGACAATTCGGAACCAGCTTCCCGATATACACAGTTAGAGATATGATAAAAGTACAATATGAATTAATAAAATACTTAGGCGTAAATGAAATAGCTGCTGTTGCGGGAGGATCGTTAGGCGGAATGCAGGTTCTCGAATGGGCCATTATGTATCCGGATATCGTAAAAAAAATAATTCCTATCGCAACCGCGGCAAAACACTCCGCATGGGCAATAGCACTGAACGAAACAGCCAGGGATGCAATTAAAAACGACGCTCAATGGAAAAACGGTAATTACGCATCGCAGCCTGTAAACGGATTAAGCTTAGCCAGAAAAATAGCTATGATTAGCTACAGAAGTGAAATTTCGTTCGATAAAAAATTCGGAAGCGAACTAACAGACCAAGAGAACAACGGCCGCAAATTTTTTCAAGTAGAAAATTATCTTCAGTATCAGGGTCAGAAATTAGTCAACCGGTTTGACGCGAATACCTATTTATACATTACAAAAGCAATGGACCTTCATGATGTAGGCGAAGGAAGAGGTTCAATAAAGAATGCTTTAGGCAGTATTAAAGCCAAATCCCTAAATATCGGAATTGATTCCGATATTCTTTATCCGGTAAACGAACAGATTGAAATAACTTCGTTAATACCGGACTCCCAATATGCGGAAATAAAATCAATTTTTGGTCATGATGCATTTCTAATAGAATTTGAACAATTATCCAAGATGATTGACGCATTTATAAATTGAGTTGAATAATAATTGTATTGCGATTGAAGTCACATTACTAATCGCTAGATATTTTTTAATTGCAAATTATTGACAACTTTAGGATATTATTGCCGGCGGAAAAATATTTGAGGCATGGTGGTCTGGATGCGGATCGAATTCACCATGCCCCAAGGTGGGCTAAAAGAAGAGAGGCAACGTTTTAATCATTACTAGATAGATTAGAATAAAAATATAGCTTTCAACTATATATTTATTATAACCTAAATAATATTAATTACTTCTTCCTTCCGAAAATTTACAAATTTTTAATTTATTGAACAGTTCGTTATCCGCGATTGTTCGCTAATTAAATAGCAATCTTCATTCCAAAATGCTGAAAAATTAGATGGTGATACAAAACAATTGACAAATCAAATATCTGCAAAAAATTATATGAAAAAATAGAATTTATTTTCTCACCGCTTGGAAGCTGAAAAACTAAGCTTCTCATAGTTGGGAATATTATCGATTTTCATTTATTTTTTTAATAAGTATATATAGATTTTAGTTGTTTTTCGCTCAATTCACTAATAAGAGCTGGATAACTTTATTATTTTTTTTTGGCATTATTTTATATATGCAAAGCAAAATAGACACAAAAATGCTGCCGGGTTTTACTTTATTTTATTTGTTTACTTATCTTTGCATATATTTTTCAGAAAATAATGATCTAACAGGCAAAGAAGGCAAATGAATAAAAATATTAAGTTCGATTTTAATTTATTCGAAAGTTTTCATGATATGTGCTTCATTGCTACGGCTAGGGGAGAAATATTATCCCTTAATAAAGCCGTATATGAAACATTAAACATTACTCCCGGCAACTTAATCGGACAAAGTTTCTTTGATATAGTGGAGCCTTCTTTTATCTCCAAGACGCGGATCTTATTTACCAATTGCGTAGAAGAAGGAAAAAGTGAAAACCTTTACACCAAATTCAAATCTGGCGGAAAAATTTTTGACGTAAATCTGTTGTTTGTTCCGTATTCTTTTATGGAAAAAGAAAAACACTCCGGCGATTGTTTTATAATTGCAAATGATATTACCGACCGGAGAATAAAAGAAATAGAACTGATGAGGTTTTATTATGTAGCTCAGAACACGGTAAACCCCGTACAAATAACCGATTTACAGGGCAAGATGGTATATGTTAACCCGGCTTTCCTAGAGGCAAGCGGCTACAGCAAGGAAGAACTTATCGGAAAAAACCCGAATATTTTCAGCAGCGGCAAGCATTCGAAAAAATTCTGGATGAAAATGTGGAATACCATAATCAGCGGGAAAGTCTGGGTAGGCGAAGTCGAAAACAAAAGAAAAGAAGGAGAACCTTTTTACACCCAGTTATTAATTTCCCCGATTCTGGATCATGAAGGTAACGTGACGGGATTTTTCGGAATTCACAGAGATTTATCCGAAAAGAAATTGCTGGAGAAACAGTTAATTCATACTCAAAAAATGGAAAGTATAGGTACACTGGCTGCCGGTGTAGCGCATGAGGTCGGAAATCCTTTAGCATCTATTTCGGCTTTGGTACAGGTAGTTCAAAGATCTACTTCCGATGAATTTGCAAAAGAAAAACTTGAACTAATTAAAAAACAGGTTACTAGAATATCTAAAATTATAAGAGACCTTGTAGATTTTTCAAGACCCTCAAATTACGAGCTTCAGCTTACGGATATAAATCAGAATATTATCGAAGCCGTTGAGATCGTAAAGGTTGGAGCAAAAGCCAAGGATATTCTGTTCGATCTGGATCTGAGCGATAAAATTCCATTATTGCCGCTTATCTCGGATCAAATTCAACAGATATTTGTTAATATATTATTGAATGCCGTAGACGCAATTGCGGAAAAGGAAAATGTTCATAAGGCTAACCGGATAACAGCGAAATCGGAAATAAGCGAAGACAACGTTATAATAGTTTTTTCCGATAACGGAAAAGGTATACCGGAAGAAAACTTATCCAAAGTTTTTGAGCCGTTTTATACAACAAAAAAAGAAGGAAAAGGAACAGGTTTAGGCTTGTGGGTAAGTTACGGAATTGTTAAGAGTTTCCAAGGCGATATAAAAGTTGAAAGCACGATTAAACAAGGCACAACATTTACAATCACCTTACCGATACAACCTTAAAATAGAGGACTAAAAATGCCTGAAAGAATTTTAGTAGTAGACGATGAAGATATAATAAGAGAGTCATTAACCTTCGTCCTGAAAAAAGAAGGATATTTTGTAGAAGAGGCAGAAAACGGCCGGGTAGCGTATAATAAGCTTCTGGAGGAAGCATTCGACCTTGTTATCACCGACCTTGAAATGCCCGAGATGAAAGGCATTGAGCTACTTGAAGAAATTAAAAAACTAAACATTCAAACATCGGTAATTATAATTACCGCATTCGGTTCTTTAGATACCGCTATCTGCGCTTTAAGAACAGGTGCAAGCGATTATCTTCTTAAAGCCGGTGGAATTCGACGAATTATTAATTAAAATCAAGAGACTTTTCGAAGTTAAAAATCTCCTTCTCGAAAATAGAATTCTAAGAAAAGAAGTTCAACGCAATTTTGATTTTGAAAATATTGTAGGTAAAAGTCCTGCCATCAGAAAGATATACGAGATTATTTCTACGGTTGCCGAAACAGATACAACGGTTTTAATAACCGGTAAAAGCGGCACCGGAAAAGAGCTTGTTGCTCGCGCTCTTCATTACAACAGTAAAAGAAAAAACAAGCCCTTAATTGCAGTAAACTGCGGATCCATTACCGAGAACTTAATTGAGAGTGAATTGTTCGGACATAAGCGCGGCGCGTTTACCGGCGCTATCTCAGATAAAGAGGGATTGGTAAAAGCCGCCGACGGCGGTACTCTTTTCCTTGATGAAATTAGCGAGTTACCGCTTCAACTCCAGGTTAAGTTATTAAGAGTTCTGCAGGAAAAAGAGTTTACCCCGGTTGGTTCAACCGTTTCCATGAATGTTCATGTCAGATTCATTGCCTCTACAAACAAAGACCTTAAAGAAGAAGTAGCCACGGGAGGATTCCGTGAAGATTTGTATTACAGATTAAACATTGTTGAGATCCACCTCCCGTCTTTAAAAGACCGCGAAGAGGATATTCCCTTGCTTGCCGATCATTTTCTGGATAAATACAGAAAAGAGATGAATAAGAATATCAAGGGAATTGACCCGGAAGCCATGAGGGCAATGATGGCTTATGAATGGAAAGGTGAAATCCGAGAACTGGAAAACATTCTTGAACGCGCTGTAATTTTCTGTAAGGACGAATTTATAAATATTAAAGACCTTCCGCAGATATTCAGTTCCAAGACAGGTATTACCGATTTCTCCAAGATGGGTTCACTAGAAGATTCGGTAAGAAAATTCGAGAGGGATTATATATTTAAAGTTTTAGAGAATAATAATTTCGACAAAGAAAAAACCTCAGAAATTTTAAAAGTTGGTCTTTCTACATTATATCGTAAGCTGAAGGAACTGGATATTAAGGCATAATACTGTACGGTGTTAAGCATATTTCCTTTCTCAGTTTTTATAATTTAGCGCCGGTCGATTTTCAGTTGCGGGAAGCTATGCTACACTCGGAAATATAATTTTAATTTCAGGTATATTTTCCACCTAATTCCCCCCAAAATTAAACCCTTATTACATTCAATTCTATTTTTATCATTGGCATACTATTGGAAGTTTAATTATTTGCGAAAAACCTATGATTTATTCTTTTCCATATAATTAAGATGAAAAATATACTTGTTTATAGTTCCGATTCTAATATTTGCCTTAGTCTATTAATGTACTGGCAAAACGACTTTAATGTTACCACCACAACAAGTCTAGAGGTGATGAGGTTAGTTGCGTTTAGACTTGACTTTGATTTGATAATTATGGATACTGATCCCTCAGTTGAGGTGGAAAATTTTTGCCGTGATCTTAGAGAAAAGAATTCGAAAGTTCCTTTGGTATTGACATTCGTATATCAGCAGAACAGTAAGGAATTCGACGACAATATTCGTAAGTACACTAAGACAATTTTCTATAAACCGTTTGATTTAAATGATATGACACAACATCTCACTGCGCTTATAGTCTAAATTGCTCCAATAAAATAGGAGGCACTGATGATTAATTTCAAAAATATTTTAGTGCCGACGGATTTTTCAGATAACTCAATTCAAGCTCTTGAATTCGCCTGTGTTTTATCAAAACAAGGTAAATCCACACTTCACGTAATGCATGTTATAGAGCCTGTAGTTCAATCATTCCGTTCGGCAGATGGTTTTCATCAAGCAAGATTTGATCAATCCCGACTTCTGGATGCTGAAGAAGAAATGCGTAGATATTTGAGTAATATATCCATGAAGGATCTTCAGATTGTTGAATCTTTCAATTCCGGTAAACCTCATGAACAAATATTACTTTATACGCGCAAGGCAAATATCGATTTGATTGTAATTGCTTCTCACGGATGGACCGGTTTGACGCATCTGATTACCGGTAATGTCGCAAACAAAGTTATGCGTTACTCTGACATTCCAACAATCTGCGTGAAAACCAACAACTTATTGCAGAAAGAAACCCGTAATCATAAAACATCTTTTGCTGAAAACTGGGTCGGTTAGGTGAGAGGGGAAATTTAATCCTTTTTTGAAGAATTTTTATTCTCCGGTAAGATTTATGTGCCAACCTTAAATATATTCATAATTTTTTTATAAGGTCTTATATATGAACAACATAGATCTTTCCGGATTAAAGATAAGCATCGATAAGAAACTGTTGAACAAAGATATTATAATTTCTTTTTTATCCTCTTCATATTGGGCTTTCAACCGGCCCCGGGAGGTTATTGAAAGATCGATTGATAATTCTCTGTGCTTCGGACTTTACTTTAATAATAAACAGATCGGCTTTGCCAGAGTGGTTACCGATTTTACAATATTTGCTTACCTGGCAGATGTTTTTATTTTAGAGGATTACAGAGGTAAAGGGGCTGGTAAAAAACTTTTAAATTATATCCTTAGTTTTCCCGAATTACAAAACGTTAAGAAATGGATGCTGGCCACAAAAGATGCTCATTCTTTATATGCCAAATTCGGGTTTACACAGATTAAAGATCCTCAGAAATATATGGAATACACACCCTTTAAAAATAATTAAAAGTTCTAATCAAAATCTGTCGGCATACCGGGATTTTTTTGCATAAAGAAAAATCTGCTGATTTGAGGTGCTGTAGTCCGGGCCTTAGACAAATTAGGAATATTTTCTTCATAAAAGAAATCAACGTCGTCTGTTTCAATACTGGTCTTTCTCTGCCCGCCTTTCAACTCGCATAAAAAAAATATTTTATATACGTGAAAGGGATACGGAGGTAAATGTCCCTGTTTTGTTCTATCTAAAATTGCCAGCACTCTTGAAACTTTTACCTTAAAACCTGATTCTTCAAAAACTTCCCTTTCGACGGTTTTACTCGGCGTTTCATTCGGATCGGCCCATCCCCCGGGAAGTGTCCATCCCCCGTCTGATTTTTCTTTAACCAATAAAATTTTATTGTCTTTAAATACAACTCCTCTAACGTCCACCTTCGGAGTGGCATGACCTTCCTGCGCGGAAAATAAGTCTTTAATAAATTTAAGATCGGTACCAGAATTTGCAGACATCATTTCTGCGGCTATTTCGCTTATGCGTTCGAAACGCAGTTTATCAAAATCATTTTCCGTATAGAAAAGCCCGTCCTGCGATAATGCCTGCAGTTCCTTCGCCCATTCAAGCCATTTAGGTTCCATAAATTAACCTTTATGTTTCTTTGCCGGGAAGAAATGCTTTTTATTCATAAATATTGAATGCCAGAAATTATTCTTTTTCCCATCAAAATAAGATTGAGGGTTTTCCGATGAATGGAGAACTATTTGAGAAGGACCTTCATACGCAGAAACTATTATCGGCGATACGGATTTGCCTTCGATAGTCAGGGTGTAACTCGCCTTATCCAGAAGAGATTCTCTCGGATTGTCTATAAAGTTCGAATTGGTTTTTTCCGAAAGCGCTCTCAAGTAACCTGCAGTTGTAAGTGAGTCGGTAGTTTTGCCGCCTATCTCCCATTTATTATTTACTTTCTGAAGAACAAATGAACTGTCGGATGGATATGTAAATGTAAGTGTTGTCCAGTTATTAAAATCACTGTTGATTAAATGATTATTTCTGAAATAATTTGCGTCATGATTAAAAGTAAAATCTAAAAATCCGTTTGTCGTATAAACATTATTATCGCCGTTTACTCTGACGTATGAAAGCATTGTTCTGGGCCTCTCGAAAGCAAATTTCCCGATTATCAGATCGGCTACCATATCATTGCCCTCGTATACATTAACCCTTGTCCCCGTTGAATCCACCTGGTAGTTTTTCCAGCTCTGCTCTTCAGACGATGCTACCCCCAGAGGTTTTATTTCCAGTAACGAAGAAAATAAACTTTGGATTTTATTATTCGGAACTTCTGCGGATTGTTTACCGATTAATTGAACCTTCCATTTATTTCCGGCTTTATATAACTTCACTTCGCGGTGATTTATAGAGCGAGGGTAGATATATACAGCGGTAACTTTTGACGTATCTATTGAAACAAGATCTTTCCGGAACGACCGTTCACCATGATTAGCATCATAGATCATAAAGGCCGCAACAATTACCAGCAAAATTCCGAAAATTATACCGAGCGATTTGATAGATAATTTATTGAACATAATCCTCGTTCATCCATTTATTTCTTAATCTTTTTCTTCTTTGATATCTGAATAAACCGTATGCCAGGACAAGAAAAATCGGTAATAAAAAGTTAAGGTACTTAACAAACGTTTTGGTACTTTCCTGAAGATCCGCATTCAACGGCCTGCTTGTAATGTTCTTTGTTCTCAATGCAATTAGTCCGGTATCGTCCGAGAGCCAGTCTATTGCATTAGCCATCAAGCTGATATTGTCTGGCTCCAGTCTTTGTGCACCTTGGCCGTTACCGTTAACCATGAAACTACCGTTTCCGAAAACAACTAATTTTGAATAAGTATTATCCACCAGATTTCCGGAGGCGGCTACCGCAACCGGAATGGATGATTTTGTAAAATCAGCGGCACCCCATTTTTTCATTACCTGGAAATATACCGGCGGCTTTTCGATATTACTGTGTTTGGAGGTAGTTGCCAACGCGACAATTTTTACGGATTTATTCTCTGGTGAAAATTTTATGGGACTTGCGAAAGGCATAAGGACGGATTCCAATCCGCGTGTAATCGGGTGATCGGCAAAGTTTTGAATAATAGGTAAATAAGGAAATCTTACCGGTGTATTCATTACAAACATACCCTGATGCTGCTGAAGCATAACATTACCGCAGTTAGCATCAACGATAAATTCTCCTTCCACATCAATCCCCTTCTCCTTAAGCCAATCATTTAAACCGGTAGATTGCACAGTTCCTGTTGAATTGCTTAAATTACCTTTTACACGATTCAACGCAACAAGTACCCTTCCTCCGCGACCTAAAAAATCATCCAGTTTTTTTCTATAAGAAGGCGCAATTGTATCGGTCGGCGCAATTATAACAAGGGTTTTTATATCTTCAGAAATACCGGCTGTGTCGTTAAATTTATACGTGCTTACATCGTATAATATATTAAGCTGCTGTCTTAATTGGGGAAGTTCGGCCAGCGACGGTTCCCCGTTGCCTTCAAGGAAAGCAATTTTGGTTTTCTGCTTGAGAGAAAGTTTTTTAATAGTAGAAGATAACGCATATTCCATTGCGGCACCCGGCTGTATAAAAGGTATATCTTCAGTTTTACCGTTATATTGTAAAACTGCGCCGAGATAAGCTCTTTGCTGCTTCATTTGATCGCGTTCACGGACATTGATCATTATAGGGGAAATTCCCGCCTGCTGAGCTTTTTGTTCCGTTTCGGGATCCTTGTTCGGATTGACGAAATCGTAAACAACTTTTCCGCCGGAGGCATTATTATATTCAATAAGCATATCCTTGAAATCGCTTCTGACAGTAGCAATATTAGGCGGCAGATTTTCGGAGAAATAGGCAGTAACTGTAACTGTTCCGTCCAATGAATGAAGAATATCTTTTGTAGCCTGACTTAAAGTAAACTGATGTCCTTGAGTAAAATCCAATCTGACAAAAAATCTGTCGGCAACAATATTTATTAATAAAATAATTCCTACTATTAGAATTAAACCGGTAATAATTTTGTTTTTTGTAAGCATCTTATTTTATTCGACAATATTTCTTTTTGATAATGAAGTTTCAGCTAAAATTAATCCCAGAAGGGTGAGGCTTAAGAAGTAAATTACATCCTTACTGTCCACTACACCGCGTGAGATAGATTCAAAATGAGTTGAAAGACTTAAATAACTCAGAATTCCACCTAACAACCCTGTTAAATTCGAGGATAGTGCATCGAAGATTATCAGGAAAAAAGCTCCGATAAATAATGATAAAAGAAAAGATACGATCTGGTTATTTGTTATACTGCTTGTAAATAAACCGATGCTGATATAAACCATACTTAGCAGAATAAGTCCCAGGTATCCGCAAATAACGGCTCCGCTGTCAACAGGTCCCATTGCAGCCACACTTATATAATAAGGAAGAGTCAATATTAAAGCGGATATTATTAAAAGAAGACATGCCAGGAATTTCCCCAAAATTACCTGCCAGTCGGTTACTGCTTTGGTCAGCAGCAATTCAATTGTGCCGGTCTTATTTTCCTCGGCAAGCATTCTCATTGTTAATGCCGGAGTAAAGAAAAACAAAGTCCAGTATGCAATTGAAAAGAAAGGCTGCAGAGTGGCTTGGCCGACGAAGAAAATATCCGACCCGTAAAGCCATGTAAAGAATCCGCTTAATCCGAGAAACAGTACAATTAAAATATACGCGGTAAGGGAATCAAAAAATGTCTGCAGTTCTCGCAGGGTGATAGTCCAAATTTTATTCATTTTACATAATCTGTTGTTAGTTCTCTAAAAATATCTTCCAGTTTAGTTTCGATGGGAGTCATTTCTGTTAATACCCATTTTTTCTGAACACACATATTAAAAATTTCTCTTCTGGATGTTTCGCCAGGTTTGCTTTGGATTAGAAATGTCCCGAGTATATCCGTTACAGGGTCTACAACGTTCACTGTCGGAACGGATTTCAGCATACCGAATAACTCATCGTTATTTGACGCGTCGGATATCTGAATACGAAGTACTTCATTTCCCTGAGCCTGTTTACGAAGTGTACCGGGAGTGCCGTCGGCAACAATTTTACCTTTATTGATGATTAATATTCTGTCGCACGTTGCTTCGACTTCCGGCAGAATATGCGTACTTAGGATAACAGTTTTTTCTTTCCCGAGGTGCCGAATTAATTTTCGGATTTCAATTATCTGGTTGGGATCGAGTCCTGTAGTCGGTTCATCCAGTATTAAGATTTCAGGATCGTGAATCATAGCCTGCGCAAGTCCAACTCTCTGCTTATATCCTTTCGACAATTCGCCGATTTTTTTATGCTTCTCTTCGTTCAAACCGCATACATGCACCATCTCTACGATTTTTTCATGTAATACTTCTTTACCCACTCCCTGCAGTTTTGCCATGAAAGCTAAATATTCCAGCACAGGCATTTCATTATATAAAGGATTGCTTTCGGGAAGATAGCCGATTTTCTTTTTTATGTCCTCTGAATCGGTTCGAATTGAAAGGTTGCTTATCTTTACGTCGCCTGCAGAAGGTGCCATGAAGCATGTAATTATTTTCATAGTAGTGGTTTTTCCGGCACCGTTCGGTCCGAGGAAACCTAAAATTTCGCCGGTGTTTACCTGAAATGAAATATCGTCTACAGCTTTCTGCGAACCGTATTCCTTGGTAAGATTTTCTACGTTTATATTCATCTTGAATTCAAATGATATTTTATATTGAAGTTATATTCCACTGTAGTAAGACTGATTTTGTTTAAAAGAATATTTTTAGACGGGGATATTTATACTTATGTTCCGTTGAAAAATAATTTTCGGGAAAAATAATTTCAAACAAATTCCGGTTTGAATTTTGTCGGAGGCGGACTTTATTATTTAGTTATACGCAAAAAACGTTGATTTTAGCGGCTCATATTATCCGTCAGATTTCTTAGAGTAATGTCATAATGACTCGCATGCCATTTTGTAAGATGCTCCTTTGTAAGCCAGATCACTTGAGGCGACTGATGATGAACTCCTAATTCATCAGCCAAGTGGCGGCTAAGAGGACGAGAATCAATCACATTGACTTTGATGCAAGTTATTCCGTCATTGTTTTTCTGCGCTACCCATGAATCAAAATCTCTCTCAACAGATGAACTGATAGGACAAACCGGACTATACTTAAATATAATTATTTCGTTTATAGAATTCCTTTTAATATCATTCCATTCTTCGACGGTATACAATTCTGTTATTTGGGCCATAATTTTATAAATATTTATTTTATTTTTTTTTGCGTTTATATTTAATAATTCCGGTTCTAAAAATAAAAATTATGCGGCATAAATTAAAACTATAATTTTGTACCGATTTTATTGAAGGATATTCATTTCATATCCTTTGCTAATCAGAAATTCACGATTCTTTTTTAGATAATTAACAATGGCATTAATCGGAATAACTTTAGCAATTCCGTAATTGAATAATTTTAATTCCTTAACAAAGTTCAATCCTGTATATGGTACACTGCCGCTGTATTTATATCTTTTATCTATTGAGGCCGGTTCCAATACATTTTCATCTTCCTCCGGAACGGATTGAATTAAGCCGACGAGTTCAAAATTCGGAATACCGTCTTTCACTGCAAGTACAATTCCGCCGCTGAAACCTCTGTTTACTGACGCATCAACTAAAAACGAACCATTCTTGTCATAATTCGGGCTGCTGATCAATGCTCTTGATATCATTTTATAATTCAGTGGATATCCCATCAAATAAACAAACGTACCCCAATTAAGCCCCAATGACTGCCCGAACGGGTAACCGAAAACGTGGTATTTCGAAGTAGCTTTCATATCGAATTGTCTGCCCAGCAAAGCAATATCCAGATTGTCGTCTTTTAAAATTCTATCAACCTCACTCCCTTCCGGGAAGCCGGCAATATAAATATTCTGTTTAGTCTTAAATGATATGCTTTGCACATAATCGGAAAATATTCCTGAGGGTTCGGCATAATAAGTAATTATAGTATCCGGAAAACTGACAATATGCGCGCAGGTCAATATTCCAATTCTTCCCAGTTTAGAATATATCAGTGTCCCGGTGCCAAGCGCCGGCTTGTCTACTACTGTAGATTTTATGGTATTATTCTCAATAATTTGATCGCTTAGATCCGTTTTCTTTATTTTGCTTGTGTCGCTAAAAACAAACGTCCGGTAAAATGCTATACTGCTTACCCTGAATATAGAATTGCTGATATCTTCGAGTTCACCGGCTGCATTTTTATTGGGGAATTCGGTATCATAACCGCCGCTTGAACCGATAGAGGCTTTTGTCTGCTGATTAGTTGAGGAACATGAAAGTTGAGTAAATATTAAATAGGATAAAACCGCAATTTTTAGTAAAGATTTAACGATCATGAATCCTCCCAAAATATTTCATTATTTTAAAGAGAGAAAAATATAAGCGCTATTTTACTTAAAGATTTAAGTACCGATTAAATACTTAATACCCGAATTAATAATGAAACCACCCAACTCCAATTACTGTTTGATTAAATATAAAACTTTAATTCTTAATAAATTACCAAAAAATTATTTTACCTTGTTTATTTTTATAACTTGTTTTAGCCCTGCTTTCATAAAAATTATTTTATTGCAGCAGTAATAATTTTACGGTTGATTTATTTCAATTCTCTACCGGCAGACCTTCGAGCGCCATAATTTTTAGTGCATTAGTGGTAGGGCACGGACCGGGCTGTATTTTATAATCAAACGTCATTCTCCCGTCCGTAATTTTTTCTTTAAAATGATAATTCTTCATAATCTTTATCATTGGTTCAAGCTTTACCAACTCAAGATCATGTGTTGCCAGAGCACCCGCAACATTCAAAGAAGACAATGCTTTTACGAATGCTGTACTTCCCTTCAATCTTTCTATATTATTCGTTCCTCTAAAAATTTCGTCGATGAGGAAAAACAGCGGCAGGTCACTTTTTTCCCGGGCTTCATCCAGTAATGATTTCAATCTTTTAACTTCCGCATAAAAGTAAGAAATACCGTCAACTACAGAATCGCTTACTTTTATACAACTGAAAATTCTGAACAATGAACAATCCAATCTCTCCGCGTTCACAGGCGCACCGGCGTACGCGAGGCAAAGATTGATTCCTATTGTTCTTAAGAATGTACTTTTCCCTGACATATTGGAGCCGGTAATAAGATTTATTATTGATTCCGGTTCTATCTTAAAATCGTTACAAATCTTTTTTTCCGAAGGAATAAACGGATGACCTAATTTAACGGCATTAAACTCGAATTTTCGATTTACAACTATTATAGGGAATTTATAATCCGGATTTAGCCATGCAAAATTTGCAAGAGAATTTAATGCTTCTATCCGGTACAATGTTTCAAGCCATTGCTCCAGATATCCGGATATTATTTTTTTATACTTCATTAACTTATGGTTATAATAAAAATCGATCGGGAAAAATAATCTGATTGTATTCCAGATAAGAGGATTTCCCTTTTTTAAATTTTGAACTTGGTAAGCATTATTAATTTTCTTCATCAATTCGGAAGGTTTGAGTTCAACACCGGTATAACATTCGCATAATTTTTTTAATTTGGAATTATTTTTAAAGGGATATTTTTCAATATATTCTAATACTGTACCGAATTTACTTAATTCATCGTTTAAGAACTCAAATTCAGAATGGGTTTTATTTTTTTTCTTGTTGCCGGAAAAAAATATTGAAGCATATACGAATAGAGTAAAAATCCAAACAGGATATAATCCCGAAAAATACGACAATAGTATAAATATAATATTAACCGGCGCTAGTATTCCCAAAATAATCAGATATATTTTATCGCGGTTGTTATAATTTTCCTTCTTTACCCATTCGAGCAGCAAAGAACCGTCCAGTTCCTTTTTTGAAGGGAATAATGAAATCAGACTAACTTTATCCCTGAACCTATGAAGAGGAATAAGTTCCTTCACCAATTCCTGACGTTGAAGTATTTCATCCAAATCCGGCTCAACGGGATACAAATATTTCCTTAATATTCGTTTGCCCTGTTTGGTTGAAGCGGTATTTATTAATTGATGCAGAGATTGATTACCGCAAATATTAAGATCTGCTTCGGTCGGATCAATTTCATAGTCCTTATAATCAATTGACTGAATGTTTTTCCATTCCAGCCTAATTTTTGACAAGTGATTCGACTTTATTTCTTTCCAGTACGCGGTTTTTTTTCCGGCCTGGTCAATTCTGTTATGATAATGAACCGCTATTAAAAAACCCGTAAATAATATGCTTAGAATAAACAATAAAGCAGGAGTTGAAATAACAAAATAATAAATTATAAAATCGACAATTGCCGATACGAACAGTAACAGCCTGAAATTTGAGAAGTTTTTACTTAATTTCTCAAGTCTTTTTATTCTCGAATCAATCTTTACTATCAAATTAAGAAGATAGTTTTCTTTCTCGTTTTTTATATTATCTGCAGGAAAGGATTCTTTATCCGACATCTTTTTTATCCGAATATGAATAAATTATTTCGGAATCATATTCCGTTTTACGGAGGCAATAAATTATTATTATGCTGAAAATAAAGATATGAAAAATAATTTCATGATATAAACCGTTCGTCAATTCTTTAAATAATTTAAATCGGGCTATGATATTACGAGATCGGAGATTTACTAAAAAGAAATCGATATAATTCAAAGTATAGAATTATATCGATTTATTAAGTCTGAGATATTATTAAAAATTACTTCTCACTTGGAGAAGCATCAGAATTTCCGTCGATTGCTCCTGGTTCTTTATTATCCAGTTTTTTTTGAACATTGATAATTTCCGGCTTTGTAAGAAGACTGTCATCTGGATAAATACAATTTAACTTGTTTCCTAAAAATTCTTCAATAGAAGGAATATTAAAGGAATCGTCTTCAGATGCAAAACTAATTGAAGTTCCGAAAGCGCCCGCGCGTCCGGTTCTCCCGATACGATGGACATAATCTTCGGGATCCTGCGGAAGCGTGAAATTTATAACATGACTTACATCATCAACATGAATTCCCCTGCTCGCAACGTCGGTAGCGACCAGAACTCTTATTTTGCCTTCCTTAAAGTTGTTCAGAGTTCTTATTCTTTTTTTCTGATCAACGTCGCCCGAAAGCACTTCGCAGCTTATTCCATATTTTTCCAAATGTACCTGAAGCGGATGCGCCTCGTCTTTTCTGTTCGCAAAGACAATTACTCTGTCAAGTTTTTCCTTATGAATAATATTATAGAGCAAACGGAATTTTTCATCGTTTGTCACAATGTAAACTATTTGATTAACGGATGTACCAGCAACCTTTTCAGGTTCTATTTCAACGTTAACGGGATCTTTCGTCCATAACTGAGCAAGTCTTACAACCTCGCCGCTTAAGGTCGCGCTGAAAAACAATGTCTGTCTTTTTGATTTTGGCGGAGTACTATTTATAATTCTTCTTACATCGGGTATAAAGCCCATATCCAGCATTCTATCGGCTTCATCAATAACCAGTGTTTCCACACTTCCGAGAAAAACATCTCTTTTGCCCTGAAAATCCAAAAGCCTTCCGGGAGTAGCAACTAAGATATCTATCGGGCTGCTTCGGAGTCTTTTTTGTTGTTTGTTATAATCCATTCCGCCGTAAATTTCAACAACCGAAATATTAGTATATTTAGTTAAGGCTTTCGCATCGGCGGCAATCTGCATAACTAATTCTCTGGTGGGAGCTAGAACCAACGCTCTCGGCGCTCCTGGACGTCTAACGCCTTTCGGCGGACTCATAAGAAAATTATTTATAGTAGTAATAAGGAACGCAGCCGTTTTCCCGGTTCCTGTTTGAGCCCTACCTGTCGCGTCTTTTCCGGTGAGTGTGGATTTAAGTATTGCTTCCTGAATAGGCGTGCAGTATTGAAATCCCAGGTCGAAAATCGCGTGCATTACTTCCAACTGCAAATTAAAATCGTGAAAACGTGTTTTACCTTCAGCAGGAGCGACGCTGTATAAATTTAAATCCCAAACATGAGGATTATTTTCTTTAATCTCTTGTTTTACTTTTGATGCCGGGGGAGGCATTCTTTTAGGTCTGTTTCTTTGCGGCTGTTTTTTCGGTTTATCAGGCCGGGGTGCAGTATCTTTTTTAAGTTGAGCGACATTCTCTTGTTTTCTATTATTTTTATTAATGCCGGGATTCTGTTTTTTAGGGTTGAATTTTCGAGGCTCGGTTTTATTAACTGAGCGATTGGGCGGATTTTTTGATGAAGTATTTTGTCTGGCTTTTTCCATTAATTCGGCTTTCCTTTTTTGCCAGTCTTTATTCTCCTCTTTTTTTTCTTCTTTTACTTCTTTTTTATTGCCAATTAATTTATTTTTTACAAGTGTAAACAGTCTAAGTGCCAAGTCAATTCCGAAATTTGTTTATAAATATTTTTTTATTTGTATTTAATATCATTTTAATTTTATTAAATCAGGTCTGTCAAGCAAACCTCGTTTAATTTTTGAATGTCATTTATTTAAGTGTATATTGCGAACAATGATAAGTCCGCAAAACAGCCTTAAATAAGTCCAAAGAAAAACACGCTCAAAGATAAAATACAATTGCTTTAAATATAATGAAATAAAAAGAGTTTAATAGTGATCAAACTACACTTTTTATTTTAAATTTTTAATCTTATTTATCATTTCTTCGGCATTTTTATCTTTGGGATTAAGTTTTAGAGCTTTTTTCAGATTTTCAATCGCAAGTTGTTTTTTGCCACCTATCATATAAGCTTCTCCCAGGCTATCGTAAACATTATATGAATCCGGATGTAATTCAACATTAAGTTTTAAAATCTTAATCGCCTGATTAATATAGCGGCTGCTTAACAATCTGTATCCCAAAGAATTAATTTCATCTTCGTCGAGATCGTATTTATCTTTGTCTGTTTTCATAATTTGATGGAACCGGCTTACCGCTGAATCAATCCCTTTTGAAAACATAGCCATCAACAATGTATCTGCCAGTGAAAGCTTCGGTTCGGTAACACCCATTAATTCAGTATTAAAAATCAGAGTTGAATTAGGTGGAATTTGTCCGGCTTGTCTGGAGCCGTAGCCGAGAGCAGGAGGAATTATTAACCGAAACTTATCGCCGACATGCATTAAAGCAATTCCTTCATCCCATCCTTTTATGACCTTGCCTTCGCCGAGTATGAATTTTATCGGTCGTCCCCGTTTATACGAAGAATCAAATTCTTTCCCGTCAGTAAGGTACCCGGCATAATTTACGGATACTTGTTTTCCGTTTTCCGCTTTAATCCCGTTGCCTTTATGCAGAATAATATATTTCAATCCGTCTTTAGCAGTTAAGGTATCTTTATTTGTTACTGTTTGCGCCGAAATAAAAGTTGCGGCTGTAAAAATAAAAAATAAGATAATTCCAGATCTCATTCGTTCTCCAAGTTTTAAAATCAACCTTGCAAAGATACATAAATAGGTCTAAAAAGCTAAATCCTATAAATTTTCGATATCTAAATAATTTATATTTTTAGATAAGGAATTATTTTACAAAATTTGTTTTGTAGATAATATAAGAAAAAAAACTAAATGACATCAACAGGCGAGCTCCCGAAAGAGGATCTTACATTTAAAAAAATTTTTAGATTTTGGACGCCATTATCCGCAACCTGGCTTATGATGTCCGTTGAAGGACCTTTCCTTTCCGCAATAATAGCCAGAATGGTCAACCCGGAATATAATTTAGCGGCTTACGGAATTGCATTTGCGTTTGCAATGATAATAGAAGCTCCGGTTATTCTTCTGATGAGCGCGTCTACGGCACTTGTTAAAAACTATTATTCGTACATTAAACTCAGAAATTTTACATTTGGTCTTATAATTACGGTAACACTGATAATTATTGTTTTTATTACTCCGCAGGTATTTTATTTTATTACCGTCGATTTGATGGAATTATCCCCAAGAGTTTCGGTATTAACGCATCATGCAATCGTATGCTTAATCCCCTGGCCGGGAGCAATTGGTTACAGAAGGTTTAATCAAGGCATCCTTATAAGGAATAATTTAACCAGACGGGTAGCATACGGAACAATAGTAAGATTAACTATGATGGCTTCGTCGGCTTTGTTCTTTCACTTTTTCACTTCATTTGAAGGCGCAGTTGTCGGTTGCGCCGCATTGGGCACCGGAGTTGTAAGCGAGGCAGTTGCGAGCAGAATAATGACGATAGGAGCAATAAAGGACATTAAATCGGGCAAAATACAGGAAGTTGTTCAGGCAGATCTCAGTTACGGAGAAATATTTAAATTTTATTATCCACTAGCCTTAACATCGGTTATTACCCTGGGTGTGCAGCCGATGGTAACATTTTTCTTGGGTCAAAGCAGAATGGCGCTGGAATCCTTAGCCGTACTCCCGGTGATCAATTCGTTTGTTTTTATCTTCAGAAGCTTTGGACTATCATATCAGGAAGTGGGCATAGCTTTAATGGGCAATAAAAAAGAAGGTTATCCCAAACTCAGAAACTTCGCGCTCCTTCTGGGAATTGTTATTGTCGGTTTGCTAGGATTAATTGCATTCACGCCGCTGTCGAAAATATGGTTTTATAACATATCCGGTTTATCGGCTGATTTAACCGGGTTCGCAAAGCTACCATTGATGATTTTGGTTTTAATGCCGGGTTTATCCGTATTATTAAGTTTTCAGACGGCTGTACTTGTAAATGCACACAATACTAAACCTATTACGTTCTCAACAATTATAGAGTTTTCGGGAATTTTAATTGTAATGTTCACTCTGACTCATGTTTTTTTATTTGTAGGCGCTGTTGCCGCGACAATCGGTTTTATTATTGGCAGATTGGGAGCAAATGCTTATCTTTTCATGCCTTATTTTGAAGCTTTAAGAAATAAACAGCAGAATTAACTTTTATTTCAATAAAGTGAACTTTAAAAATAAGTTTTCGTCAAAAAGACTTTAATAAATGCTATTTTATATTTTTAGCATAGTGCATAATTCCACTAAAATGAATAATTTTACTTCAAGATTTCCTTTTAATTTCAAATACTTTTAGGTAAAAGCATGACTGAAAAACTTCTTCGCAGAATAATAGGCGCTTCCGTATTCCTACTTACGCTTGTTATACTATTAATGACGGTACAGCCGTCGGTTTCTTTCTGGGATCCGGGAGAAATTGCTTCCGCTTCATATTCATTAATGGTACCCCATCCTCCGGGAGGACCGTTCTGGTTAATAATGGGTAGAATATTCTCTATGATACCCTTCGGTCATGATATTGGTTATAGAATTAATCTGGTTTCAGTTGTCTCCAGCTCATTTTCAATTCTGCTCCTTTATCTAATTGCAATTAAGCTTTTTGAAGTATACAGAGGTAAAGTATATAAGAATCTCACGGAAGCTTCCTATAATTACGGTTCGGCCGCAATAGGCGCTTTAGCTTTTGCATTCTGCGATACATTCTGGTTTAATGCCGTTGAGGCAAATTATTTCGGTTTAAGTACTCTTTTATTTTCGCTTATCGTTTGGCTTATGATGGTGTGGTACTCGAAATCGGATGAAAAAGGAAACGAAAAATATATAGTATTAATGGCTTATCTGATAGGACTATCATTCGGTGTTCACCTTATGAGTGTTCTCGCAATTTTTACTTTCATGTTCGTTGTGATAATGAAAAAATATGTTACTGATGACGAGACTTACAAAAAGACAGCATATATTCTTTTAGGTCATCTTGCTATAATTTTATTGATAGCTTTAGCTCTTTGGGGCTCACAAACAAGTACAACCCCGCCAACACAGGCTCAATACAAGGCATTTGATTCAAAATTTGTCTGGATAATGGTGGGCGTTTCAGCTATATATATCGGTATTTTCTGGAAAAAAATCTTTCACCGGAATTCGTTTTATATTCCTTTGGCATTAGCGGGATTAATTTTATTAATTACTTATCCGGGTATAGTAAAATGGTTCCCCGCACTACTTCTTTCAATCGGCGGACCGGCGATCTCAACAAACATTATTATTGTCCTGGCTATATTTGCATTGATTATATATATTATTTATTGGTCGGCCAAGAATAACAAATCAATAGTTCATCTTGCTTCAATGGGTTTGTTATTTGCATTACTGGGTTTTACTACCTATTCGATGATCATCATCAGATCAAATCAGAATCCGCCGATGAATGAGAACTCTCCGGATAATTTCCAAAAATTAATGTATTACCTTGACAGACAGCAGTACGGCGATTTCCCTATCTTCAAAAGAAGGTTCTCACAGGAAACACATCAGCAGGGAATTTATACAAACTATTCAAGTGATCTTGACTTTTTCTGGAATTACCAGGTAAACCACATGTTTAACCGCTACCTGCTATGGAATTTTGTAGGAAGAGAATCCACAGTTCAGGATACGGGAGTTAAATGGAATCAGTTATTTGCAATTCCGTTTTTGGTGGGACTTATTGGTCTTTATTATTTGTTTAAAAAAGACTGGAAGATGGCATCAGCCTGGCTTATTCTTTTTATTTTCATGGGATACTTGATCGCGTTTTACCAGAACCAGCAGCAGCCGCAGCCGAGAGAAAGATTTTATTTTTACCCCGGGGCCTGGATGGTATTTGCGGTGTGGATTGCCGTAGGCATGCGTGAAATTATCGGTCTGATAACCGATAAAATTAAAGACGGAGGCTTGTCGAAAAATTTAGCATTCATGTGTTTAGGCCTCGGACTAGTGCTAATACCGGGTAATATGCTAAGAACAAATTATTTTACTCACGACAGATCGCACAATTGGCTGCCCTGGGATTTTTCTTATAATCTTCTACAGAGTTGTAAACCGAATGCAATTTTGTTCACTAACGGTGATAACGATACTTTCCCGCTTTGGTTTCTTCAAGACGTTGAAGGGGTAAGAAGAGACGTAAGAGTTGTCTGTTTAAGTCTGGCTAATACCGACTGGTACGTCGAGCAATTAAAAGATCAATCACCTTACGGCGCATTGAAAATAAAATTCAGTCTTTCCGACTATCAGATTCAGCAATTGGGTCCTATTGAATGGCAGCCGCAAAAGATTACTATACCGGTTCCCGAAAAAGCAATTAAGGAATTCGGCGTTACAGACACTTCCATAATTAATCATCAAGCAATTACCTTCACGCAGCCGAATAGCGTTCAATTCGGAGGTATTAAAGGTATTAGAGTTCAGGATATTGTAGTTAGGAATATTGTTGAAAATAATACATGGGACAGGCCAATTTACTTCGCATCAACATGCTCTATGGATTCTTATATCGGTATGGACGATTATCTGCAAATGCAGGGATTAGCTTCTCAACTTGTTCCTAATAAAGGGAAATGGGTCGAAAATGTTAATGTACCGATTACACAAAAGGATCTTTTCGATGAAAACAAATCTTACTCAAAAACATATCAGCCCGGATTTAAGTTCAGAGGTCTGAATAATCCGAAAGTATTTTTTGACGATGATGAAAGCAGATTAATTCAGAATTACAGGAACACATATATCAGACTTGCCTATCATTTCCTTAATGATGAAAAAAACAAGCCGATGTGTATTAAAACCCTGGATGAAATGCAGCAGAAAATGTCATCCAAGGTTGTTCCGATGGATTACAGATTCCTTTATGACGTGGGTAATTTATATTACAATGCCGGAGATTTTAGTCAATATAAACAGCTTACCAAAGAGATTGAAGCCGAAGCGCTTAAACATCTTGATGAAAGTGTTTCAAATATTCAGTCGCCGTATAACTCTTTCAGTATCCTGGAAAGAACATATTTAAATCTGAAAGAATACGATAAAGCGATCGGAATTCTGCAGAAGCTTCAGGAAATGCTGCCTACTGCGGGCGGTATTCAGACAGAAATTAACCGTATTAAAGCAATGGAAGGTAAACCGGATACAAGTAAATAATCCGAAAATAATCTAAGGCTGTGCTAAAAAGTAATTTCCGGAACTTATATTTTTGATCATTTGCCGCAAGAGAAACTTTAAAGCGGCAAATGTTTTTATGAAATTTTAATACAGAGACATAAAGTTCAAAGATTGCATGTTATTACTTTTTACACAGTCTTTTTTAATTAATAATTTACTATTGCTAATTTTGAAATTGGTAATTCCCGCAGATTATATTTACTATTTAGATTCTTTTACAGCGTCTACAACGGCAAACGGAATACCGAGAGACAAATGACCTTCTTTAGCGGCAGTAGCATTTAATTCTTCTTCAATGAGCGAAAATATTTCTTCTTTAATTTCATCAGCAACAACTTTTTCCCAGCCTTCGAGAAACCAATTTTTTATCAGCGAATGATTAAACATTGTCACCGCATCCGTAAATCCCAATTTAAAATAATCTTCAATAACATTATTCACGGTAAAACCGGCATTGTTGACTAAATTTATCATTTCATTAAGCGGTTTTCTCTTTTCATAAATTTGAGATTTCATTTTTTTTATTTCATTATGAAGTCCATTTTCATTTAAGACTTTTTCAAAAACGGAATAAAATTCAATCATTGTTTCCTGAAGATTGAACGAAAAGATAAATTGAGCTCCCGGCACGCATATGCGGCAGCATTCCGACAATGTTTTTCTCAGATCATTTACATTATTGATTCCGTTGTTTGAAACGATCAAATCAAAATAATCATTTTTAAAAGGCATGTTTTCAGCAACGGCATTTACCGGGAATATATACTGCAAATCGTATAATTTAATTTTTAAATTTGCTCTTTCTATAATATCTTTCCAGCCGTCAATGCCGATGACCCTGCAGGAAGTTCCTAATCTTTGCGCCAGTTCAACAAGCGGGAAACCTGTTCCGCAGCCGATATCAAGGACTTTGATTCCCTGCTTATATTTGACAGTTTCGAGAAGTTTCAAACCAAACGGTGCTGACCACAAAGGAAGTTCATCGATTATAGAAATTGAGCTAAAATCATTTTTATCAAAATTTTTAACGAAATAATTTTTCATTTTTTAAATTGAATAATTTGGTGCTTTGTTTACCCCGGTATCTCGAAAAATTTTGCGCGTTAGACCGGCTTAGGTTGATTTTTTTTTAACGAAACGGTAAAGATCGAACCTCTGTTTAATATACTTGTAACCTTAATTGTAGCTCTGCATAAGTTCGCATAATTTTTTACTAATGCCAATCCAAGTCCGCTGCCTTCATAGTTTCTGGAATATCCGGTAGATTCTTGCGTAAAAGGTTTGAATATGTACGGAAGATAACTTTCGGAGATTCCTATACCGGTGTCTTTAATTTCAACATTTACAACATCTTCTCCCGATTGAAAAATGCGGATTTGAATACCGCCCTTATCGGTGTATTTAAAAGCATTATCCACAAGATTTTCAAATAAATTGGAAATCGTATACTCATCGCCGTCAATAAATACTTCTCCTATTTCATTAATTATTTCGAACTTCAAACGCTTAAAATGAGAAATACTGCTGAAGCTTTTATAAATATTGTCAAGAACGTGTTGCAAATTAATGGTTTTCAATTCAACCTCAAGCATATCTGACTGAATTGCCACCATATCGAGAATTGAGTTTATTGTTCTGGATAACCTATCTGAAGCAGACTTGATTCCCCTGAAAATATCTTTATACTCTTCTTTTTTTTCCTCCCCGATTAGCTCCTTTAAAAAACCGGTATAGCTGAATATAACGTTCAGAGGAGTCCGTATTTCATGCGATATCTGAGCTAAAAATTCCGATTTTATTTTTTCAGAATTTTCCGCTCTTTTTAAGGCTAAACTCAATTTTTTTTCTGTTTCAACTCGTTTGCTTATATCCCGCGCAGTAACCACAATGATTTTTTTATCTAATTGTTCACTCCTATTAAAGCAGACATCCTTCGGAAATGTTTTACCGTTCTTTCTTTTTCCCCACAGCCGGAATCTTTGAACTTCACCCGATTTAGCCTTAATTATTTTTTCATTGAATTTATCTATATATTTTTTACTCGACGCCAAAAGTATTGCAGGCGGCTCGCCTATGATTTCGTCTTTATCGTATCCGTACATTTTTACGGTTCCGAGATTAACGTCTATAATATTATTATTTTTTATTAAATACACAGCATCCGTAACTGTGTCGAACAGTTTCATGTAATTTATGGGTAATTCGGTTAATTGTTTATCGGTTAATTTTTCCATTTTATCAATATGTGTATTTTGGATTTTTATTTACTTAATTACCGTAAATAAGGGACAATAAAATTCACCGCTAAAATTATTTTAGTAAATGAAACAAAGTACATTTATTGTAAAGAAATCGATTTGAAACAGCATCACCAGCTTTTCCGAATAATATTTTGATGCAACCCCTTTTTCCGGTTGGATTTTTCCGGATGATTTCTATTATAAATATTCTAACATGAATAAAAATAAAATTTTTTCCAATAATTGGAAACATTTTTTTCAATTTTTTAATATTTATTTAAAAGTTTAAATTAATTATTGAAGTGGACTAGGTTAAAATTTAAAGAGGCTGCCTTAAAAGCAATTTTGAATACTGATAAAATTTGCGACAAATATATCACAATTTATAAAAACAAATGTTCGTTATTTTTATTTAAAACGCCGACAACTAAGAATATTCAAAAATTACTTTTGAGACAGCCTCTTTTTATTATGCAAATTCCCGGGGGTATTTATTGAAGCCCTGACAATTGCTCTTGAACCTTTTGGCTGGCAGATTCAGTTGCTTCCTCTTGAGAAGTTGTGCCGTTTTTTGAAGCAGCTAATTCTTTGGCAGCTTCAGAAATAGTAGCTGAATCTTTTTTAGACTGAGATTGAGAAGCCGTTGCTCCGGCCGCTTTGGAAGAATTATTGGCAGAATATAAAGCAGCTACCGCAGAAGCCATACTCGATTGTCCAATTGATCCGATTGACATTACTAATTCACCTCCTTCACATTTTTTTCTTAAACTTAAATTATATTTTCCTAACCCCTAGTAATGTTATCGGATTTATTTGCCATTTATTAAGTGATATTTTACACATTATTTGATAAGACTAAAATAAATTATTCCCAATTCTAAGGTTTTATTAAAAATAATTGCAAATATTGGAGATCGATTACTTCATATTCATCAATACCGGCTTCTTTAAAAAGCGATTTCAGAGTTTCAGGTTTAATCCTATGATCCAACGGTGGTCCCTGTTCGCTTTTTTTGTAAGGCCATTCCAGTATTGCAATTCTTTGTTTTGTTACTCTTTTTACCTCTTTTAATGCCATTAGCTGATCATCCGCTTCATGAAAAACCAGTCCTAAAAATGTCAGATCGAATGCCTTGTCATTAAAAGGTATTTTTTCAACAGGAGCTTTTTTTAATATTGCATTCGGAAGATATTTAGCCGCGGCTTCCAGCATATCATCGGATACATCAATACAGGAAACATCAAGACCGAGTTTTGAGAAAGCCTCCGCAAAAATCCCTGTGCCGGTACCAACATCAAGCACGCTTCCGGATGAAATTTTATTTACGCTCAAACTTACGACTTTATCTATTTCAAGAAGAGCTATTCTTTCCGCGGAGCGCAACCTTTCGATCCCGCCGTTAAATCTGCGTTCATGCATAATAATTTCCTTTTATTTTTAAAGTTATCTAAAGTATTATAATTATTTAACATATTGAAATTAGCATCATAGACCCAAGAGTGAATTGTTGTATTTCTAAGTTATTTAATTTAGAGCTGATACCGAAATCACGCGTTAGATGCAAGTAAGATGTTCAAAGATTCGATTTACAAAAACTTGATTATTATCAACTAAACAATCCGGAAAATTGATTTAATTTAAGAATCAGTCAAAATTAATTATTATTATTTATTATCCCGGGGTCTTTGATGCTAAAGCAAATAAATGAACTTGTGCGGGAATTTTACAGTGATAACGGAATTATCAGATTAAAAGCCAGATTAGAATTGCTTGAGATAGGTAAACCCGTAATAGATTTTATGATTGGTTTGCAATATGCGCCAATTCATCAAGTCAGATGGGAAGCAATCAAAACTCTAAGCCAGCTGGCTGTTCCTGAAGCTATACCGATTTTAATTAATGCTCTGGAAAACGAAGACCTTGATGTGCGATGGCTTGCGGCACAAGGCCTTGTTCAGATTGGTAAAGATTCATTAATCGCGGTGCTTGAAGCACTTGAAGGGAATCAAAGCTCGAAGTACTTAAGAGAGGGCGTGCATCATGTATTAAGAGAATTGCAGCATAAACATTTATTTAATGATGAATACGGAATTATAAATATGCTGGAACATTACGGCTCCCAATCTAAATTGGCTTTAGCTGCAAAGGAAATAATTTCTGAATTAAACGGAGTATATAAGACAAATTATTTTGCATAAAACTTCCTGATGATACCCATAATTTTCCTTCCCCGGGTTCTGTCATTTCTAAACATAAAATTATCCCGGATCCGTTTTTTTAATCTTTCTCCGTAACGTTAATTTTTGAGGAAAGATGAAGTCTGAATAAACATAGTCAGCGGCAAAGGCGGAAAACTATAGCAGATAATCTACCGAAGTTCCCGCCAATTCCGAATAAAATAACCCGGCAATAAAACCATTTGCGGCTAGTACAATTACTTTAAAAGCACAAGCTTCTTTGTCTGAATAAATTCTCCTGCTTTGATCCTGTAAAAATATACTCCGCTGGCTAAGCTGCTTCCGTCGAAATAAACTTTATGTGTTCCATACCGCATTTGTCCGTTAACCAAAGTCTTCACTTCCCTTCCGAGTACGTCATAAACTTTTAATGTCACAAATTCCGAATTAGGAATTGCAAACTCTATTGTAGTAGAAGGATTAAAAGGATTGGGATAATTCTGACTAAGTGAAAAGTTAACGGGAATATTCTTTTCGGAATTTGCACCGGTGGCGTTCCCGTTATAAGTTTAAAACTTTCCATCCGATATTGTTGCTTGTATGTATTTCTGGAAATGAATTATTCGGATCAAGAACTACATATATCCTCGGATTATTAGGTGTTTCCGAAGGTATTTTCCAATTAAAAGAAATTATTTTACTTCCGCGTGCCGGGATAAAATCGCTGGTGGAGAAAACGGATTTCCCGTCCATGCTTTGAATTAAAGTTCCTCCGTTTGCCGGATCACCTGAATAGAATTTTGCTTCTACCGGCTGAGGAGTTGGAATCAGACTATAATTGTGGATCCTGACTTGAATATTAACAGTATCACCTGCGCTCGGATTATCAGGATTAAATATCATTTCTTTTGTCTGCTGAAGTTTATCAGCGGAATAATTGTAGCCTTTATCGTTATCTAATCTCCAGGGAAGAATTAAAGCCGGGTCGGATTCATGAGCATATCTCTGCTGCCACCACGTTTCTGGTTCATTTGCGCCTGCTGCACCGGGATTAACTGCATAATCCAGTACTAGTGCACCATCTCTTGCCCAATAAGCATAAGGAGTGACTGTATAATATCCGCCGCCTAGTATACTTGGATTTATCGGTCCAAAATGGACATCCAGCCCCTGCGAATATGTTACCGTGTTTGTAAAGGTTGAAATAGAATCATGAGAATAATTGCCGTGTATTTCAAAGTTGGGGATAAACGGAATAGGAATTTCAAAACCAAGTGAAGCACCGGCATCAAACTTTACTTCATTAGTCGTTGTGGTTTGATTACTTGTCTGCTTTTCCAGCGACCAGTCATATCCCGCTCCTGAATTTACATCTAAGGTTACGGCATCCGAAGTACTCCATCTTATTGCCTGGGAAAGGCTGGTATTATCCGAAGGATTTGTGATTTGTTGGTATGACAATATATTTCCAACTTCATGATTCGGAATATAAGTGTCTCCCTCGGGGCTTTTACTCGGGAACCAGTCCCTTTGTTGTAACTTGGGAGAAGTTACTAAAGTGTAACCTTCCAATGCATTATTTGCATATACAGGGTATTCCCAGATATCATAATCAACAACCATTGCATAAATATAATCGTCATTGCTGGCACGTGTGCTCTGTTTTATTGTAAAACTTTGTGAACTTGACGATACTTTAGAAAAGTTATGCCCGTAATCCGCATTAACTTTTGCTGTAACAGGTATTTCCAATTCAGGTATAACAAAAGTCCCAGAGGCGCTTCCTCCGACAGACCATCCGGTGTGAAGTTCGGTTTGCATTTGAAAATCTGTTTGCGTCGTTGTAAAATAATCCGAATAGAAATTAGAAGACTGACCATTGTAGCTGTTGCTGATGTCATAACTGGTATCGTTAAAAACATCAAAATGAGTCGGAGGCGCATTTAGTATTACCAGTGGCTGAACAATATTTGTAACATGGTAATAGGTAGGATTACCAAGCCTTATGCTTTTACCATTGAAATCGCCTGCAGTAAGAGCCCAGTAATATTCCGTATTGTTTGAAACAACAGAATCTACAGTTATTGAAGCTCTTTTATTTACTGATGTAATATCTCCGTTGGCATCTACAACCGGTTCGAAAACATTGACTGAGAAAGTGGAGTACCAGGGCCCGCTATCCGGTTCCCATTGTATTGCGGACATGCAGGCTATTTCGGGAGTCCAAACTGAATCGGTGGGGCTTGCATTCAAATCAGCCAAAACAAGGTCCGTATGAACCGGAAGTTCCGGTATATTAACAGAATTCACGTTTCCGCCGTTTATATTCATAGTATCACCCACAGAAAATATACTGATAGCCCCGTCTGCATAAGTAACTATTTCATCTTTGCCGTTATGTGTTATATCTCCTGTTTTAATGTTTATCGGCATAATTGAGCTGCCGAGTGTTTGTCTTACCTCATGAAGATTATTATAATTTACATTAATTGTATCCAGGCCGGTTGTAACAGAGGCCGGCAGCAAATAATCGTAAGTTTCAGAACCTGATCTTTGAAGTACAAAGTCAACAACAAATTGGTCCGCTATAGTCTTGCTGTTAAAATTCCCCGCTGCAATATCAATTTCATTAACAGTATGATACGGATCAAAAAAGTTACTTGAAGTAAAAAAATTACTTTTGATAACCTTTGGTACAATTGAGTAAGTTCCGTTATTATTTACAAATTCATAAATTTTAGCGGATATTTTCCAGCTATTAGAAGAAGAATTAGAAGAAGAATAAGTTACAAGCGCAATTTCATCTCTGCCGTTCCCGTTAAAATCTCCGGCTGCAATGTCGTACAATCCGGCAGAATACGAAGTTGAATCCATATAAACATCGGTAATTGTCGCCTGGACCGACGGCATTAAAGTAGAAGGGTCAATTTTTAGTACTGTAATTTGAATTGTTGCGTCTTTATTCCAGTATGCGACGGCTATTTCCGGAGTCTGGCTTTCATCAAAATATCCTTTAATTAATCTGAATCGTACTGCATTATAATTAAGCGGATTCGGAAATAAAGCATTCGGAAGCGTAAATATCTTTTCACCTATCCAGTTCAATGTATTTTTATCGATTTCCGGAACTATAATCTTTATGGAATTATTAACTCCTTCCTCCGCGAAAACAATGTTATCCAGTCCGCTCCCGGTGAAATCTCCCGTGACGGCATCAATTCTTTTCTGACCTGAAATTGCCGTATTCGTATCGATTGCTACTGCTGTTGAATCCATATGACTTGCGCCGTTGTTACTTCCGTAACTGTAGGTCTGGTGCTTTAAATGAATATTACTGCTGTTGTGCCAAATTAGAGAGAGTTCGTCCGAACTGCCCAGTTTTCTGTGCCCGAAGAAAGGATCCTGCTTGGCTTGATTCTGACCGAATGCAATTCCGGATAAAAGATATAGCACGGCAATGGTATAAAAATTAATTTTCATATTTACCTTAGATTATTTTTAGAAATATATTTAATAGAAAAAAATATCCGCTATTTTAATTTCTGAATTCGGAATGGAACAGATTTAATTTTATAATAATTACAAAATTTTACTAAATAAATCTTTTTTTTTGATCCGGGCTCAATTGTGCTGGAAATAACATTCTAAATACTTAGGATAAAATTATAATATTCGTGTATTACTGCTATTAACATCCGGACAAATAAATATATCCGTTATACCGGAAACTTCTTATTTACTTTAACAACACGAATTTTTTAGTTGCGACATATTCACCGGCTTCCAGTCTGTAGAAGTAAACACCGCTTGCGAATCCGCTTCCGTTAAATTGGACTTTATGAGTGCCAGGTAACTCCACTTCGTTCACAAGTGTTTTTACAAGTCTCCCGAGTATATCGTATACCTTTAAAAGAAACGAATCTTGTTTGCGGGACGGTATATCTGATTGTCGTCGTTGGATTAAACGGGTTAGGATAATTCTGACTTAATTTGAAAGATTGAACGGCATCAGGTTTCTTCTCTATTGCGGTAGTTCCGCCGTTATATGTCAGCAAGTTCCATCCTATATTATTGCTTTCATGCACTTCATCGATTTTATTATTAGGATCCAGCACAACGTATATTTTTGGATTATAAGGAGCATCGGACGGGAACCTCCAGTCAAAGCTTATGACCTTGCTGCCTCTGGCCGGGATATAATCGTTAGTACTGAATGTTGTAGCGCCGTTTATACTTTGCATCAAAGTACCGCCATTCGAAGGGTCGCCGAGATAAAACTTAGCTTCGACGGAATAAGGTGTATTTATCAGACTGAAATTATGAACTCTAACCTGCACGTTTACTGTATCACCGGGTGACGGATTTTCCTTACTAAATTGTATTTCCTTAGTCTCCTGAAGTTTTTCCGCGGAAAGATGACCGCCCTTATAATTATCCAATCTCCACGGAAGAATCAAAGCAGGATCCGATTTATGGCCGTATTTCTGCTGCCACCATGTTTCAGGTTTGTTAGGTACGGCGGCGGAAGGATTAACCGCATAGTTAAGCACCAGAGCGCCGTTTGTGGCCCAGTATGAATAAGGAGTAACGGAATAATATGCTTCGCCGTATTCGTTGGTTACTGGTCCCAGGTGAACATCAAGTCCTTTTGTGAATGTTGCGGTATTCGTCCGAGTAGAAACATTGCCGTGAGAATAATTGCCTTTGATGCTGATATCCGGAACGAACTTAAAGGCGCTCTCGAAACTTATTTCGGAACCCACGCTCCAGTTCACTTTATTGGTAGTAGTTGTTTGCGTAGAATTTGAATTTTCAAGCGACCATTGGAAACTGAACAACGGGTCGTCGGTTAATGTCACCTGATCGGTGGAGTTCCATTTTACCGCCGTTTTAAAAGCGGAATTATCTGAAGGAGAAGTAACAGCCCTGTATGAAAGTATATTGCCTACTTCATGATCGGGCAGATAATCCTCGGCTTCGGGACTTTTGCTGGGGAACCAGGCATTTTGTGTAGAGGTAGGTGATACTACCAGCGTATAACCTTTGATACTGTCGTTTGCAATAATCGGATATTCCCATACATCATAACTCGAAATTGTGGCGTAAATATAATCGTCGCCGCTGGCGGTTATATTCTGACTTACTTTATAAGTATGAGTATTGGTTTTCACTTTGGAAAAATCCTTTCCGTAATCCGCATCAAGTTTAATTTTAACGCCGGTTTTAATTATAGGTACTTCAAAACCGCCTTCAACAGATGCTCCGATCGACCATGAGCTGTGTGTTTCCGACTCTACCTTAATTTCAGATTCCGAAGAATTAAAATAACTCGAATAAAAATCGCCTTCCTTTCCGTTATAAAAATTATCTATATCAAAAGTGGAGTCGTTGAAAACATCGAAATGAACAGGAGGCGCGTTAAGAATAACCAGAGGCTGTACAAGATTTGTAATCCGGTGATACGTAGGTGTTCCGAGTCTTATTCCATTATCATTGAAATCGCCTGCCGCAATTGCCCAGTAATAATTTGAGTTGCCGGTATTAGAAACCATAGCGGTATCCACTCTTTCCTGAATTGATGTTATATTGCCGGAGGGATCGACGATCGGCTCAAGAACTCCGATTTTTAATTGATTGCCGTTCGTAGCAGTATAAATTATTTCCGGGTTCCAAACGGAATCGGTCAGGCTGGCGTCAAGATCCGCAAGCAAAATACTTCTATTAGCATAATTATCCGATGAGAATGCAGTACCGTTTATCCAATTTAATTTCATTGTGGAATCGATATCATAAATATAGATTGACGCCTGGCTTCCGAGAACGAGTTCGTCCTTTCCGTCATTATTAACATCCCCGGTCACAGCGCTGATCGCCATTGTGTAATCACCGTTTGATTGATGTACATTTACAAGGTTATTCAGATCGGCATTTATTGTGGTTAGTGCGGAGTCGGTATAAGCCGGAAGTACATAGTTTATTGTACCCTTGCTGTTGTTCGTTAAAACAAAATCAATTACAAATTCTTCTTTGGCAATACTTTGAAAATAACCGGCTGCAACGGCAATATTATTTAAAACAAAATCTGTGTTGTAAAAATCGGAAGAGGTATACATATCGCTTTTCTTTGCTTTAGGAATGATGGAAATTTTCCCGCCGCTGCTCTCGCAGTCGTATATTTCCGTAGATATAGCCCAGGTATTATAAGCGCTGTTATCATAAGCGGAAAGAATAATTTCATCTTTCCCGTCCCCGTTCAAGTCAGCCGAGGCTACATCGTAAAAGCCGGCGTTGTCATGAGTCGGATCCATATAGAAATCATTGACTACTCCTTTTTCAACCGGCTCACCGGTATTAGGATCGATATAATAAATCCTGATCTGGATATGCCCGCTCTTGTCCCAGAATGCAAGAGCAAATCCGGGATGGGAAGTAGTATCGAAGTTCCCTTTAATTAACTTAAATCGGGTAGCTCCCGAAGGAACCGGTTCCGGATAAAGCACTCCGGGAAGGTTCAATGATTTCTGACTGTTCCAGGTAAAGCTTCCCTTATTTATTTGAGGTACTACAATATTTACCGAGTTACCGGTTGTATTCCAGGCCGCGACTATATCGTCTCTTGAGTCGCCGTAAAAATCACCGGTTATAACATTAAAATATGCCGGAATATAACCCAGGTTATAAACCGTTCCCAGTGACCCATTATAAGTTCCTTTTGCCGAGGAATCAATTATGTATTCACCGGAATTACCGGTATAGCTAAATATCTGATGATTTACCGTAGAGTCGTTATCTCCATGATAATTCCAGAACATCGCCAGTTCATTTGATTTCATGATATTATGATGCCCCTTAAACGGTTCATCTACGTTCTGGGCAAATAAAACGGAAACAAAAAGAAATGATAAAATTATTAAAGAGAAGAAATTTTTCATGGCCGCACCTTGTTATTTTTTTCCTTATCTATAAACGCAGGAAAAGAAATCAAAAGTGATAACGGACCCGCAATTTTTTTTGAACAATATGTGATCTGAATTTCCTATTTATTGAATAATTGAATTCCAATTACTAACTTAAACTTAAATTACACCTCCCACTTAAGCGGTATCAATTAAAAACCGGTTTACCTAATTAATTGGAAAACAAAGAAAATATAACCCATTTGCTTGAGGAACTTACCGGCGGCAATAGAACGGCGGTGGATTCTTTAATGCCGCTCGTCTATAACGAGCTTCATCAGGTTGCGCATATGCATTTGAGGAATGAAAGAAGAGACCATACGCTAAATGCCACCGCTCTGGTTCACGAAGCTTATTTTAAATTGGTGGACCAAACCAGAATTAACTGGCAGAACAGGGCCCACTTTTTCGCAATCGCTTCGCAGGCAATGAGACGTATCTTAATTAATTACGCGTATCAGCATAAGGCGCAAAAAAGAGGCGGAGAAAAATTGCTGGTAACTTTTGTTGACGATAAGATCGAACACGAAACAAAGTCGGAAGAACTGATCGCGCTTGATGAGGCTCTAAATCAACTGCAGAAAATAAACGAGAGACAAAGTAAAATTATCGAGTACTGGTTTTTTGTCGGGCTCACCCATGAGGAAATTTCTGAAGTACTGAACGTATCCGTTCCAACAGTCAGAAGAGACTGGCGTCTTGCGCGGGCATGGCTCAGCAGAGAATTGAACAGGAGTTTAATATGAATTCCGATAAATGGCAGAAAATCGGAATAATATTCGAGGAGGCTTTGAAGCTTGATGAACCGGGAAGATCGGCATTTCTGCAATCCGCATGCGAAAACGATTCCGAGATGATAGATGAAGTAAGATCTCTTATTGAAGCGGACTCAAACGTACCGGAACTTTTAAAAGGTCAAGCTGCCGATTCGATAAATATAAATCTGAACAAGAACTATGAAGGAATAACAATCGGCAAATACAAAATTAAAAGTCAAATTGCTGAAGGCGGAATGGGTTCCGTATTTCTTGCCGAAAGAGCCGACGGTCAGTTTCAGCAGAAGGTAGCGTTAAAAATTATAAAACCCGGAATGAATTCCGCTGAGATAATCAGAAGATTCGGCAATGAAAGACAAATTCTCGCGAGTTTGCAGCATCCAAATATTGCCAGGCTTCTGGACGGCGGCTTAACCGAAGAGAATCTGCCGTATTTTACGATGGAATACGTGGAAGGCAAACCGATAGATGAATACTGCGGCGAGAACAAATTAACTATTGAGGAAAGGTTAATTTTATTTTCGAAAGTCTGTACCGTAGTTCAGTATGCCCATCAGAACCTTGTAATCCACAGAGACTTGAAGCCCGGCAACATTATGATAAAAAAGGACCGTACCGTAAAGCTGCTCGACTTCGGTATAGCCAAAGTGCTTAGTGAAGACGAGCATTATCAGCAGACCGCTTTCACCGGTACCGGCTTCACCGCAATGACGCCGGAATACGCGTCCCCCGAACAGATAAAAGGAAAACATGTTACAACCTCCACCGATATTTATTCACTCGGGCTGGTGCTCTATCAACTCCTTACCGGACAAAAGGCATATAGGATTCAAAGCCGTATTCCCGCTGAACTCGAAAAAATAATCTGCCTGACCGAACCGCAAAAACCAAGCAGCAGGATAACTTCGAAAAAGAACAAGGCTGTACAGGAAAAGAATATTTTCCCGGATTCATTTAAAATCGAGGCCGACAAACTGAAAAAAATCCTTTCCGGCGACCTGGATAATATTTGTCTTATGGCTTTAAGAAAAGAACCGGAGCGAAGATACAACTCGGCTGAACAATTCCGGCAGGATATTTTGAATTATCTGGCAGGCCGACCCGTTAATGCAAGACAGAGTACAGCCGCATACAGAACAGGGAAATTTATATCCAGACATAAATTCGGTGTAATAACGGCAGCGGTAATTTTTATATTAATTGCTTCCATCACCGCCTTTTATACGAACCAGCTTGCGAATGAAAGAGACAAAGCCAGGCTTGAAGCGGTAAAAGCCGAACAGGTTGCGGACTTTCTCAAGAATATATTCAAGGTATCGGATCCTTACCAGGCAAGGGGTGAAACAATAACAGCTAGAGAGCTGCTGGATAAAGGAGCGAAAAAAATAAATATGGAGCTCTCAGATCAGCCTTCAGTTAAGGCAACAATGCTTAATCTGATCGGCGAGGTTTATATAAATTTAGGGTTATATAATAAAGCGGAAAAATTATTGAAGGAAGCACTGATAATACGCCAAAAATATAACGAAGGAAAAGCTGAGAATGCAAAAAGTCTTGATGATCTAGGAGAAGTTTATATGTTCAAGGGAGAATATGCAAAAGCAGTTCCTCTGATCAGACAATCAATAGCAATGTATGATGAAATTTCTCAAAAAAACGGCGAAGATTTTGCTACTACGCTCGGCGATTTAGCATGGTATTATTTCGGAACCGGCAGCTATGAAAAATCAGATTCGGTTTATATTGCTGCCATAAAATTATTAAAAAAAGAATTCGGGGATAAAAGCGAATTACTTTATACATTAATAAATGACCTTGCTTTAAATTATCATGAGGAAGGCAAGTATGAAGCCGCCGACAGTTTATTCAAAGAAGCGCTCACCGCGCAGAAAAAATTATACGGCAACAAACCGCACCCGGAGCTTTCAACAACAACATACAATTATGCCGAACTATTAAGAGATAAAGGCAATTACGACGAAGCGGAAAAAATGTTTAAAACTTCGCTTTCAATGGACATTGCATTAGACGGCCCTGAACATCCGGATGTAGCATACAGTATGCAAGGGCTCGCCAGTATTTACAGAATCAAAGGAAATTACGACAAAGCAAAAGCACTTTTTCAAAAAGTGCTCGACATGAGAATTAAGTTTCTGGGAAAGGAGCACCCGGACGTTGCATATGCAATATCCAATATCGGACTTGTATATTACAGCGAACAGAAATACGATTCCGCTAAAATATTTTACCGCAAATCACTTTTAATGCATGAAAAATTAAACGGGGAAAAGCATACTTCCGTTGCTTCATGTTTAAACAAGTTAAGTTTTATTAATTACAAAGAAGGCAATTACAAAAAAGCAGAAGAACAGGCTAGACGGTCTCTTGCAATTGAGAAGAATACCGCGGGCGGAAATAATCTGACTTACGCCGGTGATCTTCTGATACTTTCATTTATTAAATCGGAGCTAAACGATAAAGACTCGGTTAAAATTCTTAACAGCGAAGTTATAAAGTCGGTTACAAATTCAATGGGCAAATTTGAAAGCCCTTTTATGGCAAACTGCCTAAGCGCTTTCGCGAAAATAGCGACTGACGAAGCCGATTACAAAGCCGCGGATTCGCTTTACAGACAAGCTTTGGATATGCATAACCGGATTATGGGTGAAAAAAATATACTAACGGTTCTTACTAACTTTGATTTCGCCGATTACCTTATTAGAACAAAATCTCTCGATAAAGCTTATTCAGTTGCCGAAAAAAATCTGATACTGGCGGAAAATCAGTACGGTCAGGGAAGCTGGATAACCGGTATTGGGCAGGAAAGACTGGGAGAGATACTATTTATGCGGGGCAAATACTCCGAATCGGAAAAGCTTCTGTCTCACGGATTTATGATATTAAAAAAAGAATACGGCATCGGCGATTATCATACAAAGGAAGCAGCTCATAAACTCATCGCTTTATATAACAAATTGGGGAAGAAGAAAAAAGCCGAATTTTATATAAGCTCAATTGCACAACAATAATTTTATTGATTATGAAATCACAATTTAATAGTTTGAATATCATTCTTAATAAATTCGAACATTAGAACCATCCTAATATATTAAGGTACTGTAAACGGTTAAACGGATAAGGATTTTTATAAAGTTTTTTATTTGCAGAGCATCTTAGATAAATATTGATTTTGAATTAGTCTTTACCAGGATTAAAAGGTAAGGATTGATCTTCAAATAATTAATTTCCGATTCATAACCAACTAAGATGGAAGGAATTATCAAATGAATCTAATAGACCGTGCAAAGAACATTATTATAACCCCCAAAACCGAATGGCCGGCAATCATCACCGAAGAGCCCAACGCATCCCAAATAATGACAAGGTATGTATTTCCGCTCGCTCTTATACCCACAATCGGTGAAATAATAGGAGGCGGAATTATCGGCAACGGACTGATGAGATCCTTTTCATGGGGAATTGCTATGGGACTTGTACAGTTTTTCTCCGCGTTTATAGTTGTTTATTTAACCGCCTTTGTCGTTGATGCATTAGCTTCCAGTTTTTCTTCGGAAAAAAACATAGGAAGAGCATTGCAGCTTGTAGCCTATTCTTTTACACCTGTTTGGATAGGCGGTATATTGAATATTCTTCCGTCCATAAGCTGGATCGGTTCATTGTTTGGTCTATACGGACTTTATATTATGTATCTCGGGTTGCCGTTCACAATGAAAACTCCGCGGGATAAGGTAGCTATTTATCTTACTATTTCAGTGATCGTTATGATTATAATTTATCTTATTATTGCCGCAATACTTACCGCCGTATTTTTGGCCGTATTCGGCCTTAGTATTTTGGGTATGAGATCATTCGGCTGAGAATAATTAAAAATATTAATTTTTAAGAGGAAATAAATTCATTCCTAAATATTATTATTCTGATTATAAGGGAGCTTTGGCTCCCTAATTTTAATTTAAATTAACTTTTGGATATTATTGCAGGGAATTTTATCAGAAATTGCCTTTGAATTCCAGAAACTCCACCGGCGCTCCGTTCTCCAATATCATCGCAACGCGCACGCCTTTTGACGGTGAGCTTATTTCACCGATTAATTCTTTACCTTCGATTGCCGATTCAAGGTTATCAACTTCAAACGCGATATGCGGAACCGTCTTTATTATTTTGGCTACGGTCGAGTCTTCATCAAACCGCATCCATTCAATGCCGTA
>CAVUCX010000063.1:0-9836 GCA_963739955.1 uncultured Bacteroidota bacterium | reverse complement strand
CCGAACTCCCTATAGAAAAAAAAGAAGAAAATAAAATCATGCACATTGCTTTGTCCATAAATAAAAATAATATGTTGATGGCAAATGATGTTCCGGAAAGCATGGGACGAACAAATGAAAATGAGAACAGGTCTAAGATATTTATCAGTACAGAAAGTCGTGAAGAAGCCGACAAATTATTTAGCGGACTTTCAGTAGGCGGAAATATTGAAGCTCCTATTGGTGACAGTCCCTGGGGTTCATATTTTGGAATGTTTAGAGATAAATACGGTATTGAATGGATTGTGGAATTTGACCCAAATTATAACGGGCAACAGTAAATTACAAAAAACACCGAACGCCTAACATAAGGTTGATAAAAACCGGGCTGACGAAAGTAATAGAACATTTGTACTCCAATTATCATTTGTACATAATTTCGGCTGACGATTTTCAAATGTCCTGCCTTCGCCAGGCGTGAACCGTTGGCGAAAAGGAAATAAAAGAAATTTAAATGCGCTTGTTATGAGCTTCGGCATTTAAATTAATAGACAATTTGGCTACCTCTAACGTGGTGATCTTCGCAAATTACAAGCGGGCCGGACAAGTTAAGACAGGTACCATTGGAGCTTAAGGAGAAAATAAAATGAAAAGAATAAACCAAATAGCAAATGGGTTACGATGCACACCGTTTCTGCTGTTCGACGGAAATTGTGCTGAAGCAATGACTTTTTATCACGAATGTCTTGGTGGTGAGTTGACCATGACTCGACTTGGTGATTCTCCCATGAAAGACATGCTGCCTCAGGAAAAGCATTCACAAATTATCAATGCATATTTAAAGAGCGGTGATATTGAAATATCTGCGACTGACTGGATGGCATCACCTGAATTTAATCCTATACCGGGTAATACGTTTGCAATATTTGTCATTGGAAGGAAGTATGATGAGTTGAAAACTGTCTTTGACAAGCTCAAGGATGGTAACAATAACCAAAGGCTTCAGGAGCTGCATGAGTTGCCTTTTGGGTTATACGGACAGTTTTATGACAAATACGGCATCCAGTGGATTTTTAAGGGAGATAAAAAAGAATGATTAATGTGTAGGCAAACATTATGGACAATAACAACATAAATCCGGCATTGCAAGATCTCAGCAATTATTGGTACCCGGGAAATAGAGACGTCTAATACATCTTTTCCTTCCTGATTTAACTATTAAAGGCACAACATCCATTAAGTGGTTCGAAGGCGGCGACTTTCTGATTATGCGCCAGGGAATTAAAGGCAATGGAATGCCGTGGGCTACATGGCTTATCGGGCGTGATGAAGATTCTTCCGATTATAATGTCCTATATATCGACGACCGGCGTGTTTCTCGGGTTTATCAAATGAGCTTTGCCAATGGAGTATGGAAAATCTGGCGGAATGCTCCGAAATTTTCGCAGCGATTTTCAGGTACAATAAATAAAGACGGAACAGTAATTAAAGCAGCCTGGGAAGATTCCATCGACAACAAAAAATGGGAACATGATTTTGATATGAAATACACAAAACAATGAAAGCAATATGACAATTCAACCATTTAACCATTAAAAGGAGTACTATAAATTGAAACTCGATATCTATGTTAACTACAGAGGGAATTGCAGAGAAGCTTTTAAATTTTACGAACAGCATCTCGGCGGCAAAATTACAATGATGTCAACTTTCAAAGACATGCCGGATTCATCGAATATTCCGGAGGAACGGAAAAACGATATTCTTCACGCGAGAATAGAAATAGGAGACTCGGTATTGATGGGCGCAGACATTCCTCACGCCGAACCTATGCGAAGCGCATACTTGAGCCTTAGCGTCAACAGCGATGAGGAAGCCGAAAGAATTTATGCTCTGCTTTCCGAAGGCGGTGAAATATTCATGAAGATGGAAAAAACTTTCTACGCATCTAAGTTTGCAATGCTTCGCGATAAGTTCGGTACAAACTGGATGCTGCTTTGCGAAAAGTAAATGACGATTGAGTTGATATAATAATTAGCGGACAAGGAATTAGAGAATGGAATTCAGCCCAAACAACAATGTTGTTAAACTGTGCCTTCAAGGAATTGGTTTGGAAGAAAAAGACAAATCTGAAAAAGCAAGCATGACGTTTCTTCAAGCATGGAACGAAGCCGCAACAGACTTTGAAAAATTTATTGCAGCCTATTATGTAGCCCGGCATCAAAAAAATGTTTTAGACAAATTAGAATGGCTCGAAAGCGTCTTTGCAGTTTGCATTAAAAATAAATAACGACACCGTTAAAAGTGCTTTCCCTTCTCTGTATATAAATATTGCCAAATGCTATGAGGATTTAAATGACCCTGACAAGGCAAAAAAGAATTATGAATTAGCGGCTTCGTATAAGGATAAGCTGACTGACAAAGGTCCCTTTTATCATGGGACAAAAGCAGATTTGCAGATTGGCGATTTGTTAACGGCAGGAAGCAGTTCTAATTACAAACCCGGACTCAAAATGAATCACATTTATTTCACGGCCCTGGTTAATTGGGCAGGGCTTGCTGCCGCATTAGCTAAAGGTGATGGACCCGAACGTGTTTACATAGTTGAACCGACAGGGAGTTTTGAAAATGACCCGAATGTTACAGACAAAAAATTTCCCGGCAATCTTACACGTTCATATCGCTCCCAAGCACCATTAAAAATCGTTGGCGAATTAACTGATTGGATGAGGCAAACTCCCGAAGAACTCCAAAAATGGCGCGAAAAATTGGCAAATAACAAAGGAGAAATTATTAACTAGGTATCGAAAACATGAAGAAAAATAACTCAACTAAGCTGGATGTATATGTCAACTTTAAAGGATGTTGCAGGGAGGCATTTGAATTTTATGAAAAACATCTCTGCGGTAAAATTATATCGATGTTAACATTTAAAGAGCAGCCGGGTTTGCCTAAGGTTTCCAAAGAGCAGGAGAATGACATTCTTCATGCGCGGATGGAGTTAGGCGGCGCAGTACCTATGGAAGCGGATATTCAGCATGCGGAGCCAGTGTGTTGTGCATATCTTTAATTAACTGTCGGCAGTGATGAGGAAGCTGAAAGAATTTATGCACTGCTTTCCGAAGCATGTGAAATATTTATGATAATTGGAAAAACTTTTTTCGCTTCGTGCTTTGCGATGCTGCGCGGCAGGTTCGGCATGAACTGGATGATAACTTGCAAAAAATAAAGAGACTGAGAATAATTATTTTCTTTATAAATGCATTATTGATCGTTTATCTTATTTATGAGTCTTAACCATAATCTTATTCTTGCTCTTAATCGATGGGAATAAAACGAAAGCAGGATTAAGATCAAGATTAGGATTAAGAATTAATTAAGAAAGGAAACTACCCGTGAGAAAAATTATTGTAGCGGAGTTCATTACGTTTGACGGCGTGATTCAGGCACCGGGCGGAAAGGAAGAAGATACCGACGGCGGCTTTGAGCACGGCGGCTGGACCTGGTCTTATTGGCATGATGATATCGGAAAGCGTTTTTTTCAAATGATGGAAAACGCGGATGCCCTGCTGCTTGGACGAAAGACATGGCAAATTCACGGCGCTGCTTTTGAGCCGATGCCCGATAGTGATCCGTTCGGAACCGTAATGAATACCGTTAAAAAATACGTTGTGTCTGCAACATTAAAATCCGCGGATGCCTGGCGCAATTCAACTCTTATTAATAGCAATGTTGCCGAAGAAGTGCATCGCTTAAAGAAGCAGCAAGGCAAGGATATCCTGATTGACGGCAGCAGCGTTTTAGTGCATACACTGATAGAAAACAATCTGGTGGATGAATATGCTTTACATGTTTATCCTCTTGTTCTGGGCAGCGGCAAGCGGCTGTTTCCGGAAGGTAATTATATCAAATTAAAACTTGTCGAATCTGAGGCGCTGCCGACAGGCGTCGTATTTCAGCGATACGTTACGGAACATAATCAAAGAACCAATTAGAAAAATGAAATCTATTTTTAATGAAAAGGTAAGAGCTGAACTCATCCATAGAATTACAAAACTAAATAAGGATTTGAAACCCAACTGGGGTAAGATGGATGTCGGGCAAATGATAAAACATTGTATATTATTTAACGAAATGGCGTTAGGAAGAATGACTTCAAAACGAACATTCTCCGGATTTATTTTCGGGAAACTGGCATTAAGAAAACTTATAAAGGATGAAAAACCGATGCCTAAAAACATGCCTACGATACCGTTCTTAATTATAAAAGATCATGCAGGGGATATAGATGCCGGCAAACAAAAATGGATTACTCAAATGAATGAATACGGACAGCTTGACGACTATACGATAATGCATCCTTTTTTCGGCGAAATGAATAAAGATCAAATCGGTGTTTTAGCTTATAAACATACCGATCATCATTTAAGACAATTCAATGTTTGAATTTCCGTAATTAAAAGTCGAAGGAGATTAAAAATGCAGAAATTACGCGTAGCAAATTTTACTATTTCTATAGACGGATTCGGCGCCGGACCTGAACAAGATATAAATAATCCTTTGGGGGTCGGCGGTACGAGCCTTCATCAATGGTTTTATCCGACGGATGTATTTCAAAAAATGCACGACGGTAAACCGGGAGAAACAGGTAAGGATAATGATTATGCGGCAAGAGGGTTTGAAAATGTCGGCGCCTGGATAATGGGCAGAAACATGTTCGGTCCGATCAGAGGAAATTGGCCCGACGAAAACTGGAAGGGATGGTGGGATGAAAATCCGCCGTATCATTGTCCTGTTTACGTACTTACAAACCACCCAAGAAAATCGATAAATATGGAAGGAGGAACAATTTTTCATTTTGTAACAGAAGGAATTGAAACCGCGCTTAAACGGGCTGAACAATCGGCTGACGGTAAAGATGTTCTAATCGGCGGCGGTGTCAGCACCATTCAACAATATTTAAAGGCAAAACTAATTGATGAAATGCATATAGCAATATCACCTATAATCTTAGGTTCCGGAGAACGGCTTTTCGACCAAATCGATTTAATTAAGCTTGGATATAAATGCATTCAAAATACACAAACCGAAAAAGCTATGCATATTATAATAACGAAAAATCAATCATAAACATTAAATATATAAGGAGTAATCATTATGTCAAAGATGAATCCGGTAGTACACTTTGAAATGCCCGCCGAAAATAAAAAACGCATGGCGGAATTTTATACAAACGTATTCGGCTGGAAAATCCAGCAGCTCGGTCCCGAAATGGGAGAATACATGGTTGTCAGCACTTCGGAAACGGATGAAAAGACAATGCGCCCGAAAGAGCCGGGCATGATAGGCGGCGGCTTCTATCAAAAAACCGATGATACTATTTCAAATCATCCATCGGTTGTTATATCAGTTGATGATATCCGGGAAGCAATGAAAAAAGTATCTGATGCAGGCGGTAAAGTACTAGGCGGTGATCCGAAAAAACCCGGAGAACCTGGCGAAATACCCGGAGTAGGTTGGTACTGTTCATTTATTGATACGGAAGGAAACCGGGTAGGTATGCTGCAGCCGGCCGAAAGAATGTAGGTGAAAATCACATAATTTTTTATGAATGAAAGAGAGTAATATAATGACTAAACACAAAACCGGAACACGTGAAGAATGGCTTGAAGCGAGGTTGGAGCTGCTTAAGGCCGAAAAGGAACTGACCCGCCGAAGCGATGAAGTGGCAAAACAACGGCAGGAACTTCCCTGGGTCAAGGTCGACAAAGAATATAGTTTTGATACCGATGACGGCAAAGTTTCTCTTTCAAATCTTTTTAGAGGACGTTCACAACTGCTGATATATCATTTTATGTTCGGACCGGACTATAAGACAGGATGTCCGTCTTGTTCATCTATCGCGAACGGGTTCAACGGAATAGTTGACGACCTGGCCAAACACGATGTCTCCTTCTTTGCTGTCTCGCGTGCGCCTCTCGAGAAACTGCAAACGTACAAACAGCTAAAGGGATGGAGTTTTCCATGGGCGTCGTCGTTCGGTACCGACTTCAACTTCGACTTTAATGTTGCATTCACTGAGGAACAACAGCTTAGCGGCGGAATCAAATACAATTTTCGCCGGGAACCGGCATGGCAGATTAGTGAGAGTTCCAAAGATAATGCTCCCGAAGGACTCCTTACGAAAGATCAAAAAGGCGGGGAAATCGGGCCGGTTGACAGATACGCATCAATTACAGGAACCGATTCTAGAACTTACACTCGTGAGAGACCGGGTATGAGCGCTTTTGTACTTGCAGATAACATTGTTTACCACACTTATTCTGCTTATTCACGCGGACTTGATATCCTTTGGGGCATGTACCAGTGGCTTGATCGCGCACCCAATGGGCGATGAGAACAATGACAGGCGGAATTGCCATAACTAATATTAAATCAATCGCAGGAACATCCGCAATATTGACGACATTCGATTAGCGGCAGATTTTCTTAACCGGTTTTAGACCTCAAAGCTGAGATTACCGCTTTTATGTATAAAGTAAACAGCATATAATTTGAGAATATGAAAAGCAGAATAGATTTGAAGTTAATAGAAACAAAAACTCTCGGTACCGGTGTTGTTTGTTTGCATTATCAAAAAATGTAAGGGAATTTTAAATAATTAAAGCAAAACAAAATTATCAGACAATTGATGATTATATAAAAACCTTTCCGGAAGACATTCAAAGTGTTCTGCAAACAATAAAGCAGACAATTAAAAAAGCTGCACCTGAATCGGAAGAAGTAATCAGCTATAAAATGCCTGCGTTCAAACAAAAAGGTATTCTTGTCTGGTTTGTCCCGTTTAAAAACCATAAAGGATTTTTCCCGAAAGTAAATGCTATAAAAAAATTTGAAATGGAATTATCTAAATATGAAACTTCAAAGGGTACAATTAGATTTCCGCTGGATAAAAAATTCCTTTAAGCTTGTTTTCAAAAATTACAAAGTTTAGAGTGAAAGAAGAGTCGGGAAAAAATATAATAAGCAAATAGTTCCTTTCGAATTTAATCTGCTAATATTTATTTTAAGGCATCAATTTGATTGAAGTAAAATTTAAAAGGAGAAATGAAAATGAAATATACCCGCCGGGATTTTGTGAAGACTTTGGGAGCCGGTTCGGCTTTAGCAATGCTTCCGTCCGTTTCTATATTATCAAATAATATTTTTAGGACCAATAAAAAACTGGGCGTTGCTTTGGTGGGACTCGGGAATTACGCCACCCATGAACTTGCACCTGCTCTTCAGGAAACTTCAATGTGTTATTTGAGCGGTATAGTCACCGGCACCCCGTCTAAAGCCGAGAGCTGGAAACGGCAATATAATATACCCGACAAGAATATCTATAATTACAAAAACTTCGATGAAATAGCCGATAACAAATCCATCGATGTGGTTTATGTTGTTCTTCCGAATTCAATGCATCACGAATATACCATAAGAGCGGCAAAAGCGGGTAAACATGTTTTTTGCGAAAAACCGATGGCGCTGTCGGTTAAAGAATGCGATGAGATGATAGCCGCGTGTAAAAAAGCGGGAGTAAGACTTTTCGTCGGATACCGTCTTCATACCGATCCTTATCATAGAGCGGCGATGAAATTCAGATCCGACGGCAGCAGCGGATTAATATACGTGCAGTCCGAATTCGGTTTTAAGATCGGCGATCCGACACAGTGGCGTTTGAAAAAAGCCCTCGCCGGCGGCGGCGCTTTAATGGACCTGGGAATTTACGCTATCCAGGCCGCCAGGTATTCAATAGGCAAAGAACCGGTTTCGTTAACCGCCCAGGAATATAAAACCGATTACATAAAATTTGCCCAAGTAGATGAATCCATTACCTGGCAGATGAAATTTCCAGGATGGACATCTCTCCAACTCGTACACTTCTTATTCCACCCCGGCAAACAATCTTTATATAAGTACGGAGAACAGATGGTTTAATCTTCTGCCGGCTTATAGCTACAACGGACTTGTCGGAAGAACTAATAAAGGAGAATTGAATTTCCCTCCTATATAATCAGCAGGCGCTTCAAATGGATGCTTTTTCCAAGTGTATCTTAGACGATACCCCATCCGATGCCAGCGGTGAAGAGGGATTGAAAGATCTTAAGGTTATTGAAGCAATTTACAGGTCGATAGAAAGTAAGTCCGAAGTAAAAGTCTAATGTGCATAAATATTTTTCAATTAAATCAGTATAAAAATTATGAGGAAAATAGTCTTTTCAATTAACGTAACTATCGACGGGTATGCCGACCATACAGCTGCGATTGCCGATGATGAGCTGCATAAGTTTTTTGCGGATTATTTGGACAATGTCGGTATAATTCTATTCGGACGAAAAACTTATGAAATGATGGCAAGCTACTGGCCCCACGCTAGAGAAGATCCGAAAAACACTAAAAGCATAATCGAATTTGCGGACAGATACAATGCAATAGAGAAAATCATCTTTTCAAGTACGTTAAATACAGTGAATTGGAACAATACAACTTTGAATAAAGGAAACCTGATTACTGAAGTAGAAAAGATGAAAAAGCAGGACGGTAAAAGTATTTCTGCGGGAAGCCTCAGCATTGCTTCCGCTCTAATGGAAAAAAATCTAATTGATGAATACTGGATACTGGTTCATCCGGTTGTTTTAGGCAGCGGGAAAAAAGCTGTTCGAAAATTTATCGAACAAAGTCGTACTTAAATTGATCGGGACTAAAACCCTCAGCTCTGGAGTAGTAGCTATGCATTATCAAAAAAGTTAATGTAATTAATTATGATATCAGCAAATAAAAAAACGAAATCCGTCGATGATTATATAAGCGGTTTTCCCGAAGAAATAAGGGAAAAGCTTGAAAAGATCAGGCAGACAATTAAAGATGCCGCTCCCGGAGCCGAAGAAGTTATAAGTTATCAAATGCCCGCATATAAACTTAAAAAAGTGCTGGTGTACTTTGCCGCTTTTAAAGAACATATCGGATTTTTCCCGACGGCAAGACCAATAGAAGTTTTTAAAGATAAACTAACCGCATATAAAACTTCTAAAGGAACAATCAGATTTCCGCTTGATCAACCATTACCTTTAACGCTAATAAAGGAACTTGTTAAATTCAGGTTAAAAGAAAACCTGGAAATAGAAAAATTAAAAGCTAAAAAGAATAGAAACTTGAAATAGGATCATAAAATTGTGAACATGTGTCTTTATTGAGTTTTCGTGTCATTACCATATTAATTTATTCTTTCAAGGTACCGAACTGATTTATTGAATTAAACAGGAGGTAATCCCAATTCCTTTAAAAATTTATTATGTGCATCTCTTGCTTTAACAATTTCCTTTTCCATTTCTACAAGTTTCTTATTAACTTTTTGTAAATCTATTGCTTCTTCTTCTACGGCAGTGCTGACGTAACGCGAAATATTAAGGTTGAAATCATTTTTTTCAATTTCCTCCATTGAAACAATTCGAGAATAACGATCAATTTTCTCTTTTCGATTCTGATAAGTATAACTATTTTTTGAATGTGTTTCGGTTAGTAGCTACCTTCCGTATTTTTCTGTCGTTTCCCTTTTTCATAATGCTCACTTGCATTAATAAACAAAACATCATCTGTTTTCTTACACTTTTTTAACACTAAGATGCAAACAGGTATACCGGTTGAGAAAAACAAATTTGCTGGCAAACCTATAACAGTATCAATGTTTCCATCCATTAATAATTTTTTTCTGATTCTTTCTTCTGCACCGCCTCTGAACAATACACCGTGAGGAAGTATGATAGCCATTGTTCCTTCTTTACTAAGGAAATGAAAACCATGAAGTAAGAAAGCAA
>CAVUCX010000062.1:0-23453 GCA_963739955.1 uncultured Bacteroidota bacterium | reverse complement strand
TGTTGACGCCTTCAACTGAGCGTATTGCTCATCCTTGAATGAACAACTATTGCAGCTATAGAGAGGCAATAAATATACTTATTCCGGCCCATTGCGTTTCCAACATTAAATCCGGCATCAGGATAATAAGGAGAAACAAATGCCAGGTTCCCTTCACTTAAATATTTTCGAAAAGTCTGCGAGATTGATTTTTGAAATAAACCGTCAGATAGAACCCCTATTGCATTACCATTATTTACTAGTGCTCCTAACATGGCTGTAACATCTACTCCTTTTGCACCACCGGAAATTAAATTTATATTGTTTTCGAAATGCTTTTGCCAATTTATTTTGAGTGTTTCAAATGATCATCAGAAATATGCCGGGAGCCAACACGGCTATTTCCTGTCGATTAAGTAAATTGTTATATTGCCACAGCCAAAATAAATACAGGAGGAGATAATTGTCCCAATTTACTTTTAAGTGTTTGGGGATATTCTGAATCACCCCTTGTTAAAATCCATATACCTGCTCTGCTCCATTTTTCCAATAGCATGCTCATTTGTGCACCCCGTTTAAGAAGTGCAATTAGTCTTTCATTAGCAATTTTATTGTCTTTCCAGTTTTCTATAACTTTATAATGTGGTTAATTATATTTCTGTACCCGCATACTGAAATAAAATTATTTATCATCCTGCTCTCTTATTCTAATCCTTTGAGTTGCTTTTAACTTAATGAAGATCAAAACTAATGTTAGTATTTTGACGCACAATTTCCGGATATACTTATTTACATTTATTTTTTTCGATTTTTAAAAATAATTTTGTCAAATTAAGTTTGTTCGCCTCTCAACTCCGATCGGGGTAACAGTGATTTGTTAAACTTAAACTTTTTATTGTCTGATAGAATGGAATGAATTTTAGAAATGTAAAAAGAGGAGTCACGGGGATTAAAAAATCCCCGTGACAACAGGATTAGTTAACTTCCCAAGTGTTGCCGTTGAACAGCACCTTCTCGAGATCTCCCTCGCCTTTTAATTGTCTTACGTTTTTAATTTGATTTTCAACGCCTTCGTCATAAGTAGGTTTGCTGATTTGTCTGAATACGCCTATTGGTGTGGGCATTAACGGATCCTCGGTCATATGAGCGAGCATAGTAGCGAGAAGAATACTTTCATCGTTTTCGTTATGTACAACTATGTCTTCAATCCTGTGTTTGCCTTCGCCGATTTCAACAACAACGGGTTTCCCGTTATCCATCATAATACCTTTATCCTTGTTTACACCGAAAACCATGGGTTTACCGTGTTCAAGAGTAAGAACACTATCATCTTTGGTTTTCTTATCCGTTAGATTCTCAAACGCCCCGTCGTTAAAGATCACGCAATTCTGAAAGATTTCAATAAAAGCCGTACCTTTATGATCGGCCGCTCTTTTAAGCATTGCCTGCAAATGTTTAGGATCTCTGTCGATGCTTCTGGCTACAAAAGTAGCTTCGGCTCCCAGAGCTAGACTGATGGGATTAAAAGGATAATCGATACTTCCGTAGGGAGAAGTTTTTGTTTTTTTCCCTTGTTCGGAAGTGGGCGAATATTGTCCTTTTGTTAATCCGTAAATTCTATTGTTAAAAAGAAGAATCTTAAGATCGATATTTTTTCTGCAGGCATGTATAAAATGATTACCGCCGATACTAAGCAAATCGCCGTCGCCTGTTGCGACCCATACTGATAAATCCGGGCGACTTACTTTAACGCCGGTAGCAATAGCAGGTGCTCTTCCGTGAATGGTGTGGAATCCGTATGTGTTCATATAATAAGGAAAGCGCGATGAACAGCCAATGCCCGATATCCATACTATGTTCTCTTTTTTAATACCGATCATATCAGGAAAAGATCTTTGTACCTGTGCGAGAATTGAATAATCGCCGCAACCCGGACACCATCTTACATCCTGATCCGTAGCAAGTTCTTTTGCCGTAATTTTTATTTCTTTCGTTTCTATTATTATCTGCCATCGCTTTTACCTCCGAGAATTTCTTTTATTTTGTCTTCTATATCCGACACTCTGAACGGTAATCCTCTTACTACATTGAATTGAATTATAGGAAGCAGAAATTCGCTTCTTAATATTTTAGCCAATTGTCCCATGTTTATTTCGGGTACACAGTACATTTTTAAAACTTTTCAAGACTTCTTCGGTATTTTTCGGGAACGGATTAAGATATTTGAAATGAGCTTGAGAAACTTTTAATCCTGCAACACGAGCTTTTATTACCGCTTCTTTAATTGCTCCATAAGTTCCGCCCCAACCTATTACGAGCAAATCACCTTCCGGCTCGCCGTCAACTTCAAGAGCAGGAATATCGTTAGCCATATTCTTTATTTTTTGTTCTCTAAGTTTAATCATATTGTGGTGATTATCCGGATCGTAGCTTACGTTACCGGTTATATTGGCTTTTTCCAAACCGCCTATTCTGTGTTCCAGTCCCGGAGTACCAAGCTTAACCCATGGTCTGGCAAGATTTTCATCTCTTGAATAGGGAACGAAACCCTCTTTTTCGGTTGCGTATTTAACGGGAATTTCAGGTAAATCTTTTACCTTCGGGACCCGCCAAGGTTCTGAGCCGTTGGCTAGATAACCGTCGGTAAGTAAAATTACGGGCGACATATATTTGACTGCCAATCTGGTGGCTTCCAGAGCCATATTAAAGCAATCGCTCGGAGTAGAAGCAGCAACAACACCCACCGGAGCTTCTCCGTTTCTGCCGTAAATCGCCTGAAGCAGATCTGATTGTTCTGTTTTTGTGGGTAATCCCGTGCTCGGACCTCCTCTTTGTACGTCTACTATAACAAGAGGCAGTTCCGTCATAACTGCAAGTCCTATAGCTTCTGTTTTCAATGCAAGCCCCGGACCGCTGGTGGTAGTAAGCGCAAGGTTACCGGCAAACGCAGCACCTATTGCGGAAGTAATACCGGCTATCTCGTCTTCAGCCTGAAATGTTTTTACGCCGAATTGTTTATAATTACTTAAGTACTGTAGAATTTCCGAAGCAGGAGTAATCGGGTACGATCCTAAAAATAAAGGTAATCCGCTTTTAACGGACGCTGCTAAAAATCCGAGTGCCGTAGCTTCATTACCGGATATGCTTCTATAAATACCATGAGGTAATTTTGCCGGAGCAATATGATATCTTGTAGAAAATAATTCTGTTATTTCACCGAAATTAAATCCGGCGTTGAGTGCTTTTGTATTTGCTTCGATAAACTGAGGTTTGGATTTAAATTTGCCTTCAATCCATTTTAAAGTGGGTTCCAATGGTCTGTTGTACAACCAATACATTAAACCCAAAGCAAAGAAATTCTTACAACGGGATACTTCTTTGGGAGAGAGTGAAGTACCTTCGAGCGCCTTTGAGGTAAGCGAAGCAATGGGCACCTGGTAAACTTCAAAACCTTTTAAACTGCTGTCTTCCAGAGGGTTGTTTTCATATTTCGCAAGCTGCAGATTTTTTTTGTCAAAGGAATCGGTATTGACAATAATCATAGCGCCGGGTTTAAGCTCATCAATATTTTTCTTGATAGCCGCGGGATTCATTGCTACCAGAATATCGGGTCTGTCGCCAGGAGTATGAATATCGGTACTGCTGAAATGCAGCTGGAAACCGCTGACGCCGTAAACTGTTCCTATAGGAGCTCTAATTTCCGCCGGGTAATCCGGCAATGTACTTAAATCATTCCCCACAACCGCAGTAGTATCACTGAACTGACTTCCGGTAAGTTGCATTCCGTCGCCCGAATCACCGGCAAACCGTACAGTAACCTCGGTAATGTCACGAATTTCTTTTTCTTTTATCATTTTTTTTATCTCGAGAATAATTGAAAAAAATCACGGTTTATTTTCCCATAAACCGTGCCATTTCAACTTCTATATTTATAACTCTAGATTTATTAGAATTATCAATTAGTTGTAAATTATTTCTATATGTTGAATAATATTCTTCTCAGTTGTGGGAATGCTGATTTTAATATTTAGAATATTCTAAGGAATTGATTTATTTCAGAGAGAAATAAATATAATCTGCGTCACACTGTTGCAATATTATGCAGTATATGGAGGGACATAATAAAATCGAATATAATCCTATGAAAAGTAATATAACTTAACAAAACTTCAGAAATTAGTCCGGACTTTCCGAATGAAACTTTCTCAATTCAATCTTGAAGATTCATTTCATCCTTTATTTTCTTTTATAAAGTTAGAAGCATAATCGGCCATGGCCATAACGGTTAATTGCGGATTGACACCGAGGCTGGTCGGGAACACGCTTGCATCGCATACATACAAATTATTGTATCCGTTAACTTTGAATTCCGGATTTACCACACCGGTTTCCGGACTGCCGGTAAGAATATTTCCGCCCTGCGGATGGCCCGTTCCTAAGGTAATTTCGCTGGGATCTCTTATATATTCGTGAAGTTTATTTACTTCCTCACGGTTTTTGAATTCGTAATATTTGAAACTGTTGGGCATAACAGATTCGGCACCCGCAGCCAGCATTATTTCACCGGATATTTCCAGTCCTTTTAATAAAGTAAGAAAATCTTTTTTCGTCGGTGTATAATCAATTTCCCTTCCTGTTAAACCAGCTATTCTTGCTTTTGCGTTTGACTCCGAACCGACAAGAATGCCCACGCATGCAAGCCTGTCGTATCTTCTCATGTTATTATAATGATCTTCAAACCAGCCCGGCATAGCGGTCGATTGGAACATAGGAGGATTAAACCACGATTCCATAATGTACCCGGTATCGGGCATAATTTTTAAGTAATGCGAAATCTGCAAACCGTCGTATGAATCAATCTTGTTCGGGAACGCGGCAGTAAGCTGGGAACCGATATTAAATGATAAATTTAATCCGGTATTTTTCACTCCTAATTTAGACCGCAGCAGTACAATACTTGAAGAGATTGCTCCTGCCGAAACTACAAATGTATTTCCGTAAAATTTAACTTTCTTTCCGTTATTGAACTCACCTTCCAGATATTCTATTTTATTTCCATTTTTCACAAGCTTAACGGCGCTGCAGCCTGCCACGATATCCAGACTTTCTTTTCCGAAATCCTGCTGAATACCGGGTAATATGGTAACAAGCATTGATAATTTTTTATTGTACTGACACCCGATGTTACAGTAACCGCATCCATAACATGCGGCGATGTTAGCGTTAACCGCACTGTTGATGCTTGGAGCCAAGTTGTAGCCGAGTTTCTTACAACCGTCAACGAAAAGTAGTCCGCCGGGATTGAGCCGGGTCCTGCTCTGGTCCATATGATTAGTACCGATCATCTTCCATACCGTATCTTCCGATTCTAGTAACTTAGTTTTATCTAATCCGGCGTTAATACCGGTAGGATCATTCCATTTATCAAGAACTTCCTCAGGCATTTTAAAACAAACGGCGTTATTTACAACGGTAGAACCTCCGACGCAGCTTCCCTGAAATACCGTGAACCTGAAATCGCGGGCAGCCTGTATAGCACCGTCCTGGAATAATCTCGAAACCATCTCCATTTCATTTTCATTGAAAGTTTCGGGGCGTTCGTAGTTTCCCCTTTCAACCATTACTACTTTTCTCCCGCTTTCAACCAGCCTTCTTGCAAGAATAGATGCTCCTGCGCCTGAGCCTATTATAATAACGTCGCCTTCTATTTTATCTCCGGTTATATCTTTGCTCGGTTCTGGCACTTAATTGAGGGGAATTTTTAACAGGAGACTTTTCCATTCGTTCTTTCAGATCTTTTCTTTCTGAAAAAGGCACATATCCGACTGATGCGAATGTACGCTTATCATTATAATAACCTATGTAACACATTTGTTTAGCAATTCTTATCATTCCCTGTGCAAAAACCCTCCAAAATTCAGGCATCAGTCTTGCCTCCACATCCATGTAGAATCTTTTCTTTAAGAATGCCAGTCTTCTTTCAGGAGAAATATATGGCAGAGGCGGCATCAGTGAAAGAACCGGGTAGAAATATAACGCGGAGATAACCAGAGCCATCGTCCATTTAGATTTGGCTTCAAAACTTTTAAAATATATATCGACATTCCTTGCTACTTCTTCACTTGTTAGTACTTCCTTTTCACCGTAAATAACTACCTCAGCCAGAGCACTCAGAGTTTTGAACTGCAGAGGAGAGAAATATTTCAAACCGAATCTTGCTTTTTCCGCGGAAGAAAATAAGATAGAAACCAGGAAAGCCTGAATTAAATTACATCCGGCAATTAAAGCGATAAAACTATTAAAATCGGAAGAGAAAAATCCTAAAGATATAATATCGTGATTGACGTTCCATAAAAGAATGCAGATCCCGGCGATGCCGGTTAAAGCCGAAGCCCAGATATTTATCTTTATCAGTACTCCGTATTTTCTTATATCCGCAAGAGCATACCAGAATATAAGGAAGAAGAAAAAAGCCGCAGAGCCTTCGCCGATTAACAGCGAGGTACCTGAAATTGCGGGAGATTGAGCTTTCATAAACAAGCTTATAAAAGTAAAAATAAATATGATAAGATATAACGCGGATAAAATCTTTAAATAACGTCTCAGCATATTCTCCTGCTTGGTTAACATTAGAATACTCCCTTCTTATAAATTAATAGGATAAAACTACCACGGTAAATATTTTATTTTTTCCCTGTGTCCGAGCTGGAAATAACAATAAAAGATATTTAGGAAAGGAAACACGCGCAGGTATGCTTTACATAAAAGAAGAGAATTATCTCCCGGATTCGGAAGAACCACAAAGTCTCTTATAACTTTGAAGAAACTAAGATACCATTTGTGCATGTGCGGAATATCGTAATCAAAGTAAGCCAGATGCCGGTAAGGTTTGTTTAAAGGGGCAGCGGGTACCTGATTAACATACAAAGTTTTAAAATACCCGAGCTGATCCGGCTTACCGCTTGAGTTTATATGCTGCTTCCATTCTCCTCTGAATCCGTCTCTATCTTGAATTACGGTTTCGTTATAGCCGAGGTTTTTCCCGTTCTTTTTCATGAACCCTTTTTTGAATTTTTTCCCTGAAAGGTTTCCGATCCATTCATGGTTCCATCCGCAATAGATATAACCGTTCAATTCTTCAAGTTCGGGCGGCGTACCGGTTAATAAAATATTTTCAAGTTCCAGACTGTTGGCCTGAGCTAAAGTTTCATATGTCCATATTATTGAAGACATGGATCTCTCCTTAGTTAGTTTGTATAACTTAATCTCTATAATATGGCCGGATGTTTAATCCGGAAATTCGGATTCCGCGTAGGAAATATTAATATTTACTATATTTTTAAAATAGAACGAACTTAGAAAATTTTGAAAAAGATAAACCCGCTTTAACAATGGAATGTAGTGTTCTGAACTGAAAAACAACATAATAAGGGAATATTTTATTGTCAAGTAATTTTTTTCAAATTAGCACTTAAAATTAAATCGGCCTTGCATCGTTAATAAATTTGCAAAACCTTCAGGACAACCGCTTCTAATTTTTCATTTAAAGTGATCTGCCGTTTAGTTAGATTGCATCAATTACTTATCAAATATAAAACCCTCAATTCCGATAATTTGTAAAATTTCATTATTTCGTATAGATATGGATTTCCTGTACATTTTTTATTATTCTTTAATAATTATATGAATAATTACTTAAATAAGTTTCATAAATTTTTTATATTCGATAGCAAATTTTTAAGTATTTTTTTGAAATTTGACTAATATATTAAATTCGAAGCTTATTTTATCATAAATAAATAAAGTAGAGGTAGATGATGAAACTAATAATCGCAATAATCCGTCCGCATAAACTTGATGATGTACATCATGAGTTGCAGGAAGCCGGATTTAAAGGGCTGACCGTTTCCGAAATAAAAGGATACGGCAGACAAAAGGGACACAGGGAAATTTATAGGGGTACCGAATATAAAATAGAATTTGTACCAAAAATTAAAATTGAGCTGGTATGCTCCGATACCGACGCAGAAAAGGCTGTATCTATTATAATTACTGCTTCTAAAACCGGTGAAGTAGGCGACGGTAAAATATTTGTTCTGCCTGTTGAGGAAGCTATCAGAGTACGTACCGAAGAGACAGGAGAATCAGCGCTTTAATTCGCATTTATCCATATATATTAATCAGCTATCGGAGAAAAAAATAATGAAGATTTTCAGGTTCAGTTTTTTAATTTTATTGCTTTTAGCGGGGGTTAATACTGTATACGCCGGTACGTCATCAACAGCTTTAGCTATCGATAAAGGAGATACCGCATGGCTGCTTGTCTCTACCGCGCTTGTTATGCTGATGACCCCGGGACTTGCTCTCTTTTACGGCGGAATGGTCAGACGTAAAAACGTTCTCGGCACAATTATGCAGAGTTTTATCGCTTTAGGTGTAGTATCGATAGTTTGGGTTCTATGGGGATACAGTCTTGCGTTCGGACCGGATGTGGGGCATTTTATCGGAAACCTGAGCTGGATAGGATTACGTAATGTGGGCTTAACACCGAATCCGGATTATGCGCCTACAGTGCCTCATCAGGCTTTTATGATGTTTCAGATGATGTTTGCTGTAATTACGCCCGCTTTAATATCCGGCGCTTTTGCCGAAAGGTTTAAATTTAAAACTTATTTGTTGTTTGTAGTTCTCTGGTCGACATTTGTATATGCACCAATAGCACACTGGGTATGGGGTGTAGGAGGATGGATAAGAGATTTGGGAGCATTGGATTTTGCCGGCGGTCTTGTAGTTCATATCAGTTCCGGTACGGCAGCTCTGGTAGCGGCTATGATGGTCGGTAAACGGAAAGTTCATCTTGATGAGATTACAAAACCAAATAATTTAACTATGACCCTGACAGGTGTAGCGCTTCTATGGTTCGGATGGTTTGGTTTTAATGCGGGCAGCGCACTGGTTTCCGGGTCTCTCTCAACAGCGGCTTTTGTTTCGACCCATATTGCTGCCGCCGCCGCTACATTATCGTGGTTAATTACGGAATGGTGGCATCGGGGCCAGCCCACAGCATTAGGCGCTGCTTCGGGTGCTGTAGCAGGCTTGGTGGCTATCACTCCCGCTTCCGGATATGTCGGTCCATTGCCTGCACTCTTAATCGGATTAGGAGTAGGAGTTCTGTGCTACTTTGCTGTAGGTGTTAAAAATAAACTAGGTTATGATGATTCACTTGATGCGGTAGGTGTACATGGCGTAGGCGGTACATTCGGTGCATTGATGGTTGGATTATTTGCTTCAAAAGCTATCAACCCGGCCGGCGACAACGGCTTGTTCTACGGCAATTTTCATCTACTTGGCGTCCAGGTAATCAGCGTAGTTGCTGCAATTGTTTATTCATTTGGTATTACATGGGTTATTCTTAAAGTTCTTGATAAAATAACGGGTTTGAGAGTAAACGGAGATGACGAACTTGAAGGGCTTGATCTTAGTCAGCACGGCGAAAGCGGATACTCTTTATAGGTTCTTTTTGAAAGTGATAAGTTGCTGGATACTCATTGGGGCGGCTGGTAATGTAAAGTAATTTTACTGTCCGCCCCGTTTTATAAATAAACTTCAAGCGGTTTATAAAACGAACCGCTTATTTTTAATTTCTATTTAATCAACATTTCTTAAAATCTTATAAAATTCATTTCCGTCAACATACCCGGTAATTCTTTTTACCTCACGTCCTTTTGAATTAAGTATTAAAACCGTCGGCACTCCCACAATGTTGAATTTATTCCTTAACGATTCAACATCGGGCGAAAGTGATTTTGTCATATTTGCCTTATAAGTTCTAAATTCCTTTGCGGCCGATATTACTTTGGGATCGGTAAAAGTTTTTGCGTCAAGCTCCTTGCATGGGATGCACCAGTCGGCGTAAAAATCAATTATTGTTCCTTTGCCGCCTTCTACGCTTGCAGGTAAAACGGTTTGATTATAATTTTTCCATTCTATAGAATTTTTCTCGGAAGGAATTAAACTATAAATTGCTACGGCTACGAGTATAATTGAGAAAGCTATCTTAAATATCCTAAAGCCTTTTATTTTATTAGCGTACTTATCCACAAATGTTATATAAATTGCGGCTATTATCATAAACACCGGCAAAATAAATCCGGCGAAACTTTCCGGTAAAAGCGGCAGAACAAAGTAAATAGCCATTCCTAAAAGTATAAAACCGAAAATATGCTTGACCGCTTCCATCCATTCCCCCGCTCTCGGTAATTTTTTAATTTTACCCGAGAAAACAGCCAGAATAAGGTATGGAAATCCTAGTCCGAGCGCTAAAAAGAAGAACATCATAAAGCCGTAATAAGGATCTGCTTTAGCGGCAACATATGTGACAAGTCCAAGTACAAACGGTCCGATACAAGGCGCCGCAACAATACCCATTGTAAGTCCCATAAATAATGCGCCTAAATACCCGCTCTTCGCTCCGCCTGCTTTAGCAACTATAGAAGTGGGCAAATTAAATTCATAAACTCCGAACATGCTTAAAGAAAGTACAACGAATATCAGTGCTATGAAAATTATGACTACCGGGTTCTGAAGTAGTGAACCGAAAACAGCACCGCTCAGAGCGGTTACCACACCGACAACGGAATAAGTAATAGCCATACCCAAAACGAAGAACAAGCCCATGAGAAAAAGTTTTTTTGTGCTGCCTTCGCTTTGTCCGCCGAAGAATCCTACTGTTATCGGAATCAGTGGATACACACAAGGTGTTAGGTTCAATGCCAGTCCGCCGATAAATACAAATAATAAACTAAGTATCAGTCCGCTGTGCTCAAGTGTGGAGGTAATTGAATTTTCACTTCCTGCGTTTACAAGCGCCGGGGCAGTTCCTGCCAGAGATATATTCTTAAATATATCCTGATTTATCTGACTCACCGCAGCGGAATTATCTACAACATTTACAATCAAAGTATCTTTCACTGTTTTCGGCGGCATGCAGCTCATATTATTGCACGACTGGTATTCAAAAGAAACTACTACTGGATATAAGCCGGGTATTAAATCCTTTGAGGCTTTTAATATCCCTCCGATATAAACGTTACCTTCCCAAACGGACAGAGGCTTATCGGAAAAGCTTAGTTTAATATCCTGAGAAGCCGGGTATTTCAATCCGGAAAATGAAAACCCGGAAACTGAATCGACGGAATATTTTGACGCTATTAAAGTTTCATCATGAGGTTTGTTAGAATTTATATGCCATCCTTTATCAATATCAATTCTGGAGACTAATTTTACTTCGCTTCCCGAGTAGACTTTATCAAGTGATAAGTATGATTTCATACTTACAACATTTTTCCCGAATCCGAATTGAGCAAAATTTGTTGAAATTAAAATTACCGAAAGCAGAACTGTTAAAATTGTATTTCTATAAAACTGTTTTTTGTGCATTTCACTTCCCGATTAAAAATTATATCCCCGGTTTACTAAAAAAGAAATAAAAACTATTCTAAAGTAATTCGATTCACACCAGCAAAACAAATTATTTTATTTTCTCCATCCTTGAACGATCGGATATCTGCGTCCGTAACCGAAAGCTTTTTTAGAAACCCTTAGTGCCGGAGCAGCTTGTTTTCTTTTAAATTCGTTTATATCTACCATCCTGAGAACTTTTTTAACAACTTCGTGTTCGCCTAGGATTTGCGAAATCTCATTAAATTCTTTGTTCTCTTCAAGATACATTCTCAGTATCTTATCTAGCAATTCGTATTCAGGCAAAGTATCCTGATCAAGTTGTCCGAGCCTTAATTCGGCGGAAGGCGCTTTATTAATAATTTCATGAGGGATAATTTCTTTCTGTGTGTTTATAAAATTGCAAATCCGGTAAACATCCGTTTTATAAACATCGCCTATCACCGCCAGCCCTCCGCTCATATCGCCGTACAAGGTGCAATAGCCTACCGCCATTTCGGATTTATTGCCGGTAGTAAGAAGAAGATAATTAAATTTATTTGATACAGCCATTAAGTATACTCCGCGAACCCTTGCCTGAATATTTTCCTCGGTGGTATCGCCCGGTCTGTTTTGAAACGCGTTCTTAAGCATTTCGTTTATAGACTTAGTAACAGGCTGTATCGAAACGTTGTCAAATGAGATGCCGAGTTTGGCGATTAGTTTCTCGGAATCCTTTATGCTCCCATCACTGGAGAACTCGGAAGGCATTAATAATACGTGAACGTTATCCTTTCCAAGTGCCTCAACGGCAATATAAGTTACCAGTGCCGAGTCGATGCCGCCGCTTAATCCTATCAGCGCTTTTTTAAATCCTAACTTCATACAATAATCTTTTACACCGAAGACAAGCGAATCAAGCACCTCTTTTTCAAATTCGCCTTCTGTTTTTTCAATCTTCCCGTTTTCTTTTCCGGTATCGAAGATAAAGTAATCTTCCTTGTTGGCTTTACCCAGCGCAACCAGGTTGCCTTTATTATCGAAACACATACTTGCGCCGTCGAAGATTAATTCTGTTTGCGCACCGACGCAGCAGACATAAGCAAGAGGAACTTTGTCATGTTTGGTAAGAACCGACAGCATTTCCGCGCGGTCCCTTCTTTTTCCGTAAGAATACGGGCTGGCGGAAATATTGAGTAAAAGTGTAGTGCCTTTATCTATAAGTTTTTTAACCGGATCGACACTGTATCTTCTTTTATACCAGTAATCAGCATCGTTCCATATATCTTCGCAAATAGAAATTCCGAGTTTCTCACCTTTAAATTCATGTACATAAACATCGCTCGCAGGTTCAAAATAACGCATCTCGTCAAAAACATCATAATTGGGTATCAAAGATTTGTGCTGAGTAAACTGAATCTTTCCGCCGTAACAAAGCAACGCGGAATTGTGAATATCCGTACCGACAAGATTATCGCCTTCGGTTACGGCACCGAATAAAATTCCGGTGTCTCCGGTGTGCGATGCAATTTCAACAGCAGCCTTATTTACTGCTTGTCTGAATTCTTTTTTCTCGACGAGGTCAAGCGGAGGATAACCGACAAGCGACAGTTCAGGAAAGATCACCAAATCCGCATCGTCCTTAACGCCTCTATCATACTCGCTGATAATTTTTTTCTTATTATTTTCAATATCGCCGATGATAGTATTTATTTGGCAGAGAGCAATTTTCATAACAGCCTTTTAATTTTTATACAAAAATAAAAAAGGCGGAAGGATTTAACAAAAAACAATTTAAGCGTTATTTCCAAATTATTATGATCCCGAATTCTGTTTTTTGTATTATATTAGTACCGTTAATGTAACTTAATTCCCGTATTTATATGCATTTCACCTTTAATAATAAAAACGAACGCCGATTCACGCGGTTTTATTATTATTGTGCCGTATAACAAAACAACTTATAGGCGGAGGTATACAATGAACAAGAAGTTATACCGTTCTCGAAAAGATAAAATGTTAGGCGGAGTTGCGGGAGGTTTAGCCGAATATTTTGAAATTGATCCTACTCTCGTTAGAATAGCATTTATAATCGTTTTATTTTTAGGCGGAACAGGAGTTCTCGCTTATATTATTCTCTGGATTGTAGTTCCTGAAGAGCCGTACATGTATCAGGAACCGGGTGTCAATGCAAACGAGCCCAAAACGGATCAGCAGCCCGGCGCCGGCGGAAGTAGCCAGGATGACGCATTTAAAGCATACAAGGAAGCGTCCGAATTGCAAAGTCAAAAAAGAAGGGGATTAGCAGGCTGGATATTAGTTATTATAGGCGCACTTTTTTTAGCGAACAACTTCATACCTCATTTTTGTGTGGGTAGTTTCTGGCCGCTAATTCTCATTATTCTAGGCGCAGCATTATTATTAAAAGCTAAAAAATAAATAATTAATGGAATTACCATGAAACCGAAACATATTTTTTGGGGTTTCCTTTTTATCACAGTCGGCGTGCTAATTTTACTTAATAATTTCGGTTCGCTGAATATAGATTTATATAATTACTGGAAATACTGGCCGCTGGTTCTTATTCTGCTCGGCGTTTCTTTTTTGATGAGAAACGCATGGCTGAGAAGTTTTTTCGCGGCAATATCGGGCATAATATTAGCGATTGCAATATTTTCCATGTTCTCGGCAAGCTTCGATTTTATCGGAAACAGGTTTGTAATCAACGATAACGGAGTTCATATGGATTTCGATGATAGTTTTAACGATACAACTTACTATAGTGAACCATATTCTAACGATATTAAAAGTGCCGAATTAGTTTTCCGCGCGGGTGCCGGAGATTTCAAAATTAACGATACTACTGGCAAGCTTTTCGAAGCAGTTACTTACGGCTACCGCAATAATTATGATTTAAATACTTCCAATTCCGACGGAAAGTCAACCATAAACTTTGATATGAAAAAGAGAAAGATGATTATCAATGACAGGAATGACGGAAACAAGGCTTATATAAAATTAAGCAATCTACCGGTTTGGGATATGAATTTTAAACTCGGCGCGGCATCGGTCTACTTTGATCTTACCCCATTTTCCGTGAAAGATATTAACTTGGATATGGGTGCGGCTAAAGTAGATGTTAAGTTGGGCAACAAGAGCGATGTAACCAATTTAAATGTTGATGCAGGTGTATCGTCTATTACAATTAAAGTGCCCGAATCTTCCGGGTGCCAGATTTAATTCGAACGTAAGTTTGTCATCTAAAAAATTCGAGGGATTTACTAAAAACGGCGACGGATATTATACAACCGCGAACTTTGACACAGCAAAAAAGAAAATTTATATCAGACTAAAATCCGGAATATCTTCAATTAGAGTTTCCCGATATTCTTCCGGTTGGTAAAATTATTAAACAGCTAAACGCATAAAAGTGGTCGTCTTTAAAATTATTTTTTAGGCGGCCTCTTTTTTTTTATAGGGTTCTTTTTCTTTTCCGGTTTCCACAAGTGCTTATCCATTTTTACGCAATGGTTATCGTCGAACTCAATACCTTCAGAACGAAGCAGATCTTCCATAAGATTAGGATCTCCGAAATGCAGTCTGCCGGTTAAAGCGCCGAATCTGTTTACCACACGGTGACATGGAAGTCCCGAGTCTTTTGTTCCGTTCAATGCCCATCCTACAGTCCTCGCCGCTGATCTTATTCCGCATACTTCGGCTATTTCCCCGTATGTAGTAACCTTGCCGTAGGGAATTTGCGCAACTACTTCGAAAACGCGCTCAAAAAAATCTTTTTTCTTGCGATCTTTTAAGTCCCTGTTTTTAACTTTGTTTTTCATTAATTCTGGCTGAATTTTAACAGGAAGGCTTTTATAAACTTATTCAAATTTCCGTCCATAACGCCCTGCACGTCCGAGGTCTCCTCATCTGTACGGTGGTCTTTTACCATATTGTAAGGATGAAAAACATACGAGCGGATCTGGCTCCCCCACTCTATTTTCATTTTACTTTTTTCAACTTCGTCCAGTTCGGCTTCCTGCTTTTCCTTTTCGATCTGATAAAGTTTGGATTTTAAAAGTTTCATGGCGTTTGTACGGTTCTGAAGCTGCGATCTTTCGCTCTGACAGGCTGCAACTGTATTTGTAGGAATATGAGTAATACGAACTGCAGTTTCTACTTTATTAACGTTCTGCCCGCCTTTGCCGCCGGAACGGTAGGTATCTATTCTAAGATCCGACGGGTTAATATCAATTTCGATCGTATCGTCTATTTCCGGGATTACAAATACCGATGCGAAAGATGTGTGCCGTCTTTTATTAGCATCAAATGGAGATATTCTGACAAGCCTGTGCACGCCGTTTTCTGCTTTCATATAGCCGTAAGCAAATTCTCCTTCTACTTCAACCGTAGCGCTTTTTATTCCCGCGCCGTCGCCTTCCAGCATATCAACAATATTCATTTTGAAACCGTTTTGCTCGCCCCACCGAAGGTACATTCTAAGAATCATATCCGCCCAGTCCTGGGCTTCAGTACCCCCGGCTCCGGAGTGGATCGTAAGGATACAATTTTTATTATCGTCCTTGCCGCTTAACATATTCTTCAGTTCGGCTTTTTCCAGAGCATCTTTTAACGATTCCAATTCCTTTTCTATATCCCCGCCGAAGGATTCATCTTCTTCCGCCTGAGCCAGTTGAATAAATTCATCAAGATTCTGCGCTTTCTTATCCACATCATTCCAAAGATTAACCCATGTTTCAAGTGTTTTTATTTCCTGAAGTACCTTTTGAGCAGCCATCTGATCATCCCAAAATGAAGGCTCGGTGGTTTTATGCTGGAGGTCTTTTATTTTTAAATCTTTATTAACGACGTCAAAGATAACCTCGTAAATTATTGATCCTCACCCTGAATTCTTCTAACTGTTTTGATTCTTCTTCGTACATGTAACAATACCCTTAAAATTAATTATAACAATTAGCCAAATAAATTATTTTATAAAATACAAAAAAATCTCAAGCCCGGATTTATTCTATCTCAATCTCCATCCTGAGCAAGGCCGCAGCTAATGTCTTGCCCTGCGCATCATGCTTCAATGAAACCGTGCCTCCCCCGCCTAATGTATTATGAAGTAAAAAATTCAATGCGCGAAGGTTCGGAAGCTCGAATCTTTCGACTTTTCCGAGGCATATTCCATCGAAATGCTTTTTCACTCTTTCGGCGGTCAGATAATTCCTAATAATTTCAAATCCCTTATCATCATACGCAATTATACCGATATTGGCTGCATCGCCTTTATCGCCGCTTCTTCCGTGTGCAATCTCTTTTAATTTTTTTTTCATTTCAAACCTCAATTATTTTTACTTCCGTGGATACCAGATTTTTCGGAATTAATGCCGGCCAGTAAGCAACTACCTCACTGGGTTTCGGCCTGCCTCCCGCGAATCCGGTAACCGCCGGCGGCCCGGTTAATATTAACGGTGCTATTTCCTTACCAAACCTTTCAACGGAATAAAAGTCCATTGATCTTACGGCTACTCTTAACATGATCTCATTTATATTATCTTCATCTATTTCAATGGATAACGGTCCGTGACATGAATTATATCCTATATATTCGCTTCTGATTTCATCAAATTTTAGATTCAAGTTTTTCAGTCTTTGTATTAATATTTTATCGGCTGCTTGTGCTTTTGTTAAGGCTTGCGGCCATGAGAAAGTTAATGTTGCCGCAGCGGAATAACCGTTAGAATATGAACATGAGACTTTATAAAATTCTGTTTCTTTTTCTCCTTTTACATTAAATACTTTTACATTGTCCTTGCCCAAGTCTTCAAGTTTTATTGACGAGAAGTCGGCAATACAGTCGGGTGTAATATACATTTTGGGATCGCCTATTTCATATACAAGCTGTTCGGCAACTGTTTCAAAACTGACCATGCCGCCTGTTCCTTCGTGCTTTGTAATAATAACATCACCGTTCGGAAATGCTTCGGCAATCGGAAAGCCGATATTTGCCATATCAGGTATTGACTGCCAGTCACCAAGAAAATTTCCGCCGGTAGACTGCGCGCCGCATTCCAGAATATGTCCGGCAACGGTACCAGCAGCCATTAGATCAAAGTTATCTTTGGCCCATCCGAATTCATAAATCATCGGCGCCAGCGTCAGTCCGGTATCGGTAGTTCTTCCTGTAATTACCATATTAGCGCCTTTACTTAAACCTTCTACGATCGGAAATGCGCCAAAATAAACATTTGCGCTCAGAATTTCATCTTTTACCGTCAATATAGATTCTCCTGTATCCATATTATTAAGTTCGCATCCGGATTTAACTATATCATCCAAATTATTTTTAATATCATCGCCAAGAACAACAGCTATCTTAAAATCCTTAACACCCAATTCACGCGCAACCTCTGCCACGGCTTCGGCACAAGCAACTGGATTAACTCCTCCCCCGTTGGTAATTACTTTTATTTTTTTTTCAGAACAAAACGGCAAGATTCGACGCATCAGGTCGGGTATATCTTTTGCATATCCGAGTTTTGGATTCTTATTCTTCTGTTTTTGCAGAATGGACATAGTAACTTCGGCAAGGTAATCCATTACAAGATAATCAATGCTGCCTTTGGTAACCTGGTTAAACGGCGCGTCAATAAGATCACCCCAAAATCCCTGACCGGATGCAATTCTGATTTTATCCTTCATAAAGACCTTCCCTTCGGATTATTTCCTCGGCTATTTCTTCGAATTCCTTTTCCTGCTCAACTAAACTGCAGGAAGATTTTAACTCGAACCATGAAATTCTTTCATCGGCGCGAAACCAAGTAAGCTGCCTTTTTGCGAACCTTCTTGTGTTTCTTTTTATCAATTCGATTGCTCTTTCCAGAGATATTCGGCCGTCAAGATTTGAAATTATTTCTTTATATCCCACCGCATTTAAAGAATTCAGATCCTTGGAGTAACCCATATTGAGGATATTAATTGTTTCCTCCATCAAACCGCCGGATATCATCCGGTCTACTCTGTTTTCAATATTCCGGTAAAGCTCACTGCGTTCCAAGCTCAGTCCGTACTGTACAAATTTGAATTTAATATTTCTTTTATAACCTTTTTGCAATTCGCCTATTTTTTCTCCGGTAAGATGAAACACTTCCAGAGCCCTCATTACTCTTTTCCAATTCTGAGGCAGCATAACGGATGCGCTTTCCGGGTCAACTATTTTCAATTCATCGTATAAATACTCATTACCGAAATCGCGCTTTAGGCAGTGCAAATGTTCCCGGTAATTTTCATCCGATCCTGCCGCGTCAAAAATTCCGTCGACGAGAGCCTTTATATACAGACCGGAACCGCCTACTACTATCGGAGTTTTGTTTTCTTCAGTCATTTTAAAAATGACATCCAGTGCCTCATTTTCAAAGCGGCTGGAACTATAAAGCTCGTCCGGTTTTAAGATACTTATAAAATAATGAAAAATCTGTTGAAGTTCCGCATCGGAAGGCTTAGCTGTCCCGATATCAAGATATTTATAGATCTGCCTGCTGTCCGCGGAAATAATTTCGCTGTTTAATTTCCTTGCCAGGATAAGTCCTAATTTTGTCTTTCCGGAACACGTTGGTCCGGTTATGACAATTACTTTTGGTTCCACCCTTCCCTGCCAATTAATGGAACAAATGAAAATTGCGGAACATCTGCTGTTTCAAACTCATCATGTTCGATCTTGGTAATTATCTTCAGAGTTTGAGAATTTTTATCTCCGACAGGAATAACCAATCTTGCGCCGACGGCAAGCTGTTTTTTAAGAGAAACCGGAATTGAAGGAGATCCCGCTGTGACAATGATACCGTCGTACGGGGCAAACTCATCCCACCCGATTGTTCCGTCGCCGTATTTAGTATGCACTCTGATTCCTAGCAGATCGAATAATTTTTGAGTTTGGGAGTAAATATCGAATTGTCTTTCTATACTGTAAACATCCATACCCATTTTTACAAGCAGCGCCGCCTGGTAGCCTGAGCCTGTACCTATCTCAAGTATTTTTGAGTCAGGTTTAAGTTTAAGTGCTTGAGTCATATATGCGACGGTATAAGGCTGACTGATAGTCTGCCCGTATCCGATTGGAAGAGCCACATCTTTATATGCGTGATGCTTCATAGCAACAGGAATAAATTTCTCTCGTTCTACTTCTCCGATTGCTTTAAGCACATAAATATCGTGAATTCCTTTTTCGGATATTTTGTCTACTAATTCTTGTCTTTCTCTTTCGTACATATATAAAATTTTATTTTATTCTTTGCTTAAAGATAAAATAAATTTAATTAAGTTTGATTATTGAATTTTATTTTAACAGAGGAAAAAATGCTTGAGGTTCTTGGAGGTTCCGTTTTAATAGCATGTATGAGAATCGGCGACGTTTCATTGGATACAATCAGAGTAATCTTAGTGGTTCAGGGGAAAAAATATTATGCCGGGATTGTAGGATTTTTCGAAGTTTTGATTTGGGTTTTTGCAATAAGATTCGTGTTTCAGCATCTAGATGTCATTCCGAATCTTATCGGGTACGCATTCGGATTCGGACTTGGCAATATTATAGGCGTATCTATAGAACAGAAAATAGGTTTCGGTTACGTGCAACTAAATGTTATCTCTCTTCATCATACAGACGACATAGCAATTGCATTAAGAAAATCTAAGTTCGGGGTAACTATTTTACCCGGTGAAGGCGGACGCGGAGGTGTTTCTGTAATCGTAATAGTCTGCCCGAGAAAACAACAGCGAAAAATTATTGAATTTATAGAAAATATAGACACCAATGCGTTTATTACTGTTCAAAGCTCCATACCTTACAGAGGCTTCCGGCATGGAGCCCGAAGATAAATAATATAATTCTAAAAAATAAAATTATTAGGAAGTTAACTTTCTATTGATTATCAGAATTACGTCTGTTTCTCATGCGTTCTTTTCGCTCGTCCTGCATCTTTTTGTACTCCGTTTTCTGTTGATCGGTCAATAGGCTCATTATCTGATTGTTGGCATTAGTCATTATAGATCTCATTTCAGATCTTCTATCGCCGTTATCGGAGGATAAATTCTTTATTTTGTCGGATGCGGCAGTAAGAATGGAATCAACCTGTGCGGTCTGATGATCATTTAATGACAGCCGGCTTTTAAGATTAGCAACCCTATCCTTCACTGAATATCTGCCCTGAGCATATAAAACGGCACCGAAGACCGATAAAATAACCCCAATTAAAAACAACTTTTTCATAACACATACCTTTCAGAAAAATTATTCCGATATCAATTTTATTTGCTCTTTGACATCATAAAATTATGAAAAGGTTTAAACGACATAATCAGTATTTGATAACTTCCAAGAATGATTTGTTCACTTTGAATTCCTAATTTTGATTTCACACAACCGGGTCAAGGATTTTGAGCAGAATCAATCAATGTTCTATGTGTTTTTATCTTATTAGCAGTTAATATCTTCTGATGTTAAATTGAAAGGAATTATGAAATGAAAAGCTTGATGAATTATAAAGAGGTTAAGTATTCGGGTATAATTATATTGTTGTTATTTTCATTTATAGGATCCGGCTTATCCGGAAAACAATTACAGAACCTAAAAAATAAGGTTGAAAACGCGCTTCAAAACAAATTTGAATATAATAATAATCTTGAAGTCTCAGTTACCGGAGCAGGTGATGTTCAGGTTACAGGTAAAGTAAATTCATTATACGATAAATTCAAAGCGTTTGATATAATTTCAAGAGTACCCGGAGTAAAAAAAATTGACGATAATCTGCTTGTTAATACTCCGGACAGGCCTGATAAAGAGATTCAAGATCGTATAAAAAACAGCCTGGAACTGGTTTCCGCCATAAAAGATCCGCAAAGGATAAAAGTACATGTTGATAACGGAGTGGTTATTCTATCCGGGACAGTTAGTTTTTACAGGGAAAAAGAATTGGCTCAATCTGTAAGTTCCTGGCAGAATGGCGTAAAAGGTTTGGTAAATAATATTAAGGTGCTTCCGCTGAACAAAGCAATTTCCGACAGTAATCTGGAAAAAGTCTTGAACGCGTTAATGAGTGATGAATTCCCCGGTTTAAGCAGAATCAAAGTTTCTGTAAATCATGGTGTTGCCACAGTTACCGGAACCGTTAATTACCTTTATACTAAAAAAGATATTGGGAATGAAATTTATAATGTAATAGGAATTAATGATGTCATTAATAAATTAGTAGTCGCAGGCAAAAAATAAAGGACATTTAAAAATTAAAAAAGGCTTACTTTCAAGTGAGAAACTTAATAGTAAGCCTCTTTTTGAGGCGCCGGTCGGATTCGAACCGACGAATAAAGGTTTTGCAGACCTTCGCCTTAGACCGCTTGGCTACAGCGCCTTAATTAACACAATTATTGAACCCCTAGCTTGGGGAATCACCGAAATGATTATTAAATATAGGATAAAGTTATAAAATAAATACAAAATAAAAAATCCACATTAGTGGATTTTTGAGCGGGAAACGGGACTCGAACCCGCGACATCAACCTTGGCAAGGTTGCGCTCTACCAACTGAGCTATTCCCGCATAATCAAAAATTTACAAGAACTCTAAATTATTCAGCCATCAGCTTTTAATTCATCTGTCATAAAAATTTAGAATTCAAATATAATAGGATTCACAATATCTTGCAATATCATTTTCAATTTTATGTCTAATTTTTTCCCTTGTTCTATTTTTCACACTAGCAGTCTCAAATTTTTATTAAATTCAGTCTGCTTCTTTTAAGAATTTCTTACTTAAAACTATGAATTATATTTTCAGCCTGTTCATAGGCTATTTGTTGGGATCTTTCCCGACCGCCTATTTTATCATGAAAGCCTCAAAGGGATTGGATATTACCCAAATAGGAAGCGGCAATGTCGGCGCAATGAATACTTACGAAGTATCCCGATCAAAGATTTTGGGAGTACTTGTTTTATTGGTGGATGCACTTAAAGGTTTGCTAAGTGTTTATTTATGTCTTGTATTTTTTCCGTTGGATTTTATTTATCCGGCATTAGCTCTGCTGTTTGCCGTGTTTAGCCATTGTTATAACCCATGGTTAAAGTTCAAAGGCGGAAAAGGATTAGCCGCCGCCGCCGGAGGAAATGCTTTATTGTTCCCGCTTCTAATTGTTATTTGGATAGTCGTTTGGTTAATTGTATTTCTTTTTCGAAGAGATATTAATTTTTCCAATCTTTGGGCTTCGGCAATGTCAATAGTTTTGATCTTCGGATCGTCCGATATTTTGTTTAAGTATATAAACCCCGTACCCGACGCGGTATCGACGTTTTTGCTTTATATATCGGCTTTGTTTATGATTATTCTCTCAAAACATTTTGATGACTTTTTAGAGATTATGAAAGATAAAAAAAAAATTTAGTTTAAAAGGGTAATAAAATGAACAAACATAAAAGTCTTATTGTTGTCTTTATTATGCTCCTCATTTTTACCGGCTCGGTATTGTTGATTAACGGTAATAAAAAATCTACTCCATTTTATGTGGAAGAGGTGGATAACCAGCAGGGACAAACGAAAAACGACAGTGCAATAAATAATTCCCGGCAGAATGCAATCACTAGAACCGTGCAGCAAGTTAGCCCTGCGGTAGTCGGTATAAATGTTACCGAAATTCAACAGTACAGCAGTCCTTTAAATCCTTTTTTCAATGATCCTTTTTTCCGCCAATTCTTCGGCGGTAACGGCAATATGAGTCAGAAGGTAAAAGAACTCGGCTCCGGTTTTATAATATCACCCGACGGTTATATAGTCACAAACGACCACGTTGCCGGCAACGCAACGGAAATTACCGTGACATTAACAGACGGGAAAGAATATAAAGCTAAATTAGTCGGTACCGATCATCCAACGGATATAAGTCTTCTTAAAATCGAGGATACTGGACTTCCGCATGTGATTCTCGGAAACTCGGATGATGTACTGATAGGCGAATGGGTTATAGCTTTCGGAAACCCAGGCAAAATGG
>CAVUCX010000061.1:0-48491 GCA_963739955.1 uncultured Bacteroidota bacterium | reverse complement strand
ATAATGGAAGAAAAAACGCGATATATTATGGAACTGTTGGATATTATAGTTTATTCTCTAAAAATTTTTTGTATTACAATTATTTTGACGATAACTTTTTCTTATTTGATCTATAAAATTAAAGACAGAAAAAGGACGAAACCTTATTTACGGCCGGTAAAAAATAATGCGCCGGCAATCAAAATAGAGTTTTTGGATTCAGAAGCTAGATCCGATCACTTCGAGAAATTAAATTTTCCCAGTATAATTCCGGTTAAGGTTAATTCCTCAAACGAACGAAAATTTATTCAGGTTCAACCTAAATTAATAAAGTACATTCCCGAAATCGATGAACAATTCATTCTGAAAAAAGTAATCGAAAATAATTTCGATATTTTGGAACATTATTCGGTTGAGGACGGAGAAAAAATGTACAAAGTAAAAGTATGAACATTCAGTTTTTTCCGGAGGGCTGCCTTTTTTTATAACAGGCAGCCATGGGAATAGTTCTTCTAATTCTTTTCAAAACTTAAATTTTCAGCCATTTTATGCACGTCATACGGCGCGGGTTCTCCGCCCAGATATTTATGAAACCAATCCAGGTGAGCATCGTAATATAAAGGCATCGATTTTACAAAATTAGGCCAATGCCCGTCATTCTTAAAAATAATCAGTCGCGAATCAATTCCTAAAGTCTGTAATGTTGTAAAATATTGTATACTCTGAGTGTAAGGCACTCTAAAATCTTTTTGTCCGGTTATTATTAAAGTTGGCGTTGAAAAATTTTTTGCGTAGAGAGAAGGTGAAAATTCTTGGTAATCTTTCGAATTCCAGGGCTGCCCGCTAAGATCGTGGTTTACAAACCATAATTCTTCCGTCCCTCCCCACATCGATCTTAGATCATAAACTCCCATCATTGAAGCGAGACATTTAAATCTTTTGGTTTTTGCCTGGAACCAATTCATCATATACCCCCCGTAAGACCATCCCATTGCGCCCATTCTTGTAGAATCAATATACGGGAGCTTTGACAATGCATCTGTTACATTCATAAGATCTTCAAAAACTTTTCCGCCCCAATCACCCGAAATCTCTGCTGTATACTCTTCTCCGCGGCCTGTTGATCCGTGCGGATTAGGATAAGCAACTACATAACCTGCCCCTGGATAAACTTGCCAATCGCCTCTGAAGGAGTCCATCCACTGCATTTGAGGCCCGCCGTGCACATTTAAAATCAAAGGATATTTTTTACCCGGGTTAAAATTGTGAGGTTTAACTATAAATACTTCAACCTTTTTACCGCCGGCACCGTTTACCCACATCGTATCTGCCGGTCTTATATCAACAGTATTTTCAATATCATTATTCAAAGACGTAAGCTGCGTTACTTTTTTATCGCTCAGGTTGATTTTATAAATCTCTGCCGGTTTATTAACCTTGCTCGATGTAAAATAAAAATTATTATTGTCATCAATATCAAAACCGTAGATTGATTTATTTTTGATTTCCGGGACAATTTTATTGTCTTCCAAGCTTATCTTATATACCGGAGAATATCCGTCGGCTTCGCTTATAAAATATATTGATCTTGAATCTGGATTCCATTTGAAATCATCTATCCAGTTATCAAAATTGCCGGATATGATTTCTGTTTTACCGGTACTTCTGGTATAAACAGCCAGCTTAAAAAGTGCTGATTCATATCCGGGTACCGTTTGAGTTCTATAAGCAATATATTTTCCGTCGGGCGAATAAATCGGCCAGCCGTCCCATGCATTGTTTTCCTTAGTAATGTCCACGGCTTTTCCGCCGTCCACCGGAATGGTAAATAAATCGGAATTTGTGGAAGCTTCAGGATGTTTTACATGTTTTGAAACAAAGCATAACTCCTTACTGTCGGGGGAAAAATTAAAGCCAATACCGCCGCCCAGCATAAAGGTAGGAGCTACATAATCTCCCGGAGTTATATCTTTGTATGTATTATCCTGGATATTATATATAATTATATGCGAATACTTACCGGCGGCATACTGAGTCCAGTGTCTGAATAGAAGATGATCCGCAACGTAAGCCTGAATCGGCCCGTTCGAGGCCGCCGAGTCAATTCGTTTATTACATTTATTGTCCGCACCACATTCCGGATATACATCAGAAGCGAACGCAATTAATTTATTATCAGGCGATAATACAGGCGCGTCTACCCCCATAGAAAAATCAGTTATCTCTTTTGACTTTTTATCTTTCAGGGAATAACAAAAAATTTGAGATATTCCTGAATCCGTAGAAACATAATATAATGCATTGCTGTTTTTAGTCCACATCGGACTGTAATTACTTTTATCGTTATCGGTAATTTTACTTATACCGCTTCCGTCCGCATTCATTATATAAATATTAGTTTTAGACAGACCTTTCTCCATATTATAATCCGATACGGTAAAGGCAACAAGTTCTCCGTCGGGAGCAACCGAGGGGTTCCCTACATAATGAATTTTATATAAGTCTCCTATAGTGAAGGCTTTTTTTTGAGACATTATGAAAGGGGAAGACAATAAGATAGCAAGACCTAAAAATGCTAATTTTTTTTTCATGGCTCTTTAATTTTATAGTTAAGGAATTTGCATTGATTGAAATTAAATAATTATCCTGATCTCGAGATTATTATTTATCACATCACATTTTGGGTAATCTTTCCAAATATGAGCTGTTGGATAAAATCGCAAATGTATTTACTTTCCGCAGTTCGGAAATATTAAGGCAATTCATATAACTCATTGAGCTTTTAAGTCCGTCCGAAATATTATCAATTACATTTTTTACGGTACCTTTATATGCGACCATTGTTTCCTCGCCCTCAATGAATTCGTTTCTCATTTTAACTCCGAATGAAGCGGATCCTCTGTATTTTTTCCACAACTGGCCGTTATATTTTATAACTTCGCCAGGAGTTTCCCTTGTACCAGCCAGCATTCTTCCCAGCATAACGGCATCGGCTCCCAGTGCGGTAGCCTTCGCAATATCACCGGGGCTTTTAATTCCGCCGTCAGCTATTATTTTTATTTTTAATTTTTGTTCTTCTCTGAAAAACAAAACATTCAGAAGAGAAGAGACCTGACCTATTCCAATACCGGTTTGGATGGAAGTGGTACAAACACTGCCGCTGCCTATTCCGACACGCACAGCATCGGCGCCCGCGTCTTGCAACAGTTTTAAAGACTCGCCGTGTGCTATATTTCCGACAATAATTTTAAGATGATTGTATTTGTTTTTAATTTCTTCTGTTTTTTTCAGGACTTCGTGATTATTAGCATTTGCGGTATCGATGCAAATAACGGATTGATTTTCTTCCAGCATATCGATTACCTCGATAGAAGTATTTAAAGCAATCGATACGGCTCTTATATCGTCGCCGTTCTTTTTATCCTTCAATACTTCTTTTATGGATGAATCGAATCTGTTCAATATACCGAGACATCCTAGCTTTGTAAGAGTGCCGGCCATTTCAATGCCGGTTACAGTATCCATAGGACTGGATAGTATAGGAAGCGATAAATTTAAACCGAGAAATTCGACGGCTGTATTGGCTTCAGCACGTGATTTAATTCTCGAGACTTCTGTAGGTATTAAACTGATATCATCGTAAGTCAAAGATTGATGAAATTCATTAAGATCTTTTTTTGAATAGATCTTCATAAGATTATCCCTTTATAGTAATTTGAGTTTTGAATATGATCAATTAAATAGTTAATGTTGACCGGGGTTTATGTTATTTCTATGAATCAATTAAGTTTTCCATTTCATCCAGAAGGTCATTCATTTTACGGGTAGTTGCAAGAACCGGTTCTGGTGAATTCATATCTACTCCGGCTTTTTTTAAAATATTTATAGGATAGTCAGAACTCCCCGACTTAAGAAAGTTCAAATATTTTTCGACGGCTTTTTCTCCGTCCGTTTTTATTTTTTTTGCCAACACCTCGGATGCCGCAAAACCGGTAGCATATTGATAAACATAAAAGTTATAATAAAAGTGCGGTACTCTTGCCCATGTAAATTCTTCCTCTTCGTCCACAACCATCTCCGGTCCCCAGTATTTTTGGAAAAGTTCCTTGTAATTTTTACGCAATATATCCGGAGTTAGCGGCATAGACTTTTCGGACAACTCGTAAACATTTGATTCGAACTCCGCAAACATTGTCTGTCTGTAAAACGTGGCTGAAATATTACTTATATATTTTTCGATAAGATACAGTTTCTCGATTTTTGTTTTAGCATTGCCAATTAAAAAATCCAGTAAAAGCGATTCATTAAAAGTAGAAGCCACTTCAGCAACGAATATGGAATAATTGGCGTAAGGATAAGGCTGAGTTTGCCCTGTATAATATGAATGCATATTATGTCCCATTTCATGTGCAAGTGTAAAAACATCGTTCAATAAATCCGACCAGTTCAATAAAACATAAGGATGTACGCCGTATGTAGAACCGGAAGAATAAGCTCCGCTGCGTTTAGCTTTAGTTTCGTATACATCCAGCCACCTGCTGTCAAAGGCCATCTTCAATGTAGAAAGGTATTCTTTCCCGAGAGGTTCTAATGCTTTTATCACAATTTCTTTTGCTTCCTCGAACGGATATTTTTTATCGGATACATCCTCAAATAAACTTACATATGTGTCGTAAGGATGCAGTTCATCGAGCATTAAGATTCTTTTTCTTATCGAAGCCCATCTGTGCAACGGTTTTAGATTTCCACTTACTGATAAAATTAGATTATCGTAAACAGATACCGGCACATTATTCCCGTCGAGAGCCGATTCCATAGCCGAGTTATATTTTCGCGCAACAGCGTTGAAAATATGTGATTTTAAGTTCCCATTAAAAATAGTTGCAAAGGTGTTTGCATAATCTATAAAAAACCGGTAATATGCTTTATAAACACGCGCTCTGAAATCTCTGTCTTTTGAATATACAGCTGCATAATATCTCGCGTGGGATAATTCAATATCATCACCGTTTTCGTTCTTCACTGACGGTAGTTTAATATCTGCATTTGTAAATATTGCAAAAGTATTATACGGAACCTGAGTAACTTCGCCGGATAGCGCCAACAAACCTTCCATTTCCTTTGTTAAGGTGTGTTCTTTTGTTCTTACGAGCTCATCGAAGATGTGTCTATAAACTTTAAGCTCTTTATCGGATTCAGAAATAAGTTTTAAATTATTTTCGGGTATTTTTAAAAGCTCCGGCCTTATAAACGAACTTACGTTTGTTACTTTTGCATATAAGTTTTGAATCCTGTCCGACATACCCTGATATTTTTCAACTCTCATATCGCTGTCTTTAGCCAGCATGGAATACAAATACAGCATTCCTAACTTAATACCAATACTGTCGTCAAGTTTCAGACATTCAAGCAATACTCGCGGCGATTCGGATAATTTACCTTCGTATTTTTTATATTCATTAAGATTATTCTCCACCCAGTTAAAATCGGCTTCCCACATATTTTCATCTTTATAAATATCCGATAGATTCCACTTATATTTTTCCTCAATTTCCTCTCTAGCCGGTACCGAAGCATTACCGGTAGGAGAAAATAGTTTAATTGTTTCTTTTAAAAACATAATAATCCCTCAAAATATTTTGTCGATAAAAAATACATGATACGTTTTAATTCAAAATGAAGAACTTACAAATATAAAAGATTTCGTATAATATTATACACCTTTAGTGAGGCTGAACTGCGTATAAATTCAGTTTGAAAAAACCGCTGAAATTACTGAATGCAATAATTACCTTATAAGGAAAATCTCCCGTTACAAGCTGGTTATTATATAGATGCGTATTGCTAAAGTCCGCGGGAAATAAATTTCGGCTATTGTTTTTATTTATTACGAATACCGGGACTTTTCCTTTTTTATAATTGGCCACATTAATTGTTATTTGATTTTCAGTACTTGAAAAATCAATGGTTTTAACAATATAATGAGTAATATTAACGGCATTAATCTGAAAGGAGAAAGAATTGAAATCAGTAGAAACTATAGGCTCGTTAACATTCCCGTTGGAATTATTCGGATCAATTATGTCGTCCCGGCAGGATTGAAATAAAAGAAGGAGTAAACTGATAATAGTTAATCCAGACTCTCTTAAAAATATGTAAGAAACATAACGCATACATAAAATCAATTAGTCAAATCGTTTATTGCTTTTTCAATTTGGACCTGAGTCTGCATGCCCTGCAGCATTATTTTTTGAACGCCTTTTTGGTTATAAAAATACATCACCGGAATACTGCCCGGCCACGACGGGTTCAGCATATTCATTATTTGTTTTCCGTAAGTTGAGTCGATCATGTATATCGGGTAATTTATATTTTCTTTTTCCAGAAAAGGTACAACCTTGGAGTCAATATCCGAAGAAGGATCAATGGTAATCACGGCAAAATCGGCAAGACTTTTATTATATCTGTCATAAATATCATTTAGAATTAAAAGCTGATTCATACTTTTAGCCGACCACGTGGACCAAAGGTTAACTATTAAAATCTTTCCGTTTCTGTTTTGAATTAACTTGTTAAGAAGATCCGTATTCATCTTTTTTATGACCGGGAAATTACGAGCGGTTTGAGATTTGCTGACCGTTTGATTAGTTGTTTTGTGATTATTTTTTCCATTGCATCCCGCACAGAGGAAAACCAAGGCAAAACAAGCCGGGACAAGAAACAAGAGCAATTTCAATGTTTTATTCATAAAATGTGTTAAGCTTTTTTTTAATACACCGAAAAATACTAATTAATATATTTTAATCTAAAAGGCAACGTACAATACACTGTCCGTATCAGCTGAAGACCGGTTCAAGTAAATACGAGATGATGAGGAATCCTTAATTTCTAAACAGTATAATTAGAAATGATATCGAATGATTTCCTATGAGTAAATATTTCACTTAAATAAAAGGTATACAGTTGAGGCAGCGCCTATTAAATAGCTTCCATAACGGTTCTGGCTGTAGTAACTTTTCCTACAAATTTTGCAGCATAAACAGCTTGTAATCTTGGTGATTCCTTTTCGGCATAAGTAAGGTATTCGTCTATAGATTCGCATTCGTATTGCATGATATAAGTGGTTTCACCTTCCATATTAGTAGGTATTCTAACTTTAAACATCTTGTAGTTATTAAAATAGCCGGTATGCAATATTGCCCGTATATGCGTGTCTTTCATCCACTGTAACCATTCGTTCTCAACTTCTTTCTTAACGATAGTCGTGATACTATAAATAATCATAACAATAATTATAATTTTTTGATTTTATTCTTCAGGTTAATTCGGGAATTAATTATCCGCTAACACAAAAGGAAATATAAACTTGTTATTCCGAGGAATAGCATTATGAAAATTCGTAAAACATTTAGGCAAAAACAAATTTTGAGATGAAATAAAAATGAATTTCTTCCTAATTGAAATATAAAAAATTCATTGCCGGTGATTAAGACCACACGTATGATTTCAGCAATAGCAGATTAATATTTTTAAATATAATTTTCTTTCGGTTCTTTCAAAAGGTTCTCCCCTGCCTTTTGAAGCAAAGGAACTAAAGCCCGATAATCGCCAGGTTATGGGGCTTTTTTTTGTTTTATTTTGATTGAAAAGTTTGAAATACCGAGCAAAGGTATATATGTAAGAAAGTAGATTTTATTTTGACGAAGAGTAAATACGTTCATAATCATCCATAGTCATTCCGTAATAATTCAAATCGGTCAGGTTGCCGTCAAATGTTCTATGGTCCATTCGAGATGTACCTTCTTTTATAAATCCGCATTTTTCAGCAAGTTTGTTGCTGCGACCATTTTCTGTTATTATCCGTAAAAACAACCTTATCATCTTTAGTTCTTCAAAGCTGAATTTAATAATTCTAACTAAAGCTTCCTTCATTATTCCCTGTCTTTCGTATTCACCGGAAATAAAATAAGCGATTTCGGCGCGAGGTATAACCCAGTCGATGTTCTTAATATTAATATATCCTATTAATTCTTCGCAGTCTTTCAGCCAAATGCCTAAGGCAAATGAAATTCTCTCATCCCACTCTGAGACCTTGTTTTGTAAGAATAAACCGGTTGTAATTTCATTCACGGTGTTATCCAGGGTAACGGGAAAACTGTCGTGCAGCCTTTTTTTATTTTTCTGAATTAAATTATAAAAAGACAGCGTATCAGAAGTCCTAAGCGGTTTAAGGAATATACGATCGGTTTCAAGTATATTCGAAATAGGTTTTAATATATCTATCATGTTTTCTCGGGTTATATTAAAAAAGTTCGGTTTCAAATTTACTATGAACACAAATTAAACATACAGATATATATCAATTTTTTTCTTCACCGCACATAATATAAAAACTATTGGCTAATTAAAATTTATAATCGGGACGACTCTAAAAATCGGCGGATTATTTTTTGCTATGTTCACAAGACCGATCTGCAACCCGTTCAATTTTTCGGTAATATTGAATAATCCTATAGAAACTCCTGACTGATTTGAAAATTTATTAAATGCGGAAATAGAAACTCCTTTCATTTTTTGAGCGAGAGTCAATATCATAGATATATTCAATCCGGCCAACTCTTCGGTTCTAACCCTGTATCCTGTTAAATTTATTCCTCTTACCGACTTACTGCCTCTGATTTCTCCAACTGTAATATTTATTCCGTTAATATTTTTTCCCGATACCAGGGCAATGCCGCTTAAATTTAAACCGGTCATTTCTTCCTTACTAACCAAAGCTAATCCGGCAAAATTAATTCCAAAAAGTTCTCCCCCGCTCACCAATGCAAGTCCGCCCAGATTTATTCCCATTATCGATCCTTTTGATGAAACGGTAGCCAGCCCGGCGATATTTATTCCTTTCATATCATTCTCTGCTACCGTAGCTAATCCGCTTATATTAACTCCGTTTAAATTTCCTTTAGAAGCCACTGTAGCAAGACCCCCGAAATTAAATCCGGAGATTTCCTGACCGGCAACGAGTGCAAGCCCTCCGAAGTTTAATCCCAGCATTTTACTGTTAGCAGCAACAACCGCAAGGCCGCCTATATTCACGCCCTGAATATCGCCTTCACCGATCAATCCGACTCCCGCAAATTTTATCCCCACAGATTTGCCTTGAGAAATCGAAGCGATACCGCTTAAGCTAATGCCCGAAAAAGATTTTTTTGTAATTGATGCGGCTAAGCCTATCGATATTCCGTTAATAATTCCCGCCGCAGGAGCCACTCCCAGGGCAAGTCCGTTTATCGAAGATCCGGATATTTCACGAGGAGACCATAATGTAATATTGACACCGTTTATTTCTCCGATTCCGCAATCTCTATAATTTATTCTGATGCCGTTTATATTTTCCGAATTCCCGAAACTAATCCCGTTGTTGTTTGCCGTTAAATCAAGACTGTTATGGCTGCATTGCATCTTACTCACGTTTGTATCCGATGAATCTGCGCTCTGAGAATAATTGAAGCTGTAAGATAAAAGCAGCAACGATAACAACAAGAATAATTTTTTCATAGTAATCTCCCTTTTATAGAGCGGGTTTTTATTCACAATAAAAGTGCAGCTTCGGCTGCAAGCCAAATTAATTTTTCCCTAACGGACCAATTGCTCTGCCAACCCCGGTCATCCCATTTCTCCCCGTCGAGATTGTCTCCGCCGTAAAGTATCTGCGCAACTTCTACGCCCCTGAATTCAGCGATTGAAAATAACGCGGCAGCTTCCATTTCAACAACCAGGCATCCCTCTTCTTTCCGACGCGCGGCTTTTGACCTGGTCTCTCTGTAAACTCCGTCAGTTGTCCAGGTCTTCGTTGTTAAATACGGTATCCCATGAGCGTCAAGGATTTTTCTTATTTTGTCCACGGCTTGCAAAGATGGAGCAACTTCACGTGCGGCAGGCAGATAATGGTATGAAGTGCCTTCGTCTCTTACTGCAGAAACCGGAACAACCAGATGTCCCTCTACAATACTTTTATCCAGCACGCCTGCGCCCCCGCATGCAATAAATTTATTGCAGCCGAGAGCTATTATCTCTTCAAAGAAAGCGCCCGCAAGAGGAGCTCCCACCCCCGGATGGAAAAGTACTACTTTGGAATTATTAACTTCCAGTTCATACACCGGATGTTTTCCCATTTCCGATTTTAACGACGTTACTTCACGTATTATTCCCCTTTCCGCAAAATGTTCAATTACATCATTAAAGAATGTTAAAACACATCTTTCAGGAAGATTATTTTTTTTCCTAATAATCTCTGCCGGATTAATTATTGCTTGTTTATTCGAATCATATTCTAAAATGGGGAATTCGTTTTTCATTAATCTTTTCCGCTTATAATTTCCGATATTAATTTTTACTATCTGTCATTTTTGATTTTATTAACCGTAGTGATTCTTCCACTTCTTCTTTAGGTAAATTGCCTTTATTCAGATCATCATCATTTTTAATAAGAAGTCTTTCGTAAAATTCCAATCCGAATTTGTAATATGCCGGGTCCTTCTCCGCTAATTCAAAAAGAATATCTTCAGCCTTGCCGTAACTGCCGGTAATCTCATAAAAGTTGAAAATTTTCAAGGATATATTTTCCGGCAGAATATCTTCTTTTAAAAAAGCCAGATTCTCTTCAATATATTTAATATGATCCGTCGACAGCGGTTTTAAATCTATTAAATAAGATTCCAGAAGCAGAGACAAAGATTTCAAATATAGTTCGGCACTTTCCCCGCTTAAATTTTGCTCATGCATCAGGGATGCCTCTTCCTTAAGAAGAACTCCCGTTACATACAATTTAATATGCGCAGTATCTTTCTCCAGTTTTAATAACTCGATTATCTTCGATTCGGAAAATGTTTCGATGTGTTTTAATTCCAGGCCGATTATTTTTTGCGCGGTAATGTTAAGCTCATGTTGCGCACCCGTAAAATTTTTAGCTTTTTTCATCAATAGAATTTCTTGCAGTACAATTGAAAGCGTTTCAAGCATTCTTAATATATAATCTCTTGTAAACATTTTATATCATATAAAGAATTTTATATATCGATTAGAAAAATGGAATTACTCAGTTCATTTAATTTAAATGAAGTTAGTTTTATTTAACGCAACTCCGATTGAAAGATGTTCCCCGTAAAAGTTCGGCTTAAAAATCACACCTAAAAATAACTAAATATTTTTTCACTTTGATACCTCAAATTAATATTAAGAATCGAGATTTACTACGGTTCTTCCGGTTAATTTACCCTGAAGTATCAGCTCAATTTTTTGCCCCAATTCGGAAAGCGTACATTCCGTGCTGCAATACTCTAAAGAATCCGGTTTCCAATCACTTGCAAGTTTGTCCCAAATTTTATTTCTCTTATTTGAAATGCAATGTGCGGAATCAATGCCCAAAAGATTAACTCCTCGCAGGATAAACGGATATACGGTAGAATTAATTTGCGGCGACTGAGTTAGTCCGCAGGCGGCAATGCTTCCGCCGAATTTTGTAGATTTAATTGCCCCCGTTAAAATTGTTCCCCCGACGCTGTCAATTACACCGCCCCACCTTGTAGGCAATAATGCTCTTCCGGAAATATCTTCGGTCATTTCCCGGTTTATTATTTTATCTGCGCCAAGTTTTCTTAAATAATCATGCTTGTCGCTTTTACCCGTCGACGCGGTAACGCTGAACCCGAGTTTGGACAGCAATGCTACAGCCATCGACCCTACACCCCCGCTGGCGCCGGTTACTAAAATTTCTCCGGAATCAATTGAGATTCCGTTTAATAAAAGTTTATCAATTGCTAAAGCCGCGGTAAATCCTGCGGTTCCGTAAATCATACTTTCTTTAAGAGAGAGACCGTCCGGAAGTTTAATTACCCACTCCGCCGGAATCCTGATATATTGCCCGAATCCTCCGGAAGTATTCATACCCAGATCATATCCGGTTACAATAACTTTGCTCCCTTCTTTTATTTCGTTATTCGAAGATTCGACAACAATACCCGCGGCATCTATTCCAGGGGTGTGAGGATAGTGTCTTGTTACTCCTCTGTTACCGTTAGCTGATAAAGCATCTTTATAATTAAGTGATGAATATTTAACGTTAATCAAAACTTCGCCGGCCGGAAGCTCCGATATTTTTTTACCTTCAATGTTTTTAAAAAATTTGCCGCTGCTTTCCGTAACAACCAATGCATTAAATTTAAGATCTTCCATTTTTAATTGCCTTTGATTCTTTCATGCAATGTAAAAAAAATTTTAATAAAACCCGGGGAAATGATCGAATTCACATCAGCGCCGGGATAACGCTGATCTGACTAATTTGCAATGTTAAGTATGCATTATGGATCTGAGGAATGAAATTGAGTCAATGATTAAAATAATCAACGCTCGAAAATTCTTCTATTCATACACATTTTTTCCCATCACGCTATTATCCTTACCATCTGCGTCATCTGTGTGCTATTTCCCAGGAGCTGCTTTGAAATTAAATGCCCTTTCTATATGTAATATTTCTTTTTTATATTTAAGCTTCTAAAATTAAACCTTAATTATGAACGAAAAATACGAAGCAGTTATCGGGCTGGAAGTTCACGCTCAATTACTAACCGATTCAAAGGCATTCTGCGGATGTTCTACAAAATTCGGTAATTCTCCCAACACAAACGTATGTCCCGTTTGCCTTGGACATCCTGGAGTTCTTCCCGTAATAAATAAAAAAATGATAGAATATACCGTATTGATGGGGCTTGCAACTAATTGTACTATTAATAAAAAATCAGTTTTTGCGAGAAAAAATTATTTTTATCCTGACTTGCCGAAAGGATTTCAGACTTCCCAGTACGAAGAACCGATATGCGAATTCGGCCACGTTAATATAGTTTTTCCGGATGATTCTTATAAGAAAATAGGGATTACCAGAATTCATATGGAAGAAGATGCCGGTAAGTCGATACATGATCATTCATACAGTACACTTGTGGATGTTAACCGCTGCGGCGTTCCTCTGATGGAAATTGTGAGCGAACCTGAAATCAGCTCACCTGCGGAGGCATCAATGTACCTGATGAAAATCAGACAAATAGTTCAATACCTTGGAATTTGCGACGGCAATATGGAAGAAGGTTCTTTGAGATGCGATGCTAATGTTTCCGTTAGATTAGCCGGTGAAACAAAGTTAGGCACAAAAACCGAAATTAAGAATATGAATTCTTTTAAGAATGTGGAGAAAGCCATTGCTTTTGAAATAGAAAGACAGATCGACGTCCTGGAAGAAGGCGGGAAAATCATTCAGGAAACACTGCTGTGGAACGCGGATTTGAATGAAGCATTCTCTATGAGAAGTAAAGAAGAAGCGCATGATTACAGATATTTCCCGGAACCTGATCTGCTTCCTGTTATAGTAGACGATAACTGGAAAAACGAAATCGCCTTCCGTATGCCTGAACTTCCCGAGGTTAGAAAAGAAAGATTGATTACTAAATACAGTCTTCCTAAATACGATGCGGAAGTTCTCACCCAAAGCAGGCAAGTTGCCGACTACTATGAAAAAGCAATAAATGTTACCGATGATTATAAATCCGTCAGCAATTGGGTTATGACGGATGTTTTAAAAGTAATAAATGAAGAAAAAATAGGGATAGAAAATTTCCCGGTTCCTCCCGAAAATCTCGGCGAACTTGTAAATTTAATAAAAGACGGTACAATCAGCGGAAAGATCGCTAAGGAAGTTTTTCCCATAATGCTTAAGGAAAATAAAAAACCTTCCCTCATCGTAAAAGAAAAAAATCTTGTCCAGATTACGGACTCATCGGAAATCGAAAAAATAGTAGAAGATATTTTAAGCAGGCATAACGATGAAGTTCAGCAGTACCTCAGCGGGAAAGATAAAGTGCTGGGATTTTTCGTCGGACAGATTATGCGCCAAACAAAAGGCAAAGCAAATCCTAAACTTGTAAACGATTTATTGATGTCCAAGTTCGAATCAATGAAAAAATAATTTAACACAAATCAGATAGGAGAAACTAAATTGTCATTTAAGGATGGTTTAAGAAAATTTTTCGGCATTAAGTCGGAAGAAGAAATAAATAAACCGAAAACGCCGAAACAAAAATCGAAAGAATTTTTCGAATCTCTCCTGTTTGCTGCTATCGCCGCGTTTTTTATAATAACTTTTATAGTTCAGAATACAAGAATCCCCACCGGCTCAATGGAAAATACGATCTTAGTCGGTGATTTCGTTCTTGTAAACAAATTTGTTTATGGTTCCGAATCGCCCAGATACATCCCGTTCACGCAAATAGCACTGCCGCACTTCAGACTTCCGGCAATCCGTGATCCGCATAGAAAAGATATCGTAGTTTTTGAGTTTCCAGGAATGAGAGACCGGGTAAAAGCCGAAGATCTCGGTGTGAATTACGTTAAAAGATGTATCGGAACGCCCGGGGATACAATACAGGTAATAAATAAAGTGGTTTACGTAAACCATAAACAATTCTGGATTCCTTCTCATATCAAATATCTGGATGAGTTTTCAAAACCGAAAAATATGATCGAACCGAGGATATTTCCGAAGGGAATGCCGTGGAATGAAGATAACTACGGTCCCCTTATTATCCCTAAAAAAGGATATACAATTAAATTAGACACATCAAATGTTGAACAATGGGCAATAACAATTGACCGGGAGTACGGAAGGAGAGTTGTGGCGGTAAGGGATAATGTTGTTACTATCGAGGGAAAACCTGTCACATCATATACCTTTAAAAAGATTATTATTTCATGATGGGTGATAACAGAGACGACAGCCTCGACAGCCGTTTCTGGGGTTTCGTTCCCAGGGACAATGTTATCGGCGAAGCATTTATTACATTATTCTCGTGGGACAGAGATATTCCGTTTACCGATTTCTTCCGGCTGATCGGCTCAATAAGGCCCGAAAGGATAGTGAAACTCCTTCATTGATTTTTTTTAGAGTGATTGCTAAATTTCGGCAAAGGGCGGGGATTAAACCTGCCCTTTTTTTCTTAATTAAAACAAAGTAATACATGAACGTTTTAGATATTAAATATGAGAAATATTTTCTCGAAAACGGACTTGAGGTAATTCTATACAAGGACAATTCCCTGCCTTTGGTTGCAGCTAATATTTGGTATAAGGTGGGATCTGCAAATGAAAAAAAAGGAAAAACAGGCATCGCTCATCTTTTTGAGCATATGATGTTTCAAGGATCTCAGAATGTTCCGAAAGAGAAACACTTCAAATATATTCAGGAAGCCGGAGGCAATTTAAATGGCTCTACGAGTTTCGACAGAACAAATTATTACGAAAAAGTTCCTTCAAATTATCTTGAATTGATTTTATGGCTCGAATCAGATAGAATGGGTTTTTGGCTGCCGGCACTTACTCAGGAAAAGCTGGATAATCAAAAAGATGTCGTTAAAAACGAGAGACTTGAAAGATACGATAATCAGCCTTACGGCCTCGCGTGGGAATTATTATTGAAAAACCTGTTCCCGGAATCCCATCCGTACAGTTGGTCGACAATAGGATCGATCGAAGATATTACCGGTTTTACGCTGGATGACGTTAGGGAATTTTTTAAAAAATACTACTCCCCTTCCAATGCATGTCTTGTTATTGCAGGTGACTTTAACGATGATAACGCCAAAGAGCTTGTAAAAAAATATTTCAGTCCCATTCCGGGTAACGGTATTAAAAACTCCGGTTTAAAAGCTTCCGTTCCTTCTCTTGAAAAAAATAAACGTTACATTCATAAAGACAATGTTCAACTGGAAAGATTATATTTAGCGTGGCACTCGGATAAAGCTTACGGCAAATACGACAGAGAGCTTGATATTCTTTCGGATATACTTTCCGGTTCGAAAAATTCCAGATTATATAAAAGCCTGGTCTTTGAAAAAGAAGCCGCGCAGGATGTAATGACCTACCAGTTCTCCGGAAGGTATGCCGGATTTTTTATGCTCGCCGCCACCGCAAAACCGGGCATTAAATTGGAATTCCTAAAAGAAGAAATTTTAAAGAAATTGAAAAAATCGGTAAGGAAGGTATATCAGAAGAGGAGCTTTTAAAATCCAAGAACGGAATAAAATCCGGTTTTATATATTCTCTTCAAAACATCGATTCCATAGCCGACCAGATCAACAGTTATAATTTTTATCTGGGCGAACCGAATTCATTCAATAAAGATCTGGAGAGGTATGAAAACGTAACCAGCGCCGGCGTAACCCAATGCGTGGAAAATTATTTAACAAAAAATTACGTTGAACTGCATATTATTCCGAATACTCAACAATAGGTTTTATAAATGACTGCTCTGAACAGAAATTCTAAACCGTCTTCATACGGAGACATAAATTTTAAACTACCGGAAATTGAACGATTTACCTGTCAAACGGATTTAAAATAGTTTTTATAAGAAAAAATAAACTGCCTATAATTCAGCTGAATTTTATTTTTAACGCCGGCAGCATATTTGACCCGGCGGATAAAAAAGGGTTGGCAAACCTAATGACAATGGTGATAGACGAAGGCGCCGGCAGCTACAGCTCTCTTCAGCTCAGCGATGAATTCGATAAATTGGGAACTCATTTTAATGTTCATTCATCGGAAGACAATATATTCTTTTCCGTTCAGACTCTAACGGAAAATTTCGTCAGATCGGCTGATTTAGCGTCGATGGTCTTAATGCATCCCCATTTCAATAAGAATGATTTCGAACGCGAGAGACGGAAAATAATTACAAGAATAATTCAGATAAAAGACGAACCGGATGAAATTGCGGACCTCGTTTTCGGGAAAGTGATGTTCGGAGGAAATAATCCTTATGGATTTCCGGTATTCGGATATCAAAAAGATCTTGAGTTCATCGGTATAGATGACATTAAAAATTATTACTCTGATTTTATTCATCCGTCAAACGGATCTATAATAGTTGTAGGAGATATTTCCAGAACCGATCTTGAGAAGCAGCTTTCCGCTCTGTTTTCGGGCTGGAAGCCAAAACAAATTAAAATAGGTGATATTTACCCGGAAAAAGAATCCGGATTTGAATATTACCTGGTTGATAAAAAGGATTCCGTTCAAAGCGAAATTAGAATTGGACACGCCGCTTCAAAACGAAGTGAAAAAGATTATTATTCAAAAACCCTGATGAATATGATCCTCGGCGGACAGTTTACAAGCAGAATCAACCTGAACCTCAGAGAAAAAAACGGTTTTACCTACGGAGCTAATTCAAGATTTAACTATTACCGTGACAGCGCGTTTTTCTCGGTTTCAACTTCGGTTAATTCCGACAATACAACTGCAGCAGTGAAAGAAATTATCTCGGAGCTTAACGGTATAAAAGGAGGAATTAAGGAAGAAGAATTGGAATTTGCCAAATCATCGCTTATTAGAAAATTTCCGGCAAACTTTGAAACATACAGACAGATCGCGTCAAACCTGGCAGCATCGGTTATTCACTCGCTGCCTAATGATTATTTTAATAAATACCTGGATAATATAAAATCAGTAAGTTTAGAAGAGATAAATAAAGTATCTTCTGAAAGTATTTCTACCGAAAATTTAAAAATAGTAATTGTCGGAGATAAAAATAAACTAAAACCCGGTCTGGAGGAGTTCACTAAAAGTAAAATTTCGGAAACTGACTATTTCGGGAATCCGATAGTTCCTTAGTTAACGTCTTTATCTTTTTTTGCAAGAATAACAGACGGATTTTTAAACTTGTACCCGATCTTGATAAAACTGAATATCTGGGGCTGTAACTCTACAAAATCGCTTGCAGGTATTAAAATAAAATTGTAAACTGGTGTTGATTTTTCTTTAACAAGTCTTGCAAAATCCGATTCCAACTCACCATTACTACCGCCCGTTACTTGTTTAAATTCACTCATTTTAATTAAAAGTATATCTCTAAGTTTTAACTGCTCCTTAATCAGATAATAAGCCGATGAATTATACAGTTTCGAACGATCGTCAATTACATAAAAAATTGCTTTCGGGAATGATCCGATAATTGTTCTGAGCGCACTCTTTAATCGAATAGGAGAGAAATTTCCTCTTAATTTATAATCCATTTCATTTATATCGTCGTTAAGCAATACCGCATATTCCTTACGATAATTGACAATTGTGTCGGCCATTTGCACCGCATTTTTTGAAGGCACAAGCAAAGCGGCGTAAGTTTGAGGAAACTCTATTAAGAAATTGATCTTGCTTTCCTTTTGTTTATCGAGTCCGTCAATTATAAGCCCGATATTCTCGCCTTCTCTTTTAAGATTGTCTTTATAATTAAACACTGCATTTAATTTTAAATCACCGTTCATAAAAATTTTAAGTTCGGTTTTCCCGCCTATTACCTTTTCAAAAGTTTTCAGTTCGACTTTCTCATTGTAAAAGCTCTGGTAAATTTCCTTCAGTACTACAGGTATAGGAAGGTCTTCCGGCAAATCGATGTTGTAGTTAAAACTTGCTCCTTTCACGGGAGCTGTTTTGACTTTTTTAATCCAGTTGCTGTGAAGCGCGAACGCGTTCAAATCATCGATAAACAATATATTCATCTGAGAAGGAGTGATATACCTAAGTTCTCGATTATCATGCGCGGGTTTTAGAAATTTCGCTGCAAGAAGATTGACCGCGAGAAGAACCACGGCCATTCCGAATAAAATCTCAATGATTTTTTTTTTAACTACGGTGAGTATTTTCATAAACGGTGTATTTAGAATTTATTATCTGTTCTTGAAATTAGGGATCCGCTTTTCCAGGAATGCGGCAGTTCCTTCTTTAAAATCTTCGGTACCGCAGCAAATGGCAAAAAGCCCTGCTTCATAATATAATCCCTCGCGGAGTGAAAGCTGATCGGCTTTTTTAACGGCTTCAATAGCCATTCTTATTGCATGCGCGGGTTTAGACGCTATTTTTTCGGCAAGAGCAAACGCTTCTGTAATTAGCTCGGATAGAGGGAAAATGCTATTTACCAATCCAAGTCGAAGCGCTTCTTTGGAATCCATCATTTTACCGGTTAAAATATATTCCATCGCCCTGCCCGAATTTATAAGTCTGGTCAACCTTTGAGTTCCGCCGAAGCCCGGAATGATACCGAGATTTACCTCAGGCTGGCCGAATCTTGCATTTTCGGAAGCTATTCTGATATGGCAGGCTAATGCCAATTCGCAGCCGCCGCCGAGAGCCAAACCGTTCACGGCAGCTATAACAGGTTTTTTCATGTTTTCAATTCTATTGAAAATCTTCTGGCCTTTTTCGGCAAACTCTTTACCGCCTAACATATCGAGATGGTTAAGCTCGGCAATATCGGCACCAGCCACAAATGCTTTTTCTCCGCTGCCTGTAACAACAATTACGTAAACGTCATTGTCAGATTCTAAATTAAGGAATGCCTGCTCCAGTTCCGCCAAAGTTTCCCTGTTCAGAGCGTTAAGCTTATCCGGCCTGTTTACAGTAACAAGCGCAATTTTCTTATTTATGTCCACCGTAAGGTTCTTATAATTCATTTTTAACTCCTTAATAATTTATATACAGCGGAAGTCTTACTTTTAATTCCAGTGACACAAATTGATTCGTATAATAATAATTATACTCGGCAAGTATCTCCATCATAAACATTGAAAGTCCTGTACCCACACTAAATCCGAATTTGGAAATATCTTCAAGGTGGTTGCTCTTTCCGGAAGCAGACTTAAACTGGTGGAGCTTTTGCATATACATATAATTCCCCGAAGCTTCTATAAAAGGCATGAAGAGCACCACATTTTCAACAAGCGGCCGGAAATAATATCTGGCCCCTAAATTTACGGGAAGAGCATTTACCGAGTAATTCGAATAATCGGTAGTTTCGTAAAACTGCTGTGATCCCGGGAATTGATCGAAGCCGAACTTGCTGTATAAAAAAACGGGAAGATATTCGTCATCCGTATAAGAGAATTCAACATTAAATCCGTACCCCAAATCTGTGGAATTACTAAAATACCCGAGAGGAAGCCTCGGCCCTACCGCAACCGCAATAAAAAAACCGCGTGCTTTTTCTACCGGTCCTCTTTGTGCATATAAAGATATAGATCCGATCAGGATAAAGACAAATAATATTTTTTTCATTCCGCAATTAAATTATTAAAATAAAAATACAAAATATAAGTTTATTCTTAAACGCGTTTTATAAATTTTATTTTTTCCGCATTAAAGAGCCTGAAATAATAAACATAAACGAGATCATCCACTGACCCGGAAGGATGTATTTTGAATAACCCTTTGCCACATCGAAAAATCCTTCCCATCCGCTATATTGCGCTGCAAAAAGAATGTGAAGCATAATCTGCGAATCAGTTCCGAATGCAAGCAGGTTCAGCCAGAAAACCATAAATATTATTATACAAAGCCAATAAATATTGGGAAAATATTTTATAATCGCAGCCGCAGATAGTGCCGCAAAAACAAGTGAAATAATACCGTAATAATCAATTTCCCCTTTGTTCACCGGAATGAACAGGTATATGAACATCAGGACAAGAACTAAAGAGTTCATTACAAAATTTCTTTTTATATCTGTTTGTATACCGAAAAGAAAAAGCGCAAATAAAAGAAGCTGGGGTAAATTCCATATGAAATAAAGTGGCAGATCGAATATAGACGAAAGACCGAATTCGTAAAAATAATCAGGGTCTCCCGGAGAAATTATTTTTGTAAGAAATAAAACCGTTATCAGTAAAATAAACGGAACGACTATCCATAAGACAGGAGCAAAGGATTTGTTTTGACCAGGCGGAGAAAAAGTATCTTTGATTTTTATGATTGCGTCGCCGCCGAAAATAATAAAAAACGGAAGTAGCAGACTAAGCTGGAATCTGAAACCGAAAAAAATAAAATAAGTATCTAGATTATAAAAGCGAAGAGTAAATCCGATAATGTTTACGGCGAAGATCGAAACTACTATTAATGTGATTCTTGTTTTTTTACTGCGCAATATCTTCCGCCGTAATTTTATTTATTTAATTCCGAATTTTTCAGATCGGTTCCGACCCCGTATTTGTATACCAGCTTGCCCCCCAGCTGTCCGGTTTTGAAAATCAACAATCCCCCGATTAGAGAAAGGACAATGAACATCAATTTTATTTTCCCGGTATATTTTTTCTTTTAAAGTATACATAGTGCGGAGAATTAATAATCCGGTAAAATACCACATAGTAAAAGTCGCATAATCTTCATGCTCGCTTATTGCCTGACCCGGAATAGATATACCGGCTTTTGAAAGCGCCCTAGCGGCATTTTCAGCGGCATTGCCTGTTAACACGGCCGCAACAGCGCCTAAAACTCCGAGAAATAAGAACAAATGAGCACTCTTTGAAAAAAAATCTTTTTTCAGAACAATTCCAGCAATTTCCAGCAAAACATATATTGAAAAGAAAGCAACAGGAAAGTGAACAACTTCCGGATGAAGGTGAGCAAGAAAATCCATTCACAAGCCTTTCTTCATTTAATCTACATGTTGAATAAAAATTAAAACAATGTACAAATAAAATATTTATTTTCGAATTGCGGCCTGTTTACCGTTACAATTCGCTTGGCTTATCCGCACAGAACCGAGCCTCCGTTTACGTTCAATATTTCCCCGTTTATATGTCTGGCAAGATCTGAAGCTAGAAACACAACAGGTCCGGCGATGTCTTCAGGTTCCGCAATTCTTTTCACCGGAATTTCGCCGGCTATTTTTTCCTTATAATTTTTATCGGCAAATACTCCGTCGGTCATATCCGTAAGAACCCATCCGGGAGCAACGCTATTGACGGTTATATTGAAGGGGCCCAGCTCCGCGGCAAGAGATTTTGTGAATGCGATAACACCTCCTTTTGAGGCGGCGTAATGCGAATGGAAAGCTTCGCCTCTTTGGCCGGCAGTGGAAGTAATATTTATAATACGTCCGAATCCGTTTGTCTTCATAAAAGGCACTACATATTTTGTGAAAAGAAAAGTACCGGTTAAATTTATTCTGATTGTTTCTTCCCATTCTTCAAGGGACATTTTGTCCGATTCTCCGTATTTCCAAATTCCCGCATTATTCACCAGCACGTCAATCCTTCCGAAATCATTTATAATTTTCAAAACCGTTTTATGGATATCTTCATGGTTAGTCAAGTCTGAGATGTACGGTAATATTTTTACGTTACCGGCTATCTCATCCGCAAGTTTATCCGCAGCTTTTTTATCTTTATTATAAGTAAATGCAATATCCGCCCCTGCTTGGGCAAACAGCTTTACGCAGGCTTTTCCGATGCCGCGCGAGCCGCCAGTAACCAGTACTGTTTTGGAATTCAGTTTGATCATAATAATCCCGATTAATATTTAACTTTAAAAGGAATAAACCGTTAGGAGGCACTGCTTCGCCGGCAATACTTCTTTCTTTTGCTTCAAGTATATCGTTCAAATATTTTTTATCATATCCTGTTTTAGCTGATTTAAGCAAAGTACCGACCACGGTTCTGACCATTCCGTGTAAAAACCTGTCAGCTTCGATCTTAAAAACTACGAATCCTCTTGTTCCTTTCCAAAAAGCGGAATACACATGACATACTTTATTCTTCGTTTCGCTGTTTTTTCTTGAAAAAGAAGTAAAATCATGTTTCCCTTCGAGCTGCCCGCTCAATTTATTAAGTTTGCCGCAATCTATTTCGCCGTGATAAAAATAAGTATATTTATTCCAGAACGGTGATTTATACTTTGAGAAAATATAGATGTAAATTCTTTTTTTTGCGTCAAATCTTGCGTGGAAATTCTGATCAGCTTTATCGATAGAAATAACTGAAATATCGTTGGGAAGAATTGCATTTAATGAGTGTTTTATTTTATAAAGGTCAAATTCAGTTTCGGTTCTGAAATTGGCTACTTGACCCAGAGCATGCACGCCGGAATCGGTTCTACCTGATCCGATTAAATTCACATTTTCTTTTGAAATTATTTTTACGGCATTAATTATTTGTTTTTGAATCGTATCCGCATTATTTTGGATTTGCCATCCGGAAAACCTTGTACCGTCATATTGTATTTTCATTTTATAGTTATTCAACCTGATCCTCATTACAAATTATAATTTTAATGTAAATTTAAGATGAAAATTATTATATATTAACTATTACAAATAAATATTTCTTAATATTCCGCGCTAATTCCTCAAATGTATGTAGATTTCTGCTAAATTTTGCAAGATCGTAATATTGAGAATTTATTGAATATTAATATTTGGAAATTATATTCGACAATAGTTATGGACTACTTATAAATAATAGTCCGATATTTTAATTTTCAAAGAATAAAAATTAATTGGAAATTAAATGTTAAATAATATTGAAAGAAACCAAAATCTGCCCAGTGTTTTATTGGTAGAAAACGATAAAGCCAGCAGAGATATCATAAGATATTTTTTAAGAAAAATTTGCAATGTAGAATTTGCGGAAAACGGACAGGAAGCTTTAAAAAAAGTATCTTCCGCAAATTATTCTGCTATTCTTATGGATATAAATTTGGGGCTGGGAATAAGCGGAGTTGAAACCGCTCAAAATATCCGGGAAGTGAAGGGCTACAATAATATTCCTATTGCTGCAATAACAGCGTACGCTATGGTTGGAGATAAAGAAAAATTTTTGTCGTTAGGCTGTACTCATTATTTAGCAAAACCTTTTGATAAGGAAGAGTTGCAGGATCTCGTAAAGGAAATAATAACGGCGAAATAAAGCAACTCGTTTGATTCAAATTTGATTCTACGAGGGGGAATCCTTCGAAAAAATCTCAATTTTTTGAATTCAGTGCAAAATTAAAAGGGAATTATTACCGGATATATCTTTTTATACAAATTTAAATGAATTTACTTGTCGATGATGGAGAACGAAGAAAAAACCAAAGAAGAATTATTCAGTGAATTAAAATTTCTTCGAGAAAAAAAGGATGAATTTGAAGAGATAAGAAGACGCTGCGAAAAAGAACGAGTGGAAATCGCAAAAGTTAACAGGGCTTTACGCACTCTCAGTGACTGCAACCAAATTCTGGTCAGAGCAAGAGAAGAAAAAAAATTCCTTCAAGATATCTGCAACATTTTAATTGCAACCGGCGGTTATAAATTAGCGTGGGTTGGTTATGCGGAAGATGATTCCCAAAGGTCCGTGATTCCCGCGGCATATGCCGGTTTTGAAGAAGGATATCTTGAAGTAGCTAAAATAACATGGGACGATAATCCGAATGGTTGGGGTCCGGTCGGCACTTCAATACGGAACAAAGAGATACAAATTATTCCCGATGTCAATGAAGCTGATACATTCCGTCTATGGCGTGATAGCGCCGTAAAACGCGGTTATAACTCCATCATTTCACTCCCGCTGATTCATAACAGAAAATGCTACGGTTCATTAGCTATTTATTCAAGCGAGTTAAATTACTTTGATAAAAACGAAGTTGAGCTGCTGGATGAATTGGCTCAGGATATGTCATACGGAATTACCGTACTTAGAAACGAAATAAGAAGAGAAAAATTTGAACATGATTTGCAGGTAAGCGAAGAAAATTACCGCAAATTAGTTGAAATATCGCCGAATCCTATCGGAGTTCATATCAACGGAAAATTTGTATTCGTTAATAATGCAGCCGTTAAATTGATAGGCGCTGAAAAGCCTGAAGATTTATTGGGAAAACCTGTTATTAATATTCTGCATCCGGATTACCATGACATGGTTTTCCAAAGAATTTCACAGATGCAGACGGGACAAGATGTTCCCACAATGGAAGAAAAATTTGTACGGCTCGACGGCAAAGTTATTGACGTTATGGTTGCCGGTTCACGTATGATATATAAAGGTCAGAATGCTATCCAAATTGTAGTAAACGATATTACCGATTTAAAGAAAATTGAGACCGATCTAAGGGCTAACGAAGAAAGATTCAGAAATATTTTTGAAAACGCTCCCATTGGTATGTATAAAACTGCGCCCGATGGAAAAATCCTTATGGCAAACCGGGTATTTTATCAAATGCTAGGATATAATTCGTTCGAAGAATTTTCAAAATTGAACATGAACGACATTTATTTGGATAAGGAAGTTAGAGAAAAACTTATCCAAATTGTGAAAACAAAGGGGCAGAAAATAGGTTTTGAAACTTTATTTAAGAGAAAAGACGGCTCGGAAATCAACGTCCGCTTCAATACCAGATATGTTAAAAATACAGACGACAATAATTACTTTCTCGAAGGCACGGTTGAAGATATCACTACCCAGATGAAAATTAAAGAGGAACTGGTTAAGGCAAAGGAAAGAGCCGAAGAAATAAGCAGCATAAAAAGTAATTTTCTGGCTAACATGAGTCATGAATTGAGAACGCCGCTTGTTGCAATATTAGGCTTCGCGGATATATTCCGCTCCGAACTCGAAGATGAGACCCATCAGGAAATGGCGGACTCCATTTATATTTCGGGACAGCGACTTTTGGAAACGCTTAATTCAATTCTGGAACTTTCAAGGATAGAGGCAAATAAAGTTGATATGAAAAACGAAGAGTTAAATCTCTCTAATATTGTCAGAGAAATTACCGAATCTCTTCAAAAATTTGCACAGAAGAAAGGTCTTGAAATAAATTCTGTTATAAAAGACGAAACTGCTGTCGGTATATTCGATAAACAGATGATCTATAAAATTTTTAATCATCTTATAAACAATAGTATTAAATATACTGTTAAGGGCAGCATTACCCTTGAGCTCGATACATATTTACAAGATGATAAAAAGTGGATTTCCATATCTGTAAAAGACACGGGGATAGGAATCCCGTCCAAGAGTCTCAACATTATTTTTGAAGAATTCAGGCAAGCAAGTGAGGGATTGAACAGAAACTTTGAAGGGCCCGGTCTGGGACTTACAATAACAAAGAAATTTGTCGAGATCCTTAAAGGGAAAATATCTGTTTCAAGCAAGGAGGGTGAAGGCACTGAATTTGTTGTGAATTTGCCGGCTACAAAAATATCCAGAACTGATAGTTCGGTAGAGTCAAAAAATAATTTATTGGGCTCATTAAATTCCAAGTCAGAAGAAAAACGGCCAAGTATATTACTTGTAGAAAATGACCAGCCAACGATCGACGTAACCAGAATTATATTAAGGAAATTTTATAACATCGATGTTGAATCTACGGGCATAGATGCTATTACTGCCGCCGGGAAAAACAAATACGATTTAATTCTTATGGATATTAATCTTGGTGCGGGTATGGACGGGACAGAAGCAATGAAGAAAATCAAAGAATTACCCGGAAATTCGGATACGCCGGTTATAGCATTTACGGCATACGCAATGACCGGAGATAAAGAAAAATTCCTAAGAGAGGGTTTTTCCGATTATATCGCGAAACCATTCGAGAAAAAAACCCTGCTCGATCTGCTTTCTAAAATCTTTGCTCAAAGAGGATTTCACCAATAGCAGAATGACCTGCTTTACTACTTGATGAAAACGGTTTTTAAATTCATAAATTCTTTAATTCCGAAAACCGATAATTCCCTTCCGTAACCCGATTCTTTTATTCCGCCGAAAGGTAATCTCGGATCGCTTCTTACAAATTCATTGACAAAACAGCAGCCGGCTTCCAGTTCTTCTTTAGCGATTCTTTCGCCCCGTTTTAAGTCGGATGTAAACACTGCCGCGCCGAGGCCGAAGATTGAATCATTTGCGGTAATTATTCCGCTTTTTTCATCCTTTACTCTGATCAAAGAAGCCACGGGTCCGAATAATTCATCGTCGTATGCCGGCATGCCCGGAGCCACATTTGACAGCACGGTTGGTGGATAATATGCTCCGTTCCCTTCGGGAATTTTTCCTCCGAGTAAAAGACTTGCGCCCTTTTCAATACTCTGAAGTACCTGCTGATGAAGTTCGTCTCTTAGATCGGTTCTTGCCAGCGGACCTATGTCGATTGATGGATCCGTCGGATCGCCGACAGTTTTTTGTTTCATTTTCTCCACAAACAGTTTTTCAAATTCATGATACACGCTTTCAACCACAATAAACCGTTTAGCCGCTATACAACTCTGGCCGTTGTTTATCAATCTTGAAGTGACACATATTTCCGCGGTTTTTTCCAAGTCGGCATCTTCTAGCACTAAATACGGATCGCTTCCGCCTAATTCCATCACGGATTTTTTCAGCATTCCACCGGCAGCGGCGGCAACTGCTTTACCCGCCGGTACACTCCCGGTTAAGGTAACTGCGGCAATATTATCATTTTCAATTACCTCCTTTACTCTTTTAGAAGGCAGCACTAAAGTCCTGAATAAATTTTCGGGAAAACCGGCTTCTTTAAAAATTTCCTCAATAGCCAAAGCACATCCGGTAACATTAGAAGCATGCTTTAATACGCCTGCATTACCTGCCATGAGGTTGGGTGCCGCAAACCTGAATACCTGCCAGAACGGAAAATTCCAGGGCATTACCGCAAGTACAACACCAAGCGGTCTATACGAAATAAAACTTTTTGACGCATCTGACTTGATTATTTCATCTTCTAAAAATTTTTCCGAATTATCTGCAAAATATTCGCATACCCAGGCACACTTTTCAACTTCGGATTTGGATTGGCCGATCGGTTTACCCATCTCTGCCGTCATTAATTCCGACAATGAATCTTTTCGCTCTCTAAGCATGGCGGCGGCTCGCAGCATTTTAGTTTTTCTGATATCAAAACCCGTACGCTTCCATGATTGCTGAACTTCTCCTGCCGCGTATAAAATTTTTGAAATTTCCTCATTCCCCATTTCGGAGTAATTCTGAATATTAGCTCCGGTTGCGGGGTTTATAGATTTTATCATTTTTAAATCACCGTTATTTTATTTTCAATTTGATTAAATGATAATAAAAAATTTTCAGATATGCGCCGCAATTTCCCGTAATCATTCAAATGCTTTCTCTTCATCACAGATTTCCCGCAATTGATTTGATATATAAATTTTAAGGTAAAAGTTAAACTTGAAACACCAGAGAAATCCATTCGTCCATTTTCGATTTTTCCAGAAGTTTGAAACCGAGCCTTTCATATGCTTCAATTGTATCTTTTTCGTCGGAGAATAAAAGTCCGGATAAGATAACCAATCCGTCGCCTGAAATCTTCTCTCTGATGAGCTGCGCAATACCGAGTAAAATATTTTTTTGAATATTAGCTAAGATCAGGTTAAAACCGTTTTCTTCAACATCTTTAATTTCTCCTTTTACGACTTTTATTTTATCAGCTGCATTGTTCAACCTGCAATTTTCCAGCGCATTATCAAAACACCATTCGTCGTTATCAACGGCTATTGCTGATTGTGCTCCCAGTTTTACAGATGCAATCGACAATACTCCGGTTCCTGATCCCACATCCAGCACTTTTATTCCTGTTTTTACGTATTTCTCAACCATCCTTAAAACAAGTTTGGTTGTCTGATGTTCGCCTGTACCGAAAGACATTTTAGGGTCGATGATCAGAACTATTTGTCCTTCTTTCGGTTCATACTCTCTGAACGTCGGTTTAATAACTATCTTATCGGATACTTGTATAACGTTTATATTTTTCTCCCACTCTTCGTTCCAGTTTTTATCTTCCAGAATATTTTCTTCAACGTTGAAACTGAAAAGCATCTTCTGTTCCGAAAGCTTATTCAACTGGTCTGAAATTAATTCAACGCTGGTTTTGCTGTCGCCTCCGGCAAAAACTTTCAGGCAGTTTATTTCCTCATTTATTCCGGTTATATCAAGTTCCCAGAGCAGGCTCGATATGGCATCCGGAATAAATGGTTCTGCGGTTACCGTAAATTCTTTGTAATAGCTCATATTAAAATTCTAGTTAAAATGAATTGAATAAATTAAGTAAGTTAAAACATCGCCGACCTGGCGCAATGTGCCTTTACCGATATTAGACATATTATCAAATTCGGAATGCCAGTAATTCCTTCTCTGATTTTCACTGTGCGCACCAACCAGGTCCGAATCGATAATATCCACTGTAGTTATTCCGACTGCCTGAAGAGGGACATGGTCATCGTATATCGCCGGACCTTTTTCCCGCGTAAATGCGGAGTAATTTTTATCAAGTGCAATTCCCCATATCATATTCACTATATCCGGAGCGAATTGCATTGAGTAACCTTCCACCGGGAAACGCGCCTCTTTATCTCCCACCAGATCAAGCAAAACAGCAAAGGCCGGAATTTTACCCGGAGTAATTTGATTCGCAAAGTGTTTCGAACCTATACAAAAACCATTCAGATCGGTTTCCTTTCCGTAATCTTCACCGTCAAAAAATACGATATCAACACCATAACTAACTTTGTGGGATTTTAGAAGTCTTGCTAACTCAAGTAGGACGCCGCATCCGCTTGCTCCGTCGTTGGCGCCGAGAATCGGCATATTTCGTTTTTTGATGTCCCTGGCATGCTCTGCTCTGGGTCTAGTATCCCAGTGTGCGCAAAGCATTATTCTTTCCTTAGCCTGCGGATTGAACTTTGCAATTACGTTTGTCAAAGCCAAAATCTCGCCGTTGTATCCGTTATAACTGAACGGCTGGGTTTCAACAGTATCCGCATATTTTGCAAGTTCATTCCTTAAATAAAATAATTCTTCATTATGTCCTTTTGAATTCGGATTACGCGGACCGAAATCGACCTGCGCTTTTATTTGAAGATATGCGCTATCGGCATTAAATTCGGGGACCTTTGAGTTATTAATAATTTCATATGGAGGCATAACTTTCTCGGGAGAATTCTTAGTGCATGAATAAAAAAGAAATGTTATCATCAATAATCCGGCGTAGATAAAAATATTTTTAAATAGCATAAAGAAATTGCCTTAGGAATCCTTTATAAATAAGATAAGGAAAAAATGAACAGCCAAATTTAATTTTTTTACGGTTAGAATAAAATTTTATCCCTTCAGAACATTCAAATGTTCATATACCGACTCAGCCAATGCCGTCTTATCATAACCGCCTTCCAGAAACGAAATAATAGGGACATTCAGTTTGTCCGCAAGATCTTTTACACGGGAGGATAGTTTTGCAAAATCAGTACTTTCAAGTTTCATATTGGCCAGCGGATCATTCTTATGGGCATCGAAACCTGCCGATATCATTATTATATCCGGGTGATAATTTTTCAATTCATTTAAGATATATTTATCGAAAATCTCGATATATTTTTGACCGGTTGTTCTTGCGGGCAGAGGGAAATTCATATTATAACCGAAGCCGGCACCGTCTCCATTCTCGTCCACTGCTCCTGTACCCGGATAAAACGGATACTGGTGCAGACTTATATAAAACACATTGTCCGAATCGTAAAAAATTTCCTGAGTTCCGTTTCCGTGATGCACATCCCAATCAACGATAGCAATCCTGTGCAAATTATATTTTGCAATTGCGTATCCGGCGGCAACTGCAATATTATTAAATAAGCAGAATCCCATCGGAGATGAAATACCCGCATGATGACCAGGCGGACGAACCAGGCAAAAAACGTTCCCGGCCCTATTGCCGGCCACTAAATCAACGGCCGTAATACCGCTTCCGGCAGCCAGCAATGCTGCAATCCATGAGTCTTTTACAATATATGTATCTCCTGCATCTAGGAATTTATCGCCTTCAAAAATAGAATCTCTTACATAGTACAAATGTTCTTCGGAATGCACTTTTAATAAATATTTTTCATCGGCTATTTCTGGAGATAATATTTCAACGTCGTTTAATAATCCGTTATCGGCTAGGTGTTCCAGTACGGCAGTAAGTCTGGATGCATTTTCAGGATGGTAAAATTGAGGTTCATGTAATAAGAACTTTTTATCATAAATTATCGAGAGACTGTTCATCGTTCTTGTTTAATAATCAATTAGTAAATTACAAATTTTATCTTGAAAGCTTCTGCCTGTCTGCGAACTTCCGACATAATTTTCAATGAAAATAGAAAATGCTATAAGATGACCTTCTTTTGACGTAAGATATCCGGATAAGGTTGTGACGCCGCTTAATGTACCTGTTTTGGCATGCACATTATTTTGAGCAGGTGTACCGGTCATTCTGGTTTTTAGTGTACCATCAACTCCCGCTATGGGCAGTGATGAATATAGTGATTTAAATACTGAATCACTTTTTAAATAAATATATTTAAGCACCGATGTGATTAATCCCGCCGAAATGAGATTGTACCTGGAAACTCCGGATCCGTCGACAATCTTAAAAGAAGAAGGATCGGCGTCGGCGGCAACGATTAATGAATCAACCAGTGCAATACCGTTTTTCGCAGTTGCTGGTATTCCTGAAAATTTAGCGGCTAAGGCATACAGCAGCATCTCGGCCCCGAGATTATAACTGTTTTTATTTATATCAGGGATTACACTTTTAAGCGTTCTCCTGTAAGTAAAAATCTCATTTGCAAAATCAGGTGTTTCTTTAAATGAGATATTGCCTTCCAATTTAATTGAGTCCGATACAAGTTTTTCCTTAAATAAATTCATGAAATATAATTCTGGTTTAAATACATTTACTCTTAAGGTATCAATTGATGAATCAGGCACAGAAATGTTTCTTAAATTGCCGCTCAAAATTATTGTATCCCCTCTTATCAGCCAGTTTCGGTCTATTTTTACGGTTTGCGGGCTATCGGCCGGAACTGTTACGGCCTCGTTATCAATATTAAAATAATCCGTATTTGGAACTGGTGCAACAACAGGCGGTTTGTAGTTTTGAGAAGGATATAAAACAACCCCGAATGTATTCCGGTTGATATTCAGAGGGGTAAGATAAGGAGCGTCGGTCGACGGATCATCATCCCACATCCAGCCTTTACCCCAAAATAATGAATCCATCATAGACACATCGCCGAACAAATTCCCGGTTATTTCTTTTATACCTGCCAGCTTAACCATTGAAACAAGCGAATCCAGATCAGTTGTATTGAATTCGGGATCGCAGCCGCCTACCAAATAAAGATCACCGTAAAGAGTTCCGTTAATAATTCCGCCGGTATAATAAACTCCGGTTTTAAAATTATATGAACCACCCAGATACTTAAGCGCTGCTGCTGATGTGAGTATTTTAAGATTTGAAGCCGGCATAAGCAGCAATTTTTCATTTTTTTGATAAAGCTGTTTGCCGGACATAAGATCATATGCATCTAACGCTATTTGTGTGGTCTGAAAAAACTTGCTGTTCAGAAGAGAATCTATACGGGTTTTTAGTAACTGATCATTGTTCTGTGGATAAACGATTAATGTCGTCAGCCAAATAAAGATAAGAATATATTTTTGCATCGGGGATATTTTTAGGATTTAAGAATTAATTCCGGAATCAAAATATAAATTAATCCTTATAACGGCAATGAAGTAATTATTAAGATACTATGAATTACCAAGATGATAAAATCAAAAATATTGTCTTACCCTGAATTCCGCGCCTATTTCCTCTTCAACAATTTTTTTGGCTTTTTCAATATCAACTTCGTTCATTGAGATAATTGACATTGCAACTTTATCCGTATACATTTTAGATTCTTTTGCAAATTTAATCATCTCATAAAAATGGCTTGCGTCCAACCCCATCAATTCAGCGTATTGTTCGGGATAAGAAGAATTAAAACTTATAGCAACAGTATCAATCAATCCTTTTAATTCCGGAACAATATTTCTTTTATTGATTACATTCCCGTGTCCGTTGGTTAACAATCTGGTTCTTCCGCCTTTTTCTTTGACATAAGCAGCAACTTCTTTTACAACTTCCCACCTTACAGTCGGTTCACCGTAGCCGCAAAAAACAATTTCTTTAAATCTTGCGGGGTCGCCGATTTCTTTATTATACACTTCGGAAGGCGGTTCCTGGCTGCGGGACATTTTAAGGTTGTATCCGCTTAACATCGCTTCTTTATCCCTGTCGCAAAATACACAGTTCGCATTGCATCTGTTTGTAATATTAATATATAGCGAATTGCCTATTTTATAAGTAAATGAAGTTTCCGGTTTACTGCCTATTCCGAACATTCTGAACACATTATACGAAGTAACCCTGGCTACATCTTCGGGAGTTAGGTGATGGACTTCCGCCATTTTTTCCGCTACTAATCTTACAAAAGCAGGTTCATTCCTTTTACCGCGGTGAGGCACGGGAGTCATAAACGGAGAATCGGTTTCAAGCATAATACTTTCCAGACTTAAGCCGGCAAGAACATCTCTTAAGGCATCGGATTTTTTAAAAGTAATATTCCCGGTAAAAGAAATGAAGTGATTCATCCTTACAAGTTCTTTAGCGTCTTCCAGACTCCCGCTGTAACAATGGAATTGAGCTTTTAACCCGCTGTCTTTATATGAGCGGATAATATTCATCATGTCGGCATCCGCTTCCCTGTTATGAACTACAATCGGTTTGTTTATTTTTAATGCCAATTCGATTTGAGCTTTGAACGCCTCAATCTGTTTTTCTTTGGGAGAAAAGTCGTAGAAATAATCCAGTCCGATTTCACCTACCGCAACTACTTTAGGATGCGCGCTCAGCTTTTCAAGTTCAATTAAATCCGCGTTATTCCAATCTTTCGAATCATGCGGATGAATACCCACAGCGGCATAAATGAAATCATATTTCTCGGACAGACTTATTGCTTCTTTTGCATTTTGAAGATCTGTTGAAGGAACAATTATATAATCAATCCCGGATTCTTTTGCTCTTCTTATAACTTCGTCGGCATCCTGTTCGAAATTTGGATAGAACAAATGCGCATGTGTATCTATAAACATTTTCCGGTTATCCCTTCCCCTGAGATTTTACAAATTATTAAACTTAGAATTCAGACAAAAATAATATTTAAGTCATTAAAATAAAAATTCGGCATTCAGCGAAAAGCTACGTATGGGAGAAAGGTTTGCGATTAATTCGACATAATTATAATTAAAAACATTATTAACATTAAAATAAACTTTTGCCGGAAAGCCTACGGATTCAAAATTATATCCGGCTCGCATGTCGAATACTCTAATTTCGACATGGTGTCTTCCATCCTTAATTGTTCCGAGACTAACTAATTCATAATCCATTTCTTCTACTTTGCTGGAATATCTGAAATCGGCACCGATATCAAAATTATTGTAAAAGTAATCCAATCCGGCTAAAACAGAATTTCTGGGACGGTATTTCAGCGCCGTATTCTGTTGCAGATCTCTTGCCCACAGATAAGTGTAATTAATTGAAAGTTTAACTTTATCTTCAAAAAAAGAATAATTAGTTCCTGCTTCGAATCCCTGAATTCTTGCTCTGGTAACATTATTAAAAGAAAAAGCTCTGCCCGAAGCATTTACACCCGGTTCAATTAAATTATAATACTCTTCTTGAAAAACAGCCGCATCAAGGTTTATAATGCTGTTTAACCGGTAATTGGCACCCACTTCAAATGTCCAGTTCTTTTCGGGTTTTAGCTTAGGATTAGGCACAATGGTTATACCACTCGCGGATGTAGCAGTATAAGTCTCTGCAAGCGATGGAACTCTGTACCCTGTGCCGAACGACGATCTGAGAGTCAGCCTATCCGAAAGTTTATAATTTAATCCGGCTTTGGGTGAAATTGAATTAAATCCGGAAAGGCCGTTTAATTTACTGTAGTCATATCGGATCCCTAGGTTTGCTTTTAAATTATTAATGATGTTTAAATCCGCCTGTGAATAAGCTCCGAAACCGAATGAATTATGATTGCCGAAAATATTTGCGTTTACTTCGTCCTTGGTTGCCTCAACACCTGAGACAAGTATAATATTATTAGTAAGATCGGCATTTGTCTGTATTTCCAGCCTGAAAAGATTAGAAAGCGAATTATTACGGGATGCCGTCTGATCGCTCCAATCGGAACGGTAATAGCTGGCCCTTACATTCAGCAATAAATTGTCGCTTAAAACATTTTTATATACGGCTCCGAACATATACCGGTGAGAAAAAACGCTTTGTCCCTGATCCGCATCCGGTGGCTGAAGAGCATGGTTAAGATCCTTCCAGTATAAAAAATTTCCGTGAGTCTGATTAAGTCCATTAAAAAATAATGTAACCGAAGAGCTGGGCGAAAAATTATATAATCCTTTAAAATACCCGATAAACCTTTTATAAACATCATTTTGTTTGTAGCTTAAATCGGATAAGCGAGTAAGTGAGATTGAATACCCGAAATTGCCGATTCTGTCGGAATGGGCAACCGTCAGTCCGTTAAATGTTCTGAGTTTATTCGTCCATTTCCATTGGCTGTAAGCTGGAGAATCATAAGTACCGAAATTTCCTTTTATATATGTCGAAGATTTGTTGGGAATATTTTTGGTAATGACGTTTATTACCCCTCCTATTGCGGATGACCCGTACAAGGCGCTTGCGGCACCCTTAATAATTTCCACTCTTTGAATATCGGCAACCGGAATTATTTCCCAGATTATCTCGCCGGTATCTCCGGTATAGTAAGGTATTCCGTCTATTTCAAGAAGAACCCTGGTTCCGGCGCCGCGTGTATAACCGCTTGAGCCGCGGATACTTATTTGATCGTCAACCATGTTTACGCCGGGAACATATCTCATTGCCTGCTTTAAATCCGTAATATCTTTTTTTGCCAGTTCATCGGCATGAATAATATTTGCGCTTACCGGTAGATCGGAAACTTTCTGCGCATATTTACCCGCGGTTACTATAACCTGCTGAGCTTCAACGGCCTTTTCTTTTAAAACAACATTTACTAATACGGATTTATTTTTAAGGACTATTCCTGTTAAGGTTTCCGACTTATAACCGACACTGGAAAACTCCAAAGTATATCTTCCCGGTTTTAATCTGTTTATGGCATATCTTCCTGAGTTATCCGTTGCGGCTCCGTAATTGGTTTCCATAATTAAAACGTTTGCGCCGAGCAAAGGATTGCCCGAAGTATCTTTCACAATTCCGCTTATACTCAGATTCTGAGCAAATACAAAATTTACGAGCAATACCGAAACAAGTACGCCAAGCGAAAATTTTAATTTAAATCCGTAATACACCGGTTATCCTTCTTTAATCGGAAATTTATTTCCCTCCGGGCGGCTGTGGCGGAGGTGAATTAAAATCGCAAGTTATATTAATGTTTTGCACCACGGTATTTGCCGGAATCAATAGTTTCCCGGGAGTTGTTGTATCGCCGTTGGCATAATAAACTCCCGCTACCGTCCAATCTGTTCTGTTAAATGATACCGTCGGTATAGAAGACTGTGCAACAACCACGTAAGAATATTCGCCCGCATCAATCGGAATATATGCCGAATCGACAGAGGTATTAAAAACAAATTCTTTTACGCCGTAAGGTATTTCATAGCTGATATATGAAAGATTTAAAAGATTAAAATCACCGGCCGAATTTATCGGGTCCTTAAAAACAATAATGTGAGTTCGGGTTATGCCCTCGGGCCAATTACCTTTAAATGTTATAGTACCGCTGAACCCGGCTTTCTGCGCAGATTCGGCAGATAAAGGAGCTAAACCTTTATCACAGCCGTAAAAGGTTAATATAAATATTGATAAATAAAGGAGGAAAATTTTCATTTGAAAAATATAAGTATGGAAGAAATAATTAACAATACGCCTGGAATCTATAAATTTATTTATATCCGCATCTCAAAATAAGTAAAATATTTTCAATATTTGCTGATATTTGATTAGCAATAATCCGGCTCCTTTTTACGTTAAATGATATCCGGAAAACTTTAGTGACAATCGGCCATAATGAGTTATAAAAAAAATATCTAAAACCAACCTTTTTATTAAGTTAAAGTCTAAAGATTAAAAAAACTCTGGAAGTAAATGAAAAAATCTTACGTAATTATTTTAATATGTTTATTATCTACTATTATAATATCAGCAAAAGTAAATCGAATAGGGGAAAACATAAAAGTTGTCGCGCACAAAATAAATTATAATATAAAGATTGACGGCATTCTTTCCGAAAATATTTACAATTCACAGCCGGTAACCGGTTTCACACAGAAAAATCCTGTTGAGGGTTCCAAACCTACACAGAAGACAGATGTATGGGTGGGTTATGATGAATCCGCATTATATATAGGCGCCAAAATGTTCGATGTTCATCCTGATTCAATAATCGGAATTCTTTCCAGACGAGATGATTCGAATGAGTCGGACTGGTTCGGATTATACCTGGATCCTTACCATGATTACCGCACGGGATATCAATTCGGGGTAAACGCGGCGGGTTCAATTATTGACGGCACGCTTTATAATGACAGCTGGAGCGATAACTCATGGAACGGGATTTGGGAATACGCAATTCATAGAGATACATACGGCTGGAGTGTCGAAATGCGCATTCCTTATACCCAGCTGCGTTTTAATGACACTAGAAAAATGATTTGGGGAATAAATTTTTACAGAAAGATCCCGAGATATAATGAAGAAGATTATTTAATAATGGTTCCTAAAAAAGAAAGCGGCTTTGTTTCGCATTTTGCGCAATTGATTGATTTAAATGGAATTAAGTCCCAGCAAAGAATTGAATTGCTGCCCTACGTAGTTTCTAAAGCTCAATATCTTGTTCACGACAGAAACGACCCCTTTTATAAAAGCAGGCAATATCAGCAGACTATAGGCATGGACCTGAAATACGGTATAGGGAGCAATTTGACATTGGACGCAACAATAAATCCTGACTTCGGACAGGTGGAAGTGGATCCGGCAAGCGTTAATCTTTCAACTTTCGAAACTTATTACGATGAGAAAAGACCTTTCTTTATCGAAGGCAGTAATATTTTTTCTTTCGGATACGGAGGATCAAATAACAACTGGAGTTTTAACTGGTCTAATCCGGAATTATTTTATTCCAGAAGAATCGGCAGAGCTCCCCATGTATCCTTGGATGATAATGTTGATTATTCCGATTACCCTTCTGAAAGTAAAATTCTAGGAGCGGCAAAAATTACCGGGAAACTTGGTAACGATTGGTCGGTCGGCGCAATAAATGCAGTTACAGCCAGAACCTTTGCAAAAATCTTTCAGAATAATACCGTATCAAGCGAACAGGTTGAGCCGCTTACAAACTATTCGGTTGTAAGGGCGCAGAAAGAATTTAATTCAGGCAGACAAGGATTAGGATTAATGGGCACATCGGTAATAAGGAACTTGAATACAACTGCCGTAAAAGATGTTGTCGGTGATAAGTCTTTTGTGTACGGAGCCGACGGATGGGTAACTTTAGACGAGGACAATACTTATGTTGTTAACGGATATATAAGCGGATCGTATGTTCATGGTACAAGAAATTTTGTTGCGGCGTTACAGCAGGAACCTTTAAGATATTTCCAGCGACCGGATGCAAAAACATTTCATCTGGACAGCAGCAGAACTTCGCTTTCAGGTTTTATTTCAAGATTTACTTTAAACAAACAAAAGGGAAATTTTTATATCAATTCGGCGATAGGTATCGTCTCACCGGGATTTGAAAGCAACGATATGGGGTTTCAGTGGCGCGCGAATACAATAAACGGACATGTTGTGATAGGATATCGATGGTTCGACCCAGATAATATTTTCAGGCGTAAGAATTTATACTTTGCACATTACAGGAATTATGATTTTGACGGAAATCTGACAAACAACGGCGTAATGTTCTTTTCAAATTTTCAATTCTTGAATTATTACAGCTTCGGAATTAATGGAAATTATAACACCGAAACATATTCCGACAGACTGACGCGCGGCGGACCGTTGGCTAAGGTACCGAGCAGTGAAAGTATAGAATATTTCGGAAACAGCGACAGCAGAAATAAATTTTACATGGAATTTTATTGCAGCAATGCCTGGGATCAATTAGGAGGTATTGCCGGGCATTATTCCGTAAACGCTGTCTGGAGACCGAGCAGCCGGATCGACTTTAGAATAGGACCTTTTTACGAATATAACAACGAAACTTTACAATGGGTAGATTACTTCAGCGATCCATACGCGGTTAATACATATAAGAACAGATATGTATTTGCCGCTATGTATCAGAAAACTCTGGGCAGCGAGATAAGGCTTAACTGGACTTTCACACCGGTACTTAGTCTTCAAATTTATCTCCAGCCGCTTCTGTCAGTTGGTCGCTATAAAAATTTTAAAGAACTTGCCAAACCCAGGTCTTATCAAACCATTGAGTACGGAACAGGAAATTCAAAAATTTCATATAATCAAGCCGATCAGGAATACACGGTTGACCCGGATGGTAACGGACCCGCTTCCGCTTTTTCATTTTCCAATCCGGATTTTAATTTTAAATCATTAAGAGGAAATATTGTTTTGAGGTGGGAATTTTCTCCAGGTTCGGTTTTCTATTTGGTATGGACGCACGGACAAACCAATGACAATAATCCGGGCGATTTTTCCTTTGGCAGAGATATCAAGAACTTATGGAATACAGCTTCCGATAATATCCTGCTGGCTAAATTTTCATATTGGCTGAATATGTAATTATCTTACTCAACCTCACCTATAATAATCGGATGTTCATTAACTTCATGCGATAAACTTATAGCATGTTCGGCAGAATTTTTATCGACAAGGGCTAAAAGACCTATGCCTATATTAAATACTTTCCTCATCTCCTCGATGCTAATTTTTCCGGTCTCGCGGATAATCTTAAAAATCGCGGGCAGTTCCCATGCTTCCCAATCTATTTTTAATTGAAGCCCTTCCGGTATTATCCGTTTTGTATTGCCTACAATTCCGCCGCCGGTGATATGAGAAAGACCTTTTAATTTTAAATTAGTTTTTAAGTGGGTTATAAGTTTTAAATACGACTTATGAATTCTTAAAAGTTCTTCTCCCAGAGTTTCATCCAGATCGGATAATTGATCCGTGAGTTTAAATTTTTCAAGCAAAACTTTTCTGGCAAGTGAATAGCCGTTTGTGTGCAGCCCGTTTGAAGCATAACCGATTAAAACGTCTCCCTTTTTTATATCTTTCCCGTTTATGACTTCATTTTTCTCTACAATACCAACTATAGTACCGGAAGTATCATACTCGTTCTCATCATATAATCCGGGCATTTCGGCCGTCTCTCCGCCTATCAGCGCGCAGCCGTTTTGTTTACAGGCAATTGAAAACCCTTCAATTATTTGAGAAGCCTTATCCGGATTTAGTTTGCCGAAGGCCAGATAATCAAGAAAATACATTGGTTTTGCACCGCATACCGCGATATCGTTTACACAATGATTTACAAGATCCTGACCGATAGTATTATGCTTATCCATCGCAAAAGCAATTTTAAGTTTCGTACCTACTCCGTCAACACTTGAGACCAGAACAGGATTTTTATATCCCGCCAAATCCAGCTCATAGAAAGCACCAAATAGTCCAATATCCGAAATAACATTTTTATTGAAGGTTGATTTGGCAAAATTCTTAATTCTTTTTACAGTTTCGTCTCCTGCCTCAATATCAACTCCGGCAGATTTATATGTACTGCTCAATTTAATCTCCTTTAAAAGTAAAATTAAGAATGTTAATATACCAAAAAAATCTTTCTAGTTAATTGCGGTAAATGACTGAATTTCATTTAATTTTTTTCAAATCTTCTAAAACTTATAGTCCCCATAATAGTAGAATAAAAGATCGATTTTGAAATATTTTTAAGCATTTTCCAGTTCCCCATGCTGAATTGTTGAACAAAAAACGTTTATAATCTCAACTCTGATAAAAAAGTGTTGAATATTTCTTACAATAAGGAATCTATATTTATAAGTACTAAAATTTTTTAACAATTTGGTAAATGTTCAATTGTTTTATTACGGTATATTATTTGTTAAAGATCAACCGAATTCTAACTAAATATTAATTAATTTTGGGGATCTCAAATGCAAAAAATTAAGTTACTTTTTACTTTCCTAATCCTAGGATTTTTTGTGCTTGGATCGTTTTCTGATAGCAATGCTCAAACCGCTACGATAAAAAGAGTTGCGGTATCCCCGTCTAGTTTGAAGGGATTTCCGTCTACCGCTTGGTCAAATGGATTGCGTGTTGTAGGTAAAGGTGATCCGGTATATTATGTTGCCGATACTTCAGGTAACGTTACTTCAATCACCTGGACTCTTACAGATAAACCTTCTGGTTCTAACGCTGGTTTTAATACCACATCAGGTGTGAGAGTTATTTTCACTCCGGATATAGTAGGCCAATACGTTATTTCCGTTCAAGCAAACGGCGGCACAGCTTCTTCAGACACAATTTATGCAAGCACTTATGTAGGTACTTCATTAACTGTGGATTGCGCTCCTTGCCATACCGGTAATTATAAGAAATTTGATACATGGAAAAACACGCCTCATGCTCAAATGTTCAAAAACGGTATAACCGGTAATGTTGAAGTTACAAGTTACCAGGGTCAGACAATGGGAGTTTATTCGGACCGATGTTTCAAATGTCATACTGTCGGTTATAATTTGACTGCAGACAACGGAAACTTCGCTTACGAAGCTCATAAAACAGGCTTTGATACAGCTTGGCATCCGAACGGTATTTTGGATAACGGCGAATATTATATTCCTCAGAACGATCAAACAGCATGGAATCTTTTACAGACCAATTCAAAATATACTACAGTTAAAGATGTAGCTACAATCGGCTGTGAAGATTGCCACGGCCCGGCTAATCAGCACAAAAACGGCGGATTCGATACTAAAGGTCAGTATATTGCCAAAACTATCGACGCCGGTGTTTGCTTAAAATGCCATGATGCTCCGACTCATCATACAATCGGTAAATACTATCTTGCATCAAACCATGCTACTTTTCCGAATACAGCACATGCAAACAGAACAAGCTGCTTCCCCTGTCATAGCGGCAGCGCTTATATGAAATATGCTGCTAACCAAACCAACCCGGGCTGGAACGATTCTGATATTCTGGTACCGATTAGTTGCGCAGCTTGCCACGATCCGCACGATGATACAAACTTCGGTTTAAGATATACTCCTGTTACCTTACAGAATCGTTACCAGGTAACCTCCGGCGGAATGGGAGAAATTTGTATGACCTGTCATCAGTCCCGTACAGATGTTACTACTGCTCTTACAAATGACGGTCCTTATTACGGTTTCTTCGATCGTTTTGGTCCTCACCATGGCCCGCAGACAGATATGTATTTCGGACAAAATGCTTATACTTTCGGAAATGCATCTCTAAAAGGTTTAATGACACATGCCGCCGCTACAGACGCATGCGTTACATGTCATATGGCTCCAATCGGTGCCGGTACACCCAGCCACCAATGGGGTATGATTGATACCACCGGCGGAACAGCTAAAGATTTAGTTGGTGCTTGCCAGAAATGTCATGGCCCGAGCGTTACTTCATTTGATGATGTTCTTGCCAGTTCAGATTGGGACGGCAACGGCAAAATCGAAGGCGCACAGACTGAAATCGAAGGTTTAATGAACATATTAAAATCTAATTTACCTGCAGATTCAAAGAATCCTTCAGCTCCAGTCTCAATGTTGTACGATTCATTGTTAGTAAAAAACCAGCCGAATATTGTCAGAGGCTTATATACTTACTGGTTTGTTGAAAACGACGGAAGTATGGGCGTACATAATGCTAAATATACTGTTGCCATTCTTCAGTCTGCATTAAGAGCTTTAGGCACAGTTGTTCCTGTTGAACTTACTTCGCTGCAGGCTCAGTATGTTGATAATTCTGTGAAAATTTCCTGGCAGACAGCTACCGAAACCAACAATAAAGGCTTCGAAATCCAGAGAAAATCAAATAACAGTTGGGTCAATGTCGGATTCCAAACCGGCGCCGGATCTTCTACGGAACTTAACAACTATTCATTCGTAGATAATTTTTCAAACAGACCGAATTCTAATGAATTAACTTACAGAATCAACCAGATCGATCTGAACGGAACTTCTCATCTTTCAAAAGAAATTGAAGTTACTATTGCTTCTGGTCCTACTACTTATACTTTGGATCAAAACTATCCTAATCCGTTCAACCCGTCTACTACAATCAGATACGCATTGCCTTATGAAAGCAATGTAAAGGTTGTTGTATACAATATTACGGGTGCAATTGTAAGCGTGTTAACTAACGGCTTGCAGTCATCCGGAACTCACCAGGTAGTTATGAATTCCACATCTTTAGGTAAAGATATTATCGTCAGGTATTTACTTCTATCAGATAGAAGCACATTCAGTTGACGGTAGCCATTCGTTTAGAGAAACAAAGAAGATGATTCTGTTGAAGTAATTTTGCTTCACTTGATCTTTTAAGCCCGGTCCTATTTTATAGAACCGGGCTTTTTTTTAAGCCCGCCATTTTAACTCATCTAAAAGGAATGAAATAATTATTCAATTTGAACAGGCTTTCGGCTATTTATTAAGGTAAAAACCATTTATTTCATAGGATATTTTAATTTTCATGATTTTTACCTCACATTAAACAAGAGCATTCTCTGTAATTAAAGAACGAATGATTATATTGACTCAAGAGAATAAATATTTGAATTGTTGAAATTTTTTAGGATAATATGCCGGATGGTTTTATTAAAACAGAACATCGATTTTTAAACAGTGCAAATTAAAAATTCTCAAAATTTTCGTATATTTAAAGTTAAATTTTTAGTTAACTTTGGTTGATAATCAGGTTATGAATAAAGATGAGTTAAACGAGCGGGAAAAAAATATATTACGGTACATTATTCAACAGTTCATTTTTACGGCTTCTCCCGTTGGTTCGCGTTATATTACAAAGCAATACGACATAGGTCTTTCCCCTGCCTCCGTAAGGAATATCATGTCGGACCTGGAGAACTCCGGACTAATAGATCACCCGCATACATCAGCCGGGAGAATACCTACGGATAAAGGTTATCGTTTTTATGTTGATTCACTTATGGATATTCAAAAGCTGAAAATGACGGAATTGGGTATCATCAATAAAGGTTTCGAAGTGAATATTGCCGAGACAGACGATTTACTTCAGCTTACAACAGGTTTATTAAGCAGCATTACCAAACAACTGGCTTGCGTAACCTATCCTAAACTTGATTCTGCAGTACTGGAAAAAATCCAGATTGTAAGTTTATCTTCCACCAGAATTCTGGTGGTTTTAAGCATTAAATCCGGTTTGGTAAAAACCATTACTCTGGAAATAGCATCAGACATAAAATCGTCTCAGTTCAATTCCGTTCAGCGACTATTGAACGAAAGATTAAACGGATTAACATTCAATGAAATTAGATCGACTTTTACGGAAAGATTTAAGGATATAAAGGAAAATCAGAAACCAGTTATTAGAATTTTTGTTGACTCTCTTGACAAGATTTTCAAAGACATCAAACAGAACAATAAATTATTACTAACAGGCGCAAAAAATATTATTAAACAGCCTGAATTTGAGGATCCACAAAACTTTCAAAGTATTATTGAGCTTATTGAGAATAAAGATATTATTATACACATACTGGAAAAATCCGAAGAATCGGTAAACGATAAGGTATTTATATCTATCGGCAGTGAAAATGAGTTTAAGGAACTTGCGGAATACAGTTTTATTTCAAAAGAATACTGCCTGGGCGATGTTTCAGGTAACCTCGGAATTATAGGTCCCAAAAGAATGGAATATTCAAAAGTTGTTGCCATCGTGGACTATATGGCAAAAATGTTATCCAACATGTTAACCAATCAAAATTCAAAATAAAGGAGATAACGCGTAATGAAGAAAGAAAAGAATGATGTAAACGGGAACGAGCATAAATCAAATGAAATAAAAATAGAAGGTCAGAATAAGAAAACTGCTGCTAAGGAAGAATATAATTCTGTTGAAATTAAAAAGTTTGAAGATGAATTAAATACCGCAAATGAAAAAATAAATGTGCTCGAAAAGGAAATGGATGAATATAAAGATAAATGGTTGAGAAAAGTTGCGGAATTTGAAAATTATAAAAGAAGAACCGAGAATGACCAGATAAATTTATTAAAGTATGACGGACAGGATTTCATAAAGAAACTGCTTCCGGCCATTGATGACTTTGAAAGATCGCTTGTACATATTGATAACGCAAAGGATAATGAAGCAATTAAATCGGGTATCAAACTGGTTTATGACAAATTATTGAAAGTCTTAAACGAACAGGGAGTAACAAAAATAGAATCCGTTGGAAAGCCTTTCGATGTGCATTTCCATGAGGCAATGCTGCAACGCCCTGCCGATAAGGTTGCACCTCATACTGTTTTAGACGAAGTTGAAACAGGTTATATGTACAAAGATAAAGTGATAAGACATGCTAAAGTTGTCGTAAGCGATGATTCGGGTCAGGAACCGGTAAAACCGTCTGACAAAGATACCGACAATCAAAATAACAGCGAGGATAAGTAATATTTATGGCCAAAAGAGATTTTTATGAAATATTAGGAGTGGAAAAAACGCGACTCATGACGATTTAAAAAAGCTTACAGAAAATTAGCTATGCAGTTTCATCCTGATAGAAATCCCGACAATAAAGAAGCCGAGGAAAAATTTAAAGAAGCGGCGGAAGCTTATGAGGTATTAAGTAATGAAGATAAACGAGCGCGCTACGATCGTTTTGGGCATGAAGGCGTAAAAGGCAATGCTTACGGATCTTCGGGATTTTCCGATATTAACGATATATTTTCTCATTTTTCTGACATCTTCGGAGGATCTTCGATTTTTGATGATTTCTTCGGAGGAGGAAGTTCGCGTTCCAGAGGAAGAAGGCACTCTACCGGGGTACCAGGCTCTGATTTAAGAGTGAATTTGAAATTAACTCTTGAGGAAATTGCCACAGGTGTTTCGAAAAAATTAAAAATTAAGAAATACATAAAGTGCGATCAATGCAATGGTTCAGGAGCAGAAGCAGGTACATCTACAAAAGCATGCCCGGTTTGCCACGGCAGCGGAGAGGTTAAAACCATTTCACGTTCAGTATTCGGTCAGTTTGTGAATATATCCGCCTGCAGCAATTGCAACGGCGAAGGTACTGTTGTAGAAACTCCCTGCAAAAAATGTATGGGTGACGGAAGAATAAACGAAGAGACCATGGTTTCTATTAATATTCCGGCGGGCGTCAGCGACGGAAGCTATATGACGCTGCGCGGCGAAGGGAATTCCGGAAAACGCGGCGGTACTCCCGGCGACATAATTGTCGTTTTTCAGGAAGCACCTCATGAATATTTTATACGTGAAGGCGATGATATAGTTTACGATTTGTTTATTAGTTTTCCAGTTGCCGCTTTGGGAGGCGAAGTTGAAGTGCCTACTCTCATCGGTAAAGCAGTATTGAAAATAGAATCCGGAACGCAACCCGGCAAAATGCTTAAGATGAGAGATAAGGGCATCAGGCATTTAAACAGTTCGGGATACGGTAATCAGTTTGTACGAGTTAATATTGATGTTCCGAAGAAAACCAGCGGTAAAGAAAAGGAGTTGTTGAAAGAACTTTCAAATCTCCCTAACTTCAAGAAATCGGCAAATTCCGATAATAATAATTTTTTCAAGAGGTTTTCTTTTTAATTATTTGGTTAGATTTAATTCTAATTTATAACCCGAAAAGTTGCAGGGGATGATAAAAAAATTTTCGGAAAAGATAGGATTTACACCTACCGAAATTAAAGTACTAATCTTTCTAATTATAGTCTTCTTGTTCGGATACGGTGTTAGGAATTTTTACCTTGGGGAAGATACTGATTATAAGGTATTTGATTATTCCCATGAGGATAGTGTTTTTAATAGCATAACCGGAAATAATGATAAAATATCTTCTAAGAAAATAGAAATCGGCGATAAAAAGGTTGACTATAAGCAGGAAGTTTTAGATTTTAATGGTTTGAAATTTCGAAATAATGAGAAATCTCTTCCCGCGAATTACAGTATAAACATAAATACTGCCGGAATTGAGGAGTTTGCCGTTCTTCCAGGAATAGGCAAAAAAACTGCCGAAAAAATTATTATTTTTCGAAAAAAAAATGGTAGATTTAGGAAACTTAATGAGTTGTTGAAGGTAAAAGGAATCGGCAATTCAAAATTTACTAACATAAAAAAGTATATCTATATTGAGTAACTTTAAATTTTTTAAGCTCCGGAGGAAAAATGATTTCTAAATCAGATCCGTGGTATTTACATGCCGCCTTATATGCTGTTATTCTTATTTTAACAATATTATTGGTAAAGGTTGCAATTATCGACCCTAACAATGAAGTACAAAAGGAAAATTATTATAAAAACGAATCAAGACTTAGAATGAAGGATTTAAAGGAAGGTGAAATACTTTATTTTAAGAAACATAACCAGTTCACAGGTGATCTTGATAGTCTGGTTAATTTTATTAAAACCTCACCTCTGGTTGACAGCGCTATGTCGGCATACGATACCCTGACGCACAAATCTACAAATCCTTTTGCAAAATTAACCACTAACAAGTTTTCCCCGGATAGCCTTATTTGGACACCTAAGTCTCATCAGCCTTATACACTGGAGGTAGATACTTCTGTTTCGATTGATACAGTAGTTAACCGTTACGGCCGAATTACTAAAATTGACACAAGCAAAAAGATCGGAACCAAATACTATATTGAAGATCCGGACGGCTACGGTACAATCGGTAGTATTACAAACGAAGCTTTGAAAAACACTGCTTCCTGGGAGCAATAAATACCGTAATGACTGGTCTTGAAAAACATGCCGGATTTAATGTTACTGGTTCAAAATTACAGGTTGTTGAGATTAACTACGAGAACGGCCAGTTTCTTTTAAGTAACATTGATGAAGCATATTTCAGCGAAACTTTGAATTTTGAAAAAGATAAAGAAACAAAACTAAGCGCCCTTTTACAGGGCGCTTTTAATGAATTGCTGATTAAAAAGCCTTTAAAATCCTCTTTCGCTTCTTTTACCCTGCCTATGGAACTCTTTTCTTTAATGCAAATACCTTACGATAATTCGCTTCTGCATCAGGACCTGCTAGAAGAATTTAAATGGGAATTCTCTGTGCTTTATCCTTTTATACCGGCCAATGATCTGGTTATCCAATACTTAGAGGTAGAGAAAAATGATTTTATACCGTATAATTCCGCTATAATATACGGCATTCAAAGAAGGTACCTGCAATTTATTGAGAATTTCTGCAGAACGAATAATCTGCAATTGAAATTTATAGATAATATACATTCAGCTTCGGAAAGAGCCCTCACATTAAGTTACTCCCCTTTCAGTAAAGGACTTATCCTGAGCGTATATTTCAATAGCAGGTTTTTATCTGTCATCTATTCGCTGGAAGGCAAACCGATTTATCAAAGAGTGCTCCCTCTTAACGATGTTGGAGAAGTGCCGACGCACTTACTTGCCGAAACATCCGCAAAAGAAAATTTTAATATTAACCGCGGTTTAATCGAAAAAGCTTATATTACAGGCGATGATATTTCAAAT
>CAVUCX010000060.1:0-12494 GCA_963739955.1 uncultured Bacteroidota bacterium | reverse complement strand
GCAAATGGAGTATCATTATATTTACTGCACACTTGCTTTAAATGACAGTTTGGTTTTCGTCGGAGGAGACGGCGGGATGCTTTTACGCTCCACCGATTCAGGAACAACCTGGCAAAATATAATGGGAAACGGATTTTGGGCTGACACGATACTATCTCTCGGCTACGGAGCGGGACATTTATTCGCCGGCGCAAACGGTGCCGGAAGTATTTTCAGCTCAACTGACTTTGGCGATACCTGGAGTTCCGCCAACCAGGGCTTATCAGACGGTTCCCTAGTAAATGGATTTACCTTTATGGACAATATACTTTATACGGCCACGAGCCAGGGCGTATATAGTTCTGCAGACAGTGGTAAATCATGGAAGATTGATACTGCAGGACTTAATTTGAGACTACCTTATTCCTTATACGGTCCGGGAGTCTGCGGCATTACATCGACCGGATCAGATATATATACAATTAAAACCACCGACGGTTCGGTTTACCGCACCGCAAACGATAGCGCCCGCTGGCAGAAGATTTCATCGGAATACAACGGATACGGCTTAACCATGACTTCTGTGGACACCAATATATTTATTGCTACCTCAAACGGCATTTTCCTTTATACCGGCGGCACCAACTGGACTAAACGGAGCAACGGGCTTCAGCTTGATGATTCGAATCCTTTGTTTTCATGTATCTTTACTTCAAATGATTCGGTGCTTTTTGCAAAAATTAATTCCAGCATCTATTCTCCGGGAATTTATTATACAACCGACCTTGGAAAAAATTGGTATCTCGAAAAAGACACCTCTCTTTCGGCTTCCACGGTATATTCAATTGCTTCAAATAAAGATTATCTTTTTGCCGGCACCAATGCCGGAGGATGGCGAATAAAGATATCCCAAGTAATTACAGGTATAGCAAGAACCGGAAATGAATTACCCTCGGGCTTTAAACTCGAACAGAATTATCCCAATCCGTTTAATCCTTCAACTATTATAAGCTTTACCATCCCTGAAAAAGAGTTTGTTACTTTGAAGATTTATGATGCCCTCGGGCGGTTTGTAAATACTCTTGTAAACCAGGAGAAATCAGCTGGCACATATAAGGTAGAATTTAACACCAACCGCCTGCAACCAACCACCAACACTCAACTCTCCAGCGGCGTTTATTTCTATCAGCTTAAAGCAGGAAATTTAATGAAGTTCAGGAAGATGATGCTGTTAAAATAATAATTGAATAAGGGGACTGTGATGAGAAATTTTATAAAGGTTCTATTAGTCCTTTTTCTTTCGGTAAATATTTATTCTCAGACTACCGATACTACTATTACCGAACTGCGGGGAACGGAAGACCGTGAGGGCAATACTCATTTATTTTACAGAATTTATTATCGCACCGGGAACGAGACATCTTATTCCGTGAATAACAGTATATACCAATATTCTACTCTTACCGGAAAGGATAGTTTATTTTTTCCGTGCGGTTATTATAATTACATCATTTCCGGTTCCAGTTCTAATGTCGAATATTTTGATTTCTGGCATAACAACCTATCCGAGTTTATTTATGCCGGAACAAGCTGCGGTATGGACTGCGAGAGCTACATCAGGCGGTTCGACGAAAGTGAACCTTCCAAAATCCCGATGCCGTTGGGTTTAATATCCAAAATAAATATATCGAAGCAAAACGATAGTCTTATTTTCAGCTCAAACAGTAATTTGCTTATAAGGAGTAACGACGGCGGTCGTAATTGGAATATTGTTGATTCGTCTGCTTATGTCAATTTTATCTCTTTATGCCCCTTCGACGACAACCAAATTTTCGGGGTAAATGAAAAATATAAATTAATTAAATCTATCGACGGAGGATTGACTTTTAATGTTGTTGATACCGCTTCGATAAAGACAACTTACTCCTTAAATATTTATTACGACCGGGATTCTCTCCACATTTACCGGATTCAATCGTATTTATATAAAGGTGCAAAATCCAATTTGTATGTTTCCGACAGTAGAGGCGACTCGAGTTCCTGGCATCAAGTATATTCGAGTGACAACGCAATTTATGCATCGGTTGATTATTCTCAGTCTGGTGTAGTTTATCTTTCCGACGGCCCGGATATATTGGTATCGCACGATTACGGCAAGACTTTCGACAAAATGGAAACCTTGAACAAAGATATAGTAGGCATATATACAAAACCCGGTTCCGGAAAATTGTTTGCAGCTACTTCCGCGGATATATTTGAAATTAATTCGGGAACGGTCCTGTCTTTAAAACATTTAATTGTGGGAGTTAAAAAAGATAAAGGAACACCTCAAAATTTCATACTCAATCAGAACTACCCGAATCCTTTCAATCCTTCGACGACTATAAGCTATTCTGTACCCGAAAGAACGTTTGTAACTTTAAAAGTATACGACATTCTCGGTAGGCAGGTAGCAACATTGGTAAATGAAGAAAAATCCGCCGGCACGTTTAAAGTTGAATTCAATTCCAACAACCGACTACCAACCACCGACCACCAATTCTCCAGCGGTGTTTATTTTTACCGGCTTAGAGCAGGCAATACGGTTTTAGTTAAAAAAATGATATTGCTTCAATAACAAGTTGAGGGAGCCATGAGAAGAGCTTTATTTATAATAATATTGTTTCAGTGTTTTTTATTTGCTCAGGAAACCGGTCCCAAGGTCTTATTTAATTTAAAGGGTGATTTAACGAATCCCTCTTTCTTTAACCAAAGCAACTTTGAATTGGAAAATTCTCTGCTTTTTCAAATAAGAACAGACTCCGCGGTTAACATTTATATGAGCAACTATTCTCCTGAGAACGAGACCTTTTATATGCCGTTCCCGGTTACAAACAATAATTATATGAATATTAATCCGGTCGGATTTTCAACAAACGACGAAAAAATTATTTTTTTTCAAACCAATTATTACGGTGACTGGGATATTGCATACAGAATATATTCAAACGGCGGATGGAAGGATGAGGTAATAATCAGGGACTCGTCCGCTGACGATATTAACCCTGTTCCTGTCAAATATGATATTTATGATGAACCTTCGAGTATATTATATCAAAAAAATAATACAATTTATTTTTTAGGACTCAATGATACTCTATTAGAAAATATTCCGGTGCTGGAAGGTAACGACTCACTTAAATATTCAAGTTTTTCGGCATCGTTTGGTTATTCGGTTGTAAACAACAAAAGACACAAATTTCTTTTAACGGCGGCTATTCGTACAAATAACAGTAACCAAAAAGTTTTAATTGAAGATCATAAAGATTTGGATTCGTCTTATTCATTTACATACGTTATTGATAAGGGAGATCTCTCAAATCCCCGATATCAATTACTGAGCTATTATCTTGGGTTAACATTTGATAAAATAAAAGATACGGTAAAGTCAGTTAATTATTTTAATCCTTGGGCGGATATTGAACCTGTAGAAATGTTTATTTTTAATGATACTTTAAAAGGTGACTTCGGTAATTTAAATACCGAAGATTTCAGAGAGCTTATCATAGATAAAATCAATATAAGTGCTCACGAATATCTCTATTTACCTTATGCATATAAATACGAGGATAAAGGCAATTCCTATGTCGGAGTTTATAAAGGAAGAAAAGAGGATAAAGATACTTTGTTTTATACCAAAGCAGGATTTACTAATCCGGTTATCGGGATGGTTGGTTTTGATAATAATTATCATGAAATTCATTATGCTGTTTGGGAAGACAGTATCGACGGAAATATAAAACTTATGGGTTATAGGACCGTTACTGATTTGCCTATGGCTGTAAATAAAAATCCTGTCCTGGAAAATTTCAAACTTTATCAGAACTATCCTAATCCTTTCAATCCGTCCACAACAATAAGTTACACAGTTCCTGAAAGATTGTATGTAACTTTAAAAGTCTACGATATTTTAGGAAAGCAGGTCGCAACCCTGGTAAACGAAGAAAAATCAGCCGGTACTTATCATGTGGAATTTACCACCCACAGCCTGCTACCTACAACCAACCACCTACTATCCAGCGGAATTTATTTTTACAGGCTTCAAGCTGGAAATTATATCTCAGTAAAGAAAATGATCTTAATTAAATGATAACGGAGGAAGAATGGAAGACAACACAAAAGAAGAAAACGGTAAAAACAAAAAACTCAGAACTTCAGCAAACGGCGGAACATCGGAAGCGGTTTACGGACTTGCATTAATCGGATCAGCAATTTATTTTATACAGCATGCTTCAGGATTCTGGGAAATCATTTTGGGGATTCTTAAAGCAATTGTCTGGCCGGCCATTCTTGTCTATAAAGCGCTCGAATTCTTGAAGATGTAAGAGAACAGGTAAAAATTAAAAAGTAAAAATTTAAGAAAAATCGTATTTTATCCGTCATCTGAATTGTTCTTATATAATTTTTCAAAAAAATATAGGGGGTTTTCAATGAAAAGTTACCGTATCGTTTTAATGCTGTTATTCTTAAGCAGCCTTACTTTTGGTCAGGGGAAGCGGCCGTACCGTTTTTGGGAATTCAGCAGTCCCCGTTATTTATTGGTGCTGGACAAATAGGTACCGCAATTCCATCAAATGATGCAATCGGATTTTATTTCAAATCCCGCACAGCTAGGTTATTTCTCCCTCGAAAATAATTTCGCTTTATCTTTTTTACCTAATAAGACGTACTGGTTTAATAGCCGCAGTCCCAACTTATCTTATAATAATTATAGTTTCGCTGCCGGATATAATTTCGGTAAATATAACGGAAATCTTCCATTATCCGTAGGTATCGGATACATTCATAACAGATTCGATTACGGCAGATATTCATTTAATTACTCCGGAAATCCAGGTTCCGTTGGAACTTTTGAAAGCTATGATTCATTCGACGGGATAAGCATTGGCGCAAGCTACAAGTATTACCTGATTTTTAATCTTGGTATTTCCGCCAAGTTTTTTAATTCGGTTCTAAGCGATCAGCCGACAGCTGAAGAAAGCGGTGCCGGAAAAACAAAAGGTTCAGCGTGGGATTTCGGCGCGATGGTTATTACCCCGGTGTCGGAATTATTATTTAAGGATGCCGGAGTTAAATTCGGTAAAGATTTATTATTCAAACCTGTGTTTAATTTTACTCTGGGATATTCTTTTACAAATCTGGGTAAAGAAATTTATTATATAGATCCTGCTCAGGCTGATCCTCTCCCGAGAACAGCCAGACTGGGCTATTCTTTTGACCTCGGAGTTAAAATGTCAGCCGGTCGAAATACAATAAAAGCAATAAATTATTCTTTTACTGCGGAGGCGGAAAATTCATTAATTAAAAACACAAACAATGGAAATGTTGAATATAATGGAATGCTGGGCGATATAAAACTCGGCAGGAATCTGATTGATTTAAAAGGCGATAATACAGTGATTGTTCATAAAGGACATATTGCAGGTTTTTTCGAGACATTTATACTGATCTCCGGAAGGTATTATAGGGCAGGCTCTCAGAATTTTAAAACCGGCGGGTACGGCCTTTCTACCGAAGGTGTCGAAAAACTTTTAAGTATGACAATAAACGACCCGGTAATAAATTATATATCAGACCATTTTGTCGTGGAATTCTATAATACAAACCTTTTTGAGGGGACAAGTATAGTTACAAACTTTAAGGGATTGTCTTTATATTATAAAAATTTCTTATTCTAAAATTTGAATTTCCCAAAATATGCGGCGCTTTACCGGAAAGTATTTTCAGTATCTTTTCTTGAAGCGCCGTTTTTATTAAAATCACACTCCGGTTTTTCAAATAAAAATTATTTATTTAAAACTAAGTGAGACTCAGTGGATTCTCAGTGAAACTCAGTGCTTCCCAAAAACCTAGAAAAAGTATCACAGAGTCCCGCTCATAGGCGTCAACTTAATTAATTTAAAAAATTATTTATAATTAAAATAATGCTGTAAAGTAAATTAAAATGAAGGAAAATACTTGTTATGATAGAAGGATAAATATTAAGATACGTTTGAAAATAAACCTCTCCATTCAAAGGGAGAGGTAGAAGAGAGTTCAAGTGTGTCATAAAACCCTGAACTCATCCCTACCCTTCTCTTTGAAACAGAAGGGCTTATTATCATAATTACCGTAGTATAAATCATTCTATCAAATCATTGTATGATAATGACTTCCGAGAATAATAAATAAAATTAGGTTGACGCCTATGAAGGTCACACAGAGTACACACGGAGTTTCACGGAGAAATAAACTAATTAAATATGCAATAATTAATTATATCGAAAACCGGCAAACACTGAAGCGATTATTATTTTCTTAAAATACTCAGTGTCACTCCGTGGATCCTCAGTGAAACTCAGTGCTCTTCTCTCTTAAAATTCAATAAAGTTACAAAGAATTGCACTGAGAAATTATCTGGATATTATTCACCGAAAATGGTCTATTAAGCTTATTTAAGGCTTAATTTAGGAATTTTGTACTGTGCCCAAGCACATTGTATTTCTTGACTACAGATGCTCATTTCTCTATATTTGAATTCGATTTTTATGTTATTTCATGGAAAAATTACAGCTTTGAGCCAGTACAATAAAACAATCCTTCCGGGCGGAATTAAGGTTATTTCTGAGAATATCCCTTACGTTAAATCTTTTTCTTTGGGATTCTGGTTTAATGTAGGATCTAGGGATGAAAATTTCAGAAATAACGGCATAACTCATTTTATTGAACATATGCTATTTAAAGGCACACGAAAACGCTCCGCATCAAGAATCGCAAATGAGATCGAATCTCTTGGCGGTTACCTCAACGCATTTACTTCAAAAGAACATACTTGTTACTACGGAAGAGGATTGTCCAACCATATCGATAAAACTTTCGAAGTCCTTTCTGATATGATCATGCAGCCGGCGTTCAAACCCAGGGAAATTAACAGGGAATCGGGTGTGGTAATCGATGAACTTTATGACATTGAAGATAACCCGGAAGAATTAATATTCGATAAATTCGAGGAAATTGTTTTTGAAGGAAACAGCTTAAGTCTTCCGATTATAGGTACCGAAAAAAACATTAAAACATTTTCACAGCTTGATTTATTTAACTTTGTGGAAAAAAACTACGGCCTAAACCGTTTCTTAATCTCTGCCTCGGGCGCTGTAGATCATGAAAAATTATTAAGATCAGCGGATAAGTTTATAAAACTCGACCTGGGAAATTCATCCGCAAAAAGGAAACATTTTAATTCAGTAATTCAGACAAAAGCCAGATTTGAAGTTATAGAAAAAGATATTCAGCAGGTGCATGTAATTATCGGAAAGCCGACTTACGGTTATAAGAGCGAAAATAGAACCCCGGTTGCACTATTGTCCCAGATTCTGGGAGAGGGCAGCAGTTCCCGTCTGTTTCAGAAATTAAGGGAAAGAAACGGGATTACCTATCAGATAAATACTTTTTTAAATTCTTTTTTCGATATTTCCACATTCGGAGTATATTTCTCCACTAATGAAAAAATGATGGAAAAAGCAATTCAACTTACTTTGAAAGAATTTAAAAAAATGAGAGATACAAAAATCTCGGATCGCGAACTGAAGAAAGCTAAAGAAGCTGTGAAGGGAAGTATGCTTTTAAGTCTGGAGGGCACTTCGAACAGAATGATTAGAATGGCTCAATCTGAATTTTATTTTAACAGAGTTAAGACCATCGATGAAGTAATAAAATCGATAGACGCGGTAACCGCGGAAAACATCCTGGAAGCCGCAAATGAAGTGTTGGAAGAAAATTCCTTCATTAAATTAATTATCAAATCAAAAAATGCGTTAATAAAATCGGCAGCCTAGCCGTTAAAATACGAGGTACAAAATGTTAATAGGCGTTCCAAAAGAAATAAAAACAAATGAAAACAGAGTTGCGTTACTACCTGTGGGCGCTTCTACTCTGATTAAAAACGGCCATAAAGTGGTTGTTGAAACTAATGCTGGACTAGGAAGCGGTTTTTCCGACGAAGATTATAAAGCGGTAGGAGCTGAGATCGCTTCATCGCCTAAAGAGATCTTCGCGAATGCTCAAATGATTATGAAAGTTAAAGAACCGATAAAACCCGAATACGATTTAATACGGGAAGGTCAAATACTGTTTACTTATTTCCACTTTGCCGCAAACAAAGAACTTACCGAAGCGATAATGAAATCTAAATGTGTAGCCATAGCTTACGAGACTGTACAAAAAGCCGACCGCTCGCTTCCTCTTCTGATCCCGATGAGTGAAGTTGCCGGAAGAATGGCTCCGCAGGAAGGCGCGAAGTATCTCGAAATGGCCATGGGCGGAAGAGGTGTTCTTCTCGGCGGCGTACCCGGAACCGGGCCTGCCGAAGTAATGGTATTGGGAGGCGGTATAGTAGGAACAAACGCCGCTAAAATTGCCGCGGGTTTCGGAGCGAAGGTTACTATTTTTGATAATAATCTATACAGACTAAGATATCTTGACGATGTAATGCCGAAGAACGTTGTTACAATGATGTCGAATGAATATTATATAAGAGCAGCTTTACCTAAAGCCGATCTCGTTATCGGTGCGGTTTTAATCCCGGGTACAAAAGCTCCCAAGCTTGTTACAAAGGATATGCTGAAATTGATGAAAGAAGGCTCGGTAATAGTTGATGTTTCTGTTGATCAGGGCGGATGCATTGAAACCTGCAAACCAACCACGCACGAGAATCCGACTTTTGTAATTGACGGTGTTCTTCATTACTGCGTAGCAAATATGCCCGGGGCTGTACCTCATACTTCTACTCTTGCTCTGACAAATGCAACTCTGCCTTACGCGGTTGAAATCGCAAATAAAGGATATGAAGCGGCAGTAAAATCCAATCCGGAAATTAAACTCGGATTGAATATGATCGACGGAAAGATAACATATAAAGGCGTTGCGGACGCATTTGATTTCGAATATCATCCTGTTGATACGGTCATAAAATAATTTCTGCTCTGCGGCTCTTATCAAACCGCAGAGTTTAATTTTAATTTATATTTAAGTTATTACTTATTCATGATTTGTAACTAATTCATAATCTCCTCCTGCCGTATGGCAGGCTAAAACTTAATCTTGAATTAAAACTTGAACCTACCTGCCTGTAGGCAGGCTTGATCTTGAACTTAAAAAGGAACCCCATGGCAAAACTAGTTGTTGACGGCAAAGAGATAGAATTTACACAGGGACAAACAATAATTCAGGCGGCGCGGGACAACGGAATAGACATTCCTCATTTCTGTTGGCATCCTAAGCTTTCTATTTCCGGGAATTGTCGCGTTTGCCTCGTTGAAATAGAGAAGATGCCGAAACTTGCTATATCTTGCGCAACTCTGGCGGCAGAAGGAATGGTTGTTCACACCGCCTCGGAGAAGGCTCTGGCGGCAAGAAACGCGGTAATGGAATTCATCCTGATAAATCACCCGCTCGATTGTCCGATATGCGATGAAGCCGGCGAATGCAAGCTTCAGGAATACGCTTACTCTCACAGCAAGGGCGAGAGCCGTTTTGTGGAAGAAAAAGTTCACAAGAACAAACACGTTGAGCTCGGTCCGTATGTTATGTTCGATGCCGAAAGATGTATCTCCTGCTCGAGATGCATAAGGTTCTGTGATGAGATAGCCAAAGATCCCGAGTTAACTTTTGTGCAAAGAGGCGACCATGTTACTATTGTTACTTATCCCGGCGAGCAGATGGACAATCCAGTATTCTTTAAATACAACCGACATTTGTCCGGTTGGTGCTTTAACCAGCCGCGATTTCCGTTTCAAAGCCAGAGTATGGGATATGTCGTCAACTAAATCCGTTTGCAGCGGCTGCTCGCGAGGATGCAACATGGACATCTGGGTAAGGAATAACGAAGTGCTTAGATTAACGCCGAGACAAAACGACGCCGTTAACAGCTACTGGATGTGCGACCACGGCCGTGTTGATACTTTTAAGTTTGTTAATTCAGAGAGCAGGGTTGACGGACCTCATGTTAATATTGACGGCAAACTCAAAAAAGTTGCCTGGGAAGAAGCATTTAAAAAAGTTACCGGCAAATTAAAATCATTCGCCAAAAATGAAATTGCCTTTATAGGCTCGGCTTACGCTACGGTTGAAGATAATTATATGTTAACCAAATTTGCCTCTTCATTTGCCGGTTCTAAAAATATCGACTTTATCAGGCACATCGATCCTTCGTTCGGTGACGATATTTTAAGGCAGGAAGACATTACCCCTAATTCTAAAGGCGCTGAAGCTGTCGGAGTAAAACCGGGTAAGGACGGACTAGATTTAGCCGGAATTTTTAAAGCGGTTAAAGAGGGAAAAATAAAAGCTCTTTACGTAATGGAAGAAGATATTGCCGCTTATGACGCCGAACTGGAAAACGCGCTTTCCAAACTTGAACTGCTGGTTGTACATGCTTCTAATTTTAATAAGACTACGGAGTTTGCGCATGTCGTATTCCCGGCTGCTACATATGCCGAAAAGAACGGAACATATGTAAACTTCGACGGCATGGTTCAAAGGCTTCGTCCCGCGGTTACAACTGTTGATACCGATCGTGCGCTTGACGGAATGTCGCAAAGCCGTCTTGATAAATTCGGAACTCAGTACGACAGATGGGCGCAGGGGCATAAATACGATGCGAAATCATCATGGAAAATTTTAGCCGGACTTTCTGCTTCCGCGGGTGTTAAGATGAAATTCAATATGGCCGAAGAAGTGTTTGACGAAATAGCCAAGACCAATAAATATTTTGCCGGTATGGATTACGATGTTATAGGAGAGCAGGGTACCCAATCAAAGTTAAACATCGCGGAAAAAACTGTAACCGCTTAAACGGAGAAAAACAAATTATGAGCATTTGGGAAATAATAATTTTTGCCGCGGTAAAGATGCTTATCGTCTTTACCTTAATGATGATGACGGTTACTTATCTTGTATATTTTGAAAGAAAGATAAGTGCCTGGGCCCAGAACAGAATTGGCCCAAACAGGGTCGGCTGGCACGGCGCACTGCAGCCTTTTGCCGATGTACTCAAACTGCTTTTAAAGGAAGACATTGTTCCCGAACAGGCGGATAAAAAGATACATTCGCTTGCTCCGATGTTAGCTTTATTCGTTGCGTTTACTACATACGCTGTAATTCCTTTCGGACCCGAAGTATCTTTATTCGGCTTTAATATTCCGCTTGTTGTTGCGGATGTTAATATCGGAATACTTTACGTGCTTGCATTATCTTCTCTCGGTGTTTACGCTATTACATTTGCCGGCTGGTCATCCGGCAGCAAATATTCTCTTTTGGGTGGAATAAGATCTTCGGCGCAAATGATATCTTACGAAATATCGATGGGCTTTTCGGTTGCAGGTGTTCTGCTGCTTGCACAGTCGCTCCGGCCGGAAGCGATAGTTCAGGCGCAGTCGGGCTGGATGTGGAACGCGATTCTTCAGCCGATAGGTTTCATTACTTTTGTTGTTTCGGCTTTCGCTGAAACCAACCGTCTTCCGTTCGACCTTCCCGAAGCCGAACCTGAACTGGTGGGCGGTTTTCATACCGAATACAGCAGCATGAAATTTGCCGGATTTTTTATGGCCGAATATGCCAACATGATTATTGCAAGCACATTGATTGTTACTCTTTATCTTGGCGGCTGGCAATTCCCTTATCTTGAAACATTCGGTCTGCCCCAGGTTTGGTTTGTATTAATTTCGATTTTTGCGTTTATGATTAAAGTTGCCGCTTTGCTCTTCTTCTTTATCTGGGTAAGATGGAGTCTCCCTAGGTTCAGATATGATCAGCTTATGAGCCTTGGATGGAAGGTAATGTTCCCACTGTCGCTTTTAAATGTTATCTGGGTGGCGGTTCTGGTGATGGTGTTTAAAATTTAGTTCTCAATAGCACGCTGATGACGCAGACCTGCTTACCGGACAGGCAGGTTAAACAGATTTTCGCCGGTAAGTAACTTAGTGGTAAAATTAATTCCTTTATTCATCCGGACTTAAGAATATTCGTCAACATAACTACATGTTAAGAAGATAATTCTTTGATATTTTCACTAAGGCGAGTTCTTTCATAAGTACAAAACGAAATTTATTCTTTATCTGGCTTTTTCATTAAATTGTACATATTTTAAATTCGAATTTGAATAATGATATTTTTATTAGGGGCGTAAAACAGAATAAAATTTTGGGAGTTTAGATGGCTGTTAAGAAGAGAGAAAAAGATCTGACATTTTGGGAAAAGATATACATTCCGGAAATCGTAAAAGGCTTGTCTCTTACGATGAAGAATATGTTTAAGCCTAAATTTACGATGCAATACCCCGAAGAAAAGTTTATTCCGCCCGCATCTTACAGGGGGCGCCCGGTTCTTGTACAGGAAGAAAACGGTGAAGAAAGATGTGTAGCCTGCGGATTATGTTCCAGGGTTTGCCCTGCTCTCGCTATTGAAGTGCAGGCTGCGGAAACAGACAGAGAAAAGGAAAG
>CAVUCX010000059.1:0-20685 GCA_963739955.1 uncultured Bacteroidota bacterium | reverse complement strand
TTTAAATTAAAGCCGGAATATTTCCGAGTGTTATTTTTACTATTACCGGCAGACAAATTTAACATTTTCCTAACGGAGTTAATTTTATGAAAAACATTTATTTCATTCTGCTTGTTCTTATCATTTTTTCAGGATGCAAAAAAGCAGGTCCGGTTGAAGTTCCGGCGGAGAACCCTCCGAACGGCAGCGCGAATGTTAAGATTGATACCCTGTATATAGGCGGCAGTTTTACAATGGCGGGAGATTCGGTTGTAAATAATATAGCCAAATGGGACGGCAAAAACTGGTATCCGCTGGGTTCGGGAGTATTAGGGCAGGATGTTAATGTTAGGTGTATGGCGTTTTATGCAGGGGAATTATATGTAGGCGGATCTATTAATAATGCCGGCGGAAGACAAGCGAGCAATATCGCAAGATGGGACGGAAAACAGTGGTACCCGGTTGGTACCGGAATAGACGAAAGAGTGACCAGTTTAATTGTCTTTAACAATGAATTATATGCTGGCGGCTCATTTAAACTTGCAGGCGGAAAGCCGGCGGCAAATATCGCGAAATGGAACGGCATATCATGGTCGCCGGTCGGACAGGGTATGAACGATGAAGTATATACTTTAACAGAATATAAAGGAGCGATATACGCCGGAGGATGGTTCTATTCGCCGGGATCCAAAGTTGCAAAATGGGACGGTGTTAAATGGGATACCGTAGTTGCAGATATACATGATAAATCCGGCTCCGGTTATGTAATTAACTTAACCGTAGTTAACGATGAGCTTTATGCTATGGGAAGTTTTTCATACTGCAACGGGTTTCAGGCGGACAATATTGTAAAATGGAACGGAAGCATCTGGTCGCCTGTTGATGCCGGAATTAAGGGGCCCTATGTTTATTGCGGTACTTCGTTTAATAATCAATTGAACGTTGGTGGCGGTTTTGATACCGCCGGTACAGTCATCTCAAAAAATTTTGCGATATGGAACGGCACTAATTGGACAACGGGTAATCTTAGGGTGGACGGTTCCACCAATACCTTATACACATTCGGCAGTAAGCTTTATCTGGGCGGGTCATTTAAAAGCGTAAACGGAACGCAGGTCAATGGAATCTGCATCTGGGACGGGACTAAAGTTCAGGCCTTGGGCAAAGGTGTGAACGGGTATGTTTCATCCATTTTAGTCCATTGAAAAAATATTGTTCCTGACTTTCTTATTTTAAGAAGTAGTATGGTTGGTGAAACACTGCAGAAGTGCGTAAACTACAGAATGAAACTTGCCGACGTTGGAAATTTTTCGGATTATATGACGGATAGTTTTAAGGCTTTAGTAATCGAATGCAACCGGGGAAAACAATTTTGTTTCGTTGATGATTTTTAAAAAGCAAATGAACTGCTTATAAATTCTGAGAATCATAATGTATTGGATAAATACGATATCCCTTGACCACGTAATGCAGGGTGTAAACGGCGGATTTACTCAAGCCGGGCACGGTAAAGCAGGTATGATAAAGAATCTTTCTGATGGCGATTATATTATCTTTTATTCTCCTCGCACAAGCCTTAATAACGGTGAACCCCTCCAAGAATTTACTGCAGCAGGCAGAATTACGGATACCGAACCTTATCAAGCAACGGTGAGCGAATCTTTTCATCCCTGGCGGCGGAGGGTAAATTTCCTTCCGTGCAGACCTGTATCTATCCGCCCTTTGATTGAAAGCCTGGAATTTATTAAAGACAAAAAGAAATGGGGATACCCCTTCCGCAGAGGCTTGTTCCAAATAAATCGAAAAGATTTTGAACTCATTACAAAGGCAATGGAAATGAAATTACCTTTATGAGAAATAAACCTGAAATGTAAAATTGGGAAACAGTCTAAAATAATCCGCGTTTCAATATATTTATTATCGGATTTTGTTCATGTAATTAAACTTAAGGACGGCAAGATAGAAAAATTCAGGGAGTTCTTCGATACGTTTGCGGCGGGAGAAGCGTTCAGATAATACGCAAAAAATTAAGAAAATAAAATTTCATAAATTTCATTATTTCAGAACAAATGCCCAATGGCTATTAGGCGCAATATACAACTGCCGGATTTTCAACCGGTGTTTATTTTTACTGCTTCATGATCCGGTCCTTAAAAATAATTTCATTAAAATAGCAACCGCATGGAACTAGAAACAGGTTTAAAAGAATATACCGGAATTATTTCCGGATACGCGATAAGTTTTCAATGCAAATATAACCCCGCTTCCGGTGAAGTTATTTTATTTTTGCACGGACTCGCGTGTTCTTCGGATTCATTCAATCATGTGTTTGACACCGATTATTTTCCGGGTAAGTCGCTCATACTTATAGATCTTCCCGGATTCGGCAAGTCATCAAAACCTGAAACTTTTTCATATCGTATGGAAGATCAGGCTTCAATTATAGAACAATTATTATCTGTACTGCCCTTTAATAAAATACATATTGCCGCGCATAGCATGGGAGGTGCCGTAGCTTTGTTGTTTTCACCCGGATTTTACTCTCGAGTTATGACTTTTGCAAATATCGAAGGTAATCTTGTGGGCGAAGATTGCGGGTTTCTCAGTCGCGGCGTTATAAAAGATTCATTAGACGGGTACAAAAAACATTTATATGAAAAACAACTGCTCGAGTTTAAAGATCATCCTCAATTACACTTTGATCTGTCGAGTCCTTTGGCGGTTTATAAAAGCGCTCAGTCATTGGTAAAATGGTCCGACAGCGGAGAGCTTCTTCGGAAATTTAAAAATCTCGTATGTAAAAAAAGTTACTTTTACGGAGAAGTAAATAAAGATTTGCATGTAATTCATAAACTGGATTTTGCCGGGAAGTATATGATCTCTAATAGCGGACATGGGATGACTACGGAAAATCCGGAAGAATTTTTTACAAAACTGGCTGATTTTATCGGATGAAAATTTATCAGCTCTTTTATATAAACAATCGTTTAATAATATTTATATATGAATAAAATAATTGTTTCTATTATTGAATCTCTCAAACAATGCAGAATATTTATTATAAGTATTTTTATTGCTTACTGCATTTCATGTTCAATTGGGATTATAATGGTGCAGTCCGGTAATGAATTTGCTCTTTCGCAAAGAGATAAAATAATTAGAATGTTAATACGGGAAGATAAAGCGGCGATTAATTATAGGGCAGGCAACAATTTTAAAGCTGCTCTATATGATTTTACCGAAAATCTGTTTATCAGTGCTATACCACAGACATTTTTAGGACTGAGTATAATATTTCCTTATGCTACGGTATCGTATCAAGGATGGGTCTCCGGAATTGTTTCGGTAGACAATTATCATCACAGCCGTTTGACCAAAATAAAACCGGCATTATATTATTTTATAGTTTTATTCCTTCAATTTATACCTTTTTCTTTAACCATCGGTGCAGGAATAAAATCAGGTATTGAAATCTATAAACAAAATATGCCAGTCGGGTGGAGGTTTTGGGAATTCAGGATCACTAGAGAAAATCTGAAGGATATCGGTAATATGTTTTTAATCAGTATCCCTTTATTTCTTATAGCCTCTTTATTTGAATTTTTATCGTCCTGGAATATATAATCATTCTTAATCAAATTATTGAAGTGAAGTTTAATGAAAGAAATAAATTATTTCAGCGGAGAAAAATATTCCGGCCTGGATTTTTCAAAGGAAGGTTTTAATGCCGCAGAATTTGAAAAATGCGTCTTTAATAAATGTCAGTTCACCGGCGTTGATTTATCCTTCTGTTCGTTTGTCGATTGCGAATTTGCAGGGTGCGATTTAAGCAACGCAAAAATAAACGGAACAGTATTCCGGGACGTGAAATTCCTGAACTGCAAATTACTCGGGTTGCAATTCGATAAATGCAGCAAACTTTTATTGTCGATGGCGTTTGAATCGTCGCAGTTAAATATGTCGTCGTTTTATAATTTGAAAATTCAAAAGACAAATTTTACGGCATGTGAATTAAAGGAAGTTTATTTTGCAAACGCCGATTTGTCAAATGCTGTTTTTGATGACTGCGATTTAAGTAAATCATTGTTTGAGAATACTAATCTTACAAAGTGCGACTTCAGTTCCGCTTATAATTATTCGATAGACCCTGACAAAAATAAAATTACAAAAGCGAAATTTTCCGTATACGGTATCAGCGGTTTGCTTGATAAGTACAACATCATTATTAAGTAATAAAAATTGTAACATCATTGCTGCAGTAAATGATTGAGACGAAGCGTTCCGAAGAATATATTTAGGAGGTAAATGAAAGCCAGAGAAAGCGGTATGCCCGAAGAAAAAATTTGGGAAAATTTTTTTGATGCGGATAAAGTACTTGAAGAACTGGAAGTCGGTGTTGATATCGAAAACCTGGTCGATCTCGGCTTCGGTTACGGTACTTTCACAATTCCCGCAAGCAGAAAAATTAAAGGAACCGTGCATGCTTACGATATCGAGGAGTCTGCGGTTAAGGGACTAAAAAACAAGTTAAAGTTATTACGCATTGAAAATATAGTTATTTACAATAAAGATTTTATTGCTGAAGGAACCGGCTTACCGGATGGAGAAACAGATTTTGCATTACTTTTTAATATCCTTCACGCGGAAGAATCGGCAGACATTCTGAATGAAGTTCACAGAATTTTAAAGAAGGGCGGGAAAGCCGGCATCATTCACTGGAGATTCGATCCAAACACACCAAGAGGACCGAGCATGATGATAAGACCCGAACCGGAAACGTTACGAAGCATGTTAATAAACGCCGGGTTTAATATTTTAAAATACAATATTAATTTACCTCCTTATCACTATGGTATACTGGCTCAAATATAATTGGAATTGACTTATTAAACTTTAAGAATATACTCTTAATTATTTCCGTAATTAACCGTAATTATCTTTCGTCTTTATGCCTCTGAATTGAAAAGACATAAACAATTATTAATTTAGTGTCGGGGAATTTTATTATTTAAAATTTGGGAAATACTTTAAATGAAATCGTTCTTTTTATTTCCGTTCAGGTTTATTTACAAAATGTATCTCCTTTTATGTTTTGTCGTACTATTAATTTTATTATTTCCCTTTTTTCGTTTCTTCCTTTCTAAACAGGAGCGGTTCCCTACGGCTTTTAAATTTATGAGATTTTACGGCAGACTGTTTTTGTTTTGCGGTGGAATTTTCTTGAAAGTTGACGGAAGGGAAAATATTATAACTGACAGACCTTTTTTAATCTGTTCCAACCACAGCTCATTTTTGGATATTCCCTGCTTATATTCAATGTTCGATCAGTATTTTGTTTTTACCGGTAAAAAGGAAGTTGAAAAATGGCCTCTGTTCCATATTTTTTACACCTCGGGGATGAATATATTGGTCGACAGACACAATAAACTGGGATTATTAAAAGCATTCAAAAGAATGATGGAAGTAATTGACGAAGGGCATCCACTGGTCATTCTTCCCGAAGGCACAATTTCCAAAGTCGCTCCGGCTCTGACGGAATTTAAACCAGGATCGGTTACATTGGCTATCAGCAAGCAAATTCCGATTTTACCAATAACATTTACAACAAACTGGAAAAGACTGCAGCGTAAAGGATTGTTTAGCGGAAAGGCAAGCCCCGGAATATCGGAAGTTGTAATTCATCCGTTAATTAAAACAATAGGACTAACTAAGAGTGATGCGGATGAATTGCAGTTAAAACTTCGCGATATTATCAATTCACCATTGCACGAAAGATACGGTGTTTAGATATTGTTTCCGGAAAATTTAAAATAAGAAGAGTGGAATCGTTATTGTAAGAAAGTTGAAACGGATTAAGAGCAGTACTTTCTCCGCCGGAAATCCGCATATATAGGATTGTTTATTCAGCCTTAACTTTATTCCTATATTCCTCATGTACCAAACATCCCCCAACAGTAATTAAAATTGATTTTAAAGAAATTTGCCTATATATTAAATCCGGAACATAGTTCGTTTGACCATGCAAACATTTTAATAACTATGTAAGGAGAGGGGGCCGCTAATGAAATTTAACCTTTCCTATGTTTCTTTAATCTTCGTTTGTATACTCGGCTGCAGTGACGACAAACCTACCGGACCGGCCGAAGAGAACACAAATGCGCAATCTACCAGCATTACAATAGGAAGCGAAGGCGGAAATTTAACCGCCGATGATTTTACTCTCACAATACCTCCGGGCGCTTTTACATCCGGCTCTACGGTCCGGTTGTCCCGTGTTTCGGAAAATCCTTTTGAAGAAAATTCCAATTCCGCAAATTTCAAATTAGAAGGAATACCGTCCGATTTTTCATCGCCTCTGGAAATAAAAATAAAATGTAAAGATGCATTAACCGGAAGCCCGCTAGTGGCAGTAGGCGAAAATGTTTTTGCCAGAAGTTCCAACCAATTCCGCACAGCATATAGGTTCATTACCGCTGTCGATTCGGGTAATTTTCTTATATGTAAATTAATGCCCGCGGAAACCGGAAACGGAAATATGTCAAAAAGGCTTTCTACTTCGGCTGATAACCTGACTGTCTTTCTGAACGCTGTTACGGGCTACAATACGTTCCTCAGCAGAAATAATCATTTTACCATCGCGCATCCTTATCTTCAGGCAACACAGGCGGTAACAGGGCTTGCCGATGATCTTGAAGATGCTTACGAAAAGTTTAATACGATCGGATTCAGCTACAATAAAAGGACAGTCTGGCCGATAGAAATTGTTGTAAACAAGATGGACGATACTAAATTCGGGGAAGCTGTATTTAAAAGATACGGATATAATTCGGCATGGATTGAATTCAACACATTAAAAATTAACGACCCTGTAAATATCAGAATAACCGCCGGCCACGAATTTTTCCATGCTGTGCAGAATTTATATTACCCGCCGTATACATTTGCGGTATCTTCGGGTAAATATACCTGGCTTGACGAAGCATTTTCTGTTTGGTCTGAAGAGATGTTTGCAAACCGGGAAAATTATTTCTCGGCTGTCCGCGGAGGTAACGAATGGTCGCCGTACCTGGGACTTCAGAATAATTCGCTTGAATCTGATGATGTTGCCAGAGCACACGGGTACGGTGTTTCCGCCTTGATAAAATACCTATACGAAAGACACAGCGGAAATTTTGCGGTTGAAACATACGCTAAAGTAGCGCAGGACCAGGCGCCTGTTGATGCTATAATTAATACCGTCGGCACACCGGTAAACTGGTGGTCCGATTTTATAAATGAATATACTTTGGGCAACATATATAATGATATAAGACCGATCGAGATTTCCGCCAGTTTTAGTCTGGCTAAATTCGAAATTAAATCCGCGGCTGATACACTGAAGAAGTTTACTTCCGGCTTCCCCGATTTATCAGCGAAGGCTTATGTCGTTTATCTCAAATACCCCGAATTATCCGGCGATTCAAAATTAGTTGTAAGCTGCAGCGGCGGCTTGAGCGAATTGATAGTTTACAAATATAATTCTACCCGGATAGAAAAGATAAGCGGTCCGGTGAGTAAGGCTGAAATTCTCGGTGTAAAAACTATTCAAGACGAAAAATACAATCTTATCATTATGACTACGAATGACCGTGCCATAAGTCCATACACGGGAAAATCAACAATCGAAACCGAAATTAAAGTTGTTCAGCCCCCCTCCGATCCCGTCGCGCCGTATAAAAATTGTTATCTGTTCGTAAAGTGGCACGGCGAGTATTCAAAGATATCGGGAAGTTCTATTGCGGCGGATGTAAGCAGAACCTATGAAGTAGAAGGAACCTGGAAAGGAAATATATTTTCGGGAAAGGTAAAAGAGGATAGATTTATCGATTCGGTTTATGCTGTACTGGACAGGGAGTTTATGACCATAAACGAATTCAAAGCGTATTTTTATACCGATTACGATAATTCGAAAGTAAATGTTTCCGGAAGCGAAATGCAGCTCCGGTTTGAGAACGATAGCTATATTTCTACTTCGGAGGGCGGCAATGTATGCGGACATTTAAACGACATAGAAGATAAAGGCAGTGGTGACGATCCTTATATTCTGTCAACTTTTTCATGCAACGAAAACAGCAGAATTGAAATGAGATTTTTAAAACCGTAGTCTAAAAAAGGCTTAAAATATAAAAAGAAGTATTGACCATTTCTCTGTCGAATTGATCGGGATAAAATCCGAATATTTGGCCGAAATTAATTAAGGAAACGTTTTTCAAAAATTATACTTTTTCCTACAGATATCTTTTCAATAAAAAGTCCGGAATAAGGTTCGGCATATTAACAAGTATGGATGTGGACGATAATGATTTAATACACCGGCTTGGCAGTCTTAGGTTAAATCCTCCGGAATATAATGACACTTATAATTTCAAGGTATCACTTCAGTATCTTCACAATTTTGTAGACTTCAAAAATTTTAGTCTTTTCTTGGGAGGCAGTCCCTTTATTAATCCCAAAACAAAAATAGATTTTAAAATCGAATTATATCACACAACAATCCCCATGTGATCAAATCACACACATCCAGCTTATTTGAATATTTTTCTTGACAAGTGAACACCTGTTCACTATATTCGTAGTAAACAAATGAGCACTAGTATGAAAAAACAAATGACCGACAGGCAGGAAGAGATATTAAACTTTATTCGTCAGTTCCTTGAAGAAAGCGGGTATCCGCCGACTTTAAGAGAGATAGGGAAAAAATTCGGTATCTCGTCAACTTTCGGAGTAAAAAGACACCTGGACGCATTGCAGAAAAAAGGATACTTAAATATTGAAAGCAACGCAAGCCGAGGCATATCTTTTATGAAAGAAGACCCTGCCGATATTCGCGGGAATAATAATATTATCGAAGGCCCGCAGGGTTTCGGAAGAGTTCCGATTATCGGCCGTGTTGCCGCCGGCAGCCCCATTCTTGCCGTGGAGAATATAGAAGGCAGCGTTATAATCGACAATTCCTTCCTGAAAAGGTCGGATGACTGCTTTGCTCTCAGGGTAAAAGGCGACAGTATGATTAATGCCGGAATATTCGAAGGCGATCTGGTTATAGTTCATCCCCAGAAAAACGCCGTCAACGGCGAAATAGTTGTTGCGCTTCTGGACGATGAAGCCACAGTTAAAAAGTTTGAAATGAAAGGCAGTGCCGTAAGGTTAATTCCGGAAAATAATAAATATCAACCGATAGAAGTTACCGGTGATAAGGAGTTCTCGCTTATCGGTAAGGTTGTCGGCGTTGTCAGATGGTTAAACTAAAACATCGGAGCAATTATGAAATCGGAAATATTTTCATCAGCAATAAGCAATCGTAATAAAATAAGATTCCTTTACGGAATGAACGAAATCCAATTAGACCCTTACTATATCTCTAAAGAACACAACGGAAGGAAAGTTATTTACGGAAGGTTGTGCAACTCGAGTGAAATTAAAAAATTCGAATATAATAAGATAGCAAACATAAGAATTCTTAATAACGTTAAATTCTCACCGATTATTCCGATAATATCTAAAGCGGTGTAAGAACACGGAGGGCAAAATGTTAGATTTAGTAAAAAGAGAAACAATAGATCTGTTAGTTGAACAATTCTGGAAACAGGGATACATGACGGTAAGCCGCCGCTTCGGAACATATCTGCCGGAACCTTCCAATGTCGGCCAATTTCCGGTGGATATAATTGCCAAGCAGAAAAAGAACTACGCAATCGGCATTACTATAACCGGAGACGATTTCAAAGATCCGGGGCTGATTGAAAAAATTAACTTTTTAGCGACGCGGCAGACGAAGTTTACAGGTAAACCGGTTTTACTTTATATCGGCGTTCATGCAATGTATTATAAAAATGCAAAAGCTCTTCTGCAGAATATCGATCCCAAGATTCAGAAAAATATAAAGCTCGTCCAGATTATTGAAAGAACTGCATACGCAAGAGTAAGAGTTAAAGACCGGAATAACGTACTCTTTTCTTAAGCCGGGGAATATTGGCTTCCATTCAACTCCGGCTTTTTTCTGCCGAACCGTTATTAAATTCTTTCATACTGAGTGATGCTGCGATTATTTTTATTATCATAACAGCAATTTCATCTTCGATATTTGCCTGCTTTTTGGCTTTTGCGTGTGAGAAGCAATTTGTTTTTTCTGTTTATATACTGCCCTAATTCTCTTCCCCTATATAAATAAAAAAATTTAATGGATTCCTCCGGGACATTTCTTTAATTCTTTTAGGGTAAAAATTTATGAATTATAATTAAAAACATATCCCGGAATAGTTTCCTCAAATTAAATCTACCGGCAAACCGCAGATATTATAACAGTAATATTGGCGAAACCAGTCTCAGGCTTTCGCACAATAATAAAAAAAATCTTGTTTTTTACCTTTTATCATAAGCTCAATATTCTTACTTTTTTTCCCTGAATTGTAAATTTTATCGGATTATTGCTACATAGCAGCTTGAATTTCTGAATTAAACTGAGGCTGTGTGAAAAAGCATAAATAATTAATTTAAATATTTCTCGATTTACGACAAGAAATAGTTAAATTAGAAACAGGGTTTTTGATAATTCCTTCCGGTAAGAGGACGTTATTGCTAATTAACCGATTATCTTGACATTAAACGGTGTTAGGATTAATTTTACACGCTTTATCATTTTTGAGGACGAATTTTGAGTAAGTCTCGATCCGAATCCGATGCAAAGCTGCAGGAGGAATTAAAATCATCCGGCCAAATACCGGCCCATATAGCAATAATAATGGACGGGAACGGCAGATGGGCTCGAAAAAAGGGGTTACCTCGAGTAGCCGGGCATAAACGCGGAGTGGATACCGTTAAAGAAATTGTGGAAGCCTGCGCCCAAGTTGGGGTTCAGTATTTAACTTTATATACATTTTCCATAGAAAATTGGTTAAGACCGCGTGATGAGGTCTCTACGCTGATGCGTTTACTGGTAAACAGTTTAAAAAACAGATGTCAAGAACTTATGGACAATGACATTCGTCTAAACGCTATTGGTAACGTCGGTACCATGCCGAAAGAAGTGCAAAAAGAATTGAATGAAGCATTTGAAAAGACCAAAAACAATAAACGTATGGTATTGAATTTGGCGTTAAGCTACAGCGGCAGATGGGAGCTGATAGAAGCTGTAAAAGATATTGCAAAACTGGCTGCCGAAGGTAAAATTACGCCAGAAGAAATTGACGAAAAAATAATTTCTAACCATTTAACAACTAAAAGTATTCCGGATCCCGATCTCTTGATAAGAACCAGCGGTGAATTTAGAGTAAGTAATTTTCTCTTATGGCAAATAGCCTATACCGAATTCTACATATCAGATGTTTATTGGCCAGATTTTAAAAGAAAACATTTATACGAAGCAATAAAAAGTTTTCAAAAAAGAGAGAGGCGATTCGGCAGAGTAAGCGAACAACTAAAAAAGAATGACAAAGGCTTAAAGAATGTCCCCAACCTTCCTAAAGAAACTGTTTAATTACATATTTACCATTTTAATTTTATCTACTTCCATTTCATTGGCTCAGACTACCGTAAAGAGCTATAAAATTTTAGGGATCTCGGTTGAAGGCAACAAAACTGCCGATCCGTCTACCATAATTGCTTACAGCGGTTTGAAAGTTGGAGATGAAATTCAATTACCCGGCGATCAGACTATGAACGCCGTTAAACAACTCTGGTCACTAGGACTTTTTTCAAACATCGAATTGCTAATCGATAAACAGATTGACGACGGAGTTTTCCTCCTCATCAAAGTAAGCGAGTTTCCAAGGTTTGAAAGACTTGTTATTCAGGGCAACGATGAATTAAGTACAAGCGATATTAAAGAAAAAATCGATCTGCAGAGAGGGCAGATATTAAAGCCTTCCGACGAAAGCGCCATTAAAGAAAGTATAATGAAACAGTATGATAAAGACGGCTATCTGAACGCGCATATCGATATGCAGCATTTTATCTATTATACTGCCGATACTACCGCTGACGGTGAAATAAAAGTTACATGGAGAAACGAAAAAGATTTTGCCGACGAATATACGGTCAATTACGATAAAGACGAAAGCTCTCTTAACCTTATACCGAAGATTAAGTCGCGTGTATTGCTTATGATTAAGATCGATGAGAATCAAAAGGTAAAAGTAAGGAAGATTGAGTTTTCTGGAAATAAAGCTTTTACGGACAGCGATCTGCGAAGCCAGATGGATAATACAGAAGAATCAAAATGGTGGAAGTTCTGGAGCAGCGCCGAGTTCGATCCGAAAAAATTCGAAGAGGATAAAAAATCCATTATTAATTTCTACAGAAAAAATGGTTACAGGGATGCACAGATTTTATCAGACTCGCTGATTTATTCGAACGATAAAAAAGATCTTGCTATATTAATCAATGTTTATGAAGGTCCGCAATACTACATTAGGAATATAACCTGGGAAGGCAATACTGTTTTCCCCGTTAAACTTCTTGATAACAGGTTGGATTTTAAGAAGGGAGATGTTTACGATTACGAAAAATTCCAGCAAAATCTGCACGGCAACAAAGCTCAGAATGATGTATCCGCGCTGTATCTTGATAACGGGTATTTAACTTTTAATCTTCAGACTACCGAAACAAAGGTGGACAACGATTCTATGGATGTTACGATAAGATTGTCTGAGAATAATCAATACAGAATAGGTCGCGTGAAGATAGCCGGTAACGATAAAACAAAAGATAAAGTGATCCGCCGCGAACTTTTTACAATACCCGGAGATTATTTTAACAGAGGATTGCTGTTAAGAAGCGTTCAGCAGCTTGCCAACTTAAAATATTTTAACGTAGAAAAACTTTACGGTGCGGACGGAATCGGCACCAACCTGGCAAACGACAGTACCGTGAACGTTACCTTTAACGTCGAAGAAAAATCAAGCGATTATTTAAACGCATCTGTTGGCTACAGCGGAAGTTTCGGCTTCAGCGGCGCAATCGGGGTAACGTTATCCAATTTCGCTCTGGATCATCCGTTTTCCCTGGGCGGCGGTCAGATCTTAAGCTTTAACTGGCAGTTCGGCGTAAGCAATATATACAGAACTTTCACTTTAGGATTTACCGAACCATGGCTTTTCGATACTCCTACTCTTGTCGGTTTTGAAGTCTTCGATACACGTCAGCAATATTATTACGATATGAGTCAAACCGGAGGAGATGTACGCGTAGGAAGAAAACTCAAGTGGCCGGATGATTATTTTTATGTTCAGGGTATGTTTAGATTTCAGTATAACGATATATTGAACGGAGGAGGCTTTTATCCTATTGGAAAAACCAGACAGTTTACTCTCGGTACTACCATCAGCAGAAAAGATATAGACAATCCTATTTTCCCGTCAACCGGTTCGAATGTACAGCTTGATGCCCAGTTGTCCGGCGGACCGTTCCTGCCCGGCGATCTCGATTATTATAAATTAAATCTGCAAACCGAATGGTACAACAGATTATTTAATTCTAGCCGGGTTGCTTTATATACTGATTTTGAGATGGGATATATACACGAGTTGAACGGATTTACAAAATTAAATATTAATCCGTTTGAAAGATATTTTATGGGCGGCAACGGACTGGTAGTATCAACGGTTTCATTAAGAGGTTATGACGACAGATCGATAGGTCCTACGATAGGCGGTGATGTATACCTGAAATATACAACCGAATTGAGAGTAGCGGTAACCATGGAACCTATGCCGTTATATCTGCTGGCTTTTGCGGAAGCGGGCAACGTTTTTCTGGATATTCAGCATACCGATCCTTTTAATCTGAAACGGTCTGCAGGTGTCGGAGCAAGAATAATGATAAACCCGATAGGTTTGATCGGCTTTGATTTGGGTTACGGATTCGACAGAAAATCTGTCAACGGGCAAAATCCTGCCTGGTTATTCCATTTTCAGTTTGGAAAGGGCTTTTAAATAATTTTTATCAATTATTCGAGGAAAGAAAAGTGAAGAAATACTTATTATTATTTGTCATTCTAATCGGCGGCAGTGTTATGATCTCCGCACAAACACAAAAGATAGGATTTGTGGATTCACAAGTTATTCTGGCGCAGTTGCCGGCAGCGGTGAAAGCACAGGGAGATCTTGACGCTTTGACAAATAAATGGTCTGCTCACCTGGATACAATGACAGCGGATTATCAGCAGGCTTTGGCGAATTATCAGAAACAAGCAAACACAATGAGCGACCAGGCCAAATTGACGGCCCAGCAAAAACTTGTAAACCAGGAACAGGAAATTATTAATTATAGAAAAGAAAAATTTGCGCAGGGTACCGGGGAAATTTATAAAAAACAGGACCAGATTTTCGGCCCGGTTAAAGCAAAAATTTATACAGCTATAAAGGAAATCGCCAAACAGGAAAATATGAAATTCGTTTTTGATAAAGCAGGAGATGTTGTTCTTCTTTACGCCGATCCTCAATACGATCTTACATATAAAGTACTGGACCGTCTAAAAACAGTGAATTAAATTTTTATAAAATTCTGCCCTACATAAGTAGGGCAGGATTTTTATTTTTAAACTGAATATAAAAATTTAAGAAAGGGATATATAAAAATATTTCTACCTTTTTAATAAGTCCATTGTTAATTCATACCGGAGTAGTTATGAAAAAAATTATTTTATCCCTCGCCGTTTCTTTTTTCCTTTTCTCGGGTTTTGCTTACAGTCAACTGAAAATCGGATATGTCGATTCTAAAACCATTATGAGCAAACTCCCCGATGCGGTAGACGCCAACCGGAAGCTGGATGCTTTAATTAAGGACTGGCAGACAGAAATCAATAAAATGAAGCTTGAAAAACAGGCAAAAGAAGAAGACTTTCAGAAACGGAAACTGATTATGACGGAACAAACCCGTAAAGATCTTGAGGATGGAATTAAAAAAATGGGGCAGGATATAGATGCCTATCGCGACAGTAAATTCGGCGCGAAGGGCGAACTGTTCCAGAAACAGGATGAATTGATGAAACCTGTTCAAAATAAAGTATTCAATGCAATCCAGGATGTTGCAAAAGAAAAAGATCTGGATTTTGTATTCGACAGGGGCGCAGATGTATTGCTTTTATACGCAAAAGAGAAATACGATATTACGCAGGACGTAATGGATAAATTACAACTTCAATAATTAAACAAATAGTAAAATGAAGATTAAGATAAATGAAATAGCAGAGTTCGTGGACGGAAAATTATCCGGCGGCGGGGAACTTGAAATTGAAAATATGGCAAAAATTCAGGAAGCAAAGCAGGGTGATTTGACATTTCTTTACATGTCTGCTTACGAAAAATATTTTCCCGGTACAAAAGCGTCCGCAATTCTTGTGAAACCCGGCTTTAATAAAACGAGAGATGATATAACTTATATTGAAGTAAAAGATCCGAATAAAGCCTTTTCCAAAATTCTTATAAAGTATTTTACACCTGAATTTGTATTGAATGGAATTGACGAGACGTCTTTTATTCACCCAAATGCGGAGATAGGCTCCGGTACTTCGATAGGCAAAAATGTAGTTATTTCAGCCGGTTGTAAAATCGGGAAAAACGTTAAGATTTTTCATAATACCGTTTTGCTTGAAGATGCGGAGGTCGGCGATGATTCCGTAATTTTTCAGAATGTAAGCATAAGAGAAAAATGCAAAATCGGAAACAGGGCTATTATTCATCCCGGTACGGTGATCGGCTCAGACGGATTTGGCTTTTTTACTGATGAAAAAGGTGTTTATCAAAAGATACCTCAAATAGGAAATGTAGTAATTGAAGACGATGTGGAATTGGGGTCCAATGTTTGTATCGACAGAGCTGCCATAGGTTCAACAATAATAAAACGAGGTGTTAAAATAGATAACCTTGTTCAGATCGCTCATAATGTTGTAATTGGTGAAGACACGGTTATATCGGCGCAATCGGGTGTTTCCGGAAGTACGCAAATAGGCAATAAATGCATATTGGCCGGTCAGGTTGGCGTAGTAGGACATATAGAATTAACCGACAATGTAATTGTATATGCACAGTCCGGGGTTTCGAAAAATCTCACTAAACCCGGGTCGTATTTCGGATCTCCGGCCAAGGAGGCGAAGACGGCAATTAAGATAGAAGCCCATCTGCGAAATTTTCCCAAATACATAGAAAAAATTAAAAGCCTGGAAGAGAAAATAAATATATTACAGGATGAAATTAAATCCGCTAAAAAGTAACAAGTCGAATTTAAATAGCAAGTAATCTTTTATCCCGGTTAAATTTATATCCAAGGCCGCCGGTTTTATAAATATTCATTGAAACCCGGCACGCACGAAACATCTCACTTTTAAAATGATTTTATTGTATTTCAAACCTTGGCTTGCTATTTTAATAAGCTAATTCTTTATAATTAAGTTAAGTATTGTAAGTAAAAACGGACTATATAAATGTTAGAGCTACAAAGGACGATAGAAAAACCGGTTTGGATTTCCGGAATTGGGCTGCATACCGGAACATCCTGCACAATGACTTTTAAACCTGCACCTGAAAATTACGGTATACGTTTCGTAAGGATTGACTTGGGCGGAAATCCTGAAATACAGGCCAATGCTGATAACGTTGTTGATGTTTCAAGAGGAACTACTTTAGGAATAGGCGAGGCCAAGGTGCATACTGTTGAACATGTTCTGGCTGCTGTAGTAGGACTTCAGATAGATAATATTATTATAGAATTGGACGGAAATGAGCCGCCCGTCGGAGACGGAAGCTCAATGCCTTACGTAGAGCAATTATTGCAGGCAGGCTTTGTGCAGCAGGATGCGCCGAAGGATTACCTGATAATTGATGAAACGGTTATGTATCATAACGAAGAAAACCAGATTGATATTGTCGCTCTTCCGCTGGACGGATACAGGGCAACAGTAATGGTCGATTATCAGAATCCCGCACTGGGAAGTCAGCATACAGGTTTATTTGATCTTGAAAAAGAATTTGTAAGCGAATTCGCACCGGCAAGAACCTTCTGCTTTTTAAGCGAAGTGGAACACCTTGCTAATATCGGCCTAATTAAGGGCGGCGATATTGATAACGCCGTGGTTATTGTCGACAGAAACTCCGACGAAAACGAGCTGGAGCAGTTAAGGAAAAAGATAGGCATAACGGAAAAAGTTGTAATCGGCAAAAACCACGGCGTTATCAATATCGCCGCCCTTAATTAGGCCGATATTATAAAGTGCTTTCACTTCGCTTAAAAAGCAGAAGGTTCTTGCCGGTGCGAATTCGCTTACAAATTCTTTTTCAAGATCAAATAAACCTGTATGCTGGCTTCCCAGTGCGGGATTGAAATCGACCATTACCGTTGCCCTGTATCCGTCCAGCGGAAGAGCGACAATATCAATCTGGTTTTCTCATCATGGTACATAACCGTTTCATCAATTATCAGGTAATCCTTCGCGCATCCTGTGCACAAGCCTCCTGAATAATTGTTCTACGTAAGGCATTGAGCTTCCGTCTCCGACGGGCGGCTCACTTCCGTCCAATTCTATAATAATATTATCTATCTGAAGTCCTACTACAGCAGCCAGAACATGTTCAACGGTATGCACCTTGCCTCGCCTATTCCTAAAGTAGTTCCTCTTGAAACATCAACAACGTTATCAGCATTGGCCTGTATTTCATGATTTCCGCCCAAGTCAATCCTTACGAAACGTATACCGTAATTTTCAGGTGCCGGTTTAAAAGCCATTGTGCAGGATGTTCCGGTATGCAGCCCAATTCCGGAAATCCAAACCGGTTTTTCTATCGTCCTTTGTAGCTCTAACATTTATATAGTCCGTTTTTACTTACAATACTTAACTTAATTATAAAGAATTAGCTTATTAAAATAGCAAGCCAAGGTTTGAAATACAATAAAATCATTTAAAAGTGAGATGTTTCGTGCGTGCCGGGTTTCAATGAATATTTATAAAACCGGCGGCCTTGGATATAAATTTAACCGGGATAAAAGATTACTAGCTATTTAAATTCGACTTGTTACTTTTTAGCGGATTTAATTTCATCCTGTAATATATTTATTTTCTCTTCCAGGCTTTTAATTTTTTCTATGTATTTGGGAAAATTTCGCAGATGGGCTTCTATCTTAATTGCCGTCTTCGCCTCCTTGGCCGGAGATCCGAAATACGACCCGGGTTTAGTGAGATTTTTCGAAACCCCGGACTGTGCATATACAATTACATTGTCGGTTAATTCTATATGTCCTACTACGCCAACCTGACCGGCCAATATGCATTTATTGCCTATTTGCGTACTTCCGGAAACACCCGATTGCGCCGATATAACCGTGTCTTCACCAATTACAACATTATGAGCGATCTGAACAAGGTTATCTATTTTAACACCTCGTTTTATTATTGTTGAACCTATGGCAGCTCTGTCGATACAAACATTGGACCCCAATTCCACATCGTCTTCAATTACTACATTTCCTATTTGAGGTATCTTTTGATAAACACCTTTTTCATCAGTAAAAAAGCCAAATCCGTCTGAGCCGATCACCGTACCGGGATGAATAATAGCCCTGTTTCCGATTTTGCATTTTTCTCTTATGCTTACATTCTGAAAAATTACGGAATCATCGCCGACCTCCGCATCTTCAAGCAAAACGGTATTATGAAAAATCTTAACGTTTTTCCCGATTTTACAACCGGCTGAAATAACTACATTTTTGCCTATCGAAGTACCGGAGCCTATCTCCGCATTTGGGTGAATGAAAGACGTCTCGTCAATTCCATTCAATACAAATTCAGGTGTAAAATACTTTATAAGAATTTTGGAAAAGGCTTTATTCGGATCTTTTACTTCAATATAAGTTATATCATCTCCGTTTTATGAACGCCGGGTTTCACAAGAATTCGGACGCTTTTGTACCGGGAAAATATTTTTCGTAAGCAGACATGTAAAGGAATGTCAAATCACCCTGCTTTGTTCCTGAATTTTTGCCATATTTTCATTTTAAAATTCCCCCCGCCGGATAATTTTCCGTCCACGAACTCTGCTACTTCATTTATCTTAATCTTCATTTTACTATTTGTTTAATTATTGAAGTTGTAATTTATCCATTACGTCTGCGTAATATCGTATTTCTCTTTTGCGTATAAAAGCAATACATGCGCCCCTGTCGAATACAAAATCCAGATCTTTTTTTGCAACATCCTGGATTGCATTGAATACTTTATTTTGAAGAGGTTTCATCAATTCATCCTGTTTCGGAACAGTTCGCCCTTCGCGCGAATTTACTGTCGCGATAGGCATCTATATCCTGCCCATTTTTTTAATTCCATCCTCAGGATCTTTACGGGTTTTTTCCGTCATAATCAGTTTCCGTTTCTGAAAGTCTTCTTTTTTCCTGTTTTTCAAGCTTCATTTTATTGATTTCTGTCTGCCAGTCCTTAATTAAAACATCCAGCTTCCGGTTGGCATCTACCGCATCGGGGAACTTGCTCATAATGGTTTTAGAATCGACATATCCGATTTTCAGTTGACTGTAAGCAAAACCCGAGAAAAGGAAAAAAGAAACGGCGAGGGATAAAATAATTTTTTTCATACTTCCGGTACGAATTAACAATCGACCTATTAAAAAGGTAGAAATATTTTTATATATCCCTTTCTTAAATTTTTATATTCCGTTTAAAAATAAAAATCCTGCCCTACTTATGTAGGGCAGAATTTTATAAAAATTTAATTCACTGTTTTTAGACGGTCCAGTACTTTATATGTAAGATCGTATTGAGGATCGGCGTAAAGAAGAACAACATCTCTTGGTTTATCAAAACGAATTTGACATTTTCCTGTTTGGCGATTTCCTTTATAGCTGTATAAATTTTTGCTTTAACCGGGCCGAAAATCTGGTCTTGTTTTTATAAATTTCCCCGGTACCCTGCGCAAATTTTTCTTTTCTATAATTTAATAATTTCCTGTTTCTGGTTTACAAGTTTTTGCTGGGCCGTCAATTTGGCCTGGTCGTTCATTGTGTTTGTTGTTTCTGATAATTCGCCGAAGCCTGGATAATCCGCTGTCATTGTATCCAGGTGAGCAGACCATTTATTTGTCAAAGCGTCAAGATCTCCCTGTGCTTTCACCGCTGCCAGGATTTGCGCCAGAAAACTTGTAAATCCACAAATCCTACTTTTGTGTTTGTGCGGAGATCATAACACTGCCGCCGATTAGAATGACAAATAATAATAAGTATTTCTTCACTTTTCTTTCCTCGAATAATTGATAAAAATTATTTAAAAGCCCTTTCCAAACTGAAAATGGAATAACCAGGCAGGATTTTGCCCGTTGACAGATTTTCTGTCGAATCCGTAACCCAAATGAAACCGATCGAACCTATCGGGTTTATCATTATTCTTGCTCCGACACCTGCAGACCGTTTCAGATTAAAAGGATCGGTATGCTGAATATCCAGAAAAACTTGCCCGCTTCCGCAAAAGCGATACATTTTTTTGCACCTCTACTTGGCTCAGTTACGTATCACTGATCGGCCCCGAGCCCCGGGATACGCGATCATGCCATCGACGGTCCGTCTAGGCAGAAGCGAGTTGCTTTCGGCCGTGCGCATGCGAGAAGGGGCACCGAGTTGGATTGAAGCGTATTTCTTCACGCAACGACGGTCGAAACTGGACGCTGCGAAGCA
>CAVUCX010000058.1:0-33671 GCA_963739955.1 uncultured Bacteroidota bacterium | reverse complement strand
AATCCGCCGTATGTCGGAAAACCTTCCGTCACTATCAGAAGATTTCTGCATTTCTCTGCTAGGTCGTCGTCGTTCATTGCAAGGAATCCGCCGATATTCACCAGCGCGTCTTTTTTAGCGCTCATGGTCGCGCCGTCGGCATAAGAGAACATTTCCTGCGCTATTTCCAGAACGGATTTATTGGAATACCCGTTTTCTCTTTTCTTTATAAAATATGCGTTTTCAGCAAACCTGCACGCGTCAAGAAATAAAGGGATTCCATGTTTCTTACAAACTGCTTTTACTTCCCGGATATTTTTCATCGATACAGGCTGACCGCCGCCCGAGTTATTAGTAACGGTTATCATACACAGCGGTATATTTTGTGCCCCGGTTTGTTCAATGAATTGTTTAAGGATTTCGACATCCATATCGCCCTTGAAATCGGCACGGATTTCCGGATGCTTCCCGGTTTCGTTCAACAAATCGACCGCTTCGGCTCCGGTGAATTCAATATTTGCTCTTGTGGTATCAAAGTGTGTGTTGTTTGGTATGAACTTTCCTTTTTCGGCAGATGTTAAAAAATAGTATCTTTTCCGCGGCCCTTCCTTGATGTGTCGGAATAATATGTTTCATTCCCTGTTATCTTTTTAACTGCCTTTTCAAACCTGTAAAAACTTTTCGATCCCGCGTATGATTCGTCCCCGTCCATAATTCCTGCCCACTGCTTAGAACTCATAGCAGAAGTTCCGCTGTCGGTAAGTAGATCAATTAGAACATCATCGGCGTGAAGCATGAAAGGATTAAATCCGGCCTCATGAATAAGCCTCACTCTTTCATCTTTAGTAGTAAAACGAATTGGTTCTACCGATTTTATTTTAAATGGTTCAATAATTGTTTTCATTAAAATCCTTAAAATTAATAATTTCTTAATGGTTTAAATTTAACAATTTAATTTCCAATCATGAAGCGTATTAATAAGTATATAAGAAAAGAATATTTTTTATTGCGTTTTGCTTAAAGTATAGATAATTTTTTATATCAAATCACTATAAGTATCTAACCATAAGAGGAGTCATTTAAATGGATAACTTTGACGACAGCGATTCATCGATACCGAACTCTACCGAAGCGGAAACTCAGCAGTCTGAAGAGGAACTAAATCATTCGGATAAGCTCGTCGGCGTAATAACAGAACCTGGACCGACATTTGCTAACATGTCTAAATTCCCTCCGAAGACTATGGACTGGTTTGTACCTTTGATAATCTTAATTGTAGTAATATTTCTCTCACAGGTTCTTTTATTGAACAACAAGGAAATATATTATCAGGTAAAAGAAAAGCAATTAGCCAAAATGGAAAAGACCTTTAACGAAATGGTTCAGCAGGGCAAATTGACGAAAGAGCAGATGAATACGCAGTTAAATAATATTCAAAATAGAATGGACAAAGGACCTTCGCCGATTCAATTTGTTTTTCAGGGAATAGGAACATTTATAATAGTTTTTCTTGTCTTCTTTATTATTACAGGTATTTACTTCCTGTTTGCGAAATTTATATTTAAGGATGACGGGTCCTATCAATCGGCTTTGGTTGCTAGCGGTTTGGTCTCTTATATAGGGGTAATTCAAGTTATCCTTGTGACGATAGTAGCTTTTGTAATGGGCAAAATGATGAATGATTTCAGCGTAGCTTCATTTTTAGATATGGATAAAACTACTATAGGCGGATTTTTATTATCTAAATTAGATGTCTTCTCAATTTGGAGCTACAGTGTTATAAGCATTGGATTGGCTAAGATGTTCAAGGCTTCTTCCGCTGCCAAGTATTTTGCCCTTGTTTTCGGCATCTGGATTATAGGAGGATTTTTAATATTTCTTCTTGCGGAAGCAGTGCCGTTTTTAAAATTTTTCGGAATCTAAATTTAATTAATCTCATTTATTGAGGCTTTAAAATTTATTAGGATTTTGTGTCTTTGCGGTAGGAAATTTCATAATAAACTTAATCACCGCAAAGACGCTAAATTATAATAGCGCAACAAACAAAAACATTAATAAAAAATATTTTTTATGTTTTTGCCGATCTGATATTTTATGCGGTATTATAAAATATTCTGAGGATCCACGTCGTAAAAAAGCCTGACATCTCTATATCTTGATTTACGGTTAAACTCCACGAAAGAATTTAGTACAGCTTTTCTTAAAATTGCTCCGCCCGGATCCGGACCTTTATAACTTTTAATTAAGATATGGTAGCGGTAATTATTTTTTATCCTGGCTATTGCCGCAGGAGAAGGAGAGGATATATTCAGCCATTTTGAGTATTGCGATAATTCCTTATGATAATCTGCAATTGCGCCTTTTACTTTTTCTTCCGATAAATCCTTTGCCTCCACCAGGCAAATTCTGGTAAACGGCGGATAACCTAATTTTTCCCTGTCGAAAATTTCTTTTTGATAAAATCCCTCATAGTCATTCAGTAGAACTTTTTGAAGAGTAAAATGTTTTTCGTTTTGAGTCTGTATTATTACTTCGCCTTCCACTTTGCTTCGCCCCGCTCTTCCGGCAACCTGTGTTAATAACTGGAATGTTCTCTCATCGGCGCGAAAATCAGGAAGCCAGAGAGTAGTTTCGGCGGATATAACTCCTACCAGTGTTAATCTTGGGAAATCCAATCCTTTAGATACCATTTGCGTACCCACCAGTATATCGATATCGCCGCGCCCGAATTCGTATAAAATTCTGCTAAGGGAAGATTTTCTTGAGATGGAATCGGAATCCACTCTTTTAATTTTTACGCCGGGGAAATAATATTCAAGTTCGTCTTCAACCCTTTCGGTTCCTGTTCCGAAATATTTAATTGAAATTGAACCGCAATGTGTACATGCATGGGGTACACGTTTTGTAAGTCCGCAGTAATGACATTGAAGTATATTCTTGTTAATGTGGTAAACCATCGGTACCGAGCAGTTGTCGCAAGACTCAATTTCGCCGCAGTCCTCACAGTAAATCTGAGTCGAAAAACCTCTGCGGTTCTGAAGAATAATTATGCCTTCCTTTTTCTTTAGTCTGTCTTCAATTTTATCCAGAAGGGTTTTGGAAAATACACTCTCTAATTTTTTCTTTTTTTTCTCGAGTGAAATATTAACCAGACTTATTCTGGGCAGTTTTGCGTTATCAATTCTTTCGGGCAGTTCCACAAGTTTAAATTTCCCGGTTCTCGCATTATACATGCTTTCGATAGATGGCGTAGCGGAGCCGAGTATTACGGGACAGTTATTTAATTTTCCAAGAATGACGGCCGCATCCCTGGCATTATACTTAGGAACGGACTCAAACTGCTTATAGCTTGAATCATGTTCCTCATCCACTACTATTATACCCGGATTCTTCAGCGGCGCAAAGAGCGCCGACCTCGCGCCTATTACAACTTTGGATTTTCCCGCCAATACTCGTCTCCATGAATCGTATCTTTCTCCCAAGCTCATCCGGCTGTGAATAACCGTAACCAGATTCCCGAAATTGTTGAACAGCCTGGAAGTAATCTGGGGAGTCAGGGAAATTTCCGGAACAAGAATTAAAGCAGTCTTATTTAAGTCGAGCGCTTTTTTAATCAGCTCGATATAAACCTGAGTTTTACCGCTGCCGGTTACGCCATACAGAAGGAAAGTGCCGAATTCATTTTTCTGCAGAAGCGGCGATACTTCGTCTACTATTTTTATTTGTCTGTCCGTTAATACAAATTCAACGTGTTCTTCGGTATATACTTCGAAGTAGCGTCTGTCAACTTCTTTTTCAAAAACCGTAATTAATTCTTTTTTCTCAAGCGATTCGATTGACGACTGGGATGCTTCGGTTTTCTTAAGAAGTTCGGTAACAGGGAACGACTTATCTTTCTTCGAAATTAACTCCAGAATTATTTTTACTTGTTTCGGCGACCGGCTCTCAAGCTCGGGGAAAAAGGCATAAATTTCGGCAACCGGTTTTGCCAGCTTTACAAATTTAACTTTTTTTGCTTTTACCCTAGCTTCTTCAAGTTCGTCAATAACGGTAAGCGCGCCGGCTTTTTCGAGACTCTTAAGAACTGAATATATATTTTTCTTTCCGATAATTTTCTGAAGATAAGATAAGTCCGATCTCTTCTCTTTCGGAGAGTATTTTTAATATCTTAGTGCGGATTGTTTCTTTGGATTTTTCTTTCTCATAAAGCTCCGAGCTGGTTTCAATATTGCTTATAATCTTTTTCCTGGTTTCAATATCCGACCCGTACGGCACAGCAAGTTTAAGCGCTTCTCCCAGTGACGAAAGATAATAATCGGACAGCCATTCGTAAAACAAAATAGACTTCTTGTCGAATATAGGCTCTTCGTCTATTATATCCGTTAACGGTTTTATGTTTTCCTTAACTGTGGTTGTAGCGGATTTTCGAACGATGAAACCGGTAAGAGTTCTTTTACCGAAAGGTACAACAGCCCTGGTGCCTATTTGAGCATTCGACTCAAACTCAGGCGGTACGGAATATGTGAACGCATTTCTAAACGGAAGAGGGAACACTACTTCAACAAACATAAATTTAAATTTTGAACTTTATATTATGATAAAACAAATGACATAAAATCTATTGACGGGAAAACCAAATGCAGATCTGTACAGCTCTCATAGGCGTCAACTTTATTTTTAAAAATTTTCAGAAATTTACTGTACACAAGCACGTTGGGATTGTCTCAAAATACTTCGAATGTCACGGTGAGCAGACCTGCCCGCCGGACAAGCAGGGTTGAACCGTGATTCAGCGCGAAATCATGCTTCGACTTCGATCAGCATGACATGATCCCGACTTATGAGACAGCCTCTTAATAAGTTTGACATTTCTTGCCGTAAATAACTCACTCCTAACGGGGTTAAATGTTAACAGCATTATTTAGCTTCCGGTTTATAAAAAGGAGCCAGCGGCCTGCTTTTGCTATTCTTAAAAGAAAAACTGAACATTGTGAATTTCAATTCTTTATACGTACTGTCCCACATTATTCTTTTATATTCTTTGGATCTGACAATTTCACCATTGGTCGCCATTACGGAATCATCAAGTCCCAGGTTTAGAAAGTGAAAACCGCCGTCGTATTTTATTCCCTCAACGTTCTCGATATTGTTAAATTTGTAAGTTCCTTCTCCAATCAGTTTCCCTTCATCAAGAGATAATTTCCTGGCAGTAATATCTTTCCCCTGAGCTTTTTGCGCTTTTACAAATTTCTCGCTTTTAAACATATACTGAAAAAGATTTTTTTTATCCTGTTCGAATTCTTTGTTAGTCGTAGCATTAGACCTCATATCGTACGCTGTAACTTGAACGGTTCCGGATGTAGGCGTATCAAGATGAACAACGTAAGATACTTTATGAAATACTATACAGCCGTTTGCAAAAAACATAAAAGATGCGGCGGTAATTAAAAGTAAAATATTCCCTTTGCATTTCCTCATATTAATCCTTGTTTATTAATAGTGAGATTTAAACTGTTGTGTTATTTATTAAGAAGATCCTCTTCATCGTAAATTAAGTGCTCAAACGATTCCCGGCTTCTTATAAGCTTGCAGTTGCTTCCGTCAACCATTACTTCCGCGGGTTTTCTGCGTCCGTTGTAATTCGACGCCATTACCATTCCGTATGCTCCCGCTGACATTACGGCAATATATTCGCCCTGTTTGTATTCTCTCAGATCCCGGTTCTTAGCAAGAAAATCGCCGCTTTCGCAAACCGGTCCAACAACATCCGCAACTATTTTATCTCTTCCTTCCTGTACTTTTACCGGCTGAATATGGTGATAAGCTCCGTATATGCTCGGCCGAAGCAGGTCGTTCATCGCGGTATCCACAACAACAAATTTTTTATGATTATTTGTTTTTGTATAAAGCACCTGAGCCGCAAGTATTCCGCTGTTTGCCGTTAAATACCTTCCCGGTTCGAAAAATATATCGCATTCAAGTGTTTTCAGAATAGGTTTTATCGCGTGAGCAAGCTCGGATATTTTAAATGTTTTTTCGTTGTGATAAGGAACGCCAATTCCGCCGCCGAGATCAAGATGGTCGAGCTTAATGCCGCCGGATTTTAACTTGTTATAAAGTTCGGCAAGCTTTTCAACCGCTTCCACATGCGGAGCTATCGAAGTGATCTGAGACCCGATATGCATATCGAGGCCGACAAATTTAATATTATGGAAATCCTTAGCTCCGGTAATAATATCGAAAGTATTAACCGCATCGATTCCGAATTTATTTTCCGAAAGGCCTGTTGAGATATAAGGATGCGTCTTTGCGTCAACATCCGGGTTTACCCGGATAGCAACGGGAGCAATTTTGTTTAACGATTTTGCAGCTTCGTTTATTAGTTCCAGCTCCTGCGGAGATTCGGCTTTTATCATTAAAAGATCATGCTGCAGTCCAAGCTTTATTTCATTGAGGGTTTTGCCCACCCCTGATAAAATTATTTTATCAGTAGCAATACCCGCCTTTAATGCTCTGTATAATTCTCCTTCCGAATTTACATCAACGCCGCACCCGGCATCTCCGAGTGTTTTAATAACGCTTAAGTTAAAATTAGATTTACACGCAAAAAAAACAGTATGCTTTATATCTCTGAATGAATCCTGGAATTCTTTTGCTCTATCCGTTAAAAAGTTTTTGCTGTATATATATAAAGGCGTCCCGAATTTTTGAGCTATTTCTTCAACTGAGACGTCTTCGCAGTAAAGGTTATTATCTTTGTATGTAAAATATTCCGAATTTAGATATTCCATTTTTCTCCGATATAAATTTCTCATTTCGTGCACAAAAATAAACAAAATTTTCTTAGGAGATTTTATCCACTAATGCAATAATTTTTCTCACGATGTAAAATAAAACAAATATTATTAAGAAATACCAAACCGGCACGGGAATCAGTAGATTTATTTTATCGTAATGAATATCTTTACAATTCGTTTAAATAAATATGAATTAAAGATGGCTTATATCAGCAAAATATTCTTTGTTTTAGTTATTACCGTATCTTTTTCATCCGCTAGTTTCGCTCAAAATTCCCAATCATCTCAAAGTAATTTTAAGACCGAAAAAGACAGTTTAATTTCTCTTAAACAATACCTAACGGAAGAAAATAATAAATTAAATTCTGATGTGGATAGCCTTAAAGCACTATCGGCTTCATTGGACAAAAAAATGGATTTAGCTAATTCGGAACTTCATAATTATAAAAGCAAGCTGTTCGTTCGGAAATACGGCCGGGACGAAGGAGATAAGGTGCTGAACGGTCAGATATGGAAAGGTATGACCGAGGAAATGGTAAAAGACAGTTGGGGGAAACCCGACAAAACACACAAAGATGTATATAAATGGGGTACGTTTGAGCAATGGTATTACGGTGACGTAACCTATTTTTTTAAAAACGGCAAACTAACCGACTGGGAAGAAAAAAAGAAAGATAAATAATTAACGCAATTCAAATTCTTGAATGAGCATTCTCTCTATTTCTGTTTCTCTTCTGAAATTATTATTTAATAAATTCTTAAAGCTTTGAAAGCAAGGTACGCTTCCAAAATAATATAAATGGCTTACACATTTACAATCGGAAGAACCGAATCCGTTCAGGAAAAAATTTCCGCCCGGCATATTGGTCAATATTTTTGCCCAGGTATGTTCCTGATTATTTCTTGATTCGGTAAACCATATTTCCACCGGCTCTGCGTGTTCTCTTAAATAATCTATATGCCAGTGAGGTTTTTCGGTGCCGTTTATATGATGGGATATTCGCTGCTGCAAACCGCCGTTGCCGAACGCGCTGCCCACATAGGCATAATAGCCTTTCGTAAACCTGAATTTCCCCAATTGACCGATTTCGATTTTCTTTTCTTCAGGAAGATGAAGAATAACTATGTAAGTGCCTTTTCCCTCTGTGACTGCAACTTCTTGCATGGTTCCCCCACACAATTTGATATGATTTTGTTTTTCCTAATGTAGTAAAAAAGAATTTAAATAAAACCTTTTTTTTTATTTTTTAGTTGTAACAGCGCGTTAATTTACAATTAGCAAATAAACTTCAATATCCACATTTTCATAACCATATAAATTAGAACAGCCGGACATTTCCATCTGACAAGACTTTTAAATTGCTTCTTCAATTATATTCTCTATAATTTAGTTTTCAATTTTAAAAAATATGGACTGGCTTGAAGCAGAATATCCAGAGTTTGAGGTTATGCTTCCAGCATCTTTAAAATTTTAGTGTCTTTTGTTATCATCTTTTCTTAACAGTTTAAAATAAATATCAACTTTTAGTTATGTTAACTTTCCAAACGACCGGTCCATTTTCAGTATATGGCCAAATAAATTGTCCGTTTCTTGCCAAAGCCAGTTAATAATACAGCGGTTTGGGATCATGATCGTTAATTAATTCAAGAGCATCACCTTCGGAAATAGAATTAAAAGTTGAAAAAGAAAAGGGGAGTGGTACGGTTAGCTGTAATAATCGTATCATCCCCATGTGGAAGGACTTCTCTTTATGCGCTAATAAGAAAATTCAGATTTTGAATACAATTCAATACTGTCTTCAATAATTTTAAAAGCCTGATCCTTACCCATAAAACCGTCAACTATAACTTTTTTATTCTCAAGTTTTTTATAATCTTCGAAAAACCTTCTTAGTTCTACAACCGTATGCGGCGGAAGTTCTTCTATGTTGTTAATATAATTAACGGACATATCATTCTTGGCAACGGCAATTATTTTATCGTCATATTCTTCCTCGTCAAGCATTCTCATTACGCCTATAACTTTGGCTTCAACAATGCACAGCGGTTCCAGATCAATCGAACAAATTACTAATATATCCAGCGGATCGCCGTCGTCGCAGAAAGTCTGCGGGATAAAACCGTAATTTGCAGGGTAGTGAACCGAAGAAAATAATACTCTGTCAAGTTTTAACAAGCCGCTAGTTTTATCTAGTTCGTATTTAGCTTTTGAGCCTTTCGGGATTTCTACTACTGCGTTAACAACAGAAGGATTTGATTTTCCAGTACTTACAGAATGCCAGGGATTGTTTTGCATAACTTCCAATCTTTTATTATTTCAGTTTAGATTCAATTTTACATTAATATAATATTAGTTCAGTAATTATCAATTATTTCAAACAAAATTCTTATGCATGTCTAAGGTAATCAATAATTATTTATTTCAATCTTCCCACATTTAAGTAATACAGAAATTTCTTATAAAAATATTAAGAACCGATTAACTTCAGGCCTTTTAATGCGTCGGGATTTTTCGGATCCAGAGTCAGTACTTGCTTGTATTCTTTTCTTGCTTCGGGTTTATTGCCGCTTAACGCATATGCCTGCGCCAGCCATAAATGGTACTGCCAGCTGTCCGGCGAAAAATTAAGAGACGATTTTAAATTATCTGCGGCCGATTTATATCTTTTCTTCAGCAGATCAAGGTACCCGAAAAAACCGTAAGCTTCGGATATTTCCGATTTGTAGCTGTCCTGCTGGCTGCTCGTCGCCTTAATAATATTCTGATAAACGTCGCTTGCGGCCTGAAGTGAATCCATATATCTGTATGTTCTGGCAAGCCATAATAAAGAGGGAACATAGCTGTCTTTTATATGAACTGCCTGAAGCAAAGAAATTCTGGCGTCGTTGTAATTTTTTAATTCGATTAAACATAGAGCTTTGTTAACCCGCGAACTGACGGTTGTTGAGTCTGCTTTTATTTTTTTATCGTAATAAGGGACCGCCTGCGCATACTTGCCGTCGGTCAAATATAAATTTGCGATCGATTCATCAAGATCCGCAAGAGTAGAATCTTTTGTCAGTGCCTTTTGATAATAAATGATCGCGACGGAATCCTGTTTACCTGCCTGAAATTCTTTTCCAACCTTGCTGAATTCTTTTGCGGTAAATAATGAATCAGGCATTGTGTTCAGCAGCTTCTAAAGCGTCATCATATTTTTGTTCCTCCGCGAGCGACAGAGCAGCTATTTTCTTCAGATCTGTTTTGTCAGGAAAATTCTGCAATCCTTCGGTAGAAACATCTGCGGCTTTCGGGTAATTCTGCATTAAGTAAAATGAGTTTGCCGCGTATAAATAGACTTTGTAAACTTTAGAATCGAATTTCAGATATTTCGACAAATAAAATGCGGCGTTCGGATATTGCTTGGCATAATAAAGCAATTCACCGAGATTTAAATATGCTTTAGAGTATGTTGAATCGGTTGCTATAACCTGGAGATATTTGTTTGCGGCATCAGTGTACTGCTGCTGTTCATCAAGAATATTTGCAATCTTAAATTTAATCCCCGGATCCGTCGAATCCAGTTTTTCGGCAGTTCTGTAGTTTGTTAAGGCAAGCACGTACACTTTCATGTTATTGTATACATTACCCAGAAGCAAGTACGCTTCTTTGCTTGCAGTATCTTGCGAAGTTATATCAACTAAAAGTTTCAAAGCCTGATCGGACGAATCGGCTTTTATAAGTTCTTTTGCAATGCCGACCGCACTTTTAAAATCTTTATTCTTAACAAATACCATTGCGGAATCATATCTGCTTTGCGCCGAAAGCAGGCCCGCAAAAAGAAATAAAAAGATATATAACAAATATTTTCTCATCTTTTTCCCTGTTTATTGAGGTTCGTTTATTTTAACCGGTACCGCGGCCGGAGCTAAATTTTCCTGAAGCGCTATCTTCTGCCCTTCGTAATTGGTTAAGAAGGTCGTGAACCCGGATGCGGGAGTCATTACAACCTCATTTAAATAAATATATACGGTCTGCTTAAAAGGGTAATAATTTTCCAGAACAAACCCGGGATGCGGGGTGAAATAGTTTACTGCAAGGCTTTTCACATTTGTACTGTCGGTATTATGATTCAATTCTCCCACCTTAACAAATTTAATTTTCGATGAGTCCTGTACGATATTAAAGCTGACTAGTCCGATTTCATTAACGCTGTTTTCTATTCTTTTCAACACAGCCTCATCGGAAGGAACTATTTCGACACCATCCGGATTCATTCCGTTGAGCACATTCTCTTTTATATATTGATAGGTATAAGTAGACGACTGAGGCAGAACTATTCTTATTCCTTTCCTTTTACCCGTCAGCAAATCTTTCAGTTCGTCTACTCTTATTTTTTCAACGAGGCTCTTCGGCGAAGCAATCACGGCAATAGTATTATAACAAAACTTGAATGTCTTAATGTTCAACTTCTCTTTATTTATAAAATCCTGTTCCTTTTTATCAAAATATCTCGGACTAACGAACATTCTTACTTTATTATTCAACAGATCAACCATACCCTTCAGAGGCGATACTGTTTTTAACTCAAGTTTTGCGTTTACATAAAGTGAATCGAATACGACTGCTTCTTTCTTAATTATGGGAGCAACCGAAGAATCGACCTCAACGAGTACTGTTCCTTTTGTCGGAGAAATTTTACTTTCCTGGCACCCTGCCAATAAAAATAAAGAAACTATAAAAAGTAAAATTATTTGCTTTGTGTTATTCACCGGTTTCGTTTTCCTTAAAATAAGTGGTTACAATCCTGTAGCCTCCGTAAAGAATCAATACTATACCTATCATAATTCTGAACTGTTCTGGGACATTAGCCGATATGAAATATCCGGCAAGAAAAGCAATTCCGGATAGGATAAATATTGCCGCGATAATATATGCCAGATATTTCATTATGTTCATCGGCTCGGCAATTAATTGTTTAACTTAAATCTGAAAGGAACAACTACCCATACCATTACCGGGCTTTGATGCTGAATCGCGGGAGTAAACACAAATTTCATCGCCGCATCAATAGCCGGTTTATTGAATACATCCGCGTCGCTTTTTATCACCACTGCTTTCATGGGTTTTCCTTCTTTACTTACGAGTATCTTAACATATACGGTGCCTTCAACGCCTGCTCTTTTAGCTATATCCGGGTAATCCGGGGTTACACCTGAAACTACCTGAGGTTCTTTTTCAACCGGAACGAAAGCGTTGATATCCGGTGTTTCGTCTTTAGGCGGTTCAACTTTCAGGTCCTGTGTAATCTTAACGCTTCCTCCGCCGTTGCCTTCTCCTACCGGTGCGGCAACCTGATTCATTTCCTGCTGTGTTGCTATTGTCTGTTCTTTAGGAGCTTCCGCGTCCGGAACCGGCTTAGGAATGCCTACATTCGGTTTTATTGCAGGCGCCGTTACCGCAAGCTGCTGGGCCACGTTTTTATCAAGAGAGGGAGGAGGACCGAGTTCGCTGTATTTTAATATTCTTACGGTCTCAATATTATTGTCGTCTTCTTTTGTAATCGACTGTATGAATATATATGCTCCGATTAAGAATAAATGAATGAATACGGCCACCGTCAAGCCCATTCCGAAGTTTCTCGGGTATAACTTCTTAAGCTCGAAGGCACCATACTTGGAAGTATTTTCAATTGCTAATGCATTATTACTCATTTTCCATTTCCTTGTTTTAAGATGATGCCTTGGCTAATAGTTTTTTATCGTTGTCGGTCATTGGAGCAAGGGAAAACCGCTGCAGGTCCGCAAGGTTTAGCTTATCGACCAAATCAACCATCATATGATACCTGGCTTTTCTATCCAGTTTCAGGAGGATTACCAGTTTCGGATTTTGCTGCTCCTTGTCCTTGAAAAATTTTTCCAGTGTACTGAAAGCAATTGGTTGCGGTTTTTCTGTCCCGGTACTGTAAAAAACAGAATCGTTATCATCCACAAACATTGTCAAAAGGTTAGACTCCGCGATATCAACTTTAGTCTCGTTATTGGGCGGTAAGTTAATTTCCAGTGTCTCTTGTTTTCTCATAACGGTAGTGAGCATGAAAAACGTAAGCAGAAGAAAAGCCACGTCCACCATCGGGGTCATATCAACCCTTACACCCAGTCTTTTTTTACCGCGTTTCTTTTTATGCTTCTGTTTTCCGCCGCTTTCACCGCCGGTGTCAACTCCAGCCATATTTAAACCCTTTAATTTTGATTGTCATTTTTATCTATAATTTGATTAGTAATCATAGCAAACCTGGTTATCTCGGTTTTTTGAAGAAGATTCATAACATCCTCGACAACACCGTAGTCTGCGTCAACATCTCCTTTGATTACTGTTCTGAGTCTCGGATTGCTTATACGGGCCTGTATTAAAAGATCGCCGAGGTTGCTTAGATTTACCTGAACCATCCTCTGAAGTCTTTCACCCTGTCCGAATAACCTGCCCATCAACGCGGGCGCATCCACGCCCAGAAATATCTGGCCCTGCTTGTCGACATATATCGTCATTACGTCAGACTCCGGAACCTTGAACGCGGAATGCGAAGACGGAACTTCGATTTTAACGTGCTCAGGAGGTTGAAACTGAGTAGTCATCATGAAAAATGTAAGGAGAAGAAACGCAACGTCCACAAGCGGAGTCATATCTATTCTTACATTTAATCTTTTCTTTTTAATCTTTGGCATCTTTAAGCCTCATTATTTCGATTTAAGGATTTGAATTACGTTATAACTGGCTTCGTCTACCGAATAATTAAAATTATCAACTTTATTGACAAAGAAATTATATGCAACAATACCCATAATAGCGGTAATCAAACCTCCTGCAGTATTTACAAGAGCTTCCGAAATTCCGATCGCAAGCTGTATTGCATCCGGTGCTCCGGCTCTTGCCATTGCCGAGAATGCTCTGATCATACCGACTACAGTTCCGAGCAAACCAACCATTGTTGCTATAGAAGCGATTGTAGACAGGGCAATAAGGTTTTTTTCCAGAAGCGGTGTTTCAAGCATCGATGCTTCTTCAACTGCTCTTTGAACTTCAGATAGCTGCTTTTCCGCTTCTACTTTTTTATCCTTTGAATTCAATTCCTTGTATCTGAGAAGAGAAGCTTTAATTACGTTGGCAACTGAGCCTCTTTGATTGTCGCATACTTCGATCGCCGCATCATATTCATTGTTGTCCAATGAGGTAATAACGTCTTTAAAAAAGTTAGCGGTAGATCTTTTTCCGCCTGCTTTTTTTAACGAAAAGATCCTTTCAAAAATTATAGCTACGTCCATTATTGAAAGCATTAATAAAAGAACTACAAGAGGACCCCCGGTATAAATGGTGGCCAATAAATTTCCGTTTAAAGGTTGCATACGGGCTGCGCCGTCGGCAAAGTTTGCCGGGTTGCCGAATACAAGTGTGTAAATTGCCAAGGCTATTCCAAACGCTACTACTGTTAGTATTGTTATAAAAACTGACTGTTTCATGGATTTTTATCTCCGTTTTTTGAAGTTAAACAATTTATTTATGCCGTTACTTGTATAGACAAATGATGTGCCGTTATTTTTACTTATTTTCATTACGGAATTGTTCGGTATCCGGTCAAAATTACTGTATTTTTAGTTTTGCGGGTGAAATATAATACGAGCAGCAGGCCGGAATTATTTCATTTTGAAATGCAAGATTAATAAAGGCTTTTATTTTATTTAGTTACGCCGATTTCAAAATGGAATTGATTGCAGCTAGGAATTTTTCAATCTGAAATAAAATTTAGATTTTATACTCTTTTCTTTTACGCCATAATGTGGTTAAGGAAATGCCGAGTATTCTGGAAGCGTCTTTTGGATTGGTATGAGTTTTCATTACCTCAATAATGTAATTTCTTTCTATTTCATCCAGTGTAGGCATAAGAGTTGTGAATTCTCTCTGCTGCTCCCTGTTTATTTCATGAGGAAGATATTCAGGTTTTATTTCATGATCCTTCGCAAGTACCAGCGCTCTCTTGATAACGTTTTCCAGTTCTCTGATATTACCGGGCCAGTTATAATCGTAGAGCAATTTTAGGGTCTCTGGCAGAAGAACAATATCTTCTCCGGGTGAATACTGTTTTATAAAATGATCGGTAAGCGAGGGTATGTCTTCTTTTCGTTCACGCAGCGGCGGAAGTTTTATTCTTACTCCGCTCAGCCTGTAATAAAAGTCTTCTCTGAAATCACCGGATTTAATTTCATCATCAATATTCCTGTTGGTTGCGCTGATTATCCTTACATTTACTTTTCTAGTTATACTTTCACCTACTCTTTCGAATTCCATATTCTGAAGGAATCTCAGCAGTTTAACCTGCATCGGCTTAGTAATCTCGCCGACTTCATCAAGGAAGACACTGCCTTGATCCGCCATTTCGAATCTTCCTATTCTGTCCTTTAAAGCGCCTGTATACGAACCTTTAATGTGCCCGAAAACTTCGCTTTCAAAAAGACTCTCGGGTATCGCCGCACAGTTAACGGCACTGAAAGGATTATTCTTCCTTTTACTGTTGTCGTGAATGAAACGTGCAAGCATTTCTTTGCCGGTACCGCTTTCGCCTTCGATAAGCACCGGAATATCACTGTTGGAAATATCTCTGCATAATTTCAAAATTTCCCTCATCTGGAAATTATTAGAAACCATCTCCATATTTTCGAAATTCTCTTCAGCTTGTTCTCTTAGACCTCTTACTTCTTTCAGAAGTAAGTAATGTTCAAAAACTCTTTCAGTAAGATGAATAAATTCTTTATGGGTGAAAGGTTTTGTAATATAATCGTAAGCGCCGCCTTTAATGGCTTCTACGGCTGTTTCGATCGATCCGTGAGCGGTCATTAGAACCGAAGTTGTGTCCGGCGATATTTTTTTTAGTTTTGATAAAGTCTGCAGCCCGTCTATCGGTTCCATCTTTAAATCGATAAAAGCAAGGTCGAAGTAAATTTCCTGCGCTCTTTTCAATGCGTCTAACGGATTACTGAAAGTTTCAGGTAAAAAATTCTGTGACTGTAGTGAGAGTTCGATTACTTTCAGAATATTTATTTCGTCGTCTATTACAAGTACTCTGCCTTTATCCATTTTTCAGTACCGGAATTGTTATCATAAATTTACTTCCTAAACCGGGTTTGCTCCAAACGTTAATTGATCCTTGATGAAGCTCGATAATTTCTTTAGCGATGCTAAGCCCTAAACCGACACTGCCGGGTTTACTGCCGCTGACCTGTACAAATTTATCAAAAATTTTATCAAGATATTCGGCGTTTATACCGGCGCCTGTATCCGAGATTATAACGACAATATTTTTATCGTTAAACTCAGTATCGATATTTATCTCGCCTCCTTTGTCGGTAAATTTTATAGAATTCCCGATAAAATTTCCGAAGGCACTTGATAACGCATCATAGTCGCCGGATATTAAAGGCAGACTATCGTTAAAATTATAAATTAAATTTATTCTCTTATCCTTGCACTGCAGCGAAAAAGCTTTTACGGTATTGCCTAATAATTCATTTAAATCGGTGGAATTAAAATTCAGTTTGATCCCGCCGGATTCTATACTGGATAATTGCAGTATTTCTTTAACAAGCCGGTTCAGTCTTAAGTAATCTTCTTTCATCGATAATACGAGCTCGCTCTGTTTATCGGAAATAGGTCCTACTACACCTTCTCCGATGATATCGATCGCCATTCCCATAGAAGTAAGAGGAGTTTTTAATTCATGGGAAACTTTTGCAACAAATTCTGACTTCAGCCTGTCAAGTTCCTCGTATTTTGTAATGTCGTTAAATACAATTAAAACGGCCTTAACTTCATTTTCGGGGAGGTTAATTATTGAAAACTTTAATTTATAAAATCTTTCAAATCCTTCTTTCGTGGGAATTTTAAAAGAGTTATCGCTTTCTTTTTCCAAATTTCCTTCAACGAAGGATTTTACATGCTCACACACCTTATTATTTTCTATTAGATTTCCCAGCATGGTATTTCCGGAATTGGGTTTCCCGAATTCTTCTTCGAATGCCTTGTTGATAAGAAGTATGACCATCCTTTCGTCAACCATTAAAACCGGATCGTTAATGCTTTCAATAATAGTATCGGATTTCTTTTTCTCATAAAGGATTTTATTAATGTTAAGTTTCTCATATCGTTTAAGTCTGCCCACCATATTTTTGAATTCATCCGCCAAAATGCCAATTTCATCCGAATCTTCGCTGTTTATTACCGATTCAAAATTTCCAGCCGAAATATGCTTGACAGACCGTGTTAGATCTTTTACCGGTTTAACTATAAACTTGGAAAATTTTGTGCTGAACACCAGACTTATAATCGTGCCTATTACCGCCAGAAAAAGCATAGTGTATGCGGCAACATGAGTTATCGATTGAACACTTTCCTCGGAATTCTTGATGAACTTATGGTTGGTTTCGAATATTTTATAACAATCGCTTTTAACTTCGGAAATCAACATAATTGCTTTTGAGTATTCGTTCTGCTGGTCTTCATGACTCGGATACAGGATATGATTATTAAGGATAAATGAGATCTCGGATAAAAAAGTTTTATACTTAGCATTCATACTGTCGAGTATAACAATTTCATCCTTTGTGTAAGCAGCTTCTCTTGCTTTTTCATACCAGTAAAAAAAATCTTGCTTAGCATCATCGAACATTTTAGAACCGTGCTGGGTGTTATCCTTATTTAGGATTAAGAAGAGTCCGTTGATCTGGTTATCCAAAGATCTTACCATATTGTCGGCGGCTACTATCGAAGAATAATTTTCAACTATTATCGCGCGGAAGGATTCGTTCAGTCTGTTAAAGTTATAAAGACTCCAGATCATTACCACAATCATAATAAAAATGACGACGATAAAACCCGTTAGGATTTTTGCTCTTAATGTTTTGAAGAAAGTTCTAAACATAGTAATAAAACTTTTTGACATGAATAAATAATTAAATTTTATTACAAAAACAAAGACCGAATATAAGGGATTATAATAATATCCTTAGGAAGCTATTTTAAACTGCGTTTTAATCATGAGTTTTATTTATCATTGTCATCCAGGGCGGAGTCGAAGCTCAACATTAAGACCATTGACGCGGAAGGCGGACTTGCCCTCAGGCCGGCAGGTAGAAAAGCTGCATTGAACTGGCTGAATTATAAATAATGAAAGAATGGCATAATTCAGAGCTGCTTTATTTTCAATAAAACAAAATAGAGCATAACAGGTTGTTATATTGTAATTATATAAAACATGCTGTCAAATTAATTTCAAAATTTAGTACTCTACTTTATGATCTTTGAAATCAGCTTGAATTCGTCGGTACCGGAATAAGTTAATAACTCGAAAAGTATGGATTCGGTAGTGGTTATCTCTATACCATGTGCTCTCATTCTGTCCAATGCGAATTTATAATCGTTATCATTTCTCGAAGTTGTCGCGTCGGCGGCCAGGTTTACCTGAAAATCGTTTGCTACAAGATCGAGTGCGGTCTGCTGTATGCATACATGAGATTCGATGCCGGCCAGGACAACCTGGCTGACTTTATTATCTTTCAGTCGCGTAAATAGATTTCCGGCGAGCGAACAACTGAACCCCATTTTCTGAATAGCGCTTAATCCTTCGAGTTCTTTTAATATAGATATTGTAGTTGAGCCGAGGCCTTTGGGATATTGTTCCGTATAAAAGATCGGGATATTAAGTACTTTGAATCCTTTTATTAGTTTCAATGTATTCTGAACAACGGTGTCCTGACTCTTCATAACCGCTAATATTCTTTCCTGAATATCAACAACAAGCAAAGCTGTTTTGTCGCGGGATAAAATCTTTTTATTTCTTTCTATTGAGCCTTCCATGCTTACTCCCGATCAATTAAAAAACTACGGACAAATTTTAAAACATCATTTTTATAATAATCAATGTATGAAATAAATTTATTATCCGGTACATTAATGATCTTTGAACCGGTAGAATTTAAAAAGACAATTAATAAATAGGATCCATACCGTATTTACCGCAAGCGTACATCATTAATATCGAGGCAAGGTCAACAAGCGCTTTCTTTTGATCATCCGAATAAATCACAAGATCGTAAATCTCGGCTACAAATTGCATATTCTGCAAAATCTTTTTCAGTTCTTTGTACGACGGCGTTCCGTGCCAGTTTGCTACCTGTTTCACAAGCAAGTTTTCATGCCTCCGTAAAAATTCGTTGAAGGAAATTGTCCTTTTGGAAACCGGAGTTCGCGGACGGCAGATTGTTATTAGGTCGTTAAAATATGTATCCCACTTTTCGGCAAGATCTAGATTTCTGTCCCTCATAACATACCTTGCCTTCTCGAGTGTGAACTTGGCTTTCGAAATCGGTTTATATTTCGGAGTTACAGCGTATCCGTCGTAGCTTATATAGCCGTTTTCGTCCTCAACATATTTCCATCTTTTCAGCAATTGGTTTTCTGTAAGTATGACAATTACCTTATCCAGAGCACTGTCAACTACAATAAACTTTTTCTGCTGTTCGTTTATAACCGTGAACCAATGCTCCCAGTTATCAACACTGAGTATACACGGCAGACCTTTTTTCAGATGCTCGGAAAGTACTTTTGCCGCTTCGGAGGGAACCTCGCGTCGGAAATATTTCATCTTGCAGTCAAAGCTTTTTGCAGCTTTCGCAAGTCCGATTTCATCGGTTCCGTACCACCACGTGCTGCCGGCTCTTCTGCCAATTTCTCTTTCATTCTCAAATCTGCCGAGCATTACCAGGGCATACTTTAAAGCAAAAGGTCCGCATTGATATTTATAGGGCTGGGGATAAAAGCTCATATTATTTTTATTTTTATATCAAAACTTAAGGAATGTTTGGGATTAAATCATTAGTTAAATTTTGGTAAAAAAACGAATTTTCTGTATTTTTATGACCAATAATGAGTAAAAAATTAAAAGTAGCCGTAGTATTCAATGAAGCTCATCCGGAAATGTACGTTAAATCGATTGAGCACGAATTAAAAGAATTGGATTTTATCCCTTATTTTGAGGTGGAAGAACTTACTCCGATGGAAGAGTATGAGATTCTTGCCGATAGGCTTTCAAAGTTCGGGCTAGAAGCATATTCTCTGAATATAAAAGATGATTTACAGCTTCTTCTGCGGAATTTAAAGAAAGATAAACCGGACGTTATTTTTAATTTTGTTGAAATTTATAAGGATAATTCGCGCCTGGAAATGAATTTCGTTGGTTTGTTTGAGCTTTTAGGTATTCCTTATACAGGCGCGCCGCCGATGGCATTGGCAAACTGCCAGAATAAAGTACTGGCAAAAAGAATCCTGAATTCAAAAGGCATACGGACGCCGCGATATATCCATATAAAAAAACGCCGGAAAAATTATAATCACGGCTTGAATTTTCCTTTAATAGTGAAGCCTGCATTCGAAGATGCAAGCGTGGGTATTGAAAACGATTCTATTGTCCAGAATCAAAGACAATTAAACGAAAGAGTAGATTACGTTTTAACTTATTTTTTTCAGCCCGCATTAGTCGAAGAATTCATCGACGGAAGAGAATTAAATATAGCGGTGCTGGGCGATACAGAACCGAGAGCCTTGCCGATCAGCGAAATTGATTTTGCCGAAATGCCGGATCATCTTTATAATATCGTAAGCTATCAGGCAAAATGGGATCCGCAGCACGAGGCATATCATAAGACAATCCCAAGCTGCCCGGCAATATTGCCGGTATCCGTTGAAACTAAAGCAAAGGCAATTGCGCTTAAGGCATTTAAAACAATGGGCTGCCGTGATTATGCAAGAGTCGACATGAGGCTTAATAAGAAAAAAGAATTATTTGTATTGGAAGTAAATCCTAATCCGGATTTAACCGAAGGCGCAGGTTTTATGAGATCTGCAGATGCTGCCGGATATTCGTATGTAAGAGCATTAAAAAAAATTATAAAACTTGCGTGGGCCCGGAGAAAGCGGGAATAAATAAAATTGTATGGAATTTATAAGATATTTGATAGATTTGTTTCTGCATCTTGATGCTCACCTTCATACTATAATTCTTCAATACGGGACAATAACCTATGCAATACTTTTTATAGTTATATTTGGTGAAACGGGGTTAGTGGTGACTCCTTTTTTGCCGGGTGATTCTTTATTGTTTGCGGCCGGAACATTTGCCGCCATGGGCTCATTTGATTTACGTATTCTTATTATTCTGCTCGCCATTGCAGCTGTTTTGGGAGATACCGTTAATTATTGGATCGGACATTTTATCGGGCCTAAAATTTTCGAAAAGGAGAATATCCGGTTCCTGAAAAAAGAATATCTCGAACGAACCCATAAATTTTACGAGAAATACGGTGGCAAAACTATTATAATTGCCAGGTTTGTACCTATCGTTAGAACGTTTGCGCCTTTCGTCGCCGGTATCGGCAGTATGAACTATTCAAAGTTCATAATATACAATATAATCGGAGGCGTTGTTTGGGTATTATTGTTTACACTTGGCGGCTATTTTTTCGGTAATATTCCAATGGTTAAAGAAAACTTCTCAATTGTAATTCTAATAATAATTTTTATTTCGATTCTTCCTGGTATTATTGAATTTATAAGACATAAAATGACTGGCTCCAATTCCGAAGCATCGTAGACATTTAGCTTTTAGAATTCACTTCTTATCACTTAAATAGTTTATTGAATCCGCCAGGATGGATTATTCCAATTCTATTTGCATATAAACAATGTTTAAAATAATAATCATTCTTTATGCTAAAATTTTTGCTCCTTCTTCAGGCCCTTACCTTAAGAAGGAGACTTTTAAATATTAGATAAACAACGGAGCGATAACAAGAGTTAAAGTACTTAGCAGTTTTATCGTTTCTCTGAATTGGTCAATTAGACGAAGAGAATAATTGGCTTTTTTATATAAAGAGTATAAAATATTGGCGGGTAAATTAATCTGCTTCGTGGATGCTTCCCCTGAATAATATCGTCGCCCTAGTGTTTTCCAAGAGATTTCAAAATTGCCTTAGTAAACTTAATAACGTCACATTCTTGTGACAAATTAATCCTAAAAAGTTTTTTAAATATTCAACTCGATGTGATTGATTAACCTTCTTTATATAATAAAATCAAAACTCGGTAAAATTTGTTTATCTGCACGTACAAATAATTAAACATTTAGTATTTTCTCTTTTTTTACTATGTTATTATCGTAAGCATTAAAAACGAAGGGAAGAATGGTACACGTTGAATTAAATATTTCCGAAAGGGGAAAAGATATTTTAATTAAAGCCCTTGAAAACTATATATCGGATATGAATATGGAAATTGCGGATACCGACCAAATGGATTTCAGAGATAGTTTGAAGTCTAAAAGAACAGTATTGAAAAAATTAATAAGCGAATTAAACGAGAGTAAATTAATTCCCGGCTAATTAAATTGTTTTGATTTATCAGGATTTAACTGAGAATGCCTTCTAATAACTCTATCGCCTGCGTCAAGTTATCACATTCATAATCAGCGAATACTGGTGAAGAACTTTTATAATATTTATTTGTTTTTCCGGAGAATAATAAGATCCCGGTTGCTCCCATTTTTTGCGCGCCGATAATATCGGTATTAATATCATCGCCGATCATTATAAAATTATTTCCGTCTCCGTAACCCATAGCGCGGAGGGCGGTATCGAAGTACATGCGTGACGGCTTTCCGATAAGAACAGCTTCTTTGGAAGTCGCGTATTCTATTGCCGCTATGAATGCACCGGCGTCTAAGGATAATTTTTTTCCGGCCGGTTTCCAGAACTTGTTTTTCTGCATGGCAATAATAGAAGCTCCTTCGTGTACTTTACGGAAGATTTCATTTAAAATATCGTATGTCCAGCCCTCTTCTAGATCGCCAATTACAACTGCCTCAGGTTTGTCATCTGAAATAAATGAACTAAAATACTTTTTTATATCTTCTTTGCAATATATGCTCACCTTCTTTCCTGTCTTTGAGAGATAGTCCAGAGTTGCATCGATTGTTGTCATCGCATTTACAGTAACTGATATGCCAGATGAAATTAAAAAATTTTTAATTTCGTTCCCTGTATACCGGGTGGAATTACTGATTATAAAAAATGGAATTTTATTCCCGGACAAATAAGCGAAGAACCGTTCCGTGCCCGGGGCGATCTTACCTTCAAGACGTATAACTCCGTCAAAATCAATTAATACAGGTAATATTCTCATTGGTTGAACCGTATAAAGTTTTATATGCCTGAGTTCTAAATTAGTTTACAAAATAATAAAATGAATTTTTCATTTCTAAAAAGGGGAATCTAACCGGCCTAATTTTATAACTAATAACTTCGGATGGTAAGTAATGCGATCTGCGGTTAAATATGCAATAAATTAATTTTAGCTTTATTAACCCGCGGATAAATCCGCGGGTTAATAAAGCATCAACACCTAATTTAAAACTTTTAAATCATCTCTCCTTATCATCAGTCCCTTTATGCTCCGACTTTGGCAAGTAAAGGCAGTTTTACTTTTGCCAACTCAAAAGCTCCGAAGAAGACCGCTACATAAAATAAATCACCTAGCAAAGAATACTGGTAGAAGGGTATCGCCGCGACGTAACTTTCAAACAATCCTGCCGGGTTCATCGGATACATTGTTCCGGTCATCCATACCGCAAAATTAGTTATAACAAAAAACAAAACCGAGGAAGCAACTGAGGCGGCAAAAATTTTGGATATTTTTTTCTTATCCCTCAAACTGAATCCGATAGCTACCATAATTGCGAAACTTAAATATACTGCCCACATAGTGGAGTGAAACCCGATTATAGCGTCGGAAATAAACATAGCGATAAACGGCACGATAAACGCTAATTTTTTGTTTGAAAAATAAGCTCCGCCGAATAAAGCCATTGCGGCAATCGGCGTAAAATTAGGGAAGTGAGGGACTAAACGTAGAGCCGCTGCCGCTATTATCATTCCTGTTAGTACTAAAAATCTTGGCGTAACTAATTTATTGTTCATTATGTACTCCTTTTGAGATCAAATAATATATGGTTGTTATTAATTCTTAGGTCAAAATATGTTGTTTTAGTTATCAAATAGTAATAAAAAAATTGATTAAAATCATTTTCAAATGAGTTCCGTGAAAAGTTAATAAATATTTAATTTCACACCTCCGTAAACCGAGAGTCCGGGAGTGGCGAATCCGAATATATCTTCATAATATTTATTAAAAAGATTATTTATCTTTCCGTATAATTCAATAAAGTCTGTAAAGCGATAAGAACCTGTCAAGTTTACCAGCGAATAACCGCCGAGCTTAATTCTTTGTGCGGGATAAAATGAATAATCCTTATCGTCCCTTTGTCCTATATAAATTACTTCCGCAGCGATTCCTGCTCTTTGAAAAAATTTATATCCCATGTCAATTGCAAATTTGTGCCGGGGTCTTCGTAGAAGCTGCTGACCGAAATCCGGCGACGAAAGGCTTTTATCCTTCGTATTTGTTATAGTATAATTTAAAGATAAGTTAAGACTCTCTAAGGGTTTTGCAGTTAGGTAGAATTCCCATCCTTTTGATTCGGCACTATTAATATTTATCTCCTTAAAATTTTCGTCGGAACCGAAAAGATCTATAAAATCGGTATGGAAATAATTTATTCCCGCGATCAAGCTGCTGCGCCATATATATTGTTCGATTCCCGCATCCCAGCCCTTACTTTTTTCAGGTTTTAAATCTTTATTTCCGTAGGTCGGATCGAATAAATAAAATAGGGAAGGATCTTTAAATGCGGTACCGAAAGATGCTTTAAACTTTGTGTATGTAGGCCGGAATATATACGCCGGCGCTATTCTATAAGTTACAACCGAACCGAAACGAGAATGATCATCATATCTTATTCCGGCGGAAGCAAAAAAATCGTTGCCGAAGTTCAGCTGGTCCTGCAAATATATACCGGCAGTTCTCGCGTTGCTTCGGGGGAATAAACTTGTATAATCACCGTATAAAGATGAATTGGAAAAATAAGTGGAAACCGCGTTTTCTTCTTCCCCCTCAACACCGATTGTAATGAGATTATTCTCAACAAACGATATGTTATTCTGCCAGGACAGTTTTATTTTATTGCCGTCATAAATACTTGTTGATGAACTTGGGTTGTATAATGTGGAATCGAAAGCATATTGCCTTACGTTTCTAAAAAAGGAAACACTGTAGATTTGCTTCCACAATCCGTTGAATAACGACAAATGTCCGTCGGCGCCGTAAGATTGTTCCTCAAGATTATAAATATAGGTCGGATCATCGCCGTAAAGACCTCCGTGTTGATCTAATCCGCTAGAACCTTTAATGTATCTTGAATAAAAATTCAAATTAAAATTTCTGCTTGCCGTATATCCCAACCTTGCGGAAAGATTATAATTTTCCGTTCCGTCTTTCTCGGTATTGCCGTAAATTGTTGAGGCGGCGGAAAATCCGTCGCTCTTTGTCCGGCTCGCGGTTATTGAGTAATTAAACTTGTTTATGCTTCCGTCAATGCCCGCAATACCTTTGTAGGTATTATATGTTCCGCCTTCACCGGAAATAAAAAATTTTGGACTGCCGTTGCCACGATTTGTTATTATGTTTATAACACCGGCTAAAGCGTCCGAGCCGTAGAGTGTACTCTGCGGGCCTCTTAAAATTTCTATCCTCGAAATATTATCTATGGGAAGATCCGCAAAGTCAAATGTATTTGAAGGATCGTTTGTCATATTTACCGGAATTCCGTCAATCAAAACTTTTGTATCCCCGGGATCCGCGCCGCGAAGATAAACATAAGAAAGAGATCCTAGCGGTCCCTGTTGGGTTGTACTTAATCCGTATTGACTTTTTAACAAATCATATACATTGAAATCGTTGCTGTTTGCGAGCTGCGCGGAATCAATAATTGAAATTGAACTTGCGCTTTCAATTTCCGGTATTGCGGTTCTCGTCGCTGTGACTACCACTTCGGAGAGATTATACGTCTTTACGGAATCGGACTTTTGTGCTAATGAAAAAGTTGAAAGAAAAAGAAAAAAAATAATGAATTTATTGATTTCCATTGAAGTTACTCCTCGCAATTTTGCTTTTTTAGGTTGTAACTTCGTGGGAATGAGGAAAGAAAAACGAAAAGTAATTTCGTTAATACAACCTTACCCGCGAAGGTTTAATTATTTTAATTCACGGCAGGTCTCCTGGCTTTAAGCAACAAATCGACACCTTCCCATTCCGCTATTTCGGAACAGTGGCATAAGCCGATTCTTTTAGCTTAATACAGTTGCGCGGCAGCTCCGGATTTTAACCGGATTCCCTATTCTTCCCGTTTTTTACCGGGACACCGTAAATATTTTTCAAAGAACACTTTGAATTTACTAAAATTATTTTTTAGATCAATATTATAAATTGAAAATAATGGTCTAATTCCCGGGATTATTACTTTGGTTAAATTATTTTTATTTGAATATAGGAATTTCTAGTTAAGAACCGTACATGTACTTTCCGTTTTAATGAATTCCTATTAAATCGTGCCATCTGCCACATATGTTTTATAAGATCGTGTATAATTTTCAATAATTATTTTTAAACCAATGACATAAATAAGATTATCCCGAAAATATCACCGATAAATTCATCAAGATAATCAAAGCTATTTCGAGATAATTCCGAGAAATTTTTATCTAAGGAGTTTTTATGAAAAATAAAATTGAAATTCTTCTTATACCTTTTATAATCCTTTGGCTTTCCGGGTGCAGTTCAAATCCTAATTCGAATATGCCGGGTACTGAAAAAGATAATGTAAAAACAAACTATTTCGGGACCATAGTAGAAGATCCCTACAGATGGCTGGAAAATGGCGAATCGCCGAAAGTAAAAAAATGGATTGATGAACAGAACAAATTTACCGATAATGTGCTTTCTTCTTTTCCTGAAGGTAAAAGTATCGCAAACAGAATTCAAAAACTATCGACTACTTCTGTACAGCAATATGCTCCGGAATTGGTAAACGATAGATTGTTCTTCATGCAGTTTACTCCGCCGCAATCCTACCCGGTTGTTGCTTATAAAGACTGGCCGGACGGAAAAGTAAATATTTTAATCGATCCGAATAAGGGTGGAAAGTATATGGCAATTACCGGTGTATGGCCTTCGCCTGAAGGCAACTATCTTGCTTACGGTACTGCCGTAGGAGGAAATGAAGCAACTACAATCCGGATAATGGATGTTAAAACTGGAAAGGATTTACCGGATGTTTTGGAAGATGCCGGAGGCGGAGCGACACCCACAGGTTTAGTGTGGGATGCTAACGATAAAGGACTCACATACGTGCGGCTGCCTTTATCGGGAACCGTTCCTGATTCGGAATCACAATTTTTTGCGGCACTTTATCACCATGAGCTCGGGCATCCGTTTAAGGAAGACAAACTTGTCTTCGGAAAAAATTTATCCAAAGTAGCTGAGTATACTTTTATTGCTTCCGATAACGCCAAACATGCCGCTATGTTCGTGCATTTCGGAGACGGAAATCCTGATTATGTTTATATTAGAAAAGGAAATGAAAACTGGGATAAGGTACTGGATACATCGGCAAATGTAAGGGTAGCTTCCGAAGTTAATCCGGGCGCTGCCTGGGACGGAGATAAACTTCTTGTTATTTCTTACGAGGGAGCGCCTCTGGGAAAACTCCTTTCTATATCGCCTAACCGTAAATCAACCGTTCTGGTAAAACAGGGTAGCTGGGCTATGAACGGAGTTTCCCCTGTAAGAGACGGTTTCCTGATTTCAGAAGTATCCGGACCGGATTGGAAAATTGATCAGTTCAATTCATCGGGCAGTTTTATCAGAACTCTTGATCTTCCTAAGAATGGAATAGGTATAGGTACTATTGCTTCTTCTTCAAATTCAGAGCAGGCATTAATTACTTATTCAGGATGGACCATTCCGAATACATGGACCCAGTATGATTCACGGAACGGCGAGATTAAAAAAATATTCGAAGTTAAACCTGCTGCCGATTATTCCATAATAAAATTTCATGAAACAGAAGCAACTTCAAAAGACGGTACGAAAATTCCCGTAACCGTTTTGGCTATGGACGGAATTACTCCCGACGGTAAGCGGCCTACAATCGTTTACGGATACGGGGGATTCGGTATTACAACCGAGCCGCATTTCATCGGACCGTATTTGACCTGGCTTGAGAACGGCGGAGTACTCGCATTTGCCAATATCCGGGGAGGCGGAGAATACGGCGAAGGCTGGCATGAAGCGGGTATGCTGGGAAAGAAGCAAAATGTTTTCGATGATATGTTCGCTGCCGCCGAAGTTATGGTGAAAGACAATTGGACGGATAAAGACCATCTCGGTATTTTAGGCGGTTCAAACGGCGGGCTATTAATGGGTGCGGAAATGACTCAGCATCCGGAAGCTTTTAAAGCGGTTGTAAGTTTTGTTGGAATATATGATATGCTGCGCGCGGAATTATTCCCAAACGGACAATATAATATCAGTGAGTACGGTACTTCAACAATGCAGCCTGATTTCAAATGGCTTTATGCGTATTCTCCTTATTACAATATAAAGCCGAATACACCGTATCCGGCTACGTTATTGGAAACCGGAGTTAACGATGCCCGCGTTGCACCCTGGCAGTCAAGAAAATTTGCTGCCGCTTTACAGGCAGCTAATTCATCCGATAATCCCATTCTTCTTTTAACGAGAATGAATGAGGGACACGGAGTTACAGCATCTTTCAGTCAGAGAGTAGGAAATACAACCGCGGCATTAACATTCTTTGCACACGAACTGGGTTTGAAAGTTAAATAAGGCTATACTTACTTAAATTAAAAATGTAGTTGCCGGAGTTCTTCAAACTCCGGCAGTAAATTATAAATACGCAACCTATTGTTATACAATAAAATGGTTCATGCAATTTTATCCCTCTTAATAATTTATTAACACAACCGTAACACTTCGTTAACACGTCAATTTACCAATATGCATATAATTGAACATCAAATTTCTACAGCTAAGTAAAAAGTGCTATTTCTATTTTTTAATTAATAATTTAAAAACAAATAAAAAGTAAGGATGATATGAAAACCTTCTCTATTATTTTATTTTCGTTATTCCTGTTCGTGTCTTTATCTAAGGCCCAGGATAAAGATCAATTTCCTAAAGTAAATATTCATGGACTTACATTCGGGGATTTCTTTTATAATGCAAGTTCTTTTAATCCTTCATACAAAGACTTAAACGGAGTCCGCATTAATAGAGTTTATTTTACAGGCGATTTTAAACTTTCAAATACCTTCTCTTCCAGATTTCGTTTAGAAACCGATCAAATCGGAAGTAAAGGCGGAAATACTGAGTACGGTGTAATGGTTAAGGATGCCTGGTTGAAATGGGGAAATGTATTCTCAGGTTCAGATCTTATTTTCGGTCTTTCCCCTACACCCGCATTCGATGTTTCCGAAGGAGCATGGGGACATAGGTATCTTGAGAAAACCATCATGGATCTTAATCATATCGTCGGCTCCAGGGATATGGGAATTGACTTAAAAGGTAAATTTGATGAGAGCGGAACTGTTAAATATTGGATAAAGTTAGGAAACAATTCAGGCAATTCACCTGAAATTAACAAATATAAGAGATATTACGGTTTGTTGGAATTTGATCCTTCACCAGAATTATTGATAACAGTATACGGAGATTATGCGTCTGCCCCTCAAAAAGAAGGTAAAAATAACAGTGCTTTTGTAGGTGCCGGATTTGTCAACTTCAAGCAGAAAGGTGTCTTTTCAGTCGGGGTAGAGGGTTTCATAAAATCGCAGCAAAATAATTATACTCCTCCCGGAGGAACTTTAGGATCTCAATCATCATTCGGTCTTTCAGTTTGGGCTTATGCAAACTTAAGCGACAAAGCACAAATAGTCGGCCGCTTTGATACCTTTGATCCGAACACTAATTCCAATTCAAATAAAGACGGCAAAAATTTAATACTTGCCGGTATTCAGTTTAATCCTATTCCGCACGTTAGCATAACTCCTAATGTGGAAGTATTTACATACCAGGCTGATAAGGTTAGCGGAGGCGATAAAAGTGACGTAACTCCAAGAGTATCGTTTTATTGGGAGTTTTAAAGATAATTAAGATTAAATTTAATAATTTCTTAACAATGCATTTTAAATAATTAAAAGTAAAGGTGTTATATTATGAAACTAAAATTGTTTTTAGTAATAATGGTATCAATGTTAATCGGGACATTTTCCGGTTTTTCAAATGCGCAGGTTAAACTGACGGGTGCCGGTTCTACATTTGATTATCCTATTTTTTCTAAGTGGTTCGATGTTTATAACAAGATGACCGGTATTCAGATTAATTATGCTTCTATCGGCAGCGGCGGCGGTATTCGCCAGATAACCGAAGGAACGGTTGATTTCGGTGCTTCGGATGCTCCTTTAACTCAACAGCAGATGGACGCATTTCAGAAATCAAGAGGCACTGAAGTAGTACATATTCCAATCATAATGGGAGGTGTAGCTATAACTTATAATCTTCCTTCAGTAGGACAGGGAATTAAACTTGACGGAACAACTTTAGCGGATATTTTTCTGGGTAAAATAACCAAATGGAACGATCCTAGATTGGTTAAATTAAATCCTGATAAAAAACTTCCAAATACTGCAATTTTAGTTGCACACCGTTCAGAAGGAAGCGGTACGACATTTATTTTTACAAGTTATTTGACAAAAGTGAGTCCCGAATGGGCTAAAAGATGCGGTAACAGTACATCAGTAGATTGGCCGGTTGGTCTCGGTGCAAAGGGTACCGAAGGTGTTGCCGGACTTGTAGCTCAGACCAAGGGTGCAATCGGTTATATTGAATTAGCTTATGCAAAACAAAATAATTTACCATACTGCCTTATGAAAAATAAAGCAGGTAATTTTATCGATGTAAACTTTAATACGGTTTCGGATGCTGCCGCCGGCGCTGCTAAGAATATGCCGAGCGATTTGCGCGCGGTCATAACAAATGCAGACGGAAAAAATTCTTATCCGATCTGCGGATTTTCCTGGGTAGTTATCCCTAAAGATATTAAGAATCACGAACATGCGGAAGCACTCGTTAAGTTCTTAAAATGGGGAGTAACTAAAGGCCAGGCCGATGCAACCGGTCTTTATTATGCGCCTCTTCCTAAATCGGTTCAGAAATTGGATCTTGAAAAATTGAATTCAATAACCAGTAACGGTAAGAAACTCTAAAATTTTGAATTAACATAGTGGAAATTGTAAAAGAAACAACATCGGAAGAAAGTAACCATCAATATTTTAAGAATAGCAGAAAAAAAAGAAATTCCGCTCTCTTAAAAAAAATATTGGGAACTAATAATCTCGGTGATATAATATTTGAAAGGCTAACACTGTTTTTTGCGGTGTTAGTCTTTCTTTTAGTAATATTTATGGGATGGGAAATGTATTCCCATTCGATTTTATCTATCAAACAGTTCGGATGGAAATTTCTAATATCTACAACTTGGAATCCTTATTCCCAGAACTTCGGTGCATTGCCGATGATATTCGGAACAATGATGTCCTCTTTTCTAGCCCTATTAATTTCTATTCCGCTGGGACTAAGCGTTGCTGTCTTTTTATCCGAACTGGCACCGGCCTGGCTTGAAAAGCCGCTGTCGTTTTTAACCGAATTGCTTGCGGGGGTTCCGAGTGTTATTTACGGTCTTTGGGGAATATTTGTGCTTGTGCCTTGGCTGAGGGAAGTGGTTGAGCCTTTTTTGCAAAATGAATTTCCGAACTCGCCGTTTTTTCAGGGCGCACCGTATGGTTACGGCATGCTTGCTGCCGGAATAATTCTTTCTATTATGGTCTTGCCTATTATCTCGTCGATTTCGCGCGATGTTTTAAAATCGGTACCGGATACTCAAAGAGAAGCTGCGTATGCTCTCGGGTCTACAAAATGGGAAGTGACTAAAATAGTTTTGGGTAATGCAAGATCTGGATTGCTGGGCGCAATTATTCTTGGATTCGGCAGAGCAGTTGGAGAAACAATGGCGGTAACGATGGTTATAGGCAACCGGCCGGAAATTTCTGCATCAATAATAAATCCTGCCTATACGATGGCAAGTACGCTGGCAAATGAATTTAATGAAGCGACATCTAATTTATATTTGAATGCATTAATTGAACTTGCATTGATACTGTTCGTGATAACAATTATAATAAATATTTTTGCACATTTGTTGGTTTGGGGCGTTGAGAGAAAATGGAAGTAACAAAAAAGTATAATAAATTTTTGTTTATCAGAAGGAAAGTTACGAATGTAATAATGCTTTCTCTCTCGCTTGTATCTGCGGTCGTTACAATTATTCCGCTAATCCTGATTTTTTATTATACCATATCCAAGGGTTTAGCTTATTTAAACGTAAATTTCTTTACAAAACTGCCAACTCCGGTGGGAGAGTCCGGCGGCGGAATGGTCAATGCTATTGTAGGAACTTTGATATTGATAGGGATCGGAGGTGCAGTCGGGATACCGGTGGGAATAATGACGGGCACATATCTTTCTGAATTCGGAAAAAATAAATTCGGTGCAACGGTTAGATTTTTAACCGATGTATTAAGCGGCGTTCCTTCAATTGTAGTAGGTGTGGTTGCGTATACTTTGGTCGTAATACCGATGAAGCATTTCTCGGCTCTTGCCGGCGGAATTGCTTTAGCAATTCTAATGATACCCACAATCACTCGAACTACCGAGGAAATGATTAAACTTGTTCCGCATTCCTATAGAGAAGCCGGATTAGCTTTGGGCATACCCAAATGGAAAACATCGTTGGTTATAGTCTTAAAAACCGCATGGAAAGGTATTGCAACAGGAATACTGCTTGGTCTTGCTAGAGCGGCCGGCGAAACAGCGCCGCTTTTATTTACGGCTCTCGGCAACAGGTTTTGGTCGACTAATGTTTTTCAGCCTATTGCCTCACTTACGGTGTATATATATGAATACTCTTCTTCTCCTTACAAAGACTGGAATGATCAGGCGTGGACGGCTGCTTTGGTTTTGATTATTTTAATTTCTCTTCTTAGTTTGATATTCAGAATTATCACGCGATCAAAATATAAGACTTAATTCAGATGGAAGTAAACATAGACGAAAAAAATAAACCTGCAAAAGTTTCTGAAAAAAAAGCACATCCGATCGTAAATAAAATTTCGGTAAAGGATTTATGTGCTTTCTTCGGGAAAGTAAAAGTATTAAATAATATTTCGCTTGATATTCCCGAGAAAAAAGTTGTTGCGATTATCGGTCCGTCCGGCTGCGGTAAATCGACTTTCTTGAGAAGTTTAAACCGAATGCATGAAGTTGTCGGCGGCACTATTACCGGAAATATTTTCCTGGATGGTGAAGATATTATGCAGAACGATCCGGTTTATCTCAGAAGAAAAGTAGGAATGGTTTTTCAAAAACCGAATCCGTTTCCTACAATGTCAATTTCTAACAATGTTGTCGCGGGCTTGAAACTGAACGGTTTCAGAAATAAAAAAGTTCTTAAAGAAATTGTTGAAAAAAGTTTGAAACAAGCTGCTCTCTGGGATGAAGTTAAGGATAATCTAAATGATTCCGGGGCTAATATATCGGGCGGTCAGCAGCAGCGTTTATGTATAGCCAGAACTATTGCCATGAACCCGGATGTTATTCTGATGGATGAACCGGCAAGCGCGCTTGATCCTATTTCCACGGCTAAAATCGAAGAGCTTATCTTCGAATTAAAAAAGAATTTTACAATAGTTATCGTAACTCATAATATGCAGCAGGCTGCAAGAGTA
>CAVUCX010000057.1:0-24798 GCA_963739955.1 uncultured Bacteroidota bacterium | reverse complement strand
ATTGATACATCATTAATGTTCCGACTGCTTGATGCTTTAGGGGATAATACAAATTTAATTCTCGTGGGAGATGTTAATCAGTTGCCTTCGATTGGACCTGGAAATGTTTTAAAGGATTTGATTGAATCCGAGATACTGCACGTTACCACATTAAAAAAAAATTTCAGGCAAGCCGAGCAAAGCGATATAATAAAAGCAGCACATTCCATTCTTGAAGGTGATATAACATTTACTTCATACGGATATAATAGAGATTTTCAGTTTATTGAGGAAAATGACGAATCAAGAATTCCGGACCTTATTTTGCAATACTGTACGGAAGTTATTCCAAAAGAATACGGCTTTGATCCTAAAAACGATGTCCAAGTTTTATGTCCGATGCATAAAGGATTAAGCGGTACAATTAATATTTTAATAAGCTTCTGCAAAGCGGATTGAATAAAAACGTGTCTGTCTTTAAGTCCGGTCACTTTGAATATCGTATCGGCGATAAGGTAATGCAGCTAGTGAACGACTACGAAAAAGATATTTATAACGGGGACTGGGGGTACATAAATTCGAGCTTATCGAACAAATCTTTTTTTATTCAATTTAACGATAAGACGGTTGAGCTTAAGGAGGATGATTTTCAGCAGCTGACTCTTGCCTACGGCATTACGGTGCATAAAAGTCAGGGCAGCGAATATCCTTGCGTAATTTTACCTTTGGTAAATTCTCATTTTCCTATGCTGCAGAGAAATCTTTTATACACTGCGGTAACAAGAGCAAAAAAGATGATGATTATTATCGGAAGTAAAAGCGCGTTGAGAATTGCGGTAAATAACAACAAAATAGTCCGGAGGAACACGTCTTTATTCAAAGAGTCGCCCGGAACCAGGAAATATGTTCCTTTCGATTACTGATTGAAAACCCTTCATTATTTTTTATTTTATTATTAAGAAGTCTCGACTTTTAAATAAAAAAAAATTATTTTGACTTAATCGATTACTTTATCGAGAACTAGGCCAACTAAAAGACAAAATCCGGTAAAAATATTTTTATTTTTCAATAAATTTTACTGCGGTTTTTTAAATATTTAAGGATATTTTGTAATCTGGTAAAATAGGAAAAATTTTCTTTTTTAATGCTTTTAATTTCGCTGGAGGTTTTCTGAAAGTACTTAGATGGGGACTAATCGGATGCGGTGACATAGCGCGGAAAAGAATTGTTCCGCTTTAAAGGAATTAAATAATTGCGATCTCATAGCTGTTTCAAGAGCAAATGCTAAACTGGCCGAATCGTTTGCCGGTGAGTTTGGTATACCCAAATGGTATGAATCGTGGAAGCTGTTATTAGAAGATCCCGATATTGATGCCGTTTATATAGCCGCTCCAGTTTATTTACATTCACCCGTAACCATCGCCGCCGCTGAAGCCGGCAAGCATGTACTTTGCGAAAAACCGATGGCATTGAATGAGAAAGAATGCGCCGATATGATTGAAGCCTGCGATAGCCGGAATGTGAAATTAGGGATCGCTTATTACAGACATTTTTATCCCGCGGTTTCTTTTATCAAGGAAATGATCGGTAAAGGCGAAATTGGGGAAGTCATTACTTCGCAAATTAATGCCTTTGAATATTTCGATCGAAAACCGGGAGAAGCGCGTTATTGGCTGCTTGAAAAAAGTAAATCCGGAGGCGGACCGATGTTCGATTTCGGATGTCATAGGATCGAAGTACTTTTAAATCTTTTCGGAAAAATTGCAAGCACCGATGGTTTTCTTGATAATATTTTATTTGACCGGGAAGTTGAAGATACCGCAACAGCCGTATTAAAATTTGAATCAGGCAGTACCGCGGTGTTGAATGTTTCGCATGCCGCGTATGAATCGCAGGATACTTTAACGATTTTCGGCAGTAAAGGCACTATTCATGTGCCGGTTCTTAATCAAGGAAATATAATTGTAAAGACAGGTGCCGGAGATAAAATATATGAATTTCCGCCGGACAAGAATTTTCATCTTCCTTTAATTAAGGATTTTGTAGATGCCGTATTTTCCGGTCGTGATCCGGTTGTCGACGGTAATTCCGGAAGAGAGGTAAATCAAATTCTTTCAGACATTTACGGAAAGAAATAACTTTTTATCGGAGTTTTAACTAGACTTAAAACAAGAAGGGAGAGAGTACAAAATGATAAAAAATGTATTGGTTGCGCAATCAGGGGGCCCTTCTCCCGTTATTAATAATTCTCTGAGAGGCATAATAGATACATGTAAAATGTTTCCGCAAGTTTTCGGAAAAATATACGGAGGCTGGCACGGAATCGAAGGCGTTCTAAAGGAAGAACTGATGGATCTTTCGGCTCAGGATGAGGATGAAATAGCATTATTAAGAATAACACCTGCTGCGGGAAGTATAGGAACCTGCCGTTATAAATTAAAAGACAAACAACAAAAAGATTTTGAAAGGGTGATCGAAATATTCAAAGCTCATAATATCGGTTTTCTCTTTTATATAGGTGGTAACGATTCACAGCATACGGCTTTTAAAATCAGCGAGCTGGCGAAAGAAAAAGGATTGGATCTTGTGGCAACCGGCGTACCGAAAACTATTGATAATGATGTCGGCGACAGTGAATTTAAACTAATTGATCATACTCCCGGTTACGGAAGCGTTGCAAGATATTGGTCTCATATTATTCAAAACGCTAATGAAGAAAATATGGGTTCTTCTCCCGCGGACCCGGTTCTTGTTATTCAAGCCATGGGAAGAAAGATAGGGTATATTCCGGCAGCTTCCCGTCTCGCGGATCCGAAGAGAGAAATACCGCTGCAGATCTATTTAACCGAATCAAAAGTGACAATGGAAGAATTAGCAGACAATGTAAATGATCAGCTTAATAAAGACGGTCGTTGCATTGTTGTTATTTCCGAGGGCTTTGATGTCGGAGGAATCGGGGAAGTGAAAGACGCCTTCGGTCATACATCCTTCGGATCCAGTAAAGTATCGGTTTATCAGGCAGTGGTGAATTATTTAAATTCAAAAGGACTAAAAGCCAAAGGCGCGGCTAGGGGTCAGGTAATGGGAACGGATCAGCGGGATACAATGATTTATGCGTCCACGGTTGATCTCGACGAAGCATATAAGGTAGGGCAAAAAGCTGTTGATATCGCCATGAACGACGGCAACGGCTGGATGGCAACTATTTTAAGAAATCCGGGAATTATTTATAATGTATCTTACGATAAAGTTCCGCTCGAAAAAGTGGCTTTGTCGGAAAGGTTCTTTCCGGAAAAATGGATTACAAAGAACAGAGTGGATGTTTCGGATGAATTCCTTAACTATGTAAAACCACTGATAGGTGAGGACTGGATTTCGGTTCCTATGGTGAACGGAAGACAGAGGTTTGCCAGATTGAAGCCTGTCTTTGCCGATAAGAAACTTCCCGCTTATGTTCCGGAAGCATATTAAATCATCAAAAAAAGAGAGATAAAAAATGATAAACGATCCACATAAAATTTTAACCGAATTAAAACCAGAAAAAGAATTTTTTATAGGTATAGATTCCGATGGCTGCGCGTTCGACACGATGGAAATAAAACACAAAGAATGTTTTTGTCCGAATACTATCAAGCACTGGAACCTTCAGAAAGTTTCAAAATATGCGCGTGAAGCATGGGAGTTCGTAAATCTTTATTCCAAATCAAGAGGATGCAACAGATTTCACGCTTTAATACAGGTACTCGATTTGCTGAGAGAAAGAAAAGAAGTTATTGCGCGCGGTGCCCAGATAGCTGAAATAAATGAGGTTAGAGATTGGGTTAAAAAGGAGACAAAACTTGGTAATCCGGCATTGGAAATATATGCCGCCGAAGTAAATAATCCTTTTATTGATAATGCTTTAAGATGGTCCAAAGCTGTTAACGCAGCGATTGAAGATATGGTTTATGATATTCCGCCGTTCCCGTTCATGCGAGAATCATTGGAAAAACTAGTAGGACAGGCTGACGCAATGGTAATATCCCAAACTCCGGGCGAAGCTTTGGAAAGAGAATGGAAGGAACATGAGATCGATAAGCACGTCAAAATAATTTGTGGTCAGGAGTTCGGAACCAAAACTGAACACATTAAATACGGTGCAAAAGGTAAATATGACGATAATAAAATTTTGATGATAGGAGACGCGCCCGGCGATATGAAAGCAGCCAAATCGAACGGAGTATTGTTTTACCCTGTTAATCCGGGTCATGAAGAAGCATCTTGGGAAAGATTTTACAATGAAGCCCTCGACAGATTCTTCAAAGGAGACTTTGCCGGCGATTACGAAAATTCTTTGATTGAAGAATTCAATACATATTTGCCTGATACACCTCACTGGAAGAAATAAGTAAACTGATTTATTCCGGAAAAATATTTATATAGGTTAACATCTAAAATTTGTAAAGGAGGATGCAGTGAAAAAAGGAAATATTGCTTTAATAGGCATAGGAGTAATGGGCGAAAATTTATCTCTTAATATGGAGAGCAAAGGATTTACCGTTGCTGTGTTCGACATTGATAATGATAAGGTAAATAAATTCGTTAACGGCAGGGCAAAAGGAAAAAATATAATCGGGGCTCATTCGGTAAATGAATTAATTGATGCGCTTGAAAAACCAAGAAAAGTTATGATGATGGTTCAAGCCGGTAAAACAGTTGATACTGTTATAGATGAACTTGTTCCGCTGATGGAAAAAGGAGACATAATTATCGACGGTGGAAATTCTCATTTTCCCGATACTACAAGAAGAACAAAATATCTAGAAGGTAAAGGTCTATTATATATCGGTACTGGTGTTTCAGGCGGAGAAGAAGGTGCCTTGCACGGACCATCAATTATGCCCGGCGGATCAGCCGATGCATGGCCTTCCGTCAAACCGATATTTCAGGGAATCGCAGCTAAAGTTGAAGACGGAACACCGTGCTGCGATTGGATCGGCGAGGATGGTGCGGGACATTTTGTTAAAATGGTGCACAACGGAATTGAATACGGAGATATGCAGTTAATTACGGAAGCATACCAGATAATGAAAGTGCTTCTGAAAATGCATGATGATGAGATGCACGAAGTTTTTAAAAAATGGAACGAAGGCGAACTGAACAGTTATTTGATAGAAATTACTTCGGATATACTTGCATTTAAGGATGAAGACGGTCAGCCTCTGGTGGAAAAAATTCTCGATACTGCGGGACAAAAAGGCACCGGAAAATGGACCGCAAGTACGGCTTTAGATCTTGGCATTCCCCTGACTATGATAGGTGAAGCTGTATTTGCAAGATGCCTTTCTGCTATAAAAGATGAAAGAGTAAATGCTTCGAAAATTTTATCCGGACCCCAACCGAAATTCGAAGGTGATAAAAAATCTTTTATCGATGACCTAGGTAAAGCGCTTTATGCTTCTAAGATCGTTTCTTATGCCCAGGGATATGAGCTAATGAGAGCGGCAGCCGCGGAATATAAATGGAATTTGAATTACGGCGGGGTTGCTTTAATGTGGCGCGGCGGCTGCATAATCCGTTCCATATTCCTTGGTAAAATAAAAGAAGCGTTCGATAAAAACCCGAAACTGAATAATCTGCTTCTTGATCCGTTCTTTAAGGAAAAGATTGTCTCGTCGCAGGAGGCATGGAGAAGAGTAGTTGCCGCTTCATTTATGAACGGAATACCTGCTCCGGCACTTTCGTCGGCTCTTTCATATTTTGACGGCTACAGAACAGAGAGACTTCCGGCGAATCTTTTACAGGCTCAGAGAGATTATTTCGGCGCTCACAGATATGAAAGAATAGATAAAGCCAGAGGTGAATTCTTTCATACTAACTGGACAGGCAAAGGCGGAACAACCGCTTCGTCCGTCTACAACGTATAATTTCTATTCTCCAATTTATTTCAAGCGGAAGTAAAATTCCGCTTTTCTGTTTTTTATAAATAAACACTTAATATGTTTTTAGATACTGACGGGAATATTGTAAAAATTTTGAGGATTATACTGCTCGGAATTTTTTGATAAGATTTCTTCCGTCAGTCTGAGATATGCTTGAGAACCTTTGGATTTTAAGTTAAATAATATGGCAGGTCTTTTATAAAACTCCGATTCGGTTAAAGTAATATTTTTTGGAATAACTGTTTTGAAGAGGTGCGGCATATAGTTATCGTATAATTCATTATTAGTCAAAGACCATGCTTTTGTGTCCGGTTCATATATTGTTCTTAAGATTCCTTCGATTTTAAGATTCGGATTATTTCTTTTCTTAATCCAATTGTAATAATCAAACATTTTCCGCAAAGCAAGAATTGAATATTGGCCTGCCTTTACTGGAATCAGTACCGAAGTTGAGGCATTTAAGGCAATTGTGGTTAAACCTTTTAAATATGGCGGACAGTCGATAATTATATACTCATATTCGGCTAATTCATAGGAAGATAAAATGTTATTGAACAGATAACTGTAATTAGTTAGCTTCAACATTCTGTCTTCTATTTCAGGTGAAGTTATATCGGAAGGGATGAAATCAAGATTTTCCAGATCCGTTTTTTGAACAACCTGGTCGATATTTCGGGTAAAACTTAAAACTTTAAAAATTCCGCCGACGGGTCTTTCATAAGAAAAGCCGAAACAATCCGAACATGATCCTGAAGGATCAAAATCGATTAATAAGGTTTTTTTTTCCGCTACGGCAAGGCATGTTGCTAAATTTGTAGCTGTTGTGGTCTTACCGACTCCGCCTTTACCGATGGCAATTGAAATTATCTTTTTCATAATTCAGGAACATGATCGTGAATTAACTCAAAATTAAGATTAAGCCTGCCTACCGGCAGGTAGGTTCAAGTTCTAGAAACAATGAAAGTTATCTTCAATTCTTTTAAACTTTTCCGGAAGTTTTTCAAGTTCTGCTATAATTATCTGTAAGAACGGTTTTTAATAGAATATTTTAAGGACTGCCGATTTTAAAAACAATACATTTAAATTTCATTTTGACTTATAGTAAACTAATAATTGATTTCCGTAAAATCAATAAATACAATAAAATAATAAATCTGTTCCTGATTGAGCTATTTCGGAGTTAATCGAATAATGCATTTGTTCAGGTAAAGGCAATTCAAATCAATATTTATTATTTTATGGTTTATTATGAAAAATTTTTGTTGAAGAAAATTTAATTATGAATTCAACATATTTAATTAAAGTAAGCAGAAAATGTCCATTAGAGAAATTGCCAAAAGAGCTCAGGTATCCATTGGAACTGTTGACAGAGTGATTCATAACAGGGGAAGAGTGGCGCCTGAAACAAAATTAAAAATCCTAAAAATAATAAAAGATATAAATTACCGGCCCAATATTTACGCCAGGAATTTATCGTTATCAAAATTATTTCACTTTTCCGTACTTATTCCAAAGCTTTCTCAGGATTGTAATTACTGGAAATTGCATAAAAGGGGAATTGATAAAGCATTTAACGAATTAGTTCCCAATAAAATTAAGGGCAAGATATATTATTTCAGCAGATACTCGGAAGTTTCGCTTCAGATGTCTTATAAAAAAATGCTGAAGGATATACCGGACGGAATTATTCTGGCGCCTGTTCTCGAATCAAAAACTAAGGAACTATTATCAGAGTTAAACAAAAACATTCCTTACGTATTTATTGATTCGGATATTCCCGGTCAGAACAATTGTGCCTCCGTAATCCAGGATTCCTACGAAAGCGGTGTTTTGGCCGCAAAACTCATGAATATGATAATTAACGGCAACGGTGAAGTGGCAATTGTAAAAGTAATGCCGGATGACTTTCATATCATCGAAAGGATACGCGGATTTAAATCGTTTATGAAAGACAAAAAGATTAGAATAAATTCCTTTGAAGTGAACAGTAATAATCCCGATGAATTTCAAGCTATTGCCGGGAAGATAATAGGCGATATAAAGGATTTACGCGGTGTTTTCGTTTCGAATGTCTGGGTACACGCGATGGCCAAAAGCTTAAAAAAATTGAATAATAAAAATAAGGTATTTGTAATCGGTTATGATCTGGTTGAAGAAAATTTAAAACAAATTGCCGAAGGCTCAATTGATTTCGTAATTAGCCAGAGACCCGAACTTCAAGGCTATGATGCGGTCTATGCTTTGTACAAAAAAATTGTATTGAGAGAGCAGATTCAAAGTAAAATCAAAACACCTATCGATATAATTACAAAAGAAAATCTCGGTTACTATAGCGAAAAAGTTTGATAGTCCTGATTTAACAATTTTAATTATTTAGGAAAAAATGGAGATTCATTTTGTTAAAAAAATTATCGCCGCAACAATTATATGTTTAATGATATATTCATTTCAAGAACTTAAAGCGCAAAACACCCAACCTTATTCAAAAAATAAAATAGAAAATTTTAAAAATAACGGCAAAGTGTGGATACCTGACGAAAGAAATAATAAATATAAAAACCCGGTTATCTTTGCAGATTATTCGGATCCTGATGTGATACGGGTAGGCGAATATTATTATTTAACTTCCTCAAGCTTTTCAAATTTTCCGGGACTGCCGGTACTTCGTTCTAAAGATTTGGTTAACTGGAAAATTGTAGACCATGCCGTTCCCGAATATCCTTTTAAAGAATTTAATAAACCCCGGCATGGCAACGGGATTTGGGCGCCGAGTATAAGATTTCATAACGGTGAATATTATATTTATTACGGCGATCCGGACAACGGAATATTCATGACAAAAACAAAAAATCCGGAAGGCAAGTGGTCGCCTCTGGTTTTAGTAAGAAAAGCAAAAGGATGGATTGATCCGTGTCCGTTGTGGGATGATGACGGAAATGTATACCTGGTGCATGCATGGGCACACAGCAGATCGGGAATAAAAAGTATTTTAACCCTGAATAAATTGAATAAGGAGGGGACAAAAATTTTAGATGACGGTAAAATGGTTTTCGACGGAAGAGAAACAGAACCGACAATAGAGGGACCGAAGTTTTATAAACGTAACGGTTATTATTACATATTTGCACCGGCCGGAGGAGTTAAACCGGGATGGCAGGTAGTACTTCGTTCAAAAAATGTTTACGGGCCTTATGAAGTTAAAAAAGTTCTTGAACAGGGCAATACGAATATAAACGGACCGCATCAGGGTGCCTGGGTCGAAACTCAGAATGGTCAATCATGGTTCATTCACTTTCAGGACAGATATGCTTACGGAAGGGTTGTTCTGCTCGAGCCGATGAAATGGATAAACGATTGGCCTGAAATGGGTGCTGATATTGATAAAAACGGAATAGGAGAACCTGTAACTCAATATAGAAAGCCCTATGAAGGAAAAAATTACCCCGTTGAAGTACCTCAAACTAATGATGAGTTTAATTCATCAAAACTCGATCTTCAATGGCAGTGGGAGGCAAATCCAAATACTAAAAATTATTCTTTGACTGCACATCAAGGCTGGTTGAGATTATATTCCCGAACTCCTGCCTCAGGATATAAAAACCTTTGGGATCTTGCCGGACTGCTCGGACAAAAAATACCTGCCCCCAAATTCAAGGTAACAGTAAAAACAAAATTTAATCCCGAACAACATGGTGAAACCAGCGGTCTGGTAATATACGGAGAAGATTACGCTTATATAGGACTTGAGAAAACTCGCGAAGGATTGAAGGTGATTCAGAATATCTGTACCAAATCTTCAAAGGGAAATAAAGAAAAGGAAATTGCTTCGAATAATATTAAAGACGGTGTTGTTTATTTAAGAGTCAGCATAGATACCGGAGCAGTATGCAGGTTCTTCTACAGCACGGACGGTATAAAATATATTGATTTAGGAACAGAATTTACCGCAGTTGCAGGCAGATGGGTGGGAGCAAGAATAGATCTTTTTTCTTTTGCCCCTGATTCCGGCAGGAAAACAGGTTACGTTGATTTTGATTGGATAAGATTTGAAAAATAAGATATTAACCGCTAGCAGATGAAATATTATAATCTAAAAATATTCCTCACGGACTTCATGGTACGTTAATGCTTTAGTGAAATGATAATGATGTAAGAGAAGTTGATTCTTATTAGTATAATCCGCGAAACGGTTCTTCTAGGTTTATAAAAAAAATTAAAACTAAAGTTGTAAAAGAATTCGATCCGCCCGTGGAAAAGGAAAACGGAAACGATTGGGTACTAATATTAAAAAGCTCAAATTTATAGCTCGAAATTCGGATGTTTAATTTATAAGTATTCGATCCCTATTAGACTTTTTAAGATCAGGCAGATTAAATGAAAATATTATTCTTACTTTTTGCAGTTGCTCAATTAATTTTTCCCCGGCAAAATAAATCGAAACAGATAATTCCGCGCGATACATCTTACACAATATACAGTGCGGTTAGAAAAATGCATAAAAGATTTCCGGATGCTGTTCCGGCATCATCCAAGCTTACAAAAGGCGTTATCGAAAAGAAAAATTTAGTATATGTTAATTACGGCAGCCGCGAACTGCATCTCGATTTGTTTCTGCCGTTTAATAAAAACTTGAAAAAATATCCCGTCGTTTTAATGATCCACGGCGGCGGCTGGGCATCCGGTAACAGGGGTATGACTTATCCTATGGCAATAAAACTTGCCGCAAGAGGATATATTGCCGCTGCTGTAGAGTACAGAGTTTCTCCCGAAGCCAAATTCCCCGCTTCTATTTATGATTTAAGAGCTGCAGTAAGATGGCTGAGGGCAAACTCGAACAAATACGGAATCGACTCGAATAAAATTGGTGTATACGGATGCTCAAGCGGCGGACATCTCGCAGCATTTATGGGTACAACTAACGGATTGAAAAAATTTGAAGGCTCAAAAGGAAGCCTCGGACATTCAGGCAATGTTGAAGCTGTTATTGATATTGACGGTATACTGGACTTTACTACTCCGGCCGAAAGCGGTCATGATACAAATCTCGCCAAACCGTCACCGGGCAGAAAATGGCTGGGAGCTACTATCTCTGAAAATCCGCAAGTTTGGCGTGAAGCTTCACCAATAAATTATATTAGTCAATATACTGTACCTATGCTATTCATTAATAGCTCCGTATCCAGATTTCATGCAGGCAGAGATTCTGTGATGCATATGATGAAGGCATATCATATTTATACGGAGAAACATATGCTTCCGGGCACGATTCATACATTTTGGCTGTTTCATCCGTGGTTCGATAGAACATTTGATTATGTTTTTAATTTTCTAAATAAAATATTTAAGCTAAATTAGAATTTGAATAAGAAATATTTTTATATTTTTAAATTGTTCGTAGAAATTACTTACTCCCGAATAATACAAAAATATTTATTTCGAGGTTTCCATTATTAGTTATAATTTTTTTAATTGTATGATTCTATTCATAATTTCTAAAAAGAGGTTGCTATGAAAAATGAAAATTTCAATAAGACAGCTCTAATCGGGACAATATTTTTTATATTTGTAACGGTGTTTTTAACCGGCTGTTCCAACTCTTCCCAAAATAAAGGAGAAAAAATGAACAAGGAAGAAATGAAAAAAGAATTATGGGGCAAAATTGATAATAAGGATATTTATCTTTATACGCTTGAAAATAAAAACGGAATGAAAGCGACAATTACTAATTACGGCGGAATATTAACTTCGCTTTATGCCCCCGATACAAACGGCAATTTTGACGACGTAGTTTTGGGATTCGATAGCCTAGGCGGATACACTTCCGAATATTATGTGAAAAATTGTCCATATTTCGGCGGATTAATCGGTCGTTACGGTAACCGCATTGCAAACGGAAAGTTTAAACTTGACGGGAAGACATATCAGCTGCCGTTAAACGATGGACCGAATACTCTCCACGGAGGCATCAAAGGCTTCGATAAAGTAGTCTGGAACGCGGATACACTTTCTACCGACGATGGTCCGGCCGTAAAACTTACTTATTTAAGCAAAGACGGTGAACAAGGATTTCCCGGGAATTTAAATGTTACGGTTACATACACCTTAACAAATAATAACGAACTCAAACTTCATTATGAAGCAACGACAGATAAACCTACAGTTATTAACTTAACCCACCACAGCTACTTTAATCTTTCCGGCCAGGGCAATGGAAATATTCTTAATGAAGAGTTAATGCTTAATGCCGATAAATATACTCCTGTTAATTCGAAATTAATTCCGACCGGGGAAATAAAAGATGTTGCGGGAACACCCTTTGATTTTAGAAAACCGGAAGTAATAGGTTCAAGAATTGATAAAGTTCCGGGCGGATACGATCATAATTTTGTATTGAACGATCCGAATACCGGAATAAGGTTAGCCGCAAAAGTTTACGACCCGGCCAGTAAAAGGGTAATGGAAGTACTGACGGATCAACCGGGAGTTCAATTTTATACCGGAAATTTCCTGGACGGAAGCTTAACAGGGAAAGACGGTAAGAAATATGAGAAACATTACGGATTCTGTCTGGAAACGCAGCATTTTCCTGATTCTCCGAACGAACCGAAATTTCCGTCAACGGTTCTGAATCCCGGAAGCACATACAGCACAACTACTATTTATAAGTTCTCTGTTAAATAAATTATAATTAGTGTCAACTGTTTTACGTTATCAACGGACTGTTTCAAAAATTATTTATGTGACCCTGAGTCTTAAATTATTTTGAACTTGATATTGAAATCTATTTAAGTCAGATATTTACAATTGTAGCAAATTTACTAAGACTCAATGGAAGTGAAGCAAAATTTAATTTTGGAGCAGCCCTTTTTATATTTATAGCAATATGTATTCTGAATATTTATAAATTTATAAAGGATTTTAAAATCTTAGCGTAAACACGGTTTCCTGATCTGGAACCGAACTGACCGATATGCTGCTTTTATGAGCTCGCATAATTTGTTTGGAAAGGCTCAAACCTATTCCGGAGCCTTCCTGTCTTGTAGTAAAAAACGGAATGAATATTTTGTCGTGCAGTTCTTCCGGTATTCCGTTCCCGTTATCGATGACCTGGATTACGGTATAACCTTTATTATCCAGCTTCCCCAATAATTTAATTAACGGTTCCGCGTTATTATATTTTGCGTTCATCGAGTTTAAAATAAGGTTAATTAAAACCTGCTCAATTAAATCGGGGTCGGCGGTTATCTCAAGGTTAAATGGATCAACATTATGCACGAACGAAATATTTTTTGCGGTAATCTGCTTGTGCATTAAGCTGTTTATTCTTTCAAAAAGATTAGAAATTTTAAATATCTGAAAATTAGGAGCCGGTACCCGGTTTAAATTTCTGTAATCGTCCACAAAATGAATTAATCCTTTGCTTCGCTTTTCAATTGTATTAAGGGCATTTTTAATGTCGTCCACACTATCTTCAGATAAGGCATCGCCGGTATCTTCAAGCATATTATTCACTGTAGCTGAGAGAGAAACGATGGGTGTAATAGAGTTCATTATTTCGTGGGTAAGAACACGGATTAAGTTCTGCCAAGCTTCCATTTCTTTTTCTTCCAGTTCGCTTTGAATATTATTCAACGAGACCAGGATAATATGCTTATCTCTCATCTTGAATTCTGCGCCGTAAATGGCAATCTGCAGAAGTTCATGATTATCCGCTACTTTAATTAGGATTTTTTCCCCGGCTCTTACCTTTTTCAGTGCGTCCACTAATTTTTTACTTTTTGTTTCAAGTTCCAATATATTTCTGAGGGCCTGGATGCGAAGTAGTTTTTTTGTAGCATTGTTAATTAGTTCAATATTGCCGTCGAGTGTGTATGCCAGAATACCTACATTGATGTGCTGAATTATTGTCTGCAGATATCTGAAGTTTTCTTCTTTTTCTTTTCTTGTACTTTTAAAATCGTTGATTACCTCCGTAAAAGAATTGTTTAATTCTTCAAACCCCGTTCCGGTTAGATTTGTTCTGAAACTCTGAGTAAAATCCGAATATTTAATTGAGCTGAAGAAACGTGCAAGCTCTCTGTTTGTAATCTTTACGTATGAGATTAATGAATAAACCTGGTACAAAATCAATATGAATACGATTACTACGGTAACGTCAAATGATATTTTCCTCACCAGAGTAAAAAATAAAAATATGGTAATTGCCAGTACAATAATTCTAGCAGTCACAATGATGCTGAATCTTTTATAAACCATATTTTTCCAGTCTTCTATAAAGAGAAGCTCTAGTTAGTCCGAGTTCTTTGGCAGCCTTGGTGAGGTTGCCGTTGTATTTATCAATAGATTTTATGATAAGCATTTTTTCGACTTCTTCGATATCGTAGTTATTCAGCGTAATGTTGTCCGCTTTTATATCCTGCGCCGAGAAATAAAAATCATCCGGCTGAAGTACCTGTTCTTCGTTCATAATAACTACTCTTTCAACCATATGCTGAAGCTCCCGAATATTGCCCGGCCAGTGGTATCTTTCCAGTCTGGTTAAAGCTGCTGGGCTGATTTCTTTAATTGTCTTGTTGTATTTTTTACAATATATGTTGATAAAATGCTTAACGAGAAGAGGTATGTCTTCAAGCCGTTTTCTCAGCGGCGGAATTCTGATCTCAACTGTATTTATACGGTATAATAAATCCTGTCTGAAATGTTTTTCAGTTTGTAATTCTTCCAGGGGTCTGTTTGTTGCACAAATCAGTCTTATATCGACTGGCCTGGGTTTATTCGAACCGAGTCTGGTTACCTGTCTGTTCTGAAGAGCCGTTAAAAGTTTCATTTGCAAATTAGGAGGGAGGTTTCCAATTTCATCCAAAAACAAAGTTCCTCCAGAAGCAATCTCAAAGCGACCGGCTTTATCTTCCTTCGCGTCTGTAAATGCACCTTTCATATAACCGAAAAGTTCGCTTTCAAAAAGAGATTCGCTTATGGCCCCCATATCGACATTCAAAAAAATTTCGTTGGTTCTAGTCGACTGCCGATGTATAGCTCTCGCGACAAGTTCTTTTCCGGTTCCGTTTTCTCCGAGAATCAGAATATTTGCATCTGTTTTTGCGACTTTTTGAATTGTATTGAAAACTGCCTGTATTTCATCAGAGATACCGATTATATCGTGAAAATGCTGATCAATATCTTCGCTTAATTGTTTTTGTCTTGATATCAAATTATCAATTTTTTGTTTCGACTGGCTCAGTTTCATTGCTGAAGATACGGTTGCCAGAAGTTTTTCATTTTGCCAGGGCTTTAATACAAAATCTGTCGCCCCGTCCTTAATAGCTTTAACTGCCATCTCAATGGTTCCGAAGGCGGTGATAAGAATAACAACGGCCTGAGGATCTATCTCCAGTATTTTTTTCAGCCAGTTAAAACCTTCGCTGCCGCTTGTGGCGTTTCCGGAAAAATTCATATCAAGCAGAATTATATCGTACTGTTCGTCTTTTAATATTGAAGGAATTTGTTCCGGATTTTTTTCTATTCTTACAATTGGATAATGCTGTTTTAAAAGAAGTCTTGCCGAGAACAAAACGTCTTCATCATCATCTACAATAAGTACTTTCCCTGATTTTAAATTCATATTTGAATAAATGAATTGTTAAGAAAAATATAACAGCTATAAATTCAGTTTATAACGGCTCAATTTTCATTCCCCTATAATCGTTGCGTATTATAATTGTTATCAGGTGATCAAATTTATCAACTGTCCGATAGCGGACAATATCGTCCGCCAGCGAACAATACTAACATTAGTTTTTATTAGATTAAAATCAATAAATATTTTTCCCTAAACCGCTTATCATATAGTGGTGTAAATATATTTTTGTTTTTCGTCCGTTTTATAATCCGGCATGGAACTCATCACTGAAGTATGATTTTAACATGAAAACCGAGTATTTGAGGCACACTAATTGTTAAAATACCGCTAAGTAAAATACTTACAGTAATTATTCAATTATTTATCTTAAATTTTGGTGTTGACGTGGACAGAAAAATCGAAAAAAAACCTGCTTATAAAAAACCTAAATTCTGGTTATATTCCATCGGTACGGTATTATTTTTATTTTTAATTGCAATGATTCTCACCGATACCGGATCAAAACTTAACGTTGAGTCGGATAAAATAACTGTCTCGACAGTTTATGAGGGGGACTTTCAGGAATTTATACCGGTTACCGGAACGGTTCTGCCTCGCACAACATTTTATCTTGATGCGATACTCGGCGGCGCGGTTGAAAAAATTTTTCTGGAGGAAGGGGCAATGGTTCACAAGGGTGATAAGATCCTGAAACTTTCCAATACAAACGTGCAGCTTAACGCGCTTCAGCAGGAGACGTTTACCTATCAGCAGATAAATGAAGCAAGAAATACAAGACTTCAAATCGAACAGAACAGCATAAGTCTTCAGACTCAACTTGTCGACGCCAATTACAGTCTAATAAATTCAAAACAAATATATGACCGGGAAGAAAAGATGTGGGAAAAGAAACTTATTTCCCAACAGGAATTTGAACAGGCCAGAGATAAATATTTACATGATGAAGAACAATCTAAATTAGCGCGGCAAAATTTTAAACAAGATTCAATCTCCAAAAAAATCCAACTCGGTCAAATAGAGGAATCAATAAAAAGGCTTCAGACAAACCTTGAATTGATAAGAGAAAATATAGACAACCTAACAGTTAAGGCCCCCATTGACGGTCAATTAACTTCATTGAATGCCGAAACCGGGCAATCCAAATCACCGGGGGATCAGATCGGACAGATCGATGCCCTGGACGGTTACAAAGTAAGAGCCGAAATTGACGAATTTTATATTGCGAGGGTAAGTAAGGATCTTCATGCAACTGCGGATATAGACGGTAAAGAATATAAATTGATAATTAAAAAAGTATATCCGGAAGTAAAGAGCGGAAAGTTTGAAGTAGATATGGATTTTGACGGCAGCACGCCTGAAGGAATAAGAAGAGGCCAAACTCTGCAGATTAGATTGCAGTTAAGCGACCGCACAAAAGCTTTGCTGCTGGCCCGCGGCGGATTTTACCAGAAGACGGGCGGACAGTGGGTATTCGTTCTTAACAAGTCCGGAAGCGAAGCAGTCAAGAGAAATATAAGTCTAGGAAGGCAAAATCCTGATTACTTTGAAGTGCTGAGCGGATTAAAACCAGGTGACAAAGTGGTAACTTCTTCCTACGATAATTTTGGCGATGTGGATAAATTAGTAATTAAATAAATATTTGCTTAACGGCTTTGCGGTTAAACGTCTACCTCAAAGACGTTGAGACGCAGAGAATTAATTATAAACAACGGAGAGAAAAATGATCAGAACAAACAACCTTCAAAAACTTTACACAACCGAAGAGGTTGAAACGATCGCCCTGGATAATGTTAATATCGAAATTAACGAAAAAGAATTTGTTGCAATTATGGGACCTTCAGGATGCGGTAAATCTACGCTACTTAATATTTTCGGTTTGCTCGACAACCCGAGCGGAGGCGAATATTATTTCCTGAATCAGGAAGTCTCTAAATATTCCGAACGACAAAGAGCTTCCATGAGAAAGGCCAATATCGGTTTCGTGTTCCAGAGTTTTAATTTGATTGACGAACTGACTGTTTATGAAAATGTGGAACTGCCTCTTCTTTATCTGGGAACATCTGCAAGTGATCGTAAGAAAATGGTGGACGAAGTTCTGGAAAGAATGCAAATAATGCATCGTAAAGATCATTTCCCGCAGCAGTTATCTGGTGGTCAGCAGCAGCGTGTTGCGGTTTCAAGAGCGGTTGTGGCTAAGCCGAAATTAATACTTGCCGATGAGCCGACCGGTAATCTTGATTCGGCAAACGGGGAAGAGGTAATGAACATACTTACTCAGTTAAACGAAGAGGGTACTACAATTTTAATGGTAACTCACTCACCGCACGATTCCGAGTTTGCGCACAGAATAATTCATCTGTTCGACGGGCATGTGGTTACTGAAAATTACAAGGAACATTTTCATGTTTAAAATTATTATCGTCTTAGGGTCCTAACGGCTAAAATTTACCGCTCGCAAAGCGATACCTTTGGCAGAAAGCTCAAAGACACAAAGGGAGAAAAAATGATAAAACTACACAATATAGAAAAATACTACAGCAACAAAATCATTAAAACTTACGTTTTGAGAAATATCAGTCTCGAAATTAGTGAAGGCGAATTTGTTTCAATCATGGGACCTTCGGGAGCGGGTAAATCAACATTGTTAAATATTATCGGGATGCTCGATACTCCATCCGAAGGCGAATACTACTTTTATAATGAACCAGTTCATGAAATGAAAGAGAAAAAACTTTCGGAGCTTCACAAAACATATATAGGTTTTGTATTCCAGCAGTATCATTTAATTGATGAATTAACCGTGTTGGAGAATTTGGAAACTCCGCTGTTGTACCAGAAGATAAAATCATCTGAACGCAAAGGAATGGTGGCGGATATGCTTGACCGTTTCAACATGGTAGCGAAGAAAGACTTATTTCCCAACCAGCTTTCGGGCGGGCAGCAGCAGCTTGTTGCAATAGCGCGTGCGTTAATTGCGAGACCAAAATTATTATTGGCAGATGAACCAACAGGCAACCTGCATTCGGATCAGGGTAAAGATATTATGGATTTGCTTAAAAAATTAAATGAAGAAGGAACTACAATAATTCAAGTTACTCACTCCGAAAAAAATGCAGAATACGGGAACAGAATTCTGAAATTAAAGGACGGATGGATCGAGCGTTAAAATCTTTAGCAAAGGAAAAAGAATAAATCTTGGATAATTGAACTGAATAAAACATAATATTAATGTGACTGAATGTTTAGTATAAATTAAATGGGAAACTAAATGTTAAAAAATAATGTACTGATTGCAATTAGAAATATGAAACGAGACAAAGTCTTTTCATTTATAAATATAACCGGGCTGGCAGTTGGAATTACATGTTTTGTTACTTTATCGCTTTTTATTATTTATGAATTTAGCTACGACAGGTATCTTAAAAATGCCGATCAGATTTACCGCGTGTATGTGCACTCTAATATCAATAATATTGAAACGAGCAACTCAAAGAGTGGAGCTCCTACTGGCGCAACTCTTCTCCATGAATTTCCAGAAGTACTTAATTATACTAGGATCGGATATTTCGGTGCGCATAAGCTGAGATACAATGATAAAGAATTTAAAGAGTGGAAGTTTTATACTGCCGATTCAACTTACTTTGAAGTTTTTTCTTTCCCTTTTGTTTACGGCAACCGAAAGACAGCGCTTGTTCATCCGAATTCAATAGTTTTAACGGAAACAATGTCTAAAAAATATTTTGGAAATGAAAACCCTGTAGGTAAATCATTTATCGCTGACGGTAAAGATTCTTATTTAATAACCGGTGTAATGAAAGATTATCCTAAGAATTCTCATTTTAGATGCGACTTCCTTTTATCAATGTCGACTTATCCGATTTCGCAAAGCAACTACTGGCTGGATCTTTGGTATACAACATACATTGTCCTTAAAAAAGGAACCGACCCCCGCGAATTTGATAAAAAAATGAAGCAGACAGTTATAAATTACGTCGGTCCGCAAGCTGAAGCAGTTCTCGGAGTGCCACTTAAAAACTTTTTTGCAGAAGGAAACAGTTACGACTTCCTTCTTCAGCCTTTAACGTCCATTCACTTGTATTCTCAACGGGATTACAATATAGACCTTAATACCGAATGGGGTAGTATAGACAGCAGCGATATTGCTTACATTTATATCTTCTCGGCTGTTGCGGTATTTATTCTTTTAATAGCTATTATAAATTTTATGAATCTTGCCACAGCTAGGTCAGAAAAGCGCGGCAAGGAAGTTGGCATAAGAAAAACCCTAGGATCAAACAAATTTAAATTGATATTACAGTTTATTACTGAGTCGGTTTTTATGAGCTTTATTGCCGTGTTTGTAGCTGTTTTACTTCTACAAATAACTCTGCCGATGTTTGGTAAGTTCGTAGGCCGGGATTTGACTATAGAATATTTCTTAAATCCTTATACGATACCTGCATTAATACTTTTTGTTTTAATCATAGGTACTCTTGCCGGAAGCTACCCTGCATTTTATTTATCATCATTTCAACCGAGCCATATTTTAAAACCGGCATCGGGAAAATCTAATAAAAAACATTTGCTGAGAAACGCTCTTGTAATACTTCAATTTTCAATTTCAATAACTCTGATTATCGGAACCATAATTATTAAGAACCAGCTTAATTTTGTAATGAATAAAAACCTCGGCTTTAATAAAGAACATCTTATTACGGTTAATAATGCGGGTGCTCTCGGAAATAATATTGACGCATTTAAAAACGAGCTTTCAAAAAATCCAAACATTAATTCGCTTACAAACTCATCGGTTATGTTCCAGGCAGGCATACCGGGTAACGGGTATCTTTATAACAAAAAATCTGGGAGCGACATTATTTCATTCCAGTACCTGGATGTTGATTATGATTTCTTGAAAACATACCAGATAAAACTAAAATCAGGGCGCTTTTTCTCAAAGTATTTTCCTTCGGATACGGCGGCGGTTTTAATAAATGAAGCGGGAGCTAGAGAATGTCTGGCTAAAGACCTCATCGGAAAAACTTTAAATAAAATCGGGCTTAAAGGAGAAGACAAGTCATATAATATAATCGGTGTTATCGATAATTTTAATTATGAATCCTTGCATCAAAAAATAAGGCCGCTAGTGCTTCATTTAAGTCAGGTAAGGCAGCCCGGAAATGTATTAACAATTAGAGTCGCGTCATCTAGCTTGAAGCAGACGATTAACGCAATTGAAAAAACCTGGCATCAATTTACAGGTAATGAAAGATTTAGCTATAACTTTCTCGATCAAAATTTAGCAAGGTTATATGAAACGGAAGAAAAGACCGGACTTATAACTACGGTATTTTCTACTATTGCTTTGTTCATAGCATGCCTCGGTCTATTCGGTTTGGCTGCCTTTGTTACAGAGCAGAGGACAAAAGAAATAGGAATAAGAAAAGTTGTTGGCGCTTCAGTAACTGAAATTGTAATGCTATTGTCTAAAGAATTTACAGGGTGGGTAATACTTGCAAATATTATCGCCTGGCCTGTAGCTTATTTCGTAATGAACAACTGGCTTAAAAATTTTGCATACAGGGTAAACTTAAATTGGAGTGTTTTCATTTTAGCAGGCGCAATAGCGCTGGCAATAGCTTTAGCTACGGTAAGTTATCAGGCTATTAAAGCCGCTACGGCAAATCCCATAAATTCATTAAAATACGAATAACGGGGTGCATTATGATAAGGAACTACTTAAAAATAGCATTTAGAAACCTTATAAAACATAAAGCCTATTCATTTATTAATATATTCGGTTTGGCTATCGGTATAGCAAGCTGCTTGCTGATAATTTTATATGTTCAGAACGAATTAAGTTATGATAGATTTAATAAAAATGCCGATCGTATATTCCGTATCAACACTGATTTAAAATTCGGGGCTACTGAACTGCATATACCTGTATGTCCGGATATGATGGGACCGGATCTTAAACAAGATTATCCTCAAGTTGAAGAATATACCCGCATTTATAATTGGGGAGGAAAAAAACTTGTTAAAAAAGGCCATGAATTTAATACCGAACAAAAAACAGCATACGTAGATTCCACATTCTTCAAGGTATTTACTTTCCCGGTTGTTTCCGGCAGTACCGATAAAGCTTTGAATGAACCGAATACTGTTATAATAACCGAATCGATAGCTCAAAAATATTTCGGTACTGATAAAGCCGTCGGAAAATTTATTGAAACAGATGATAACGGCGGAACGCTGTACAAGGTTACCGCGGTTATCCGCGATATGCCGGAGAATTCTCATTTTAGATTTGATTTCCTTTTCCCGATGAAAAATCTGCATTATGATTGGGGAAACTATGTCGCATCGAATTTTCATACTTACCTGTTGTTAAAAGCCGGAACGGATTATAAAGAGTTCGAAAAGAATTTTAGCTCATTTACCGAAAAATATGTTTTCCCTTACGCCAAAAAACATCTGCAGATAAACAGTAAAGCAGAATTTGAAAAAGCCGGAAACAAAATTCAATACACACTTATTCCTTTAACAGATATTCATCTTTACTCAAAACGTATTCAGGAATTAAGTCCCTCAGGTACAATAGAATATGTTTACATATTTTCTGCAATTGCGTTATTCATTCTGCTTATTGCTTGTATAAATTTCTTAAATCTTACAACTGCGCGTTCGGCAAACAGGGCAAGGGAAGTTGGGATAAGAAAAGTACTGGGCACCCAGCGTAAAAGTCTTGTTTTCCAGTTTCTTACCGAATCGGTATTAACTGCGCTGGTAGCTGTTGTTTTAGCCGTAATTATTGCTGCAAATGTTTTGCATTATTTTAACAATATATCCGGAAAAGATTTAAGCATAAGTGATTTTTATTCCTTCTCATTCCTATTATTTATACTTCTTCTTCCTTTTGTAGTTGGCATTGCAGCCGGAAGCTACCCGGCATTCTTCCTTTCACACTTTAGTCCAGCGACAGTAATAAAAGGTAAGTTATCAACGGGCAGTAAAAGCGGTGGCTTGCGAAGCGTACTTGTTGTGTTTCAATTTGCAATATCAATTGTTCTAATAACCGGGACGTTTATAATTTACAAGCAGCTTAATTATATACAAAATGAAAATCTTGGTTATCAAAAAGATCATGTACTGATTATAAATGATTCCTACGCTCTAGGAAATAATATCGATGCATTTAAGAATGAAATGCTCAACGTTCCTGGGGTAATTTCCGGAACAAAGTCCGCTTTTCTTCCGATACCTTCTTCGAGGAACTTCAGCGCATTTTATAAAGAGGCCGCTATGGTTTCTGCAAGCGGTATTACAATGCAGCGATGGGATGTTGATTACGATTATTTAAAAACACTCGGGATAAAATTACTTGAAGGAAGAAACTTTTCCCGTGATTTTGTTTCTGATTCTACGGCAATTATTCTTAATGAAGCGGCTGTAAAACAATTGGATTATAACAACCCGCTTAATAAAGCTATATATACATGGGTCGGCGGGGGAAGAGTTGTTAAATATAATATAATCGGCGTGGTAAAGAATTTTCATTTCGAATCATTTCATCAGGAAATAGGCCCGCTTTGTTTTGTTCTAAAAAGAAGTTCTGGACTTGTATCATTCAAAATTAGTTCGGCCAAAATTCCGTTTGTAATAAAAGAAGCTGAGAATAAGTGGAAGAAAATGGCACCGGGAATGCCTTTTAGCTATAAGTTTTTAGACGACTCATTCACTGAAGTTTATAAAGCCGATCAGCGGGTCGGGATTATAGCTTTAACATTTGCATCCCTAGCAATTATTGTGGCATGTCTCGGGTTATTCGGATTAGTCACATTCCTCACCGAACAGCGCACAAAGGAAATAGGCGTAAGAAAAGTATTGGGAGCATCAGTGCCGTCAATCTTTTTAATGCTCTCTAAGGAATTCATTAAGTGGATTATTATCGCAAATATAATTGCATGGCCTGTTGCCTTTTACTTTATGAATAAATGGCTACATGATTTTGCGTACAGAATAAACATAAGCTGGTGGTTTTTTATTATTGCGGGAAGCATTGCCCTTATTACCGCGCTGCTTACCGTAAGCTTTAAAGCCATAAAAGCCGCAACTGCAAATCCTGTTGATTCGCTGCATTATGAGTGATAGTAATAATGAATTAAAAAATAATATTAACCGGCATCGGTTCGAACGTTAATCTTTAAATAAGTAATCGGAAACGCTATGATTAAAAATTATTTAAAAATAGCTTTTAGAAATCTGTTGAAGTACAAAGGATATTCATTTATTAATATATCCGGGTTGGCGATTGGAATAGCCGCATGTATATTGATTCTGCTTTATGTAAATGATGAACTCAGCTATGATAAGTATAATGTAAAAGCAGATCGGACATATCGTCTTGTTACAAGAGCGGTTTTGCAAGGACGGGAAATTAATATGGCGGTTTCTCCCGCACCGGCAGGAATAACTTTAGTTCATGATTTCCCGGAAGTTGTTCAGTATACAAGGTTTCTCCCTTCAACGAACATGCTGATAAGATACAAAAATAATGTATTCGTTGAATCGAGGTTTTACTGGGCCGATTCTACTATTTTCGATGTATTCACGATTCCTTTTATTGAAGGAAACCCGCAAACAGCTCTTAATCAGCCTCACACTGTAGTAATCACGGAATCCTTGGCGAAAAAATATTTCGACAACGAAAATCCCATTGGAAAAATAATGAATTTTGAAGACGGTACTCCCTACAAAGTAGCCGGTGTGATCAGGGATTGTCTTCCAAATTCTCATTTCCATTATGATATGTTTGCTTCGATGGCAAGTATTGAAGCCGGGAAAAGCAATTTCTGGGTAAATAACAGCTTCTATACGTACCTTGTTCTTAAAAAAGGAACAAAAGTTTCCGAGCTTCAGGCAAAGATGCCGGCATTAATCCGAAAGTATGCCGGGCCCCAAATATACCAGGCTTTAGGCCTTTCCTTTGATGATTGGAAAAACAAGGGTAACGCCTATGAATTTTATTTACAACCGTTAACATCGATACATCTACATTCTCATTTAAGTAATGAGATAGAACCGAATGGGGACATAAAATATGTTTATATATTTTCCATTGTCGCGGTGTTTATTCTATTTATTGCCTGCATTAATTTTATGAATCTTTCCACAGCCCGCTCGATAACCCGCTCCAAAGAAGTAGGAGTAAGGAAAGTGCTCGGTTCTAATAAAGGTCAACTAATAAAACAGTTC